>JAUNJY010000021.1 GCA_030535455.1 bacterium
AACCCACGTATCTAGCTTGGAAGGCTAGTGTTCTACCATTGAACTACACCCGCATGTCGTCAGTGATTACCTGTGACGCTTACATAGTTTATCGTATTTTAATTGCTTTGTCAACAGAAAAACGCATGACTTTTCAAGGTAGTTTTTTCCATGTTTGTCCCCCATTTTTTCCCACTCCCAATCTTTCCTAGTTTCACCGATATGTATTTTATACTAAGGGAATACCTATAAATGAAAAAGGAGTTTTATGAACAAAGAATTAAATATGAAAACAAGGAAATTGAATCTTTCAAGCAAGATACTTCTGTATACTTCTATTGCATTTACAATTGTATGCATTGTGATTACTTTTGGTATCTATCAATATTCCTCAAAACGTCTTGTGACATCGATCCAGACAAAAGCTAAAGAGTCAGTTTCTATCTTAGCTGAAGCTATTGATGGAGACAAGCATTCCTCCTATACAATTGAAGATATCACTTCGGATGATTTTATTCGTCAGCAAAAGCTACTTGCCAGCTTTTTAAATATTCACGGAGTACAATATGTTTACACACTCTCAGTCACCAACGACAAGGACCTTCATTTTGTCTTTTCTTCAGAAGACTATATTAATAATGAAAATTCCATGGATTTAACTTATGATGTTACACCTAGCTTACAAAAAGCATTGGAAGGCAGTATTGTAGCAGATGAAGAGATTACAGAAGATGAATGGGGCCAATATATCTCTGGATATGCGCCTATTTATAATAGCCAAAAACAAATTATAGGTATTGTGGGAATTGACTTCTCTGCTGAGAGTATTAAAAATGATTTAAAATCCACCGTTTTCATACTTATTATTGCAGGCATCGTTCTATGGGGATTAGGTCTGATTTCTTCCTACGTATTGACACGAAAACTGAAGTCTAACCTCTATACCGTTATAGAAAAAGTAAACAGATTATCTGAGCATGACGGTGACCTCACCCTTACGCTTGATATTCAATCCGGCGATGAACTTGAACTAATCGCTACAAGCTTTAATGGATTCACTTCCAAAATACGTACTACCATTGAAAACGTGTTCCATACAACCAATGAGATTACTGAATTTACTGGTACTACTGTAGATACTTTTGAGCATAACAATGCCCAGGTATCCACAATCAATACTTCTATCCAGGCACTTTGTTCCTCAATGGAAGAAGTACAGTCCTCAATGGAAACTATGAATGCTTCTACTAAACATGTATTAGAATTCTTAACGACAATTTGTGAACAGGCAGAAGAACAAGCTTCCCACAGTGAAGCAATAAAGATTAATGCCAATCTGCTAAAAGAGTCCTCCCTTAAAAATAAGCAAGACATGTTACAATTAGTAGAACGATATAATGATGATTTACAAGCACAGCTTAATAAATCCCAATCCATCTACCAGATTAATGAACTGACAAAAGATATTATTTCAATCTCCTCCCAGACAAACCTGCTTTCTTTAAATGCCAGCATTGAAGCTGCAAGAGCCGGAGAACATGGAAAAGGGTTTGCTATCGTTGCAAATGAGATTGGAACACTTGCTGATGTAAGTGCAAAGACAGCTTCCCAAATCAGCTCTGTTAATACGATTATCTTAGAGGCAATGGATGGTTTCTCTACCCTTGTTTCTTCCATTATTGGCTATATCAATACCGATGTACTGTCTGATTATGATAAATTGGTATCTACGGCAGAACAATATAGTAATGATGCAGAGATCTTCCAATCATTAATGACTGAATTTCATCATAATTCTCAACAATTACAAGTGCAGGTATCCGATGTAACTGCTTCCATTCAGATGATGACAAACAGCTTAACAGATAATACTAAAGATATTGAGGATGTTACACAGATTACAGATGAACTTCAATCCACTATGCTTCAAACCGCACAGGGCCTTAAGGATAATCAGGCACTTGTGGATGACCTAATAAAAACACTTTCCTTTTTTACAATCTAAACAACAAATTGACCTTTAGAATTACTCTATAGGGAAGGACTCGGAGAGAACTTTCCTATAGAGCAAAAAAAAGCCGAACAGGATTTATATCCCTGTCCGGCTTTTACTCTATATTATCGTACTACTCTGCAAGTAGAATTACCAAAACAATTGTTTCCTAAAGTTTTGATTGTGCTACCACAGTTTACAGATTTTAAACTATTACAGCTAGAAAATGCGTTGCTTCCTAAGTTACTTACGCCTTTTCCTAAAGTTACATTTTTTAAGCTATCACAACCTTTGAATGCATTTGCACCGATTGAAGTTACACAGTTGGATACTTTTACAGATTTTAAATTATCACAGTTTTTAAATGCATTATTAGCAATTGAAGTAACCTTGTATTTCTTACCATTGCAAGTTACAGTAGTTGGAACTGAACAAGATGATGATTTCTTTCCTTGGCTGGATAAACCAGTTACAGTACAAGTATTCTTTCCTGTTACTTTATAGCATAAGTTACCTGATGTAAATTTTGTACTTGTATTACTTTGAGTTGAAGTAACGTTTGTATTGCATTTCGCACTTGCTGCGGATACACTCGCTGTTGGAACAGACATAGTTCCTACTGATAATAACATTGCTCCTGCTAAAATTACTTTGTTAAAGTTTCTCATAATTACTCTCCTCTTTTTGGTTCATTTATTACATAATTGTTAACAAATGTGTTTTTCAAGTTAATAGAATTGTAACATTTATTTAATAATTATGAAATATAACATTTATGGAAGAGTAGTTAATAACTTCATATTATGGTTATGATTGCAAGATATCCGTTATTTCCTTCTTGTATAGAAGGAAACGTTCTTCTAACAAAGTAGCTTCCGTTCGCTCTGCATCAAATGCCACCTGGACTTCTCCTAATATGGTTGCCGGTTTGTCCGATAACACATAGACCTTATCTGCAAGAAAGATTGCTTCCTCAATATCATGGGTAATTAATAAAATGGTTGCTCCCATCTCTTTTGTTACCGATAACAGCCAGCTCTGCATCTTCTTTCTAGTCATAGAGTCCAATGCACCAAATGGCTCATCTAACAAGATTATATCACCAGATGTTAAATAAGTCTTTAGGAAATTTGCACGCTGTTTCATTCCACCGGAAAGCATGCCCGGATACTTGTCCTCATACCCTAAAAGCCCAAATGTATCAAGGTAACCAACTACTTTTTCTCTTGCCTCACGCTTCTTCATTCCTTGAAAACGCAATGGTAATGCAATATTGTCAATGACCTTTTTCCAAGGTACCATCGTATCATTCTGATACATATAGCCGACTTTACCATTTACATCAATTGTGCCTTCTTCCGGCACAATCAGGCCGGTAATCAGATTAAAGATGGTGCTTTTTCCACTTCCGCTTGGTCCAAGGAGTGCTACTACCTGCCCCTCCTTAACCTCTAAAGAGATATCCTTTAGGATTTCGGCTGTTCCAAATGACTTCTTTATATGGGAAAGCGTAATTTTATTTTGGTAAATACTCATTGGTATATGCCTCACTTGCTGCTAGATCTTCTTGAATTAAGTTATTTTCTAACATGACTTTCGTATAGTTATTCCACACGCTATCCTTCATCTCGCCCCATCTGTCAGCATCTGCCTTATATTGGTCTGCAAGATATTTCTGACTCTCAATGGCTAATTCCTGATCAATTCCAGATACTTCATTTACAAGCACCTTGGCTGCCTCTTCTGGTTGTTCCATTGCAAACTCATACCCTTTTGTGGTTGCTTCCATAAACTTATAAATCATGTCTTCATCAGTCTCAATGACTTTGTCAGAAGTTGCAATAATTGGCGTATAGTAATCCAGGCTTTCATTTAACTCACGAAGAGGAATAAAGTTTACTTCTTCTCCCTTTAATCTGGCCTCAATATTGGTCCAGCCTTCAAAGGTTAATTCAAAATCAATATTGTTCTTTGTTGCCATAAAGAAATCTTCGGTTCCTACCACCACAGAAGTAAGCTTGCTAAAGTCTGCTCCGCCATCTTCCATTACCATTTGCAATATAGCATCTTCACTTGGTCCGCCATAACCACCATATACCTTGCCCTCAAAATCTTTTACGGTTTCGATTCCCTTTGACTTTGGAGAAGTATATCCAGATGTATTATGCTGAATAATTGCTGCAATTGCTTTAAGAGGAAGCTTGCTTTCTGCTGTCCGTGCATACGTAAAATCTTCTTGATAACTGATTGCAAATTCTCCTTTTCCTGCTGCTAATAATTGAAGGGAGGAACCTTCTGCAGGTTCTACAATCTCTACATCTAAGCCTAAATCCTTGTAGTACCCCTTCTCTTTTGCCACATAAAGTCCTGTATGGTTGGTATTTGCCGTCCAGTCTAAGATTACCGTTACCTTTTTTAGTCCGTCCGTCTCTTTCTTATCTGCCTTGCCACAAGCGGTAAGCATCATGCTTGCCGCTAAAATTCCTGCTACTAGTTTTGTTATTCCTTTGTTCATGTTACTCTCCTTTCTGTCTCATCCATGGTGTTGCTATTTTTTCTATTAAATGAATTGCGCCAAATACAATCATGCTTATTGCTACAATAAGTACGATTGCGGCAAACATCTTATCAATGGCATAAACGCTTTTTGCTCTTGTCATATAGACACCAAGCCCTTTATTTCCGCCAAGCCACTCTCCAATAATAGCCCCCATAATGCTATAGGTTGCTGCTATTCTCATACCAGAGAAAAAGTTAATCAGCCCAAATGGCAGCTTTAAATGGATAAATCTTTGTATCTTGTTTGCCCCCATTAATCGAAAATGATTGATTAGTTCTTGGTCCACGGCTTCCATGCCATCCACCAGACTGATTACCATTGGAAAGAAGCATACAAGTACTACTACAACTACCTTAGGTAATATTCCAAAACCGAACCAGATTAAAAACAAAGGTGCAATTGCTATGGTTGGTATGGTCTGGGAAATTACTAAGACCGGATAGATTGCCTGTTTTAATAACGGTATCAGGTCAATCATCACAGCCAGTACCAGGGATAAGGCAATGGCAATTACAAATCCTAGCATCCCTTCATATAGGGTTACCAACATATTCTCCCAAAGTACTGAAAAGTCAGTACATAATGCCTCTGCCACCTTGCTTGGTGCCGGCATAATATATGGTTCAATCTTATTGATCCTTACAACTGCCTCCCAAATTCCCAACAGGCTTATTATAAATAGGACCGGTATTATCTTTTTTATTATCTTTTCTACTATCGATTGACTCTTCATCTAGTTTCTCCTATCAATAACAAAGTGTATGTTCCACACACTCTCGCGCTTAAACTCCCTGCAAGGAACACACACTTTGCCGCGCCGAACTCGGTCGCGACAGCGACATTCTCCTTTCGAGTGAGTGCGCATCTTGGCTTTCTGTTTTTTTGAAAGCCTTTTTTACTCTATAGGGAAGGGCTCGGAGAGAACTTTCCTATAGAGTAAAAAAGTGTGTGTTCCACACACTCTCGCGCTTAAACTCCCTGCAAGGAACACACACTTTGCCGCGCCGAACTCGGTCGCGACAGCGACATTCTCCTTTCGAGTGAGTGCGCATCTTGGCTTTCTGTTTTTTTGAAAGCCTTTTTTACTCTATAGGGAAGGGCTCGGAGAGAACTTTCCTATAGAGTAAAAAAGTGTGTGTTCCACACACTCTCGCGCTTAAAATTGCTGCAAGGAACACACACTTTGCCCGCGCCAAAATCGATCACGAAGTGATAAACTCCTTCCGCGTAAGTGCGCATCTTGGCTTTCTGCTTTTTTGAAAGCCTTTTTTAATTGATAGGAGGCTTCTCCAAGAGAAGTTTCCTATCAATTAAAAAAAGCATAGCATTTTCCAATATCAGAAAAATACTATGCCTATTAATTAACATAATTATCTCCCTACGTTGGCATGATCCAAATCAGGTATATGGGTCGAAACACGGTTTCCTCTCAGGTAATACTCTACCTCCCCAGATATAACTGTATGTTAACTACTATTTATTTAATTGTCAATCAAATACCAGTCTCTTCCATCAATTGGCAGAAATTACTCCAAATGATATCTTCTATTTTCGCTGGCTCTAACTGTTTACACTCCGCTAAGCGTTCTACAATCCTAAGAATTTCAGAAGGGTATCCATACTCTCCAGTCACCCATTCTAGCGCCGTTGGTCCATCGGTCTCAACAAGAAGCCGATCCATGGGGATTTTAGATACCAGTTGCTGTGTAAGCAATGATATTCCATAATCCACACTGACTGTAAAGTAGCATCCTAAGGATACCAGCTTTTCAAAGATCTTAATATCACCACTATACCAATGGATTATTACCTTACTACAATCATAGCCCTTCAGGCTTTCATAGATTTCTTCCTCGGCTCCTTTGGTATGGATGGTTATGACCTTATTTCGTTTCATACTTTCTTTTAATAAGAAATGATATACTTCCTGCTGTCTTTCATAATTTTCAGGATCCTCTGCCCACACTGTATCCAGCCCGATTTCTCCAATCAGTCTGCTTTCCTCAATCCAAGGAATTAATTTTGTCAGACTATCCCTAAAAGATCCAGCCTTCCAAGGATGTATGCCAAATGCGGGAATAACATAAGAACACCTTTCGCCATACGATTTATTTTGCATATAGCTTTCAAGGTCCATACTATTGGCTATTGTAAGGATCTTATAGTCTTCAATCTCTCTTAATGCTTTTTCTATCTGTTCCCCATAAAAGTCTAAATGGGTATGTGCATCTACATACATACTAGAAACACTTAGAGCACGCAGTTAATTTTCTTGCTTTGGCATTCTTAATGGTTGTCTTTGTAAACGTTCCTCTTCCACAAGCCTTTTTATGATATTTGCTTCCTGTTGGTGTAACATATACATAGTTGCCTACTGCTGCAGATGAACTAGATGAACTGCTAGAAGAGCTGCTTCCTGAAGAACTTGAATTAGAACTAGAAGATGAACTCTTCGTTGGTACGTTCTTATAAGTTAATTTCTTTCCATTAGATGTAATTACAATGGTACCCTTTTGATCGGTACGAACAACATTTTTAGAATATTTCTTTAATCTGTTATTCACGGTTTTATCAGGATGTCCGTAATTATTATTCTTTCCAACTGAAAGAACGGAGTATTCTGGACTTGTTTCCTTAATAAATGAAACTGCGCTAGAGTAATTGGATCCATGATGGGATACTTTTAATACATCCACATTTACGTTATATTTACTAGCGATTTGTTTTTCAAGCTTTGCACTGATATCTCCTGTAAATAGGAAACTCTTTTTGCCATGTACTAACTTTAAGACGATACTAGAATCATTGCTGTCTGAAGCTTTTGCATCTGCACTTAATACTTCTGCCTTAATTCCTCCAAGATTAATCTTTGCCCCTCTAGAAACGTTGCTTCTCTTTACCTTATACTTCTTAATGGCTGCAATCAGTTCTTTATACTCGCCTGAATTGCTTGTATATTTCGTCATATAAATATTCTTTACGCCATAATTCTTGATGACAAGGTCTGCACCGCCCATATGATCTGCATCTGGATGGGTTACGACTAAGTTGGTAATCTTCTTAACGTTGATTTTCTTTAAATATGTGTTTAACTGAGAATACTTCTTCTCTACTCCGGTATCGATTAAGGAATAATTTTTCCCATATTGTACAAGAATTGCATCTCCTTGTCCTACATCGATAAAATGTACTGTTAAATTTGTTGCCGCATTTGCTTCCACTGGTACTGCGCCCATTATAATCATAATGCTTAACATTACCATGGAAATAATTCTTCTGATGTTTTTCATAATGCCTCTCTTTTTGTCCCTCTTTGATGTATTGGAACACAGAACAAGCCACGCGGGCTTACTCTGCCCCCTACTTAAATCTCAATATCTTATCTTATTTTAAGCATTCTGTAAATCATTTTTCTCCTTTTTTCTCTCAAATGTAGTTGTATTTCTCTTCCAATATGGTATAATTTACCTATTAGGAGTCATAGCTCAGCTGGGATGAGCGTTCGCCTCACACGCGAGAGGTCATGGGTTCGAGCCCCATTGGCTCCATTATAACAAAGTGTTTTGCTTGCAAAACACGACCCACCGAACGCGATCACGAAGTGATAAACTCCTTCCGCGTAAGTGCGCATCTTGGCTTTCTGATTTTTAGAAAGCCTTTTTTAATACATAGGAGGCTCTTCGAAGAGAAATTTCCTATCAATTAAAAAAAGTCTTCTCACTCAAGAATGAATGGGAAGACTTTTTTTATGCCCTGTTCTTTAGGGTGTTTTCTATAACAATTTAATCAATATCTGCCTTCCATAGTCCATGCAAGTTACAATATGCATAGGCTGCCAAAGGCTTGTCTCCATCGGAAATTTTAAAATGGACTACTGGATCACTATCATGAGGCAAGAACTTATACTGTCCGCCATTTTGTGTCTCTAAAACTACTGTAGTAATAGAATGCTCCTCTGACATAGGGTGTGATACACTTCCTACATTTACAGTTACTGTATCACCGCTTAACGTAACTACCGGCATATGTTTTTCTTTTGCCGCATCCACGCTGTTCGGTGTAATCTCTTGTGCCTCTGCAAAAGACGCCTCCGAAGTAAAACATTTTGTAATTGGGATTACCAGGCCATCGTTATTGCATTTAAAAAATTTCATCATATTCAAAAGCCACCTTTCTAAACCTCTTAGTTAGTTTTCCTTCTAAGGTGGATTCTATGTATTTAATTCTTAAATTCCTCTTTTTCTTATCTTACAAGCAAACTGCACTCCCTCATCAATTGTCTTCTGATTTGGCTGCTTCCAATTCAAGAATAGAAATCTTCCCTTTCCTGCAAACACCTGGTCTGATACTGGAATTCCAAGCTGTTTTAATTTATCTCGATATTCCTTGGTCTGATCCTTGCCCATACAACTGGTTGTAAATAACACCACTTTTCTTACTGACTTTAAATCTTCCCGTTGTGCAAACTCCTCAACTGCTTTCTTAGGTTTTCCACCGTAAATGCCAAATCCCAAGAATAACAAATCTGTCTTATTCAGATTTTCAACTTCTTCCACTGTCTCTGCCTTGACTCCCATTCTCTTTGCAATTGCTTCTGCCACCTTTTTGGTACGCTTCTTACTTTCATAGACAACCTTGATCCTCATAGCAAATACCCTCCTTCTTTTCTTGCATCTCTATAACGATAAAGGCTATCACCATATTTTTGTGATAGCCTTTTTTCCTAATTAAGTGTACTTAAAAACTCGATTGTACTTTCTGCTGCCTGCTTTTGCTGTTCTTCACTTGTAATGGATGCTTCATGATCACCCTCCTGTAATCCATAGCTTCCAAAGTAACTATGATTTCCTCCAGTAATCTCTTGGAGTTTGGAGTCTTTTGATAATGTTGCCTCTTTTACCTTGGATAACTTTGCAACTCCATCTAAACTTCCATATAAGCTCAATACCTTTATATCAATATCTTTTAACTCATCTGACTGTGGATAAGATGCATATAAAACCACTCCTGAAATTGATTTATGAGTGCTTGCATATTTAGAAGCCATGACTCCTCCTAGAGAATGGCCACCAATTGCCCATGTCTTAATATATTCATACTTTTGTTGAATGTCCTCTGCCTTATCCGGAGAAAGGATAGCCAAATTACAGGTCATAGGAGCAATCACAACTAAATATCCTTGCTCTGCGATTTTCATACACAATGGTGCATAAGCTTCTGGTTCCACTAAACCTCCCGGATAAAAGATAAATCCCTTGGTTGGTGTTTCCGTTGGCATAAATTCAATATAGTCATTTTGTGTGACTACTACTTTATCATTTCCACTACACGCCTCTACTGCCTGTTCATTTGGCTGATAGGAATTTCCCACCCATTTAGCAAATCCTGCTCCAGCTATGATCACGACTACTAGTACAATAAGTTCTATATAATGACGTAATTTTAATCTTTTTTTCTTCACCGATTAATCAATCCTTTTCTGTAATTATCCTTAGTATATCACCTTTTTCTTTGTCCTGTACAGTAAATTCACTTCCAAAACCTCTCAGGTGAGTTACATCTTGACTTTCTGCCTTTTTTTAAAGAAAGCCAAACCTAACGCCTAAAACCTTAGATTTGACTTTACATATAATTCATTATATAACTCCATTAACTCTGTCTTACTAAACTGGACATATTCTTCTTGGCTTACTAGCTGTGAATTCAGTCTGTAGCGTCTCTTTCTTGTCTTAATATAGACTTTAAAGGCTACTGGATTTACCTCACCTCTTCCAAACAGAATATCGCAATAGGATAAATCCCTTATATCATCATAGATAATCTTATAACGTTTTTTTCGGTCTGTGATCTCCACGTAATCTGTATAAAAATCGGCCATAACATAGTACGTAAAAAGAGTATCCTTATCAGGAAGAAGCCATTCTAATAAATAAAATATACCTCCCCATAAGCATACGGCTACAACCTCTATTGTCCATCCAAATCGGTCTACATCCAAGTGGAGCAGGTACTCTACTATAAGTAGCAATGATGCTGTCAATAAACCAGTTAGAATAATGGCTAACAATGCTTGTCCCAACACAGCATATCTCCATTTTCTAATTTGAACCGATTGTATCTTAAGTGTCTTCAAAATATTCTCCTTGTTACTGAATTAAATAAACAACGGCAACCCCGATCATTACCTGTATAATTACAAAACGAAATACAGTCTGCGTATTGGACCAGTCCCATACCTTTCTTGTCTGATCATGAAGAGGTGTACGCACATTGGACAATACCTTGATCTTTAGGAAACGCAGCAAAGAAACTTTTACAAGGCCGAGTCCGCCATCCAAGATAAGTACAAGTGCCACTGGAATATATAAGAATGGGCTCATTGTCTTAAGAACCGCAATTGCAATAAACAATCCCATTGCACGAGATCCAGCATCCCCCATCATCATCTTGCTTGGTGTTGCATTATACCAAAGGTATCCTAAGATACAGATTACAAATAATAAGATCAGATAAGAAAAATGTATGTCTCTTCCTTGTATCTGGTCAATGATATAGATCGTAAGAAGGGTCACTATGGTAAGGGAACCTGACAATCCATCCACACCATCAGAGCAGTTGGTTACATTAATAGATACCCAGATTAAGACTACTGCTAAAATTATAAATAAAATAGGTGGTATGGTAATTGTGGTATGTAAGGTTGCAATCGTCACTATGTTGCTATTAAAGTTTAGGAACGTAACTGCTGTCATTATGGCAATCACTAAATCGAGAAAGCCTTTTTTATACTCTCCCCAAGGTGATCTGGAGCAGTCATCTAAGAAACCGGTAAGCATTGCTGCCACTACCATAATTAAATAAATAATCGTTTCCGTGCCCAACTTTCCAAACACAATGGTAGCTGCGGTAAATACTAAGATAAAAATAAATCCTGCACCTCTTGGTTTTCCTGCAGATTGTTTTCCGTTAAATGCAAAATCCCTTCCTAAATCATGTGGAAGCTTGTCCGCAAAGAAATGTAACAAAAGGCATGTTGCAAAAAATGCTGCCAATAGGCCTGACATGGCAAGTAAAGCTTGATCAATTCCCTGATTAAAATACTGAATCATTTGTAATACCTCTACTTTTCATTTTCTTATTTCTATTGTATTACCATATTTTTTACATTTCAATATGTTATATTGAAAAACTAGGGTTGCCTTTTATTTCCATTAGTCCTAAAATAGGGGCTGTATAAATAAAAAAAGGAGTGTTTTGATGAAAATTAGAAAACTAGTAATTTCTATGGTTGCATTGGCTACAAGCTGTAGCTGCCTACTGCTTTCAGGATGTAAAAGTAATGAAGAAATATCTGCAGAGGCTAGTGCAAGCATCTCCCCAACTGCTATGCCAAGTACGGAAGCCACAACATCGGCTCCAAGTCCAGACTCTACTACCATTTATGAAGCAGGTGCTTCCTGGACTCCTGCCCCTTCAGCAACTCCAAGTACAACAAGCACGCCTGCTGCAACGGATACATATAAAGCGGGAACATTGACAACCAAAGAATATAACAGTACATACATCGGATTACAATTTAAATCAGACAGTGATTATACACTGGCGACTAAAGAACAACTACAGAAAGCATTGGGACAAGGTGCAAAAATTGCATATGGCGACAAGAGCGATGAGGTTCAAGAGCTGACCAAAGATATGGTTACTTATGAAATGATGGCTTCAAGCAAGTCAGGATATCCTAATGTTAGCATAGGCGTTGAGAAAGCTACCATTGACTCAATGACAGAAAAACAATACTTTGATGCATTTAAGACCCAGCTTGCTAGTCTAGATAACGTTACTGCAACCGTTGGAGATGCCGTAACAGAAAATTTATGCGGTCAAGACTATCTGGTTGCACCTATTACGATGAAAGTAAACTCTATTGAAGTGATCGAGAAAATATATATACGAAAAAAAGAAAGTAACTTTATCTTTCTTACCTTAACCGGATTAAAAGGCAAAGAAAGCGATATGGATGCTTTGATGAAACACTTCACTGCAAGCGAACTGTAAAAAGGAGGGTAGCAACTTTTGCTACCCCCCTTTTTTATGTAACAAAAAGGGGAGTACACCGGCCGGGTTGGTAGCCAATGCATCCCCAATTTTGCCAAACATTTAGATAGGACCGACCGGACTTTCACCGCTGTCTTCTATCTGGCAACATTGTCTGTTTGGAACGGGTAATCCCTCCCAGACAATTTCATACAATTACATTATAGCAACAATTAATACTATAAGCAACCTATTTCTAATTTAATGCCTTTATAATACTTTCAAGTACAAATTGTTTCCCGTTTGCACGAGTCATTCCCATTGCTAAATTATTTTGTTCCATCAATAGAAGCAGGGAATAGGAAATCACTTGCGAGTTAAGCGTCATCCTGCGTTTCATAATGTTTGTCTCTTTTATAAGCCCTTCTCTGGCTGCAGTATCCATGATTTTGTCTTGGATTTCCTCCATCTGCTGACAATTCACAATATCCTGAACTTTTTCAAACTCTTGATATAAACGTTCTGTCACATCATAGGCTCTTATGCCGATCTTAAATAGCTGACAGAAAGAGTGGTTTTCATGAAAGTTATCTGAGATAAAATCAAGGACTCCAATCACTTTCTCTTCAAACGTGCTATCACTGTCTGCAATTAACTTCAGACTTTCTACCTTCTTCATGGTATCAAACATCAAAGCTTTGGTGATGATTTCTTCTTTACTTGAAAAATATTCGTATGCCGTACCCTTTCCAATTCCTGCACGAGACGTAATATCAACAACCTTCATGGTGTTGATACTACTGTTCTCGTTAATCAGATTGACTACTGCATCATATATTAATACTACTTTTTCTGGCGGATTATTGAGCAAGTTTCTTTCCTCACAGCTCACTATAATTCCTCCTCTACCATACTTTTATTTCTATTAAATGCATCGTAGATACAAGGTACAACAATTAATGTTAAGATCGTACCATAAATTAAACCACCAACAGTTACAATTGCCATTGGCTGCATCATTTCGGAACCACTTCCAAGTCCTAATGCCATTGTTGACATTGCAAGGATCGTAGTTAATGCTGTCATTAAGATTGGACGTAATCTTGTCTTACCTGCTTCTACGATTGCTTCTTTCTTATCCATGCCTTCGCGACGAAGCTGGTTGATATAGTCTACCATAACGATACCGTTGTTTACAATGATACCTGCAAGCATTACGAAACCGATCATACCAACGACACTTACTTCATTTCCTGTAAAGTAAAGTGCAAAGAGACCACCTGTAAATGCCAAAGGAATTGTAAACATAATGATAAATGGTGAAAGTAAGGATTGGAACTGAGCAACCATTACAAGGTAGATGAATACGATTGCAAGAACAAGCATTAATACTAACTGGTTCATTGCTTCCTTAATCTGTTCATCTTCACCTGCCATATTGATACTGTATCCGTCTGGAATCTCTATAGATTTTAAGTTCTTTTGGATATCATTACTTACAAGGCTGACATTATATCCGTCTTTAATAGCGGACGTTACACTAATTGTTCTTACCTGTGCATCACGTTTAATGTTATTTAAAGAAGTACCTGTTTCAAACTTAGCAATCTTGCTTAAAGGAATATCCTTTTTCTTGCCTTCGCGATCTGTATGGCTGAATGTTAACTTCTTGATATCTTCAATAGTAACATGACTCTGCTCTTCGCTTTGAACATATACTTCATAGTCTTTTGTATCTGTAGTAATTGTTGTTGCTGACGTGCTAGAAGCCATTTCCTTATGCACGATCTGGAATACTTGGGCAACTGTCATTCCATACTCTGCTGCCTTATCCTTATCCACTACGATTGTAAAGGAAGGAGTTGTATCATCAAGACCATCTTGTACCTTTTCTGTACCTTCTGTATCTTTTACCACATCTGCAACTTTTGCTGCAAGCTCTTGTAACTTATCAAGGTCATTTCCCTTGATTTCTACGCTGATACCACTACCCATAAAGGAACTTACTCCTGAGGCAGAAGAACTTGTAGAAACTTCACAATTCATATCTTTTGTTAACTCATTTACTTGATCAATGATCTTTTGGTTAGAGCCTTTTGCAGTCTCCTCTAATACAAGGTACATGGATACGCTGTCTGCTGATCCGCCACCCATAGAGGAAAGCATTCCGCCACCACCTGCCATGGCACCAATATCTTTAATTCCTTCAATTCCTGAAAGTTTCTCCATTACTTGATCCGATTGAGAAATTAGTTCATCAAAGGTAAGGGTCTCCCCTTCTTTTGGTGCGATCGTTACACTTAGCTGATCAGTGCTCATATTCATATCCATAAAGGAGAAACCTCTGGATAATGCAGCTTTTGCACTGATTACAAGAAGAATAATTCCTACAATGAAAACAATTGCTTTGAATTTCATGGATTTTCTTAAAATAAATTCATAGCCGCCTTGTACACGTTCTAAGAAACCATGCTTGATCTCTTTCGTGTTCTTTAACAAGCCTGCTGCCATCATTGGTACAAAGGTAAGAGCAACAAGTAAGCTGGCTGCTAATGTAAATGCAATCGTTAAAGCGATATCAACGAATAACTGACGTGTGATACCTTCGGTAAAGATAATTGGAGCAAATACACAAACTGTAGTCAATGTTGATGCAACAATTGCCCCTGTTACCTGGCTGGCACCTTGAACAGCTGCCTTACGGATTGTTAATCCTTCATTTCTTAAACGGTAGATATTTTCAATAACAACGATGGAGTTATCTACCAACATACCAATTCCCAGTGCTAAGCCTGATAAGGAAATGATATTTAAGGAAATATTGCTAAAGTACATTAATACGATTGCAAAGATTACACTTAATGGAATGGAACATGCAATGATTAATGTTGGCTTGATATCTTTTAAGAATAAAAGTAATACGATAATTGCAAGGATTGCACCAACAATCATATTTTCCATAACGGATTGTACGATAATGTCAATGTAAACACCCTGGTTCATCATAACGCTCATATTTAAATCAGCATTTTGCTGTTCTAATGAGTCAAACTTGTCTAATAAACGGTCTGTTACGTCACCAGTAGAATAACCTGTCTGCTTTTCAAAGGAAAGCATAATGGCTGGATTGCCATTTACTTTGGAATACGTATCTGCAGAATCATCAATTGTTGTAATCTCTGCTACATCAGATACTTTGATTGGATCAATTCCATCCATTCCAAGGTCTACTAATACAAGGTCTTTTAATTCTGTTTCAGAAGTAACCTTGTTTCCAATACGTACAAGGTATTTGTCTTCCCCTGTTCCTGCATATCCTGCTGGCATAGAGAAGTTTTGTGCTACTAACAGATTATTTAAATTATCAAGTGTTAATACGGTATTTAGATCAGCTGAATTCTTTGCATTTTCTTTTGCTTCATTTAGCTGGTTTTGTCCATCTGTAATCTGGCTGGATGCAGCTTCAAGTTTTGAAGAAGACTCACTCATCTCAAGGATTGACTTGATCTCTGTTTCATTTAATGTCACAAGTGCTTGGTCTAATGAGGTCTTACCTTCACTGATTTTCTTTTGTCCAGCTTCGATTGTGGCAATTCCCTTATTGATTTCCGTTAATGTCTTGCTTAACGTAGAAACCGCAGTTGGAATGTCTTTGTAACTTGTCATGCTTACACCTGCATCTGCAAATGTTGCTGCTTGCTGCTGTAAGCTTTCATTGATCTTATCCAGGTTTTCCTGAAGAGAATCAACAGTTGCCTTTAATTGTTCTTCTGACGTAATGTCATATCCTGTTTTTTCTTTTAAAGAAGCAAGCATATTGGAAATGGCTGCATCCCCTGCTTGTTTTTGCATCTCCTCTGTTGCCTGTGGGTTTTGAGTAAGTAAGGCTGCAACTGCACCCTGACGTACTGCTGGAAGGCTTTCTTGTAATGTCTTTAACTGAGAAATGGCATTTTCAAGTTTTGTTGCTCCATCATAAGCAGTCTGTAAAGACTCAATTGCAGCAGTCATGGACTTCTTATTTGCCTTTAACTCTTCTAATTTATTTGCAAGTTCTGTTTCTTGTTTGGAAAGTTCAATCTTTTGATTGATGATTTCATTGGTAGATGAACTCATCTTATCTGATAATTGATCTTTTCCATCTTGAAGCTTGTCCTGTCCTTCTTTGATTTCATTGGAAGAACTAGTAAGCTTGTCTTCTTGTTCTGTAAACTGACCTTCGATCTTCTTTTGAATTTTCTTATTCAATGCATCGATCTTGTCCTTGTTCATGGTTACTTGAAGATTTTCTGTTAATGCTCCTGTTGTAGTTACAGTTGCTACACCTTCAATACTTTCAAGGGATGGTACCAATGTATTTTCTACATACTCAGATATTTCTGACTGAGACATTCCCTCTATGTCGGCTGATGCTACCATGACTGGCATCATATCAGGATCTAACTGCATAATCATTGGGGCACCTACGGTATCCTTCCAATTCCCCTTTAACTGATCCAGTTTTTGTTGCATTTCAATTAATACAGAATCCATATTAGCTGTTTGTTCATATTCCAAAATAACAACCGAATAGTTGTCATACGATGTTGAACTAACGCTCTTAATATTGGATGTGGTGGCCATTGCCCCCTCGATTGGAGCCGTAACCTCCTTCTCGACTTCTTCCGGACTTGCACCTGCATATGTGGTCATAACGATTGCATATGGCATATCCATGTCTGGAAGTAAATCCGTTGTCATTCTTGTTAATGATACAATACCAAGAACGATTACCAGTACTACCCCTACCAGTACGGTATACGGTTTCTTTACACTAAACTTTGAAATCACACTTATTCCCTCCTACTTTATTTGCTTTTCTCTTTTGTTGACTGACCCGCCGGTCGGTTATGCGTATTAGTATATAATTAATCACATTTAAATTCAAGTTAAAAAAATATAAACAAAAAAGGACTAGTAATTCTACCAGTCCTTTTTTTATTTCATTCTCTATTCAATTGCAGCGCTTTGCATTGCTGCTTTTCTAATCTTTCTCTTTTCAGATGCATCAATACAGATTGTACACGCTGCATCTCCTGTAACATTTACAGTAGTACGAGCCATATCAAGAATTCGATCAATCCCTTGAACCAGCGCAATTCCTTCTAATGGTAATCCTACACTTTGTAATACCATAGCTAACATGATTACACCAGAACCTGGAACACCAGCCGTACCGATCGATGCTAATGTGGCAGTGAGGATAATCATAAGCTGCTGTCCAAATCCTAAATCAATTCCAAAGATTTGTGCAATAAAGATTGCGCAAACCCCTTGATAAATTGCCGTACCATCCATATTGATGGTTGCACCAAGTGGTAATACGAAGCTTGCAACTTCTTTGTCTGCTCCTAGTTTTTCCGTACATTCTAAGTTAAATGGCAAGGAACCAATACTGCTTGCACTTGAAAATGCAAATAACATTGCAGGACTCATTCCTTTGAAAAACTTCTTAGGACTCATGCCTGCAAAGAGTTTCACTGTTCCTGAATAAATTACGATTATATGAAGGATACTTGCTAAATACGCAATTCCGATCAATCGTAACAATGGAAGTAAGATTGCAATCCCGTTGGTTGCAACTACTGGTGTAATTAATGCAAATACACCGATTGGTGATAATGCAATAATCATTTCCATGATTTTGATGCAGACTTCTGTCATGCTTTCAACAAAATGTCCTACTACCTTTCCTTTTTCTCCAGCCTTGATAATACCAAAGCCAAAGAATAAAGCAATCACGATTACCTGAAGCATTGTCGCATTTAATAATGGATCAATAAAATTCGATGGAAAGATATTAACAAACGTGTCCATTAAAGAAACTTTATTTACTGCAGAGTCATAAGATTGAAGCACACTGCTATCTAATACATAGTTACCGCCTACATTTAATACATTCGCTGCCAAAAGACCAAAGCCAACTGCAAATGCTGTGGTACATACGTAAAATAAGATTGTCTTTGCTCCAATGCTGCCTACTTTCTTAATATCCTTTAATGAGATAATTCCTTGTGTAATTGAAAATATAACAAGAGGAACAACAATTGTCTTAATCAGATTAAGAAAGATTGTTCCAAATGGCTTAATATAATCAGTTGCAATGGACTGATGCTGTTGTAATAAAAAACCGCACACAATACCCAGCACCAATCCTAATATTATCTTTGTTGTCAGACCCGTTTTTTTCAAGTGTCTATTTCTGCCCTTCTCCATCGTCTCTTCCTTTCACTTAAGTATACTTTTTCAAGAATGACAGGCTGCTCCAATAGAAGCCTTCTGCTCTTGAAAAAGAGGACTAGCCTCTTCTGCTAATCCCCTTCGATTATGTATATAATTTAACATAATGCAACTTTTTGCGCAAATACTTAGCAGTAAATACATACTATATATACTATTTACCTTACGTTTTGCACACTTATGCACCATATCAATCGCTAGTATGGTCTCCAGTTTTCTTCTCTCTTATTCAATATGCAGTAATGCATTTCTTGGCTGGTACCAAATTACTTTATACAGTGTAATACATGCTCCTATTATATTAAGCCCTACTGCCGCTCCAAACATAAGGAGAATGGAAGTTATAGAATAACCTATCTGAATATTTATTATATTGGACAGAAATCCACTAATTACTCCCTTTAATGCAAGACTTGCAACAATACCGATCACCCCTCCAATAAGAAGTGGTATTAACTGCTCTCCAACCATCTGTAAACTGATTTTATATTTTCTTTCGCCCAGGGACAGTAAAATACCGATTTCATAATCTCTTTCACGCATTGCCATAATGACTAGCAATGTAATAATAATGGCCCCAAGGCTGATTATGGCCGCCAATATGATATTGGTAATACTGACAATGGTCTTTAGTGAACTGGCAAGAAGGCGGTAGGAAGTATCATCATTTTCAAATAAAAAGTTATCCTTTGCGAAACTGCTTTGTGCAACCACCTCTTGCGCAAACTCTTTGTTTTTCTCTGGATCTTTCATTCTGAACTGGGCAATGGTAAATGCATTCTTTCCGTCGATTTCAAGAGCTGATGCAATATCTGTATAAATGGTATTCTCCTGGTTAGCATAGGGATCATACTGGTCACTGCTTTCTTCATCTTGGGATGCACTGTTATAATATAAACCAACAATCTTCATCTCTACCTTGTTTCCTTTTGCATCTTCTACTGTAATCTTATCCTCCAATGCCAAGTTATTGTCCCTAGCCAGAGAATAATTTAAGATACAGACATGATCATCCTCCTCTGTAATCAGTCTGCCCACCAATAAACTGGAAAACATCGTTGAAAAATCATCATTGTATTTACTATTGGAGTTTCCTTGTATGTAAAGATTATATGAAGGCACGTAATCTTCCTTTTCCTTCTTCTTTAATTCATTTTCCGTCTGCTGTTGCGTTACTTTTGCATGAAAACCTTTCGCATATGCTAAAGTACGAATATAGTATTTTGCGTCCTTTACATTGGATAACTGCTCGATCCTCTTTACTTCCTCCATTGGAATTTGGCTGGAATTTAGATAGTCTGTTCCATAGCTTACCGAAGTACGAACTAAGACTGACGTATCCATGGACTTACGAATTTCCTCTACCGACCGTTCTGATGTACTGCGTATCGATATGGCTATTAAAAGCACAAGGGATAGTACACTAGCAATCAAAAGCATTACAATGGTATTTCGCTTATTGGAAATCACACTACTAATCATACGATTTAGATAATTCATTCTCCCACCTACCTTCTAATTAGACTTCCTGGTGATAGCCTTAAAATATAGGCTATCTGGATCAGCATGGTAATAATCACAAGTATAAATAACAATGTAAAAAACAATGCAACAATCCTTACATTTAGTCTAAAGTCCAGGTAGCTCTTTGTCGTAACGTTAGCAGTATTATTATGAACTGTCTCCTCCGTACTCTCTTGCTGATATGTCTCTGCATAGCGAAGCGGCTGTCCATACATCTTAACCTCATACTCATCCTTAATTGACTTATTCTGAAGTTCTGCACGCTCAGCCATGGATGAAAGCATTTGGTTCCCATATCTCTTTGTAATTCCCGGTGCAGCTACCATTGCAATTCCTGCTGCCACAATTACTAATACAATGACCTCCACTAAAATCTGCAATGCAATCCTTTTCTTTGACTCCCCAATGCTTAATAACACGCCAAACTCTTTGTTCCTCTTACGAAGTGTAAACGAACAAATCAAAGCCATAATAAAGAAAGTTGCAATTCCCATAATAATGCCCGTATATTTCATAATATCCCGTATTTCTTCCAAGGGAGCTGCAACCATGCTATACCAGTCACTGTCAATCAGGACATAATACCACTGCTTATAGAAAAACTCTCCAAGGATTGTATCAGCATACAACTTGCTTAATTCCTTAGGGTCCATCGTATTATATGTTCCGGCAGTAACTTCCTTTACGTTATGGTAGTTTATTCCCTCCGTTATATTAGAAATCTCCTCCACGTTAATATTCTTCTTTAAGTATTCTAGATAAGGCTCAATGTCAGAAGAATTCTTGAGATATACAACGACCTGGACAATTTGATGGACCGTCAGTCTTGACTCCTCGCCGTAGACACTCTTCCAATATTCTAAAAGCGTACTGTACGGCATATAAATCCAGTTTTGAGCACTTTTTAATGCTTCTTTATCATCTGAGGTAAAAATACCAATCACCTCCAAATCTAGCAACTGGTCGTTGGATCGTTCTAAATAAAGCTCCCTACTTAACTGGCTTTCATGAACGGTAAGTGTATCTCCCACGTTTAGTCCATTCTCACTTGCATAAATACTTGAGATTAAGACTTCCTTTTTCCCCTGATCCTTGGTTACAAAATGCTTCCCCTCTTTTAAGTAAAAACTCCCACTGGAAAATGGCTCATAATACTGGGAGTTCTGAATTGCTGTCACATGTAAATTTTCATACACATCCGTACTGTCTTTGGGACTGAAAAAATACATATACTGGACAATACTATTATACTCTTCAACATAATCCGAATTGACCATTACAGGAATGTCAGTCTCGTTAATCGTAGCTGTATCTACTGAGCCACCTGCCCCTATTACCATAGGTGGTTGAATAGTTACTGCATTGGTGATTGCTTTTTCCGAAATTGCAATGGATGCATCCGTTGCATCGTAAATCATCAGACAAGCCAGACCTATCCCTAGTAACGCCGTAAAAATTAGGATCGTGCCAATTGTCTGTATTTTCTTATGTACTAGATTAGCCCATGCTCTCATAAAAATCCTCATTTTCCTCCCCCTCTAGTACCTCTCTTTGTAATTCGATATAACTATTTTACCATATTTTTACACATGTGATCATTTTTCAATTCATTCATTTATATCAATTACTTATATAGACTTAAACTGCTAGAAGAGACATTTTCTCTTTATGAACAGTGCGTGTAAAACTCTCACTATTCCCTCGCCAAACCGGACCACATAATCATTCTCTTCCTTACCGGGGAATGTACCTTTGGGTTTCAAACTAAAAAAAGCGACTACACTCTTTTTACAAGAATGTAATCGCTTTTTCTTTATATGAACTAAATAAACAAAATATTAAATCTTACCTGACATTTATGACTCAATTATGTAAATAAAAAGAGCTCTTACATGAATAGTGTAAAACCATTCATGTAACAGTACTTTTTAATAGGCTGTAAATTCTTCATATTTTTTATTATTTTATATCTCACTGTAGTCATATAGAGTATATAGTATAAAGTTACTTTAGTTGCAAGTCTAATTTTAAATTTTCTTATTGATTTACGCTTACTTTTCCTTAATCGGTATCCATAATTCAATGTAGGTCTTTGTCACCTGATTATCATTATCATGGAATAATATAACGCCATGTGCATTTCCTGCTGTCTCAAGGCCCCTGGTCTCAAGGTAGCTAAATACAGGCTCTAAGCCATAATTCTTGTCTTCAAAGAAGCTATTGCTTACGATTACTGTATGAAGGCATAAAACTCTTTCGATTACAATTACATTATTACCTTGTGGCAATCGTAACCTTTTTGCCTCTTCCTCTGATGCACTCAAACCTAAAGCCACTTTAGGTTGTCCCTTTTCTTGATGTGCAAAATCAAATACTACTGCTAGTTTTGTAAATGGAAGATGATTTACCCACTGTTTTAATACTTCGTTATTCAGACTATTTTTGCTGATTAAGTTTCCTTCCGGATCGACATTGATCCAGGTTGGATCGCAGGATATGATCTCATATTCTCCAACCATGCTGTCCATTTTACATAGCTGTCCAATATACTGATCCAAATCTGAAACCAAATGTTGATAGAGATCTATTTTTTCTTCTAGCATTCGCTTATTTCTAATATGGTTACCAATAAACATTCTGCTATTATAAGCCGTATTTTGCAGCGCGCCTGTAATCTCTTTTAATGGAATTTCACGATTTCTTGTTTCCTTACATTGAATTAGTTTTATCAGATCCTCAATTTCATAGTAGCGGTGTCCATTCGCTTCTTTTTTGGTCTGTATAACTCCTTCTTTTTCATAATAGTGAATTGCAGCCGTTGTTAACCCTAATAAATGTGCAACCTCACCAACTTTGTATTTCACGTAATACTCCTCCTGCTAATACATTTTCCGTACTACTATATCAATTTTCTACATTCCTGTAAATGATTGTATTCTTAACGTACTATAAATTTTTGTGATATCTGCTCATATTTATAAACAGTATTTTCCAATATATAACACTTTGCTGTGCCCATGTTTTTCCTTGTGATTGCAAATTTCCCTTGCTATAATGGAAACGTCTATATCAATTATATAGGAGGATACATATGAACCGCTTATCAAATCTAAAAGGCAAGCTTTTGGTAGAACAGGTGGAAGATGAACTATTCCAACGAATTCAATCCGAAGGTTACCGTGTTGGCGAAAAACTCCCAAATGAGTTTAAACTTGCCGAGTCCTTCTCTGTCAGTCGCAGCACCATGCGTGAGGTTATTCGAAGCCTTACGTCAAAAGGCATATTAGAAGTAAGACGTGGATCAGGAACTTATGTGGTAGGTACCATGCTTCCTGAAGATGATCCGTTAGGAATTAAAGACTTTGAGGATAAAGAGGCAATTGCCCTTGACCTGGTAGATGTACGCCTTATGATCGAGCCTGCCATGGCAGAGGCCGCTTGTCATAATGCAACCGAGGAAGAAATTGCTCACTTAGAAAAACTCTGTGATCTGGTAGAAGAAAAAGCCCAAAATGGCGAAAGTTATATTAAAGAAGACATTGCCTTCCATTGCTATGTTGCGGAATGTTCCAAAAATAAAGTCGTGGAACAGCTTGTTCCTATTATTGACACTGCTGTCATGATGTTTGTAAACATTACACATAAGAAAGTATTAAATGAGACACTGCTTACTCATAGAGCCGTAGTGGATGCTATTGCAGCAAGAGACCCTGTAGGTGCACGAAATGCAATGATCATGCATATGACCTTCAACCGCAGTATGATTCAAAAAATCATGAAAGAACGTAGCGAATAATTTTTACCTAAAGTTGTCAGACATAAGTTGTCCGACAACTTTATTTGTAAATTCCCAAATATTAAGTAATTTCCTCTCATTTTTCCCATTATTGTTTCTACTTTTGTACAATCTGTACAATTTTTCCCCTTTCCTATTGCTATAAAGTAGAAAACTGTCCATCCGTCTTGTTAGATGTTTTCTCAGATGGTATTCTTAAGTCACAGAAAAGATACTACAACTTTTTCAATTATGAAAGGAGTTTTATATATGACACTACACAGTCAAGAAGTTCGAAAACTTGCACCTGAAAACGATCCATTAAAAATGGGTATGGGCTGGACCTTAGAGGATCTCTCTAAGCCACAGATTATTGTGGAAAGTACATATGGAGACAGCCATCCAGGAAGTGCACATCTAAATCTATTTGTAGAAGAAGCCATGAAAGGGATTTACGAAGAAGGCGGCAAAGGTGCCAGATACTATGCAACAGACATCTGTGATGGTATCTCTCAAGGACACGATGGTATTAACTATTCCCTAGTTTCCAGAGACATGATTGCCAACATGATTGAAATCCATGGGAATTCCATTGGATTTGACGGCGGAGTATTTATTGCCAGCTGCGATAAGTCAGTACCAGCAATCCTAATGGGAATCGGACGACTTAACCTTCCTTCCATCGTAGTAACAGGAGGGGTTATGGATGCCGGTCCAGATCTTCTTACGTTAGAACAAATCGGTATGTATTCCGCAATGGAAAAACGTGGCGAGATTACAGAAGAAAAATTAAACTACTACAAACATAATGCCTGTCCATCCTGTGGCGCATGCTCCTTTATGGGAACTGCTTCCACAATGCAGATCATGGCAGAAGCCTTAGGCCTTATGCTTCCAGGTTCCGCATTAATGCCGGCAACTTGCAAAGACCTAAAAGAAGTTGCTTATGAAGCAGGCGTTCAGTCTGTAAAACTTGCAAGAATGGGCTTAAAAGCCAGCGACATCGTAACAAAGAAATCCTTTGAAAATGCAATTATGGTACATGCAGCAATCTCTGGTTCTACCAACTCATTATTACACATTCCTGCAATTGCAAGAGAATTTGGAATTGAGATTGATGCAGATACTTTTGACCGCATGCACCGTGGTGCCCACTATCTGTTAGACATCCGTCCAGCAGGAAAATGGCCAGCACAATTCTTCTATTATGCTGGAGGCGTTCCAAGAATTATGGAAGAGATCAAATCCATGCTACATCTTGATGTTATGACTGTAACAGGAAAGACACTTGGTGAAAACCTAGAAGACTTAAAAAACAATGGCTTCTATGAAAAATGCGAAGCATACTTAAAACCTTGGAACATCAAACGTACTGACGTAATCCGTACCTTTGAAGATCCAATCGGTACCGATGGAACAGTTGCCATCTTACGAGGAAATTTAGCGCCAGAAGGTTCTGTTGTAAAGCACTCCGCAGTTCCAAAAGAAATGTTCAATGCCGTATTAAAGGCTAGACCATTTGACTGTGAAGAAGATGCAATTGAAGCAGTCCTTACTCATAAGATCAATCCTGGTGATGCAGTTATCATCCGCTATGAAGGACCTGTTGGTTCCGGTATGCCTGAAATGTTCTATACGACAGAAGCCATTGCCTCTGATGAACGACTTGGAAAAAGCATTGCCTTAATTACAGACGGACGTTTTTCCGGTGCATCCAAAGGCCCAGCCATTGGACATGTTTCTCCAGAAGCAGCAAGCGGCGGACCAATCGCCTTATTAGAAGACGGGGACTTAATCAAGATTGATATCCCAGGACGTGTTCTTGAAATCATAGGTATTCACGGAGAAGAACTTCCAAAAGAAGAAGTTGACCGTATCCTTGCAGAACGAAAAATGCAATGGAAACCTAAAGAAGAAAAATATAAATCAGGATGCCTTAACATCTACTCTAAACATGCAGTCTCCCCAATGAAGGGTGGATATATGAAATAACAAAAAGAGAGGAGATTATATCTATGAATATAATGTCACTTACAGCTACGACAGCTACTGATATCAATCCAACAAGACTTGTGATTGCGGCACTTATTGGTCTCGCACTACTCCTTGTACTAATCATCCATTTTAAATTACACGCAATCATCTCCATCCTGGTAGGTGCAGTTGCAATCGGCGTAATCGCAGGAATGCCACTTACAGAAATCGTTGAATCCGTAAATACCGGTATCGGTAATACATTAAAAGGCATCGCGTTATTAGTCGGCCTTGGTTCCATGTTTGGTGCAATCCTTGAAATCTCAGGTGGTGCACAAACATTAGCAGTAACCATGGTAAATAAATTTGGCGATAAGAAAGCTGCATGGGCACTTTCCATCACCGGTTTAGTAATCGCTATGCCAGTATTCTTTGATGCAGGATTAATCATCCTTATCCCACTTGCATTCTCCCTTGCAAAGAAGACAAAGAAATCTTCCTTAGCTTATGTAATTCCTCTTTTAGCAGGTCTTGCAGTAGGACATGCATTTATCCCACCTACACCAGGTCCAATCCTTGTTGCTAATATGCTTGGCGTTGATCTTGGCTGGGTAATCCTTGTTGGTATTCTTTGCGGTATCTTCTCAATGATCGTAGCAGGACCAATCTGGGGTAACTTCTGTGGAAATAAGTACTATGTTCCAGTACCGGAACAAGTTCAAAACCAAAAAGACGTTGATGAATCCAAACTTCCAAAATTCGCAACTGTTGTACTTATTATCTTAATTCCACTTGTACTTATTATTTTAAAATCCGTTGCAGGCGTTATTCCAGCAATGGCAGGTATCCTTCCTGTATTATCTTTCCTTGGTGAACCATTTGTAGCCTTAACAATCTCTACTGTTGTTGCAATGTTCTTACTAGGAATTAAACATGGATACTCTATGAAAGAACTTGAAAAAGTTATGACAGACTCCCTTCAGCCAACAGGTATGATTCTTCTTGTAACTGCAAGTGGCGGGGTACTACGATACATCCTTCAAAACTCCGGAATTGGTGAAGTAATCGGAAATGCAGTTTCCAGCTTAAACCTTCCAATCGTTGTTGTTGCTTTCCTTGTTGCAGTATTAGTTCGTATCTCCGTAGGTTCTGCAACTGTTGCAATGACTATGGCAGCTGGTATCATCTCTGCAATGCCTGGTATTGGTGCTCTTTCTCCTTTATACCTTGCTTGTGTGACTGCTGCAATCGCAGGTGGAGCTACTGTATGTTCTCACTTCAATGACTCAGGCTTCTGGCTTGTAAAATCCTTAGTAGGAATGGATGAAAAGACTACACTTAAGACTTGGACCATCATGGAAACATTAGTTGGTGGTACCGGATTTATCGTAGCACTTATTATCTCCTTCTTCTGCTAATAAAAATGCCCCATATCATCTTATATTGGATGATATGGGGCATTTTCTTTGCTCTATTTAGTAATCGAAACTATCTTGTATTTGACATTACGATATCTGAACTCTTCTCCTAGCTGTTTTCCCAGTGCCTGCTCCACCAATGGTGGATATCCTTTGTGAAGCCCAGTAGGTGCAACCCTATATTTTGAAATGATTCTTGTTCGATCGTTAAGGATTTCAATCTTATCATTCTCTTTTACAAGCTCATGTTCGGGTACATTCTTTTTGGGAACTTCGAGACTTTCCTCTGTTAACAGTCTTCTTCTGCGTCTTCGGTCATTTACCTCGTCTTCCTCAGCTTCCTCATAATAATCACAATGAGCAGATCCACCACAGTGCATGCCCAAATATAAGGACTTTCGATTGCTACATCTTTTCTTTTCAAAGTCATAAGACTTACATTTTGATCTATGACGCCTTCTGTCTCCTTCTTGAGTCTTTGTGAAACCGATATGCCATGGCGTCCCTTGTATTGACTTCATATTTCTATCTTGCTCCCTGTTAATTATGCTATACCATTATTATAGACGGAATTGGATGCAGATAAAAGAAGAAATATTTCTATAATATTCTTGGGCTTGCTTTTATTCGACAATTTATATATTCTTATTTTATCACTTACTCACTAATCCTACATGAAAGGATTTACTTTTTTGATTATAACAAAACATTTAAGATCCCATTTTGAATTAGAGATTCCATACACTATCGATGAAACAAACGCCATACTAAAAAAGAATATCTTTACTAAAAGTTCAAACTCTCCTTTTTTACAACATGGCTGTATCTAGATGAGAAACCTTACATAGGTACCTATAATGCTTGTAGCTTCAAGATAACTCCCAATCCTAAAAAGCCTTCCGGATATACAAATACCTTTGACACACTTGGAGTACTGGATGGAATCTATGAGGCACATAATGATATCACACGTATTAAAATGGATTTCTATTTAACATTCTCTACAAAACTATTACTATTCCTATTCCTGGGCTTTTTACTGCTATTCTCTTTCATTAGTTTATTCTTTAATGTACTAATAGGGAGCGGCATACTACTTATTGACTTATTACTTTATACCATGTTACCTAACTTCTTTTTACACTGCAGTAAAAAAGAAGAAGCACGCTTTAAGCATTTATTTAATTTGGTTTCCTGATTTTTTGCTATAAATCCTCTAAAATCTCAATTGCTCGTCTATATTTCTCAACACGTCTTAAATCTCGCTCAGTAACCGTGTCTAATCTTGTGAGGTCCATATTATGTCTCAAATCCTCTATCTTAACTTTTCTAGCAATCTCATTCTTCTTTATTCTTCTTATATACTTTATATAATCTTGTTTTGGAGTCTTTGTAAGCAATCCCACGGCCTCAATAATGTCTGTGTTAAATCCACTTTCTGCTAACTCAGCCAGAGTAATCGGGGTATCTTCCACTACGTCATGTAATAAGGCAACTATTGTACTGTCCTCATCTGTCATCTTAGATGCTACTAAAATAGGATGTTGGATATAGGGATATCCTGCTTTATCAATCTGATTATCATGCGCCTTGTAGGCAATGTTCATTGCCATACGAATATTTTCTGAATATAGCACTGTTGTTCTCCTATCTCATACATGTGTCAATTCTACTTTTGTTACTTGATCTCATCTTTATTCTTCATTTTCCATCTCTACTTTATTACTTTGAAAATAATTGACCCAACATATACATGCAAAAATAATACAGAGATAAGATATTAATAAATACCCCATAAGTCCCTCGTAGTCTTTTGTAGCAATCTTTATAATGCACCACAAACAAGGACCGGCTCGGGCCTTTTCCCTAAAAGCCTGCCACCGGCAGCCTTTCTTAACGGCAAAAGACCTGCGGTTCAAGTCCCGTTTGGACATAACGAAAAAGGACCAAGCTTTTCAGCTTGATCCTTTACCCATAGTGCAGTCGACGGGACTTGAACCCGTACCCAGTTAACCCAGACTAGATCCTTAGTCTAGCGCGTATGCCAATTCCGCCACGACTGCATTTATTCAATTGCTAGTGTTCCCTAGCGACATTAGTTATTCTATCACACGATTTGACAAAATGCAATACCTTTTTGCGTAAATTTTTTTAATTTTTTAATCAATTTGTATATTTCATTTTAAATAGGCAAAGACTAGTAATGTTCCGATGACCCTCGTTGGAGCAAAGAACGGCTAAAGCAAGAGATCGTAAACCCTGTTAAGGGAGGTTTTCCTAATGGACCATCAACGTAATCACTGTACTTGTGGGGTATATTACAAGGTTGCTAAAGAAGATGATCAATTCTAGTTGCTGTCATTCCTAACATCTTAGAAGCTCAATTGACTGTTATGCCATCTGATCTTGTAGATACAAGAAGGCCACAGTGCTTTTATTGCCATCGGTTTTTTATGCACAATGTAATCCATTAGTAGGTAGGGAATTAACGGAACGGATGAATAAGTTTTTATGATAAGTAGTCACTAGCCGTAAAAAAAGGACCATAACTATAAGCGATTCGTATAATCATCATAGTTATGTTCCTTTTTTCATTTATTTAATCGTCCCTCATAAATCCTACTATATAGCTTTCTTTCCAACATTCTCCCCAACTATTTCCCTATTTAAAGCTGGCAGAGCTGTCCTTTATATCGTCTAATCATTGGACTGCTCTTTGTTGTCACATAACACTGGATGCCGGCTTGTCTAGTCAGACTCTGCATGCAGCGAATTACTGCATACAGATCCCCATCAAACAGCGCTCCATCCATATTATTTAATAAGACAATCCTTGCACTCTTATACTTGGTTATAAATAACCGTACTAATAACTGCTGTTTACATGTCAGACTGCAAATTGGCTCATAGTAATAGTCTAATAACTGATGCTCAACCAAATAATTCTTTATTGCTTGCACGTACTCATTTCCATACACACTATTTGCAATGCCATAGAAGACTAAATACTCCTCAATAGTTAGCTTCGTCTGGCTAAACCCACTATTAATTTCATCTACCTTCTCGTGTCTTAAACATTCCCTGTGAAATGCGCTTAATTCCTGTAGATTGCTGCTTGTGAATACCACTAAATCCTTAATAGTAATACACCCCTTACTATTTACGATTATTTAGAAAAGATACTCTTAATTTCTTTTATATCTACATTTTTCATATCTTCTGGTTTCTTAGGGTCATAGAAATATAACATACAACCATCATTTCCCCAACGAGAAGCTTTTGCTGCTCCTGTTACTAATGTTTTTTTTGCTGAATTCATCATTTTTTCTTTTAAATTACTCATAATCGTGTTCTCCTTTTTCTTTTCTTATTGGTAATAAGGCAATGCTCTGAATCGTAATTGCCATCGAGGCGATAAACAGATACGACATATAATGTTCCCAAAATATCCCCACACAGGTTATTACGACTCCATCCAATAAAAGAATTGCGATACTTACGAGTTTATGTAATTGCTTTTTTTCTTCTTCCAAATGTTTTGTGCCTGTCGCAAAGAAACAGCAAATACATAAGGAAAATCCATAACTCAAGATCAATATAACTTTTATCAATACAGTGTCTGCCAGAAGCCTACTTAGGAGTATGCTTGCCAGCTGAGATAACGTAAATGTGAGAAAGCATCTCGTATGAGTACTTGCATGAGCCCCCCCGGAAAATAACCGGTATGGGATAAAAAACAGACAATATACTATGGTTTCTAATTCAATATGTAAGACGATTGCAATCATGACTGTCAATATCAGATTACATGCTGTGGACAGAAGTAGTTCCATTCCATAGCGTATCGTTTCATAATATTCCCTCTGTTCTATTCCCTTAAATAGATACTCGGTTAATTTGTCTGCTAATCGTTCGTAAGTCATTCGTATCTCTCCGTCCTCTCTCGTTTTTATTATACTAATTCTATTTTTGATTACAAGCAAGATTGTGTATGTTGCATAAAATCCGACGTATTTAGCAGGTATTTCTTGCTATCATTCTAATATCCTATTAAATTTGACATTAAAATCTCTTTTACGATATAATAAAAGCAATATATCTAACTATCGAGGTGAATTATTTATGTTATTTAGTCTGATGGGGGCGGCAATTGATTCTTTTTTGCTTTACCTGTTATTACATAATCAACTAGAATTTAAAAAAAAGTTCAAAAATCCACGTCTCATTGGATATTTATCCTTTTTTATACTGATTGCTCGTTTTTTAATCAATTGGAATGTGAAAGAGTCCGTTATGGACTATGTATCCAAAATACTATCGATTTTTCTAATTTTCATCCTTATCTTATTCCTATACTCTAATTCGATTAAGAAGAAAGTCATTAGCTTTTTAATATTTTATACGATCATAATACTATCCGAGGTGATCATTGTCTGTGCCCTGCTTTTACTCTCCTATGGCATGCCATTTCAACAAGTTATGCAGAATACGGCCATTGCCCAGATCTGTACCATATTTTCAAAGATCTTTGCCTTTGGGATAATAAATGAGTTTAATCTAAGGAGCAAAAATCTGGACATGCCTTACCACAAAGAACTTTCCTTTATCATGTTCTGTAACGTGACACTGTTCTTTATGATTCTATTCCTTTTTAGATCTGATTTTACGTATATGCAAAATAACTCCAATCCACTCATTGTCCTATCCTTTGGCTTATTATTTATATCAATCGTAGCCACTATGCTGATTATTAAGATTTCTCAGCGTTCTAAACAGGAAATGGACTACCAGTTACGTGTACAGCAATTAGAAATGCAGACAAATATGAATCAGGATATGGCAAGGCTTGTTTACAAACTTCGCTCTTTCCGCCACGATATGAACAATCATTTCAGCTTAATGGTGGGGCTCTTAAAAGAGAATGAGTATGAACAGCTTGAACACTATCTATCTGGAATTATTGAGGAAACCAGCGATGTAAATAATTATATCTTTCTTGAAAATAAAGCACTTACCGTAGTCATCAATAACAAGCTTGCAAAAGCTGCCATGCATAATGTTGAATTTAAACCTATCATTGAGGTCCAGACCCTTCCAATGAATGATTTAGATATCTGTACATTACTTAGCAATATCTTGGATAATGCCATTGAGGCAGCTTCCCAGGTGGCCGACAATGCTTATCTGACTCTTAAGCTTTCAAAGAAAGGGTCCTACTACTTTATTCAGTGTGTTAATTCATTTAAGACTATGCCTATAGAGAAAAATGGTCGTTTCCAAACCACCAAGGATAATCAAAATATTCATGGACTAGGCATCGAGAACATAAAAAACATTGTAAATGAATATGATGGCGAGCTTAACATATACTATGACGATCAATTTCACATTCAAGTCTATTTACCGGATACTAGTCCACAAAAGGAGGAACTGTAATGCATTTTAATATTGCCGTATGTGATGATGAGCAATTACAAGTACAGATCAATATAAATTATTTAAAGGAAATTATTAAGAAAAATCATCTCGATGTAACCTTAACCGGATTTACTTCCCTTGATGGGCTAAATGAACATCTTTCTATCAATGATGTTGATATTATATTTATGGATATTGATCTTGGAAATGCCTCCGGAATTAAAGGAGCAGCTGAACTATTTTCCACAAGGCCTGATCTTCTCGTTATCTTTATTACAGGACATAGGGAATTTGCCTGTGAGGCATTTGACATTGATGCATTAGGCTACATATTAAAGCCAATTGTTCCTGATAAGTTAGAACATACCCTATTGAAGGCCATCCGCCAGATCACGGACCGCATTGAAAAGCAGTCAAGTCGTTTCCTAGTATTCTATGGAGATAAGAATAAGATGCGTGTTCCGGAAAATGAAATTCGTATCATTGAGCGAAGCGGTTCCCATGCATTGATTACTACTACAAAAGATAGTTACCGTGTCTACGATTCGTTGAAAAATCTATCAGAACGATTGAGCGATGATTTTATCCGTATTAATCAAAGTGATCTAATCAATGTTGCCGAAATAGATTCTATTCGCGGAACAACTATGTATACAAAAAACTGCGGCGAGAAAGTAATTAGCCGTAAATATAGAAAAGACGTGCTAGAAGCGTTTTTTAATCAATAAAAAAAGAGTCTGCATTGGCTGATCACTCAGTTATGCAGACTCTTTTTTCTATTTATATAAGACTATTCTCCAAATACAGCTCTATAATCAGCTTGGAATTTAGCAATTCCTTGATCTGTTAATGGATGTTTTGTCATTGTTTCAATAACACTGTATGGTACAGTTGCAATATCAGCTCCTGCTAATGCGCAATCTGTTACATGAATTGGATTACGAACGCTTGCAGCAATGATTTCTGTCTGAATACCATGGATTTCAAAAATTTCAGCTACTTGACGAATTAAGTCAATACCTGGCATTGAAATATCATCTAAACGGCCTAAGAATGGTGATACATAAGATGCACCAGCTCTAGCTGCTAATAATGCTTGGTTTGCTGAGAAAACTAATGTTACGTTAGTTTTAATACCTTCACTAGTTAATACTTTTACTGCTTTTAATCCTTCAACAGTCATAGGGATTTTAACTACCATATTAGGATGGATTTTAGCGATTTCTCTACCTTCTTTGATCATGCCTTCAGCATCTACAGTAGTCGCTTTTACTTCTCCACTGATAGGTCCGTCTACGATTGATGTAATTTCCTTAATTACTTGAGCAAAATCTCTTCCCTCTTTTGCAATTAATGATGGATTTGTTGTAACCCCACAAATAACTCCCATGTCATTTGCTTTCTTAATGTCTTCTACATTGGCTGTATCAATAAAAAACTTCATTTCTACTACCTCCTAAGTAATATGTTATAAGATATAATATACTATATTTCCTATTATATATCATTATGTTTTACAATTAAACTATATTTTTGTAAAAAACAAGAAATTTGCATCTGCAAATTTCTTAGCGCTGAACGTGATTACATCGTAATATACTCCTTTCACGTGAATGCGCATCTTGGCTTTCTGTTCTTAGAAAGCCTTTTTTATTTAGAAGGCTGCTCGAAGAGAAGTCTCCTAAATAAAAAAATTAAATTTGCATCTGCAAATTTCTTAGCGCTGAACGTGATTACAAAGTAATATACTCCCTTCACGTGAATGCGCATCTCGGCTTTCTGTTCTTGGAAAGCCTTTTTTTATTTTAGGAAAGTTAAAAACTTTCCTAAAATAAAAAAAGAAACTTGCATCTGCAAATTTCTTTTTGGGCAAAAAAATAACTCCCCAAGTTGGACTCGAACCAACGACAACACGGTTAACAGCCGTGTGCTCTACCAACTGAGCTATTGAGGAATATGCTTATATTATATACAGGTATAAGAAAAAAGTCAACACTTTTTTTTCAAAATTAATTCTACAATTGACTTTTTTCTTTTTTGTTCATCTACAATGTATCTCTTTCTTAGTTTTCACTTAACAGCATGGAATGAATCGTTTCTGCTCTCTGCTTCCATGTATGTTCTCTACATGTTCTTTCAAAGGCATGATGTATGATTTGCTTAGTAGTAACTGTACTATTTAATATTGTCCTAACGACTTCAGGAAGCTTATCTAATTCATCTAATCTATAATAAAACAGTTCTGTTTGATCATGGTATTGTTCTTCTAAGTATTTGCTAGAATCGGTTAGTACGACTGCCTTATTCATCATTGTATTGAATATACGATCATGAGCACCATCCTTAAACCAAGGCATTACATTTAATGAGATTTTAGCATTTTGAATATACTTAAGACAGTCCGCTGATTTACATTCCTTATGCATAATTAAATTTTCAGGATGTCTGCATTCTAGGTTCTCCCATCCTGCCCCTATTACATCTACCTTAAACCCATGATCTACTAATGTTTTAACTACTTCCCCTCGAAAATGCATACGTACATAAAGGTCAATGAAGATCATTGTAGCCATTGCATCTTTAAGATTATCTTCCGTCTTCTCATCCTCAAGTTCTCTCATCAGATGCTTTTCCATACACTTATCAATGGACAGCCATGGATGCTCAATTAAATCATTAATTATTTCATAATAGAACTTTGTATATTCTTCATTTACCCTTGTAATATGCTTTTCAAATGTCTTGGGATTGGCATAATTTCCGGTAAATACAATGTCCATCTTTCGCTCTTCAAATGGTTTTTCAATAAAATGTTCATGCTCATCATATTGAGTTCCCGCAAGTGGTAAAAAACCAGTATTGGTGATCTGAGGGAAGAATCGCTGTACATATGCCAGATGGTCTCTATCTATACATAGCTGAATGGATCTTTTTGGCATTCGTTCTAGAATTTCATGATAATAAAAAGGATGATCCACCATTATGTTTATACATAACACATCATAAACATCCCATAACAGTTGTCTATTTTTCTCTTGGAATAATTCATAGTCATCTAATCCAATAAAGTTAAAGGTAATCAGCGCAGTGCGACCTTTCACAATAAATTTCTTTAAATGACGTATGCTCGTCTGTGGATCCGAAAAGTCAAACATAAATATCTTATAACCAAGTTTCTCAAATGTTGGCTTCATTTGTTCGGAAAAATATCCTAGTGTTTCAATGTTTCCCTTACATAAAACTAATTTTTCAATCATTCTGATGCTCCTTTTTTCCCATATACTTATGTTGCATGGTAAAGTATATGGATCTGTTCATTCTCATCAGTATAAATGGTTGTATTAATCTCATATACCTGCTTTATATACTCTGCAGTAAGTACGTCTTTGGGTTGTCCTTCAGCAATTATAGTACCATCTTTCATTAAATATAGATAGTCACAATACATAGCTGCAATATTAAGGTCATGAATGGCTGCAAAAACGGTTAATTCCTTCCTTTTTACTAATTCCATTACTTCTAGCTGATATCTGATGTCAAGATGATTCGTCGGCTCATCTAAGATTAAACACTCTGTTTCTTGTGCCAACGCCCTTGCTAGGATGACTCTCTGCTGCTCTCCCCCTGATAAGGTGGAAAAAATACGATTATTAAACTGCTCAAGCCCTACTTCTTTTAAACAGCTCCATACAATCTCATAATCTTTTTTATTGTCTTGTTCTAAAAGTTTCTTATGTGGTGACCTTCCCATAAGAACAATCTCTTCTACTGTAAAATCAAAATTGTAGTGGTTTTGCTGTTCAAGAACTGCTATTTTTTTTGCAGACTCCTTAATCTTCATCTGTTCAAGAGATTTGTTATCTAATAGGATTACTCCACTATCTGGTTTTAATGTTCGATAGATACACTTTAAAAAAGTACTTTTTCCACTACCATTTGGACCTAGTATACCTGTTAACTGATTTCTTCTTACATTAAGATTAATTCCTTTTAAAATAGAGGTTTCTCCTAATCGTTTGGTTACTCCCTTTGTCTCAATCATCATGTATTACTGCCTCCCAAACCATAAGTCTTTTTCAAACATAAGTATAAAAAACAAGGACCGCCAATCATTGATGTCAGTATACCAATTGGTAATTCTGAGTTAGGCAGAATGCTTCTGCATCCTACATCAGCCCATATCATGAAAATTGCTCCTACCAGGCTTGCAATTGGCAATACATTTTTGTGGTTATTTCCTACAACCACTCTTACCATATGTGGAATTAATAATCCTACAAATCCAATCATTCCAGATGCATATACAATGACACCTACCATTAATGAACTGATTAATAAGTATAAATATCGATATCTTTGAAGGTCAGTTCCCAGTGTGATTGCTGCCTGATCTCCAAGAAGCATCAGGTTTAATGTGCGAAATTGAGTACAGAAGAATGCGGTTCCTACTAATACTATTATTACTACCACTGCATTGGTCTCTGCCTTGGCTCCAGCCAGACTTCCCATTAACCAGTACGTGATGCTTTGTATTCCTTCTTTGTTATTTGCCAGATATACAATAAAACTGGAAAAGGCAGAGCAGATTGAGCTAATTCCTGTCCCCACCAATAACAGCTTTACAGAATTGGCTCTTCCCCCAATATTGGCACATGCTACTACAAGAATAGATACTAAGAATGCGCCTAGAAATGCAACTATTCCTACTGACTGGTTTCCAAATATGGCTCCTACACCAAGTAAAATTGCTGCAGTAGCACCTAATGATGCTCCTGAAGATACTCCTAATATATAAGGGTCTGCAATAGGATTTTTCACAATTGCCTGCATTACAGTTCCTGTTACTGCTAATCCCATCCCTACTGGAATTGCTAGAATAATTCTTGGCAATCGTATCATCCAGACAATGTCATGAACTGGACCTGTGGCAAATTCTTTAAATGCTTCTATATGAAATAGTTCATAACCAATTACTTTATATACACTGGTAATCGGTATAGATGTGGTACCTATGGTGACTGCAATTAGAATAGAGACTCCTAAAATTACTAACAAGGAAAGAACCATTCCTATTAATAGAAATGGTCCTTTTCTTGTATTTTTTAGACTATTCATAAATTCCTTCTGAAAATGCTTCGATCCCATTTTGTGTACGTATACCGCTTGCATACATATCACCTAACATGATTGCATGTACATTTCCATTTTTCACTGCTGATAAACTTGCAAATGAAGGATCTTTTAATACCTTATCAAGGTTTGCAGTCTTAACATCTTCTCCATTTTCACCACTATAAGCCATATATACTACAAAGATTTCATCTGGATTTAATGAAACAAGTTCCTCTTTGCTAATATTAGATCCTTCTGGTGCTACTAATTTAGCACCTAATGAAGTGACCATATCACCTGCTAAAGACGCTTGTCCATAATTAGTAATAGCATCACCAAGGAATTCAATTACAGCAACTGTTTTTTGTTCTGTTTCAGTTTCTGCTTTTTTCTCTGCATCACTTATTTCTTGTTTCATTTTATTGACGATTTCTTCTGCTTTCTCTTCTACATCAAAGATTTTTCCTAAATTAAGAATATCTGTATATTCATTTTCTAGTGTTCTTGTAGTGTAGTTCTTTCTTGTATTGCTGTTAATATATGTGTTACATCCGTTAGAAATCCAGTAATCAACGTTTCCTAAATTTTTATCGCTGAAGATAGAACCCCAGCTTAAGATCATATCTGGCTGAAGGGAAATCACTGTTTCTTTGGATGGTGTAAATTCATCTAAATAGTTTACTTTATCAAATGCTGTCTTTAATGAGCTATCTACTTCGTTATCTAATCCTGCTGCTGCAACTAAACGATCTTCTAAGCCTAATGCCAACATTGTTTCAATGGAACCTTGATATACCGCAAGTACACGTTCTGGTGCCTTTTCATAAACTGTTGTTACTTCTTTTCCTTCTCCATCATAAGTTGTAATCGTTACCGGATAGTGAGAAGATGATGTTTCTGTATTCGCTGGTACTTCTTCATTTTTCGTATTCTCTTTACATCCTGCTAGTAAGCATACTACCATAACTAGCATAAGTACTAATTGGAATTTTTTCATTATTGATTTGTTCATTTCTATTTCCTTTTACCTATCCTAAAATTCCACGCCTCTTCTGGCAGGAATTCCTTTTTCATATGGATGTCTTTCTTTTCTCATTTCTGTTATATAATCTGCATGTTCTATAAAAAGGGCATCTGGATTTCTGCCTGTTATTACAATCTCTAGCTGCTCCGTCCTTGTCTCAAGTAGCCTTTGGACCATATCTTTTTCTATTAATCCACGTCGATATGCTGCTGATAGCTCATCTAATACAAGCAAATCACAATTTCCTTCTGCTACTAACTCCATAGCCTTTTTAAGATTATCGTTATGCATACACTTGGTACGCTCTTTTTCTTCTTCTGACATCGTCCAGACAAATCCTAAATCTTCCTTGTTTCGTAATACTCTTATTTCAGGTATTCTTTGTAATATTGAAAGTTCCCCTGTTTGGCTTCCTTTTAGAAATTGTACGATGACAACTCTATTGCCACATCCTGCCGAACGAACTGCAAGTCCCATGGCAGCTGTGGTCTTTCCTTTTCCTTCTCCATGATATACATGGACCATACTCATTCTCCTATCTGTCTCTTTCTATTCCCATTATTGAATAGATTTTTTGCATGTCTATACTTTCTCTGATTACTTGTGCTAACTTGTCATACTGGTCCATCTTATATTGTTCATAGTCTACAACGACTAAATCTTCTTTTGTCAGGCCTTTTCGCTCTAGCAGAATATGCAATAATGTCTTTGTAAATAATTGATTTTCGAAAATTCCGTGGATATATGTGCCCATAACGGTTTCAGATACACAGCCGTCCAATTTCCAATCCTCTTGTTGTTCATTTACATTATGGACTTTTGCAAAAGTTTGCGTTTCCTTAAATGGTTTGGAAATTCCCATATGAATTTCATATCCATCAATAGTAATTCCAGACAGTGGTTTAAATACGCCCTCTAGATCTGCAATCTTTCCTTTTGCTCTTGTCCTAGTCTTTTCTGTTTCAAATCTGGTGTCCATTGGTAGTAAGTCTATGCCGGCAAGAGAACCTAATCCTTCACTTCCTTCTTCATCCACTACCTTACGTCCTAGCATCTGAAAACCTCCGCAAATTCCCATTACCAAACATCCTTCTTTATGAAGCTTTAGGATTGTTGCTTCTAATCCGCTCTCTCTTAACCATTTTAGATCTGAGATTGTACTTTTACTTCCTGGCAATATAATAAGGTCTGGTTTCTTTAATTCACTTATCTTATTAACATAGCGGACTGATACCCCTTCAATTGCTTCTAATGGATTAAAATCTGTAAAATTTGATATTCTTGGCAGCTTTATTATGGCGATATCTACTGCCCCAATGGCTGCTTTTTTATCAAATCGCTCCGTAAGGCTATCTTCATCCTCAATATCAAGAGTAGCATAAGGTACGACGCCTACCACGTCTTTCGATGTAATTTCCTCTAACATAGTAATGCCCGGATCCAAGATGGTCTTATCGCCTCTAAACTTATTAATAATTAGGCCTTTTACCCTCTCTTTTTCATCCTCTTCTAATAGCTGCATAGTACCAGCCAGCTGTGCAAATACTCCGCCACGATCAATATCTCCAATTAATACTACAGGGGCATCCACTAACTTAGCCATCCCCATGTTGACAATATCTTCATTTTTTAAATTGATTTCAGCCGGTGAACCAGCACCCTCAATGACAATAATGTCATTTTCTTGTGCCAACTTCTCATAGGCTTGCATAATGTCCGGTATTAATTGTTTCTTATGCTTAAAGTACTCTCTTGCCTGCATGTTTCCTTTCACTTCACCATTTACGATGACCTGGGAACCCATATCTGTTGTTGGCTTAAGTAATATTGGATTCATATATACAGAAGGCTTCTTGTTACAAGCTTCTGCCTGCATTACCTGAGCTCGTCCCATTTCCAAACCTTCTTCTGTAATAAAGGAGTTTAATGCCATATTTTGAGACTTAAAAGGTGCCACTTCATATCCATCTTGTACAAATACACGGCATAGACCTGCTGTTAGCAGGCTTTTACCTACATTAGACATGGTCCCTTGAACCATGATGGGGATGGCTCTTCTTTGTGTTTCTTTCATATTTATAACCTTGCTCCTTACTTACATTCTGATTTCTTGTGTTAATGCATCAATCAATGTCACATTATCATTGTGTCGTCCTACAGTAATTCGATAATACTGATTGCCTAATCCATGATAATTGCCACACTGTCTAATTAATATTTTTCTGACTAACATTCTTTCATATAGTGATATGGGATTAGTAGTATGGCTTGGATCTTTAAAGACAAGATAATTTGTCTCTGAGTGATATACCTCACATCCTATCTTTCTTAGCATGGATGTAAGATACTCTCGCTCCTCCTTAATATAATCTCTTGCAGCTTCCACATATTCATGTTGTTTAAGTGCTGCAATACCTGCTACTTGAGCTACACTAGAAACTGCCCACGGCGGACCGCTCTGACGCATACGGGAAAGCAAGTCGAAATCCGCACAAAGGGCATATCCTAATCGTAATCCTGCCATGGCATATGTTTTTGTAAATGCTTTTATGATTATGACATTTTCATACTTTGTAAGGTTACTTACCATGGAATGGGTCTCCTCATACATGGTAAATTCCATAAAGCATTCATCAATTACAACTAAGACACCTAATTGCTTACATTTTTCAATAATTCTTCTCATCATCTCTGCTGGAATTAGGTTTCCAATTGGGTTATTGGGATTACATAAAAACACCATACTACATCGCTTATTTTCTATTTCTTCCAGAATATCCTGTTCCACCAGGTATCCTGTCTCTTCTTTTAGCTCATAATAGAATACTTCACTACCCACCATATGAAGTGCTTGTTCATATTCGGAAAATGTGGGCGCCAGAACCATAGCTTTTTTAGGCTTCACAGCAAGGCATAAACGATAAATAATGTCTGCTGCTCCATTTCCACACAAAACCATATCTGAAGTAATCTTTGCTTTGCTATTTGCTTTACTGATTTCTTTTCTTAAGGTAAGACAGGCACTGTCCGGGTACTTTACATACTGTTCCATATTTGCTGTTATTGCTTCTTTTACCGCATCTGGCATTCCAAAAGGGTTTACATTAATCGAGTAATCCAATGTCACTTGCTTATCGTATACCTCTCCGCCATGGGTATATTGATTGTTTCTCTTCATTCTACCTGCTCCTTAGCTTATTATGAATATAAGGCGAATACTAAGTGCCATTACCATCATTAGTAATGCTGTTCCGTACAATAATTGATTGGCACGCTTAATGTCTTCCACTTCAATTGCTCTTTGCTTGTCACCTATATACGGTTTCTTATAAAGCTTTCCGAAATAATATGCATCCCCTGCCAGCTGGATATTTAATGCTCCTGCGCATGCGGCTTCTGTTTGAGCAGAGTTTGGACTGGCATGGTTCCTTGAGTCTCTTCGAAAGATTTTATATGCCTGTTTTCCATCTAACCCAATACAATAACTAGAACCTACCATAAGAAGTCCGGCGCTTCGGGACGGAACATAATTCACGATATCGTCCATTTTGGCTGAACATCTTCCTAGATACAGATACTTTTCATTTTTATAACCAACCATGGAGTCAAGTGTGTTAATTGATTTATATAAAAATCCTAATACTGCTCCTCCAATCATCATATAAAAGATCGGCGCAATGACTCCATCCGACGCATTCTCTGCAATGGTCTCTACTGTTGCCTTTGTAATCCCTTCTTGATCTAATACTTTCGTATCACGTCCTACGATCATGGATACATTATATCTTGCCTCTTCAATGTCTCTCTTTTTTAACGAATAGTACACTTTCATACTCTCATCCTTTAGACATTTTGTGGCTATCAGCTGATAACAAAAAATGCTTTCTATGGCCAGTCCAAGCCATATGGATGTACGATAACTAATTATTAAGATAATGGCAGGCAGACCTGTTGCAATGATAATTACAACTAAAAACAAGACTGTTCCTGCTGCCAGTTCTCCATTTTTACTCTTTGAAAAGACTTTGCGAAGCATTTTCTCAGACTTTCCAATAAGCAGTCCTATCAATCGGATTGGGTGAAATGAATATCTGGGATCTCCAAAAATCAAATCTAATATATATCCAATTACTAATGCAATTGTTTGACACAATAGTAATTCTTTAATCATTAATTTCCTCCATTACATATAAACGCTTCTGCTGGGTATCGTATTCACAGATAAATCCGCATCCATTTTTGACCATCCAGTCGAAGTACCCATCTCTTTCTTTGCAATATTCAGATAATATTGACATAATCGTTCCTCCATGAACGACCAGCCCAATAATCTCTTCCTTTGCTTCTTCTATGACCTGTAAAAATGCTTCCACACATCGTGCTCGAAATTGTTCCATGGATTCTCCACCTGGAAATGGAAGCTTTCCTTCACTATCGATCCAGTCCTGAAAACTAGGATTATCCGCTAAGTCCATATAATTCTTATATTCAAACTCTCCAAAATCACACTCTTTTAACTTCTCGTAACTTATCTTCTGCATGGCCGGATAGATTATATCTGCTGTTTCTACACAGCGTTTCATGGGACTTACAACTAATTGCTTAATATCAGGATATTTATTGGCTAGTACTTTTTGCTGGATCAAAATTCTACCCTTTTCACAAAGGCTTTCATCCGTTGTACCCACATATCTTTTGCTTTCATTTCCTGCTGTCATTCCATGACGAATAAATACTACTCTCATTTTATTCGAACTCCTATCCCACAGATAATTCGTTCCACACTAAGTGCTTCCTTTGCCAATCTACAGCTGACACGCCCTACTAATTCACGATACTCTCGTTCTTCTCTCTTCATTGGTACAATTCCAGCTCCGACTTCATCACATATAATATCTACTTTGGGGTTGTCCGTAAGGAGCTGTTCTATTAATACATAGACATCCTGTTCCTTCTCCCACTCGCGTTTGATCCACAAATGAAAGTGATTAATGACGTTCGCATTCTTTAATTCCTCATAGATGCAGTCTGCACCATCTGCAACTTTCACCTCTGTAAATGACAGGCTTTGTTTCTCTAATACATAGTCTAATTTTCCTTGAGCTGTTCCTCCAACATATAATCTCATACAGTCCTCCTACCTTTAGCGCTCTTATGTTACAATCTTAAATCCCAGTACAACAAGCATTATGATAATTAACTCACAAATCTGCAAAAAGTATCCTGCTAGATCTCCTGTAACTCCTCCAAAAAACTTATTCGCCATCCTTTTATAATATAGGAATGTTAATAGAGTACTAAGGAATATGACACTTCCCACGAATGGATTAATTAAAATATTTGTTATTGTACAAATAAAAAGTATGATGCACTGGGTAACTGCGATTGCCTTTTTGTTGGCTGACTTGGCAAACTGATAGAAGGTTCCCTCCTGTTTGGCTGGCTGGAACCATACAAATGCCATGCTGCTATACGCTCTAGATATAATAAATCCAATGCTTACCATAATGCATGCACGAAGAGATGCAATCTCGCTTGCTGCTCCTAGATATAAAATCATATAAATAAATGCAGTAATCACTGCAAATGCTCCTAGATGGGGATCTTTTAAGATTTCAAGACGTCTTTCTTTTGACTGCCAGGAATGCTTTGCATCCATGGTATCCATATAGCCATCCATATGAATTCCCCCGGTAATAAGTAGGGGAATGACTGTGGCCACGGTTGCAAAAAAGAAGGTATTTACACCGATCAGATGTGCCATATACCACCATAAAAGTTCCATTGCTCCAATTATCAGACCTACAAGGGGAAAGAAACAAAAACTATATTGCATTGCCTCTTCCTCCCAATCAATAAATGGGGTTGGTACTTTTGAGTACATGGATATTGCTATGAACATTGATTTCATCACATTTTTCATTCTTTATTATCCTCTATACTTTTTACTATGACTGGAATTCCGCAGACTACCTCTACTACCAAGTCTGCTTTTTTTGCAAGCCTGCTATTAATTTTACCAAGCTGGCTTATATACTCCATGGTTTCTAAATCATAGCTTTCTCCTGATGCAAATACATCATTAGTCACTATCACTAAGTGATGACAAGACTGTTCAATCTCTTCTATGCCTTGTACAACCTTTGCGACTAGATCCTTTAAACTATTTTCACTTCGATCTGTTCTATATTTTTCATTTGCTAGCAGATTGGACATACACTCAAGTAATACGACCGCTTCGTTATTCCAATTGATTGATGCTTTTTCTATATCTACATATTGCTCTACTGTGGTAAATCCTTTATTCTTCCGTAACTCATGGTGTCTTGTTATCTTTTGCAGGGTCTCCTTGCCAAACGGCTGCATGGTAGCAATATAGAGTAGCGAATTGGTATTCTCTTTATGCTTTGCATATTCCAACGCTTTATTCTCTGCATACTCCGATTTTCCGCTTCCGCTTCCGCCAATAATCAAAGTAATCATATGGTCTCCTGATAGCGCTCATATGGCTTAACATCATAATCCTCAAATGTCTCATCCATCTGATATACTGTAAGCGCCATATCTAACATTGGGAATAGAAAGGCTGCTCCTGTTCCTTCCCCAAGAGCCAGTTCTCCATGAATGATTGGTGTTAGTTCTAGTGCATCCATTAACAGCTTACTGGCTGGTTCTTTTCCTAGATGACTTGGGACCATATAGTGAGAGGCTTCTTTACACAGTTGTTTTGCAAGAAGAGCAGCCACACCACTAATTACTCCATCAATCACGATTGCTACCTGATATAATGCTCCACCAAGAAATACGCCAACCAATCCTGCAATATCGAACCCACCTAATTTGGATAGAATATCAATTGGGTCGTCTTTGTCTGGCTCATTAATTCTAATTGCTTCCTTAATGACTTCGACTTTATGTGATATGCCCTCTTTGGTAAGTCCTGCACCTCGTCCTGTCACAACTTCTACCGGCTGTTTCAACAGGATACTAGCGATGGCACTGCTTGTTGTGGTATTGCCAATTCCCATTTCCCCTGTTCCAAGAATACGATAGCCTTGTCCTTTTAATTCCTTCACAGTCTCCATTCCTACATATATTGCTTCAATGGCCTGTTCCCTTGTCATGGCTGGTCCTAGTTTCATATTTTTTGTTCCATATGCCAACTTATGAACCCTAAGTCCTGGTGTGTGTATATCAGCTGCTACTCCAACATCCACAGGAATTACATCTGCACCTACTACTTTACACATACGACAGACACTAGATTGTCCGGTAACCATATTACTTGTTACCATGGCAGTAATTTGTTGATCTGTCTGGCTTACACCTTCTTCAACCACTCCATTGTCTGCGCACATAACAATGATGGCCTTTTTGCGAAACTCTAGCTGTATGCTGTCTTGTATTCCTGCAATCTGAATTAATAACTCTTCCAAGCGTCCCAGTCCAGCAACTGGCTTAAATAGTCCATCCAAAAGCACTCTTGCTTGTTGTTGCTTTTCTTCATTGGGTAATTTAATCTTTTCTAATTGGCTTTTTAATTTCTCTTCCATTGGTCCCATCTGCTCTTCCTCCTCAGACATTTTCTGTTCGACATGCTTCTACAAACTGTCTGGCAACATTTGTATTGGCATAAAAATGTATGTGTGGATATCCTGCATATAATGTCTTAGTTGCATATGCACACTTCCAGTTAATCTGTTTAAATGGCTTCTGGGCTACAAAACCATCTCCTGTATGCTCGCTATCCCAATAGTGAAACTCATGTGCTTTGATCTTATCACCTTTCTTACAAAGTAAATTGTCTACGGCTGCCTCAAGTTCCACATATCCAAAACGTTGAAGTCGATTTGTTTTATAACAACCTCCTTCAAGGACTGCTGCCATAGGGTAACGATTACCTTCTCGATCTTCAATCCATTCATGTAAGTACATAAATCCACCACATTCTGCTATGGTCGGCAGTCCATTTTTAATTGCCTCTCTTATGGATGTAATCATAGATTGATTGCTAGAAAGCTGTTTTGCATATAGCTCCGGATAGCCTCCGTAAAGAAGCATTCCATCTGCCTCCGTCGGGATTGATTTATCATGAAGCGGACTAAAGTACATAATTTCACATCCCAGTTCTTCAAGTAAATTAATATTATCTTGATAGATAAAACAAAATGCTTCATCCTTTGCTACTGCAATACGTATTTTTTTATTTACCTGCTGCTCCTGATTGCTTCTTTGCTGATAAGCAGGAAGTTCTGGTGCCTTACCTGCTAATTCTAGCAGACCATCTATATCTATAGTCTCTGCTAACTTCAATGCCAGTCCTTCTATCTTATTCTTAATGTCATGGATTTCATCTGCAGTAACTAATCCTAGATGTCTGCTTTCTAATTGGAATTCCTTTAGTGTTGGTACATATCCTAAAACACATATTCCCATATTTTCAGCTACTTCTTTTAACGGTTCATATAATTGAGCTGGCAGACGGTTAAAGATGACTCCACGAATTTGGTTTGGGCGGTATGTGAGAAATCCATGCAGGATTGCTCCAATGGACTCGGCCATGCCTTTACAGTCAATGACAAGTACGACTGGTGTCTTAGTTGCCATTGATACATGAAAGCTTCCACCGATGCTTTTCATCCCAAGACCATCATAGTATCCCATTACTCCTTCTATTACAGTAATGTCCTTATTCTGACCATGCTTTGATAATAATGAGGAGAGAACTTCATCTTCAAAAAAATATCCATCTAAATTGCCGGATCGAACTCCAAGCACCTTTTCGTGAAACGCGGGATCTATATAGTCTGGACCACATTTTAATGATGCCACACTTAATCCACGGTTTACTAATAGCTGTAATACCCCACAGGTTAAAGTGGTCTTTCCTGAACCACTTTTCATACCTGCAATCATGATACGGTTACATTTCCTTCTCATTACTTCCTCCAACTTTTTAATCTATTTATAGGCTGCAATGAGATCACAAGTCTTTTCTAAATCCTCTTTTGTATGGGCGTCTGATACAAACATCGCCTCAAACTGTGCTGGTGCTGTATAAATTCCTCGCTCTAATAAGTAATTGAAAAATCTTGCATATTCAGAAGTATCTGCTGTCATTGCTGTTGCATAATCTACAACATTTTCTTTAGTAAAGAAAATACTCATAAGGGAACCAATCTGATTTACACATACTTTGTCTCCCAATGCTTCTTTTGCTGCCTTTGCTAATACCTTTGTTTTTTCTTCTAATAACGTGTATATCTCTGGATTGTTCTTTAGTATACGTAATGTTTCAATTCCAGCCGTTGTTGCAATGGGATTTCCTGATAAGGTTCCTGCTTGATAAACTCCTCCAAGCGGAGATACCACACTCATAACGTCCTTTCTTCCACCGTAAGCACCAATAGGCATACCTCCGCCTACAATCTTTCCTAATGTAATCAGATCTGGAGTAATGCCATAATGAGCAGTTGCTCCACCGACTCCTAGACGGAAGCCTGTGATTACTTCATCAAAGATAAGTAGTGCTCCATTTTCTTTGGTAATGTCACGTAAGAATTGTAAAAAGCCTTCCTTTGGAAGAACTAATCCCATATTGGCTGCTACTGGTTCAACAACTATTGCTGCAATCTTATCCTGATAATTAGCAAATAAGTCAGCTACGCTTTGTTCATCATTATAATTGGCTACTAATGTATTGCTTGTATAAGAAGCAGGTACTCCGGCACTGTCAGGCACTGCTGTTGTAAGTGCTGCCGAACCAGCTTTTACTAATAAACCGTCCGAATGTCCATGATAACAGCCTTTAAACTTAATGATCATATCTCGCTTCGTATAGCCTCTTGCCACACGTATAGCACTCATTACCGCTTCGGTACCTGAACTTACAAGACGAACCATTTCCATTGCAGGCATAATCTCTGTAATTAAGTCTGCTAATTCCACTTCTTTCTTGGTTGGTGCTCCAAAGGTAAGGCCTTTACCACAGGCTTCTTTTACTGCTTCAATAACTTCTTCTCTTGCGTGTCCTAGAATTCCTGGTCCCCAAGAACATACATAATCTATATACTCATTCCCGTCCACATCATAAATTTTAGAGCCTTTTGCTTCTTCCATAAAACGAGGGCACCCACCTACTGAACCAAATGCACGTACAGGGCTATTTACACCTCCTGGAATCTTTTCCTTTGCTACTTCAAATAGCTGCTTAGACTTAGTAATTACTTGTTCCATCCTGCTTCTCTTCTTTCTTTTCTTATTCTGCTAACCACTCTGCAACATCTAATGCATGATAAGTGATAATAATCTTTGCGCCTGCACGCTTTATAGCTATCATGTTCTCCATTACAATTCGTTTCTCGTCCATCCAGCCATTAGCTGCTGCCGCCTTTACCATTGCGTATTCACCACTTACATTGTAGGCTACCAATGGATGATTAATTCGGTTGGCTACTTCACGAATAACATCTAGATATGCTAAGGCTGGTTTTACCATGACAAAATCAGCACCTTCTTCAATATCTTCCTCTACTTCACGAATTGCTTCTTTTAAGTTGGCTATATCCATCTGATAGCTTTTTCGGTCCCCGAATTGTGGAGCAGAATGGGCTGCATCACGAAATGGCCCATAGTAAGCAGAAGCATACTTTGCACTATATGCCATAATTGGTATATTGATAAATCCATTTTCATCTAATGCTTCACGAATATAACTAATTCTTCCATCCATCATATCTGAAGGTGCGATAATATCTGCACCTGCCTCTGCAAGACTAACCGACATTTTTGCAAGCAGTGGAAGTGTCTCATCATTTAAAATGTGTCCATCACAAATTAGTCCACAATGTCCATGAGACGTATATTCACAAAGGCATACATCTGCGATTACCAACATATCCTTATAATTCTCTTTTATAAATCGAATTGCCCTCTGTGTAATTCCATTCTCGTCATAAGCGCCGCTTCCTACTTCATCTTTTTTAGTCGGAATGCCAAAAATCAATATACCTGCGATCTTGCTCTGATCAATACGTTCTAATTCTTCTTTTAGTCGATCAATTGAATACTGATAAATTCCTGGCATAGAAGCAATCGGATTTTTTATATTTTCTCCGTCTATTACGAATATAGGATATATTAAATCCTTTCTGCTGACAGATGTTTCCCTTACTAAGCTTCTCATTGTCTCACTGCTACGAAGTCGTCTCATTCTATTTTTCATCCTGCTGTCTCCCGTCTTTTTCTTGATGTGAAATAATTGTCTTTGCCAATCCCGTTGCTGTGTAGTCTTTAGATACAATGCTTGTTCTTTCTTGCTCTTCTAACAGTGTTTTAGCAGTCACTTCTCCAATACATGCAAATTGTACCTCTTTCATCCATTCGAACTGTTCTTCCTGTAAGTTCTCAAAAAAGCCTCTGACTCCTTCTGCACTGGCAAATGTAATATAATCTAAGTCTTCAACTTGTTTTAGCTTCTCATCTCTTAATTCTATATTGCTCTTCATCTCATAAATCTTTATATCATCATAGTGAACTTCATGTTCCTTAAATACTTTTGTAAGTTCCGGTGAACCATTCTTTGCTCTTGGTATAAACAAGCGGTCCTCTTTTTTAAGCTTCCTTACTAAACCATTGGCCAAATCTAATGTAGTATATTTCTCAGGCATATAGTCTGCATAGTATCCATACTCTTCTAACGTATCTTCAGTACCCTTTCCTATTACGGCAAATTGAATGGATGCTAATTCTCTTTGATCGATACGCAGTTGCTTCATCTTTTTAAAGAATAAATGTACTCCATTTGTACTAGTTAATACTACCCATGTATAATTTCCTAATGATTGTAATGCTGTTTCAAACTTTGCATTTTCTATTGGTTCAATATTGGAATAAGAAAGGTCGATGCAGTGTGCACCTTCATTTTCTAATTTTCCAGTCAATTTCTTCACCATGTGTCTGGTTCCAGTTATTCCTACCTTACAGCCTGCAAGTGGTCTTTCATCTTGACATTTCATAGAAAATCCGGCTACATCTCCAATAACAATAATTGCAGGCGCCTCCACCTTTTCTTCTTTTACGATCTGACTGATTGTCTGTAACGTACCTCGAACAACCCGTTCTTTCTTGGATGCACCATTGGAAATTACTGCAGCTAACGTATCCTTAGACTTACCATACTCCATTAGCTTTTCAGTGATTTTATCAATATTCTGTACTCCCATTAGAAATACAAGCGTTCCTTTTAACTTGGCAAATGCCTCAAATTGGTCATCTTCTACAGTCGTATTGTCGGAATTTAGACTTGCTGTATGTCCCGTAATAACATGAAAACTCCTTGCTGCACCACGGTGTGTAACTGGAATTCCAGCAAGTTCTGGTACTGCGATAGCAGAGGTTACTCCCGGTACTAGTTCATAACCAATTCCTTCTTCTTCTAATGCAAGGATTTCCTCTCCTCCTCGTCCAAAGACGAAAGAGTCCCCTCCTTTTAGACGGACTACAGTTTTTCCTTCCTGTCCAAGACGTACAAGGATTTGATTAATTTCCTCTTGCTTTACTGGATGGTTTCCCACTCGTTTTCCCACATTAATCTTCTCACAGGAACTTGATACTAGAGAAAGTAATTGTTCTCCTGCCAAACGATCATAGACTACGGCATCACAAACTTTAAGTTTATCAATCCCTCGTTTTGTAATTAATTCTGGGTCTCCTGGACCTGCTCCAACCAAATATACAAATCCTTTTTTGTTTGTATGGCTATTCATGTAACATACCTCGAATTCTATTTACTGCTTCAGCCGCTAATGCTAGGCGCGCTTGTACCTGATCTGTTCCGTTCCATTTTACAACCTTGCCATCTTGCTCATATAAGACAGACAATTGAATTGTATCATCGTGGATCTCACTATAAACCGCAACTGGCTCATGACATCCTGCTTCTAACAGACGAAGTACCTCTCTTTCTGTCTGTAGGCGATATGCTGTTTCTTTATGATTGATCTGTTCTAGTAACTTACTACAGAAATCATCTTTTCTTCCTTCAATTGCAATAATTCCTTGTCCTGCTGCTGGAAGAAATGATGTGCTATCAAAGACTTCAAACTCATACTCTTCACTATCTAACAAGCCTAAACGGCTAAGTCCGGCCATGGCTAATATAATACCGTCATACTGACCATTTTTCATTTTTTCTAAACGTGTACCTACATTTCCACGGATATTACAGCAATCCGCCATCGGATAGTATTCCTTTACCTGCATTTGTCTTCGCAAGCTGCTGGTACCAATCGTATTAAGCTGTCTTTTATCTCCTTTGACACGTACTAATACATCCCTTGGGTCTGCTCGCTCAAGAACCGCTACTACGTCTAATCCTTCTAATAATTCCATCGGCATATCCTTCGCACTATGTACGGCGAAATCGATGGTTCCGTCTGCTATTGCTTCTTCAAACTCTGACACAAATACGGCTTTCCCTCCAAATGCAATTAATGGCTGATTTAATATTTTATCGCCCTTTGTAGTCATAGTTATAATTTCAATAGATACGTCCGGATGAACACGCTTTATTGCCTGTATCACTAATTCGGTCTGTGCCATTGCTAATGCACTCTTTCTAGTTCCAATCTTGATTGTTGTCTTCATCTTCTCTTATCACCTTATCTATTACTTGATTTATCACAACATTTGTGATTTTTTGTTGCTGTTCTATGCCGATTTGAATTAATTCATAAAAAATAATTTTACGCAATCTCTGCTCTTTTACCTTTTGCTTTACCAATTCCCTTGCTTGTTCCAACTCCTGTAGTTGTACTTCTAATTGATTTGGAATACATTGCTCTACCTTTGAACGGATCATCCTTGTGACTGCTGGACTTTTTCCACCAGAGGTAATCCCAACGGTAATTCCTTCTTTATTGATTACAGATGGAAAGATAAACGTAGAATCCTGCTTGCTTGTTGCACTATTAAAATGAATTCCCTGCGCCCTGCACCATAAGCCTATCTCATGATTTAACTCATGGTTACTCGTTGCCGCAACAATGATGCATAAGCTTGTGTACTTTTTCTCTTCCAGAAAGCCAATCGATACTTCCTGTGTAGAAAGCTTACAAAGAGTACTGTTTCTAAACTCTTTCCCTGTAAGCTCCTCACAAAAAGTATCTGATATGATTTCCACCTTTGCTCCAAGAGAAGCCAATACTTTCGCTTTTCTAGCTGCAACAGGACCACCACCTATGATCAGACAGTCCTTTTGATCTAATTCAATAAACAACGGAAAATACGCCATATCTCTTCTCCTTATAACTGTTTTAATGCTTCTAAAACCACTTGAAACTCAGAAGACTTTGTTCGTTCTCGTAAGTCATAAAGAATTGATTCGAAGCTTTTCTCTTGAAACATTGATTTTATTCGAGGTATGTCCTGTAGAAATTCATGAAATAATAATGTCTTTTTTACCTCTTCCATAAACTCTTCTACAATTGCCTGTGCATCCTTTACCTCTTGCAGCTTTATTGCATTATTTTCTTTACTTAGATACTCAAAATAATCAATATCGTGTAAGGTAACCATTGGAATAGCCTCTACATTTTTATCAATATCCATAGGCATGCTTAAATCTAAGAATAACCGTCTCTTCTTTGTTACCAATGCCTTTAAAAGCTCTTCCTTTGTAATCGTATAATGAGGGCTAGAAGTTACACTGATAATGATATCCGCCTCTTCCATAAAGGCATATCTAGAGTCATAATCTACAAACTCTACTCCCGGCTCTAAAATCTGGATACTGGCATTATGTTTACGAATCGTACCATATACCTTGATCCCTGGCCTTCCATTGATATTCTTCATTACAATGGTTCCCATTTTTCCTGAGATACCAATAATTAATACTTTTGTGTCGGAGCCATCCTCTTTTTTAAACTTTGCGGTTTCATTTGCCACTAAAGTACCAATGGAAACAGGAATTTTGGACAGATTGGTAGAAGTCTTAATCTTCTTGGCACATGTGATTGCATCCTGAAATATAGTATTAAGATAATACCCAGTAACGCCCTCTTTTCTTGCTAAAAAGAAGGCGTCTTTTAACTGACCAAGAATTTGATCTTCACCAAGTACCATGGAGTCTATGCCACATGCAACTTTGTACAAGTGGCGCATCGCCATTTCATCCATATAAACCTGAAAATACTTCATCCAATCTTCGACTGGGATTTGTTTAAAATCAGCCAGTGACTGCTGCACCTTAGTTACAGCATACATATCTCCTACAAAATAAATTTCACTTCGATTACAAGTGGAAACAATTACACATTCCTCTACTATTCCTTGCTCCTGTAATTGGTGGAGAAAGTCTATTTTCTCTTCCTCATTAAAAGCAAATAATGCTCGAACTGAAGCTGGTGCCGTTTTATGACTAATGGCTAAGCAATGCATCTTTCTCCCCCTCTTACTACTCGTCTTTCATCATATATATTAATGCATTACAGATGGCTGCTGCTACGTTACTGCCACCCTTTCTTCCTCTTGCTACAATATATGGTACCTTTGTCTGCATTATTAACTCTTTTGACTCCACCACATTTACAAATCCCACAGGAACACCAATCACTAATTCTGGATTAATTTCTCCCTCCTCAATGAGTTCATATAAACGTACTAAAGCTGTAGGTGCATTGCCAATGGCAAAGATTATTTTCTTATTCTGTTCTCTGCTTAGCTTTGCTGCCTTTTCCATACTTGCTACTGCTCTTGTAATTCCACGTGCCTTTGCAGTCTCTCTTACATCGTCATCCGCCATAAAGCATTGTACTTCTCCACCAAACTTGGCAAGGCGTGCTTTATTAATGCCGGCCTTTCCCATATTGGTATCCGTCACGATCATAGCACCATCTTTAATTGCTGCCATTGCTTTTTCTACTGCATGTTCTGAAAAGCACATACTTGTCTCATATTCAAAATCTGCTGTTGTATGGATACAGCGCTTAATAATCGGTTTTTGTAATGGATCTAAAGTTGTCTTTAGCTCCTCCTCAATCATTTCAAAACTACGCTTTTCAATTTCTTCTGGTAATACATTTTGCAACTTAACTTTCACGACTTTTTCCTTTTCTTCCACTGATGATGTAAATTGGGTTTTGTCCCATCATCATGTGATACTTTCCTACGTTCTTCGATTTCGATACCTGTACTTGTGCAATATCAACATTCTCTATCCTATATTTCTTAAATACATCAAGTGTCTCACTCATGGTTTCTAATGCAATTGCAGTCACAACGAAATTAATTTCCTCTTCACCGTCTTCGCTTAATTGTTTGTTCAATATGGCTTCTATAATAGCCTCCATATTCCCTTTACTTCCTCCAATAAAGACAGATGATGGACAAGGTAAGCCTTTGAATGCCTCTGGAGCCATACCTTCTATAATGTTTAACTGGTCCGCTTGAAACTGCTCTTTATTATTATGAATTAATTGCACTGCATCCGGATTAGTCTCAATGGCATATACAGTTCCATTACCAATATTTAATGCCATTTCAATTGATACAGAGCCAGTTCCGGCTCCAACATCATATGCTACGGTGTCTCTCTTTAAACTTAACTTGCTTAAGATTACCGCTCTTACCTCACTTTTAGTCATAGGGACCTTTCCACGAAGAAATGCTTCATCTGGAATACCAATTGTAAGGACATTTCTCTCAAGCGCAGTTTTTTTCAGCTGATTGATCACAATGATTACGCTTAACTTGTCATACGTATATTGTTGTAATTCTTTTATGGTGCCTTCTGTAATTCTTTCTGTCTCATAAGATAGATTTTCACCTATATACGCATATACACTATCTAAGCCTGCTTCAGAAAGAGTATTTAGAATAGATGACACATTTCCTCCAGTTAGGAAGAAGGTCTTCTCTTGTTCCTTTACCGTCTTAACTACATCAACTTCTGCACCATGCATACTCACAAGCTTTGCATCTTCCCAAGAGAGGCCTACTTTGCTAAAGAAATAGGATACCGACGAAATACCCGGTAATACCCTTGGCTGAATTCCCTCTTCTAAAAGTGCTTTTCGAATCTCTTTTGTTCCACTGTGAAATCCAGTATCTCCAGACATAAGTACAACATAGTTGTCATATTCCGTTTGATTAACATAGTCTGCAATTTCATTATGCTTATATGAAATAAAATGTTCTGCATCAGGTGCAAATTCTTTGGCAGCATTCACCATTCGTGTAGCTCCAATTAAGACCTTTGCCTCTTTTATGGTATCCATGGCTTCTACCGTTATGGTCTTAAAGTTTCCCATGCCAATTCCTACGATTGTCACATGTTTCATTATTTACACCCGCCTTTATTGTCCAAATACGATGTCATACTACGCTGTAACTCCTCTACTGTCATTCCTTGCTCAACATCAGGGCGTCTTATGACTAATAATCTTGCTCCTGCACGACGTGTTGCTGCAATTTTTTCATAGAAGCCTCCAATGCTTCCTGATTCCTTTGTAACCAAATACGTTGCATCTAGCTCTTTTAACATAAGGTAATTCATTTCTTCAGAAAACGGTCCTTGCATTCCAATAACCTTCTTGGCCTTTATACCGTATTTTACACAAGCCTCCATTGCTTCCACTGTTGGCAGCATACGAAATGTCAGTCTATCTTCAAAATCTTTCACTTTACAATAGGGTTCAAGTACCTTACTTCCTGTAGTGATCAATACGTTGCCTTCTACATGATTAAGATACTCTACCGCTTCCTCTAATGTATTTACAAAGATAATCTGGTCATCTCTGTTTTCCAGATCTTCTTCATAGGAATCTCGAATTACTCTCTCATACCTTATGTTGCATGCTTTCGCTGCCTTCTTAATATTTTGTGTTACGTCCACCGCATAAGGATGGGTCGCATCAATTACTAAATCACAGGAAATTGATGTTAAAAATTCTATCATAGCTTCATGGTTCATCCGACCTACATGGATCTTTAAATCATCGCTCTGTGGAAGGACGATTTCTCCATATTCCGTCGCTACACATGCCTCTACCGGTTGTCCATTGTTTATAAAAAACTCACAAAGCTTACGTCCTTCTGTAGTCCCTGCAAATAATACGATTCGTTTCATTAGATGTGATATCCTCTTGGTGTAACCATTTTATTATTAATGTTCTTTGTATTTGAATTTCCTACGAATACTGTAGTAAACATATCTACTTGAACTTCTCTTAGCTCTTCTAATGTGCAGATGTGATATTCTTCTCCCATACGTCCAATATTACGTACATAACCACATACTGTATCCTTCTTTTTATATTCCATCATCATATCACAAGCCTTTTGTAAGTAATCATGACGTTTTTTACTGGATGGGTTATATAAGCACACTACAAAATCTGCTTTGGATGCCATCTTTACTCGTTCTTCTATAACCTCCCATGGTGTTAATAAATCACTTAAACTGATTACTGCAAAATCATGAGTAAGCGGTGCACCTAATACAGAACCCCCACTACATGCCGCTGTTACTCCTGCAACAACCTCGATTTCAAATGGTGGATAATCCTTAGTAAGCTCATAGATCAGGCCTGCTAATCCATATATTCCGCTATCACCGCTACAAACAAGCGCTACGTTGCTTCCTTTTAACGTTTCTTCAATTGCCCAACGACAACGGTCAATTTCCTTTTTCATAGGTGTTTGAAAATACTTCTTTTCTGGGAAATATTCTTTTACAATCTCTACATACGTGCTATATCCTACGATGATATCTGCCTCTTTAATTACCGATACTGCCTCATTTGTCATATATTCCAAGCCACCTGGCCCAAATCCTACAATGTATAATTTCATCTTTACTGCCCTTCTATTTTACAGAGTGCAACGGTTACTCCGTCCACAGCCTGTTTTCTAACTATGATTTGTTGTTCTGTTCTGTTATTCTTTGTCTCTAGCATACTTCCAAGAACTGCACTTCGCTCGCATACATTGTCCACGCCCGTGATACTTTGTACAAACGAGGATCCAGTAAAGTCTCCTGCAAGTTGCATTAATTCTTGTGATGAAAAAGTCTCAAATGGTATCTGCCATTTTTCTGCTAATTGCAGTAACGCTTTCTCTTGTTTTTTTATATCAATGGAACATAGCTTTACAATTGCTTCTTTTGCAATATGGTATTGTCCTAATATCTGCCTTACAACACGTTCTACTTGTGCTGGATCTTTATCTTTCCTACATCCTATACCTAACACTAAATTCTTTGGAATTAGATGAAGGGTTCTTTCAAAAGGCATGTCTAACTCATCATAGGTAACGCATACGCCTACTTGGACATTGTCATGTTTAGTTAATCCACGGGGACATTCCAATGCCATCTTCCATTCCATATTTCCTTCCACATTACATCTGTAACCTACAGACTCATCATTTAAAAGTCTGGCTGATACTTCTTTTGCCAGTTCCATTTCCTTAATATACAGCTTTCTCTTTGCTGCCCACACATCAATTGCTAACTTATTGTTAACATCTGTTGCAGTAGTAATGACAGGGGTTGCCTTCAGATTCGAAGCAATGTCTAGTGCCAGTTCATTTGCACCGCCAAGATGTCCTGATAATAAGGAAATTACAAACTTCTTGCTCTCATCCATTACAAGGACTGCGGGATCATTCACTTTACTCTTTACATAAGGTGCAATACTACGTACAGCGATGCCGGCTGCTGAGATAAATAGGATGCCGTCCATAGATACAAATAACTCCTCAATCAGCGGACCTAACTTATAAAAAGGCTCTAATTCCTCTATTGCATATTTATGAAAACAATATGTTTTTACGTTATGTCCCTCTTCCACAAGATACTCTTTTGTCTTCACAGCCGCATTTGCACCGTTTCTTGTAAATGCTACAATTGCTAGTTTCATTTTCTTACTCTTTCTTTGCTTCTCTAAACTCCGTTGCAAATGTCTTATCATATAATTTGGATAGTTCGTATTCATCCCCAAGGAAATCCCCTACAACGATTAATGCTGTCTTTGTGATCTGATTATCCTTTGCCATCTGTGGAAGTTCTTTTAATGTTCCACGAATTACTTTTTCTTCAGGCCAAGTTGCCTTATATACGATTGCACAAGGAGTTTCTTCTTCGTAACCGCCAAGTAATAATTCTTCTTTTAACTTCTCTGTCATACTAGAACTTAAAAAGATTACCATTGTTGCATGATGAGCCGCAAGAGATCGAATGTTTTCTCGTTCTGGTACCGGAGTTCTTCCTGCCATACGTGTCACAATTACGGTTTGTGCTACGTCCGGAAGCGTATATTCTGCCTTTAATGCTGCGGCTGCTCCGCACATGCTACTTACTCCTGGACAGACTTGATATTCTATTCCTTCTCTTATTAAGCCATCCATCTGTTCACGAATGGCACCATAGATACTTGGATCCCCTGTATGAAGACGTACAATGTTCTTTTCACGATTTTCATACATTACCTCTAGTACTTCATCCAATGACATTTTTGCGCTATTATAAATAAGGCATTCTTTTTTTGTCATAGTAAGTAACTCTGGATTTACTAAAGAGCCTGCATAAATTACAATATCAGCTTCTCCTAATAAACGAGCTCCTCTTACTGTAATTAAATCTACCGCACCACTTCCAGCACCTACAAAATATACCATGTTGTTATTACCTCTCTAATTCCTTCTTCTGCATTCCTGCTGAGTTCTTAATTGCTTAATTAATCTATCTGTCGTGCTTGTCTTTCCTAATAATCCAAATTGATTAGAAAATACAATTGCACCTATTTCCATTCCATCATATGCACGTCGTTTTAAATGAAACTCAATTTTTTCCATGATTATATTCATAGTTTCCGTTAAAATACCTGCATCCTCTAAAACATGTAATGCTTCATCCGTAGTTACACAGTCTTGTAAATTCTTTAATAGCTCTAAACTGGCTCCTGCGGTTAATGCTGCGTTTATCAATATCTCAATTCGTCCATCTGCATACTTGGAATGTGTATTCATTATTCCAGCTGCAAGCTTTACCATTTTTCCAATATGCCCTACAAATAGCATACCTTTCAGCTTAAACTCAAACCCCATATCAATGGTGTCACCGATAAAGTTGCTGGACTTTACATGGCTGTCTCCAATTCCCTTTAGCTCGCCTTTTAAATACTGTTCTCCATAGTTTCCTGGAGTAACTACGATATACTCATCTCCAGCTTTGTGAAGCATGTTAATTTCCACTCGGATTGTATCTACCAGGGCCTTTTCACTCATTGGTTCCACAATTCCGCTTGTTCCTAATACAGAGATGCCACCGACAATTCCAAGTCTAGGATTGAATGTCTTCTCTGCCAGCTCAACACCCTTGGGAATACATATGGTAACCTTTAGCTTGTTCTGATACTCTGATTCCTCACGTATTTCCTCTACTTCAGATATAATCATCTTTCTCGGTGTAGAATTAATAGCAGCATTTCCAATTGGCTGGTCAAGACCAGGTTTTGTAACTCTTCCAACTCCAATTCCGCCATCAAGTTCAATCTCAGGTTTCCCAGAAACTTTCTCTACTGTGGCATAGACAAAAATACCATTGGTAACATCAGCATCGTCTCCACTGTCCTTTTGTACTGCACATGTAACTTTTCCTTCATCCCGCTCAATATGGTAAATACCCAAGGACAGTGCAATTCCCTTTGGAGTCATTAACTGTACCGACTTTACATCTTCGTATTGATATTGCTCTAATAAAAGCATCATTGAAGCTGCCTTAGCAGCCGCAGCTGCACAGGACCCCGTGGTATAACCACAACGAAGTTTTTTATTATTTACATAAACGTAGTCTAAGTCTTCTGCTTTGTTGTGATCCTTTTCCACTATTTTTACTTCTCCTTTTCCTTAGAAACAATTACTGTATAATAACTAGATTTCTCCGGGAAGTTCTCAATACCATAACATTTTTTTTCATTTCTAAGACCGCAGTTTTCTACCATATATAGGTCCATATTGCTTTCTTGTAAACGTTCTTTTACATCTATAAACTTACTTGCAGATTTCATTAATACTTTCGTACCTGTTACTTCGAACATTTCCTCTAAATTATAAGTTCCTGGATAAATATGAAGTGGTTCTGAACGTTCCACTAGACTCATGTTAAGAGATGCTGCTGTTGCGCAAAAAGAAGTGATTCCGCTAATGATCTGTGTCTCATATCCTGCTTTTTCAACACGATGATGAATATATATATAAGTTGAGTATACTGTAGGATCTCCAAGTGTTAATACTGCTACATCTTTTCCTGCATCCAGATGCTCCATAATACTTGCTGCTACATAATCATAGTTATCATTTAGTACCTTCTTGTCCTTTGTCATTGGCATATGAAACGCTAATACCTCTTTTTGATCGATAGTATTAACTGCACCCTTTGCAATGTTGTATGCCACACAAGTTTCAAGATTATCACTTGGTGCAACAATTACAGGACACTCCTCTATTATTCGTACCGCCTTTAATGTCATTAATTCTGGATCCCCTGGACCAACTCCAACTCCGTACAATTTTCCTGGCATATCTTTCTCCATTTCTATGTGATATCGTATCTTTTTTCTAACGTTTCATTTATAAAGAAGCTATACGCATTCCTTTATACTGTCTTTTATATGATTGATAAATAATGAAGCAACAAATTCATATTCACCAAGTCCCTTTATAATTGGAACAACTTCATAGCCTGCCTCTTTTAATTTATTTAGCCAAGATTCATCGTCAGTTAACATATCATTTTTTACATGTTCTCCTGCAACGATCATAAATGGAGTAAGATAAACTTTTTTATAATCTTTTTCTCCTAGTCTTTCTAAAATATCATCTAAATCAGGAAATGCTTCTACAGTTCCAACATATGCATGTTTATATCCTCGTCTACGAAAAATATCATTCATTGCAGAATAAGTAACATTGATATAATGATCTGTGCCGTGCCCCATAAAAACTATTGCTTCATTTTCTTCTAAGACTGGCATTTCATTCATTAACTTATCTGTAAATTCAAAATAATCTTCCGTATCTGTCAACAAAGGAACCCCACACGTTACTGTTTTGAACTTTTCCTTATAAGGCTCTAACTGGTTTAGCATTTTCTCATATTCAAATCCATTAATAATATGCGTAGGCTGTACTTTTACTTCCTCTATTCCATCTTCTAACATGGCCTCCATAGCCTCTGTTACATTACAGACATGAATATTATGTTTTTTCCATAAAATCTTCTTAATCATACTGCTTGTGAATGCTTCATATACAGAACAATCGCTAAATTCATTTTTAATTTTATTGGTTATATGATCTATTGTCTTTGCTTTTGTATCTAAATGACTTGTTCCAAAACTTACAACTAAAATTGCTTTTTTACTCACTTTATTCTCCTGTTTTCTTCCTTCTAGTAGTTCCATTCAGCAGAGATAAACATTACTGCCTAATAATTATTTTTCATCACAAGCATCAAGCTTCTATAAGTATTCTTTTGACTTGTTTTTTGCAAAAAAAAATACCTTTTATACAAATGTATAAAAGGTATAACAAAATAAGCTCATCCTAAGCCTACTTTATTACACCTGCCATACTCCGTAGCATATGCAATTACGTATATAAAGGCAGGTCTTCTGACTCAGGCTTCAACATAATATCTAGTCTTCCCTAAATAACTGAACCTTGTGTTCGACTTATTTAAGTGACCTTACATATAGAATAAATATAGTTACGCTCTGTATCTATACTATACGTAGATATTACTCCTCCATTACAGCGGCGGGACCGTATGGGATTCTCACCCATTTCCCTATTATCTTTCTTATTTCTTTAAAACAAGAAAGCACCTTTACATATTATAATGTGTGTAAAATAATAACATTATCTTACCATTGTGTCAATAATAGCGTCGACTTTTGTCGATATTATTTAATAACAACCAATGTAATAACTCTTCTCCTTTAAGCATCTTAACAAAAAAAAACCGCTATCACTAGCGATTTTCTTTTCACGTTTATATCTTCAAAACTACACATTGCTTCGAATTATTATCAGATCTTA
>JAUNJY010000022.1 GCA_030535455.1 bacterium
GCACCAGTAGTGACCGAAGCACCAGTAGTAACCGAAACTCCTGCTCCAACACAAACTCCAGTTCAAACAGAGACTCCTAGTGAAATGACTCATAATTTTACAACTGACAAGAAAGTAAGCGAAGATTTCACAATTACAGGGAACCTTTCTACAAGCAAAGGTACTGTAAGCTATGATGGTTTAAGCTTAACGACTAGCTTAAAGATGGAATCAGCAACGGCTATTTCATTTACAGCTAAAGAAGATTGTAAACTTACCCTTGTATTTAACTCAAATTGCAATAAGTACATTGTGATTGACGGCGAAGAATACAAAGTAAATAACGGTATTCTTGAAGTGCCTTTAACTAAGGGTAGTCATGTAATTAAGAAACAGGATAGCAATGTTAATCTATACTATATCAAAGTAACATATTAATTATTACACGGGGTGCCGAACAAACGTTCGGTACCCCGTGTTTTTTTAATGCATAGGAAACTTCTCTTCGAGCAGCCTCCTATGCATTAAAAAGGCTTTCTAAAAAACGGAAAGCCAAGATGCACACTCACCTGAAAGGAGAATGTCGCTTGCGCGACCAGGTTCGGCGCGGGCAAAGTGTGTGTTCCTTGCAGAGAGTTTATGTGCGAGAGTGTGTGGAACACACACTTTGTTCTCACCAGGAAACTTCTCTTCGAGCAGCCTCCCATTTACTCTGCAACTCCTTATAAAATCTAACGTAAAATACTTAAATTGCTTGTTCAACTCCTGTCCATTTCTTATTATTTAAGACATTTCAAAGAAATGGTAGCAATCATTTTCCCTTATCATACAATAATTCATAAGTTTTTTATGGGAAAGGAAGACCAATTAATGTGTGGGATTGCAGGATTTTGTGACCTAAATGACAATTATACCAAGCAAGAAGAATATTGGAAGACTCGCCTTATCGATATGGCTCAAAGTATTAAGCATAGGGGACCGGACGACCAGGGAATTTATCTCGATACACATATAGGACTTGCTCACCGAAGACTATCCATAATAGATTTACTCTCCGGTGGTCAGCCTATGATCAAATATCAGAATGAACGAAAGTATGTAATCGTCTACAACGGCGAATGTTATAACATGAAAGAACTAAAGGATGATCTGCTACGCTTAGGATATACCTTTTCTACAACGTCGGATACGGAAATCTTACTCGTTGGATATATTGCCTATGGTGCAGAATTTGTAAAACGGGTTAACGGTATCTTTGCCTATGCCATTTGGGATGATCAGAAACAAGAACTCTATCTGTTTCGTGACGCCTGTGGAGTAAAGCCTTTATTTTACGCTATAGTAAATGATACCATCGTATTTGGGTCTGAACTTAAAGTATTATTTACAAGTAAATTAATCACACCAAAACTAAATAAAGACGGGTTAAATCAGATCTTTAGCATTGGTCCTGCAAAGACCTACGGACATGGCGTATTCGAAGGAATAAAAGAAATTTTACCCGGTCAGTACTTAAAGTATGCCAAAAATAGCAGTGAAGAACATATGTTCTATTCTTTGGTAAGTAAGCCTCATACTGACAGTTACAAAGAGACAATTGCAAAGACAAGATTTCTAGTTCGAGATGCCATACGCCGTCAAATGGTGTCTGATGTGCCAATCTGTACTTTCCTCTCTGGTGGGATTGACTCTAGCATAGTAACTGCGGTCTGTGCACACAAATTAAAGGAAGAAGGAAAGCAGCTAACCACGTTCTCTTTTGACTTTATCAATAATGACAAATACTTTAAGTCGAATTCCTTCCAGCCGGCAAGAGACCGTCCTTTCGTGGATATCTGTGTCAATTACATGGGAACGAAGCATTACTATCTGGAATGTGAAAATAGTATCCTAGCAGATTATCTCTTTGATGCTGTAGATGCCAGAGACTTGCCTTGCATGGTAGATGTAGAAAGCTCCTTACTGTATTTTTGCCGGGAAGTTAGCAAATCCTATAAAGTTACCTTGACCGGTGAATGTGCAGATGAAATCTTTGGAGGCTATCCATGGTTTCACGATCCTAAAGTATTCGAAACACATCATTTTCCATGGTCTAGCGATATGGAGGCCAGAAAAGTTGTCTTAAACGATGACTTTATTGAAATCCTGGGAATGGATGAATATGCCCTTGCCACTTATGAAAAGTCAGTAAATGAGACTCCAAGACTGGATGGAGAGTCCAAAGAAGAGGCTAGAAGACGTGAAATCAGCTATCTGAATATTAAATGGTTTATGCAGACCTTGCTTGACCGTATGGACCGAACCAGCAGTTTCTCAGGATTAGAAGCCAGGGTACCTTTGGCTGATACCAAGTTGTTAGACTACGTTTGGAATGTTCCATGGGAGATGAAATGCAATCATGGCCTGGTAAAGAGCCTGCTTAGAGAAGCCGGCCGTGACTTTGTTCCAGAAGAAGTCCTATTCCGTAAGAAGAGTCCTTATCCAAAGACTTATGATCCAACCTTTGAGATGCAGATATCCAAACGGCTGCTAGATGAAATAGCTCTTCCAGATGCTCCAATCAATGACTTTATTGATAAAAAGAAACTATCTAAGTTCATAGAAAGTCCAAAAGACTATGGAAAGCCATGGTATGGACAGTTAATGGCAGGTCCACAGATGATTGCCTATCTGCTGCAGATCAATTATTGGATGAAGAAATACAAGATTGATGTTAACCTATAGATAACGATAAATAAGTATGCTAGTATGTCATTAAAGGAAATAAATATAAAAGTGAGGGAAATACTCTTTATTTCCCTTCCTTTTAATTAAGAGGTGACAAAATGATTTTAGTCATAGAAGACAGTGAAGATCTTAATAAGATGGTACGGGAAGCTTTAGAAGATGCATCTTATAAAGTAGATTCCTCCTTTACTGGCATGGATGGACTTGCAAAACTAAGGCAGAATACCTATGAACTGGTACTACTTGACTTAATGCTTCCCTTTACAAGCGGCGATCGTATTTTAAAGGAATTTAGAGAATTTAGTGATACGCCCGTCATTATTATCTCAGCCAAGGATATGGTAACTACAAAGATTGACTTATTACGACTAGGTGCGGATGACTATCTTACTAAGCCCTTTGATCTTGGCGAGTTATTGGCAAGAGTCGAATCAATACAACGACGAGTACATAAAAAAGAACACGCACTAGAAAAAGTAACCTATGAAGAACTGACACTGGTTCCTACAAGTAAACGTGCCTATGTTGGGAAACAGGAAGTTATCCTTACCCCAAAAGAATACCTGCTTCTAGAACTGCTATTAGTAAATAAAGGACAAGTCTTTACCAAATCCAGCATATATGAAAAGATCTGGGGAGAAGAGTTCTTAGGTGATGATAATGCGATCAAGACCCATATCAGTAACCTTAGAAGCAAATTAAAGAAAGCAGGGGCAAAGCAAGAATACATTGAAACCGTCTGGGGACTTGGATATCGCCTGAATACCAAACAATAATTACAGTTTCTTAATCCTTTTACATTCTTCCTTAACCTTTTCTAAACCTTTACTACGTATAGTATAAACAAAAGGAGGAAGATAAAAATGAATGAGACAATCGTAGAAGTAAAAAATATTACAAAATCTTTTAAATCATTTACCGCTCTGCATGATGTATCCTTAACGTTAGAAAATGGAAAGATTTATGGACTGATCGGACAGAATGGTGCCGGCAAGACAACCCTGATGCGTCTGCTTTGCGGCTTTAGCTACCCTACAAGCGGAACCATCGAACTATTTGGCAAGATAAAGGAAAAAGAATTAGTAGAAGAAAGAGAACGCATTGGCTGTATTATTGAAAATCCAGGACTTATTCCAAATATGAGTGCCATAGAAAACTTAGAATATCATAGAATTCTTCGAGGCATCCCCGATGAAGATTGTACCTTAGAGCTATTAGAAACCGTTGGGCTTCCAGATACCAAGAAGAAAACAAAGGACTTCTCCCTTGGCATGAAACAGCGGTTAGGTATTGCCATCGCTCTTTTAGGAAACCCTGAGTTACTAATCCTAGATGAGCCAATCAATGGGCTTGATCCTGTAGGTGTCGTAGAAATTCGTGAATTAATAAAGCGCTTATGTAAGGAACGTCATATTACCATCTTGATTTCAAGCCATAATCTCCCTGAGCTTTATCAGACAGCTACTGATTATATCATTCTTCATCAGGGAGAAGTAAAACAGATCCTGACCCTTGAAGAATTAGAGGACAAATGCAGGCATCACCTTAAAATATCGTGTGACAATACACAAAAGCTGCTGTTAATTCTGGAACAACAACTTAAAACAGATAATTTCATAGTCATGCCGGATCAAACGGTTAAGCTGTATGACTACGTGAATGAAAAGGAAAAGGTCGCAAAAGCAATCTTTGATAATGACATGTACCCATTAAACTTTTCCTTAGAAGGGGACACCTTGGAAAACTACTTTATCTCTGTTGTTGGGAGGAATGAAGAATGAATATCATAAAATCAGATTGTTATCAGTTAGTACGTAGTAAAATGTTTTGGATAATCTTTGTGTTTAGCTGTTTATGTGGAATAAGCATTACTCTTATTTCTCATGGCCTGGCAGCAGGAACACTGGGCGCAGAGTTTATAGGAACTGCCTCCGGCCTTATGGATAATATGGTCATTTCCATTATAGGACCAATTCTAATCGCCACTTACCTATGTAATGACTTTTCTAATAAGACGATCCACTCCGCTATTTTATATGGACATGGAAGAAGAGTTATCGTATGGGCAAAAGTTGTTCCTTGCACGATCATGATGTTTCTTTTATTGCTTCCTTATGTAATCAGTACTTTGATTGGATTTCTTTCCGGAAATAGTTTTAGCCTGGAATTTGCCAATGCCATAGACTCATCCTATATGATGATCCTGGCAAAACAAGGATCGTATGCCAGAGACTTTAATACCATTGCCAAACTAGTCTTAATCTTATTTGTACTGGCACTAATGTACCTGTCAAGAATAAGCCTGATTTTCCTTTTAAGCTATCTGATTCGTAAACCAATTGCAGTTATCGGCATCGGTGTAATCTTAGAAATGGGCTTAAGCATATTAGCAGGTGTAACCGCCAAATCAGAAGTGATTAATTCCATCGTTTCTTCGACACCATTTATCGGAATGAGAGATAACATTACTTTATCAGCCAGCGTCCCTGATTTACTAAAGACTGCGGCAACAAGCATAGTATTCCTAATAATAATCATCAATATTTCAACCGCGCTTTTTAATAAAGCAGAAGTAAAATAACTGTTCAAATAGGAGGAGTAACCATGACCGTGATCCTAATCCTTTTGGGAGTAATCATCCTATGCTTACTGGCGTACCTCCTTCTAATGAGACGTGAATTAAGACGTATGAAGGAGCGCTTACAAAAACGCCAGCTAGAAGGTTCCCATCAATTCATAAATATTAATCTGATCAATAAGGACTTAGAACAATTAGCTTCCGAAATCAATAAGTGTCTTCAGGCAGAGGAAACCCTCTGTCTAAAGGCCGTTCGTGAAGAACAGGAGTTTAAAGACTTAATTGCAAATATCTCTCACGACCTTCGTACCCCGCTTACTGCAGTCAAAGGCTATTTGCAGTTACTTAATAGGACACCGCTAACAAATAACCAGCAAGAAAAGTTGGAAATTGCAAGTAAACATGTAGATGAGCTTGGTGTATTGATTGAACACTTCTTTGAATATTCCTATTATTTAACGGCACCACTTAAAGTAGAAATGAAAGAATTTAATCTGACCAATCTTGTACTCGACTGTCTGGCAAGTTCGGTACCAATGTTTGAAGAAAAGAAGCTTAGCTTAACTTTATTAAAGGAAGATCAGGCCATTGTGGCAGCAGATAAAGAACTTACGATACGTATTATACAAAACCTGATACGTAACTGTCTGATGCATGCAGAGGCTGAAATAAAAGTAGCTATTCTTTCCATGGATACCTCTTCACAAGTACACTTTATTAACCAGGTATCGCCTGAAAATGCTCCTGACTGCAATCGAATTTTTGAGAGATTTTATTCTAGTAATAAGGCAAGGAGCAGTTCTACCGGTCTAGGTCTGGCAATTGTAAAAGTTCTTACGGAAAAGATGGGTGGTAGTGTGGGAGCAATCTTAGAAGAAAATATGCTAGATATTTGGTTTGAATTGTAATTTTAGAAAGAATACAGGAACATTTTATCGTAATTAGCATATAATGAATTATAAAAACATATAGGTTGATGCAGATATGTGTTGTAACAATTCTTGGTATTCTTGGTCCGGTTGTGGAAACAACTGGGGTTTCTATAATAATAGCTGTAGCTGGAACAACGGCTGCAATAGCTGCTGGGGAAGCGGCTGGGGCTGGAATAATGGCTGTGGCTGGAACAATGGCTGTAATAACTGGGGTTGCGGCTGGAATAATGGCTGTGGCTGGTTCTAAATTTCTCAAATTCCACATTATGAAAACAAAATATTGATTGCTTTACTAACAAAAGGTCATTCATATGGTATGTGGATGGCCTTTTTCGTTATTTTAACACGATACATAAATTTATAAAAAGTCAGCATACTAATCAGGTACGAAAAAATAAGAAAGTGTGGTAATATATGGTTAATGATGATACGATTAAACTATTAAAAGAATGCAATGCAGGCGTAAAAATGGCTGTGTCATCTATTGATGAGTTGCTTGATAAAGTACAGGATGAAGCTTTGAAAAATCGATTAATAGAAAATAAGAATGATCATTCCAAATTAGGCGATGAGACACATCAATTGTTATTAGAATATCATGATCAAGATAAAGAACCCAATGCTATTGCCAAAGCAATGTCTTGGATGAAGACAAACTATAGCATGATGAAAAATAATAGCGATAGTGAGGTTGCCAAGCTGATTATTGATGGTTCCACAATGGGAATTCAGTCTCTAAGAAACTATCTAGACCAATATCAAGCCGCAGACGAACAGTCCAAAGGAATAGCTAAAAAATTAATTCATATCGAAGAAACTTTAAGTACAGACCTACAAAAATATCTATAGAAACAAGGCAGAAAGTTACCATACTGGTAATTTTTTGCCTTATCTAATTTATCACAGGGGGAGATTATGAAAACAAAAAAACCTTATATCCAATACATAATATTTTTAATCATCTGTATGATCTTTTATATCATCTTTCGAAATTCACTTTCTGAAATCTGGAAACAAGTCTGCACTACCAACATAACCGTCTTAGTTTCCATCTCCATTGCAGCCATCCTGTATCATTTTATGGAAGGCCATATTACCTTTTTGCTTGCAAGTCAACACAGAGAGGACTACACCTTTCTTAAAGGGCTAAAAAACTCCTTTTATGCAAGCTTTTATCGTGTGGTTACCCTAGGCAGTGCAGGCGGCGTCTCTGCAATCTATAACCTTCATTTAGATCACATTTCGGTAAGCAGCGGCATTGGACTATATTTTGTAGGATATGTCATCCATAAAGTGACCATATTACTCTATGGAATTTTCATACTGGCTGCTCGCTCCCAATGGGTCCATACTAATTTTTCGGAATACCGCTGGTATTTTGTATACGGATACTTATTAGGAATCGCAGTACTTACCATATTAGTCCTTTTATGTGTTTCACCCTATGCCTATCGTCTAGCAAACATTATTCTAACTAAATTAGGACATAAATTCCCCACCTATTCGGTTCAGCTCAAGGAATTGGATGACAAACTGATTGCCTTGCAAAAGGAAACAAGCACCTTGCTTAAGAATAAGTGGCTGATCCTGCGCCTGCTCTTCGATAATATGCTAAAGCTCACCACTTACTACATCATTCCCTACTTAATCTTTATGCAGACAGGCACGTTAAGTGCCGCAGACTCGATCTCGCTAGTAGCCATTATCTATATCCTTGCAGCCGCTATACCAACCCCATCAGGTGTAGGCTCAATTGAAGCTGTCTACGTACTTTTAGGAGTTAAGTTTATGACCAGTATCGAAGCTGCTGCATCCATGTTGTTATTCCGTTTTGCTACAATGATTGTTCCATGTGTAATCGGTGGAATTTATATTGTTTGTCGTAGCCTTTTATTGTCTAAAAATCGAAAAAGCAGTAGTAAAGAGGGATTTCACGAATGATTCTTTATTTTTTCTCATATATTTACTATAAGACATTTTTTTAGCTAAGGAGAATTGTCGTTATCAATACTGTAAATGACATTTCAAAATTGTAACTATATTAAGAGAAAGGAACTGGTATAAGATGAAGAAATATTATTATGGAACCAATAAAAAGAATAACTACTTTGAAGGCTGGTATTTCAAACATGTCTTTAATGGCCAGACCATCATATTTATTCCTGGTATTAGTTATACAAATAATACGAAAGAAGCGTTTATACAAGTAATCGTTAACGATAAGTCTACCTTTATTCCTTTTTCACTGGATCAATTTCATGCTAAAAAGGAGGAGTTGTTCATTCAGATTGGCGGAAACCTCTTTACCAAAAGAGGCATTAAGATCTGTATTCATAAATGCGGCCTCGATATTGACGGGGTTATTCGATATGGCAAGTTAAACACATTGAGATATAGTATAATGGGGCCGTTAGAACTGATTCCATTATTAGAATGTTCCCATCAGGTAATCAGTATGGATCATGCTATTTACGGTTCTCTGACTGTTAATGGTGAGGAACTAGAGGTCAACCGTGGACGTGGCTATATTGAATCCGATCATGGAAATAGCTTTCCTGAAAATTATATATGGAGCCAGTGTAATCATTTTAAACAGCCCTTTACCAGCGTAATGGTAGCAGTAGCAGATGTTCTTCTCCGTAAAATCCTATTCCAGGGTACCATTGCGGTAGTCCTTTATAAAGGAAAAGAGTATCGCTTTGCTACATATCTAAACGCGAAAGTGAGAGAATGTACAAAAAATAAGATTATCCTTACACAAAATACAATGATTTTAAAAGTACACCTATGTAAAAATAAAGCTGTAAAGTTATCTGCACCTAAGAATGGCTCAATGATCAGAACCATTCATGAAAATGTAAACAGCAAGGTGCATTATTATTTTGAAGTCAATCATCATGTACTGCTTGACGAGGTCTGTGAACTGGCAAGCTACGAATCCATTATTCATAGCAAACATTATCTACCATAATGCTATTTCAAGATTTGTCCCATCAAAACGCCCATGACAGACGACATCATTAATCCCCTAGTCCAGCCACTGGAATCTCCAAGACAGTATAATCCTTCAATGTTTGTCGTAAAGTTCTTATCCATCTTTACACGGTTGGAATAGAATTTAAGTTCTGGGGAATAAAGTAAAGTCTCTGTACTTGCAAAGCCTGGAACCACATGGTCGACTGCCTGAATAAAGTTAATGATATTAAGCATGGAACGGTAGGGGAGGGCTGCTGTAATGTCACCTGCCACCGCATCTGGCAGTGTTGGCTTTACATTAGAAAAACTGAGTTCTTTCGGCCATGTACGCTTTCCATCCAGAATATCTCCGTATCTCTGACATAAAATGTGCCCATTTGCCAGCATATTAGTGAGTTCTCCTACTTTTTGAGCATACTCAATGGGCTGGTTAAATGGATGCGTAAAATTGTGAGAGCAAAGAATGGCAAGATTCGTGTTATTGCTCTTAAGATCCTTATATGAGTGGCCATTTACCACAGCCAGATCATTGTCGTAATTTTCTTGGCTGACGAATCCCCCTGGATTTTGACAGAAGGTACGGACTTTATTCTTAAAAGGCCCTGGATATCCTATTAATTTTGACTCATAGAGTACATCATTTACCTCTTCCATAATCTCATTTCTAACTTCCACACGAACGCCTATATCTACAGTACCCGGCTGATGTGCAATCTGATGTTCCACACACAGGTTTTCAAACCATGCAGCACCTCGGCGCCCTACGGCAACAACTACATCATCAGCAAAATAAGCAGTCTCTTTATTTGTATGTACATCACTGACGACAGCACCAATGCAAGCCTTATCCTTTAAAATAATGTTGTCACAAGAGTGAGAGAATAGGATTTCAACATTATGTGCCAACAGGTATTCTTGAATTTCATAATAAAGCTTTTGCGCCTTTTCTGTACCAAGATGTCTTATTGGACAGTCTACCAGTTTGAGACCCGCTTGAATTGCACGTCGTCTTATTTCCTTAATCTTATCCGTCTGAGTAATCCCTTCTACTTTGGAATCTGCACCAAACTCTAGATAAATCTGATCTGTATAATCTATCATTTCCTGAGCATATGCGGAACCGATCAGTTCAGGAAGCTGACCGCCAACTTCATTGCTTAAGCTTAATTTTCCATCGGAAAATGCCCCTGCACCTGAGAAACCAGTGGTTATATGGCAATATGGCTTACAATTCATACATTTTTTCGTTTTTTTCTTTGGACAGTGCCGTTCATTAACTCTGACTCCTTTTTCTACAATCAGTATCTTCTTTTCACTACCTTTACGAAGCATTTCCAAAGCAGTAAATATGCCTGCCGGACCAGCTCCGATTATAATTACGTCGTATTTCATTATTCTACCTCCATTCGTACGATATGACGAATACCACATAAAATTCTACCATAAATTGTAAATAATTGAAAGATAGTGAGAGAAGAAAGAGCAAAACGTCTAGAAGGTTGACCAAAGAGGAGTATCCTAGACATGAAAAAAGCCTTAATTATGTATCTTTTTACATAATTAAGGCTTTTTTATATTAGTGATATCTACGATATAATCCAATCACTTTACCGACGATGGAACAATCTTTTACAATGATTGGCTCCATCGTATCATTTTCTGGTTGTAAGCGAATGTGATCCTTTTCTTTATAAAACGTCTTTACAGTTGCGGAATCTTCAATTAATGCAACTACTTTATCGCCGTTATCCGCAGTTTGTTGTTTCTGAACTAGTATCTGATCTCCGTTAAAGATACCAGCATTAATCATACTGTCTCCCTTTACATTTAACATAAAGATTTCTGAATTAGGGATGTCTTCTGCAGGAAGAGGGAAGTACCCTTCAATATTTTCAACAGCTAAGATTGGCTGTCCTGCTGTAACTGTTCCCACTAATGGGACATTGATGATCTCACGTCTTGTCAATCCAAAGCTGTCCTCTATAATTTCGATTGCTCTTGGCTTCGTAGGATCTCTTCGAATATAGCCATTACGTTCTAATGTTTCTAAATGGCTATGAACAGAAGAGGTACTTTTTAAATGCACGGCTTCACAAATTTCACGAACAGCTGGTGGATATCCACGGTTTATAATCTCAGACTTTATGTAATCTAAGATTTCTTTTTGTTTTGCACTGATTTTACCTTGGCTCATATAGTATTATCCTCCAATCAGACTGGTCTTTATCCTTCCAGTCATCTATATACGCTTGCTAATAAGGAAATTATAACACATACGTTCGAACAATGCAAAACTTATGTTCGATTTTCCAAAAATTTGTGTTGACACACGAACAAGCGTTCGTTATAATTTAAAACAGAACAGGCGTTCGGTATTTGAAAGAGAGGTTTTTATTATGAGAAAAGATATGACTATTAGATATTTGGATATGGTGAAACTACCACTAATGATAGCAGTACTATTAACAATTGGAGCTTTTTTAATCACACCAATCGTTAAGGCAAGCGGAGTAAATACAGTAACAAGAGAACAACAGGTAAAGAGCATTCAGATACAAGAAGGCGATAGTCTTTGGAGTATTGCCAAAGAAAATTTCAGTAGTGAATATGACTCCATTGATCAATACGTTAAAGATATTAAAGAGTGCAATAATATATCTTCCGACACTATTCATGCAGGTAAATACTTAATTATACCTTACTATAATTAAGTATTTCTTACTTTTTTATATTTCTATTTTTATAATTATTATTAAATGCTATCCAATTTAGAAAGATAATAAAAAAGTTAAAATTATTTATCAATTTCTATTGATAATCTAAAATACTAGGATTATAATGTAGACGCTAACGAATTGACAGTATTTGATATTTAATGACTTTATATATCTATACTTGATGTTCTTTGTACATATATACTACCCAAGATCAAATAACAAATTGTTAGGAGGAACTATTATGGACACATCGTATAATTTCTTGTTTGATTTAGCATTAATTTTGTTGTGTACCAAATTATTAGGACTTGCAACCAAAAAGGTAAACATGCCTCAGGTTGTTGGAGCACTTTTGGCAGGACTTCTGCTTGGACCGGCTTGCTTTAAGATCCTAAAGACCACTACATTCATAAGCAACTGTGCTGAAATCGGTGTTATCGTTCTTATGTTCTGTGCTGGTATGGAAACAGATATTGATGAATTAAAGAAAAGTGGTAAGGCGTCGTTCTTAATTGCACTGATTGGTGTAATTGTACCGCTGCTCGGTGGTCTTGGCATAGGCTTTATCTTTAACAAGCCAGGTCTTATTGAGTCTAATGCATCATGTAAGCCATTATTAGAAAATATATTTATTGGTATTATTTTAACTGCAACCTCTGTAAGTATTACCGTTGAGACCTTAAAAGAAATGGGAAAATTAAAGACTCAGGCAGGTAATGCAATTTTAGGAGCTGCAATCATCGATGATATTTTGGGTATTATAGCATTAACAGTAGTAACAAGCTTTGCAGATCCAAACGTGAATATCATAATGGTATTACTTAAAATCGTTGGATTCTTTATCTTTATTGGAGTTATTGCAGTGGCATTCACCTTTATCTACAAAAAGAAATATATCAATGTACGCAAAGGGCTTCACAGACATGCCATTTTAGCATTTGTATTCTGCTTATTATTATCTTACATAGGAGAGGTATTCTTCGGCGTTGCTGATATTACTGGTGCATTTTTTGCCGGTTTAATTATCTCTAGTACACAAAGAACTAAATTCTTAGCATCCAAATTCGACACATTATCATACTTATTCCTTTCACCAATCTTCTTTGCAAGCATTGGTATTAAGGTAGAATTAAAAAGCATGAGTGTTGCAGTTGTCGTTTTTGCAATAATCCTTACACTAATTGCAATCTTAACTAAAATTGTTGGTTGTGGAGTTGGGGCAAAGATTTGTGGCTATTCAACTAAAGAAGCTATCCAAATCGGAACAGGCATGATTTCCAGAGGCGAAGTTGCACTGATTGTTGCAAACAAAGGACAGAGTGCAGGCCTTTTGGGTGATAATTTCTTAGGCCCTATTGTCGTCGTTGTCGTAATCACTACAATTATTACACCAATTTTACTTAAGCTTGTATTTAGAAATAGTACGGTTACAACAGTCACCTCATCCAACAGCCTTGGAAAAGGTTATGAGGAGCTTGACCATTACCGTATTGGTAACTAATTTTTACAAAAGAAGCGTTTTGCCACTAGGCAATAACGCTTTTTTTAATAGGTTGATAAGGTACGAGTTTGGGTGGAACACACACTTTTTATTTAGCATATAGTGGCTATTTATGTTATAATAACTTAGTTTTATAAATTAATATCGATAAGGAGAGAACTATGAAGAAACTAATGACTATTCTCGCCATTACTTGTCTCTCAATGGTTAGCTTACTTGGATGCAGCAATACATCTTCCAATGAAGAGACAAAGGCAACCACGGCTGCAACAGCAACACCTGCACCCGTTATGCTGACAGGTAAACATCACGTTGAAATTGAAGTGGATACGTTAGGCACAATTAAAGTTGAATTGAATGCAGATATTGCACCAATTACCGTTACAAACTTTATTACACTTGCAAATAACAAGTTTTATGATGGATTAACATTTCATCGTGTCATTAATAAGTTTATGATCCAAGGCGGAGATCCTTTAGGAAATGGTACTGGCGGATCTGAGAACACCATTAAAGGCGAGTTTAAATCCAATGGCATTGCAAATTCCATTTCCCATGTAAGAGGAACTATTTCTATGGCTCGCTCCGCACAATCTTATGATAGTGCCAGCTCTCAATTCTTTATCTGCCAAGAAAATGCAGTATACTTAGATGGCGAATACGCTGCCTTTGGAACAGTAACCGAAGGAATGGCAGTGGTAGATCAAATTGCAGCAAAGACAAAGGTACAGGACAAAAACGGTACTGTGGCAAAAGAAAATCAGCCTGTGATCGAAACAATAAAAGTCATTGACTAGTGTTTAATTTGAAGCTTTACTACGATAGGAGAAAACAATTATGAATTCTATAGATACGGTTATTTTTGATTTAGATGGGACATTGTTATATACATTGGAAGATTTAAAAGATAGTGTAAATTTTGCTTTAGATAAGATGCATTATCCATTACGTTCCTTATGTGAAGTCCGTGAATTCGTGGGCAATGGGATTTACCGCCTTATTGAGCAATCTGTTCCTGCAAAAACTACAGTAGAGAAAATTAATGAAACATTTGAGATCTTTAAGTCTCATTATATAGTAAATTGTAATAACAAAACCGAACCATATCTGAATATTATAGATTTACTAAAAAATTTAAAAGAAAATGGCTATAAATTAGCCATCGTTTCAAACAAAAATCAGGACGCAGTACAAATACTAAGTAACATCTACTTTAAAGACCTCATTGAAGTTGCCATTGGTGCAACAGAGACAATTCAAAAGAAGCCTGCACCGGATACTGTATACAAGGCAATTGAAGAATTAGGAAGCAGTTGTAACCATTCCATTTACGTAGGAGATAGTGAGGTCGACATTGCAACGGCTAAAAATGCTAATATTCCATGCGTTTCTGTCAGCTGGGGCTTCCGTGCGAAAGAGTTTCTTATTGCTCAAGGTGCTAGTATCATTATAGACAAGCCTTTGGAGTTATTTACAATGCTTAATGAATTGAAAACAGGAGTATAACAAATGCAATCAAGAGAAGAACTACTTGGAAATGAAAAAATTACAAAACTAATGATGCAAATGGCAATCCCATCCGTGATTGCACAAATAATTAATATTCTTTACAGTATTATTGACCGTATGTATATTGGACATATCCCCCATGTAGGCACCGATTCCTTAACTGGGATTGGGCTTACTTTTCCAATTATCACATTTATTTCGGCTTTTTCAGCCTTTGTTGGAACAGGCGGTGCACCTTTAAGTGCGATTGCACTAGGAAAAGGGGACAGAGATCATGCAGAAAAAATATTAGGAAATGGTGTGTTTTTATTAACTGCATTTACAGCTCTATTAATGGGGTTCTTTTATGCCTTCCAGAAACCATTACTTTATATGTTTGGTGCCAGTGATGCTACATATCCATATGCCTCTACTTACATTTCAATTTATTTGATTGGAACCTTGTTTGTACTGGTTTCCCTTGGCCTTAATCCTTATATTATTTCACAAGGACAGCCAAAGATTGCAATGTTTTCCGTATTGATAGGTGCCATTGTAAATATTGTATTAGATCCTATCTTTATCTTCGTATTTGGATGGGGAGTACGTGGGGCTGCATTGGCTACCATTATAAGTCAGGCCTTAAGTGCATTGTGGGTAGTTGCGTTCCTTGTAGGTAAGAAATCAACACTAAAGATTAAGCTTTCTCAGTGCAGACCTCATGCAAGAACCTTAATGAGCATATGTGCGTTAGGCGTTTCTCCGTTTGTCATGCGGTCCACAGAGAGTCTGATCAGTATAGTTTTAAATCGCGGCCTGCAAATATATGGTGGTGACCTTTATGTGGGTTCCCTTACAGTTCTGCAAAGCGTCATGCAGCTGATCAGCGCACCAATCAGTGGTTTTACACAAGGGGTCCAACCTATAATCAGCTACAATTATGGTGCAATGAAGTTTGATCGTGTAAAAGAGACTTACCGTAAAATGATTTCAATCTGCTTTGTGTTCTCGTTTGTAGCAACCCTGTCAACCATTCTATTTCCAAATATGTTTGCAGCAATGTTTACCAATGATGAGGCACTGATTTCACTGGTAAATCAAAAAATGCCTATTTTTATGTGTGGTATGCTGCTATTTGGATTACAGATGGGAGTACAGCCAACCTTTATCAGCCTTGGTCAGGCAAAGGTATCTTTATTTATCGCGTTACTTCGTAAGGTAATCTTACTGGTACCACTTGCACTGGTACTGCCATGTTTCTATGGAGTACAAGGTGTCTATATTGCAGAGCCTATCTCCGACATTACATCAGCAGTAGTAGCAACAAGCTTATTTGCCTTCCAGATTAAGAAAGTCTTAAACGAAGAGAGCCTTAACAAGGTTTCCTAAGAATTACTGTTATAAGAAAATGGATTAAAACGCTTTCATTTTCAAAGTATTTTTAGTGACGAATTATGTCAAAAATGGTATAGTTGTTTTGAAACAATGAAAATAACAGGAGAGACATATTTATGATAAAAGTAGCATTTGTATGTGTTCATAATTCTTGCCGATCACAAATGGCAGAAGCACTTGGAAAACTTCTGGCTTCTGACGTATTTGAAAGCTATTCTGCTGGAACTGAAGTGAAGCCTCAAATTAATCAAGATGCTGTAAAAGTAATAAAAGGCCTCTATGGTGTTGACATGAATGCAACACAAAAGAGTAAGCTATTATCCGATATTCCAGAAGTGGACGTGGTCATTACCATGGGATGCAATGTAAGCTGTCCTTCCCTTCCTTGCAAGCACAGGGAGGATTGGGGGCTTGAAGATCCTTCTGGTAAGGAAGACGAAGCATTTCTCTTTACTGCACGTAAAATTGAAGAGAACATATTAGATTTAAAGCAAAGAATCCAAACTGGGTTGCTTTCAAAATAGTAAACTAATGAAACCGATATGAAGGGGAATACCTTTCTTATCGGTTTTTGTCGTTAAACTTGCATTGTATCGTGCCAGGATAGAGTGTTAGAATAGTGTATATCTGGGATTAATCATGTAGATGAGAGGAGAAATAAATGAATGTTTTTGTTGTTTACTGTCATCCAAGCAAGACTAGTTTTACTTATCTGGTAAAAGAGGCCTTTCTTCAAGGATTAATAGCTTCAGGCCATAACTATATAATATCTGACTTATATGAAATGGACTTTAATGATACGATTACTGAGGACGAGTATCTTAGAGAAACTTTTTATCGTTCGGATCTTCCTGTGGCTGATGATGTTATGCTAGAACAAGACAAGATACAAAACTCCGATGCAATTGTATTTATCTACCCAGTATTCTGGACAGAAGCTCCTGCAAAATTAGTTGGCTGGTTTGACCGTGTATGGTCCACTGGATTTGCTTACGCACCAGAGCCTATAATGAAGGTACTAGACAAAGTACTTTGCATCGCAGCTGCCGGAAAATTGAAAATAGATTTGGAAGAAACAAAAGAAGCAGAAGCGATGAAGACCGTAATGCTTGGCGACCGTATTCGTAACCGTGCCAAACAAAAGGATTTTATTATTTTAGATGGCATTACTCATTGGGACGAAGAGACAAGAAATTTAAAGCAAAAAGAACATTTGACAACGGCCTATGAGTTAGGTCTTACCTTTTAATTCGATACGGAGGTTTTTAGATGAACAGACTATTTATGGCGGAAGGAATTCCTGGTTCAGGAAAGACTACATTTGCAAGAAAGCTGACTGAGCAGATTAAAAATAGCAATTCTGAAGTAACCTTATATACGGAAGGAGATTTACATCCTACGGATATGGCATGGTGTGCCTTTTTAACAAAAGAAGAGTTTCAGACACTTTGTATTCTGCATCCGGACTTAACAGGTCAATTAGAAGAGAATAAAAAAGAATGGAATGATCATATCATTCTCGCCTATACAAAGATACCTAACCTTGACAGCCAACTATTTTCCTACTTGGAATCAAAAGAAATCTATGATGGGCGTGTAGATACGGAAACTTTTTGTGAGCTTAACAAAGACCGCTTTAAACAGTTTGGCACGACCGCCACAGGTATAACCATTTTTGAATGTGCATTACTTCAAAATTCTATCAATGAGTTGCTATTATTTCACAATATGAAAGAAGAGGAATTAACTGTTTATATACAAAGCCTTCTTAAAGGAGTAGCGATGCAAAATCCGATTATCATTTACCTAGATGTCGATGTTAAGTCTGCAATTGAACGGGCTGCAAGAGAACGCATAGATGAAAATGGCAATTTCGCCTGGGAAAATCGTATTATAGAGTACATATCCTCCTCTCCTTATGGAGTAAAAAACGGCCTGCATGGCATTAAAGGCTTATATGAATATTTCGAAACACGAAAGCAGCTTGAATTAAGCATATTAGAACATCTTCCTGTAAAACAATACCGCATCCAATTCGACTTAAATAATCAGGAAGAAGCAGTAAGAGACGCTATTGTAAAACTTTGCAATACCTATTGAAACAAAATAGAGTGGGGAGGGATGTTTTGATGAGGAAAAAATGGATTACGGGAAGTAGTTTGCTTATCCTAATTGTAATACTAGGAGTATTTCTCTACTATACGCCTGCACAAGGAAAATCGGTCAAAAAAACTCTGGCATTTAACAAACAGGAGATTGATTTATCCAGTTCCAAGATCACGATTACCAAGATAAGTTCTGAGACTGCTGAAACAATGAAAGTTATTGAGGTTACTGACTCAAAGAGTATTCAAAAGCTTCTTGATGCCTGTGTCGATCATAGGGAGGAGTTTACATCAATGCCTAGCGCCACAAACACATGGAATAACCTTATTATTAAATTTAATGACAACTATACATTTGGCATTATTACATCAAACTCACAATGCATGATATACCATACCCCTTCTGATCCTGCAGGAGAGAAGGAATTGATAGGCATCTATAAAGCACCCTTTGCCTTAATGGAGGCAATCCGTGATTTAGAAGGTCTTTATTGAATTACACATGAGTATCAGGTATAATGAACTACTATATATTACGATAAAGATTTAGAAAGGACACGTTCAAATGACTAAAAGAAATTATATATTTGGAGTACTGGCCATTGTATGGATGATCATTATTTTTTCCTTTTCCGCTCGAACAAGTGATGTTTCCACAAATGACAGTAATCGAATTGGACTTTTCATTGGAAAGACGTTTATTTCCGGATTTAATGAATGGAATGAAGAGAAGCAAATGGACTTTGCCAAAAAAGTTGACCATCCGATCCGTAAGACTGCTCATGCACTTGAATATACTATTCTTGGGGCTCTAGTTACTGGTGCCTATATTACAGATAAACGAAAGCTAAGGACTCGCATCTTAATTCCATGGATCATCGCTACCCTCTATGCAGCCTCGGATGAGTTTCATCAATTATTTGTTCCAGGAAGAAGCGGACAGGTTACAGATGTAATGATTGACAGTTCCGGGGTTATATGCGGGGTGCTACTAATGGTTTGTATTCTACATGGCATCCAGAAAAAAAGAAAAAGACTATCTTAAACTTGCATACCAATTGGATAACTATCAGAACCAAGTATATTGCGGGAATTCATTTGATTTTAAACTTGAGACTTCAATACTATACTCTAAATTAGTGAATGGAAAATGGAAGGCATATACTAATAAATCAAATACTACTAAAACATACAAGTCTAGATACTATGGTGGAATTTCTCTTAGTACAACACCAGGTACCAAATCCGGTTACAATTTAATATTTACTAACAATGAGTGCCTTTCCAGTATTAATTTGAATTCATAAACAATGATGTAAATATAACATTATTCGACCGCAAAGATTTGAGTCGTGAAGTCATAGAAGATTATGATACGAATGGTTTTCTTTCTTATGCATATAGCAAAAAAGTCGAGGATCGCTATAAGTTGTTCAGTGGAACTATGAACGTAACAGTGGCTGATTCTGAATTTTCAGAATTCGTCATTACATATTTTGACAAGGAAAGTACAAAAGATAGTTTCTTTCAGTGACAATTCACAGATTGTCCAAGGTGAGTCTCTACAAAGCAGTTATAAATAAAAACCTTCCATTATCCCATGTTTGGGTTAAAGCGGAACCCCTATGGTAGACAATAATAAAAAGTCTACCATAGGGGTTCTTTTTTGTACAATTCTTTATGAAAAGCCTCGTTTTTGAAAAGAAAAGGATCTTATGATAGTAGCCCTCAATATGAACAGATAGAGCAAATTCTATTAAAAGACAAAAGACCCGATTTGAGACAAATTTATAATTTTACTGATCAGCTTCACTAACAGTAGGCGCCTTTTCCCTTAAGGTAACCTTTGAAGCAGCACTTCGTCTGCGGCTGTCTTCCATAGCAGCATAGTGCTTTCTGGTTGTATTAACGTCCTTATGACCGAGTACATCGGCAACCAGATAGATATCTCCAGTTTCACGGTACAAGTTGGTACCATACGTACTTCGAAGTTTATGGGGCGTAATTCGCTTCAGTTTCGTCACCAATTTAGAATATTTCTTGACTAAATTCTCTACACTTCGAACATTTAGTCGTTTCTTCTGCATTGACAAAAAGAGTGCATTTGTACTGCCTTCGCAAGGTATGATACGATCACGTTCGTCCAAATAGTCTAAAAGGGCTTCCCGAACTTCCTCTCCAAAGTAGATCACAACTTCATTTCCACCTTTTCGTAAGATCTTAATACCATCATTTTCAAAGTCCACATCGTTAATATCAAGGCCTACACATTCTGAAACACGAATGCCGGTACCAAGAAGCAGTGTCATGATTGCAAGGTCACGCTTGGCTGTCTTACCATGATAACGCTTTTGATTTTCTGTAAGATTTTCACCGGTTTCAACCTCATCTAACAATTTTGCAATCTCGTCCACATCTAGTCGAATGATTTCCTTTTCGTGAAGTTTTGGAATGTCCACTAAGACCGCTGGATTAGTCTCGATCATTTCTTTCTTAAAATAGTAGTTATAGAAGGAGCGAAGAGTAATTAACTTACGCTTCTTTCCCGTCTCCTTATTTACAAACTCTTTATCATCTTTTTTATAGTAGTTAAGATATTCTAGATATTCTTCAATATCCACCACTTTAATGGAGTCTAACACGGTAATTGGAAAATCACGGATGGCAGTCTCCTTAAAGCTTGGATTGTTATCCTTTAGGAAATGGAAGAACACGCTAAGGTCATAAGCATAAGCAATCCGAGTCCTCGAAGAAGTGGTGGGCTCAATTCCCCTAAAATAGAGTCCGCAGAACTTTGGCAGCTCATGAAGCAAGCTTCTTAACTTTGTGTTATTATCTATATTCACCTGATCGTGATATGTGTTTTCTATCATCTGATTACTTCCTTTAATTTATTCATTCTGTCCAGTTCAAATTATTCTGTAAATACTATGTAAAAAAGCATTTTCTCATACATAAATCTTACTGAAACCTGAATTAAGTATACCATAATAATGCTAGTTTTTAAACGAAATTTGGCATTCTAGGATGTCATAAATTATTTTAAAATCATATTTTTTGCACTATTCCATATAAGTGTAGTTTATCTATTGAAAAGACAGATGAAACTCCCTAAAATACGTGTGAAGAGTTTAAAGGAGGTAGTCAAATGAAACAGCCGCAAGGGAATCCATTTATCCATAGCTTTACATCACATAAGGATAGCAGCATCTTAACACTGATCAGTCTGTACAAAGGTAAATATCATGACTTAATCGGGTCTGCCATATTTTTTGTAATCAAGCATTCTCCAACTTGGGTTTTGCCTATTGCAACTGCAAATATCATCAATGCAGCAACCACACCAGGGCCGGACAGCGTACATTCCATTTTGTTGAATACAGGAATTATGATTTTACTAATTCTGCAAAATGTGCCAACAAATTTCATTCATACCAAGCTATATAGCAAATCCATCCGCTATGTGGAAGCAGGCTTAAGAGAGACCCTGATCCGTAAGTTACAGATGTTGTCGATTACATATCATAGAGAAATGCAGTCTGGACGGCTACAGTCTAAGATTATGCGTGATGTGGAGGCGGTGGAGACCTTGTCGAACCAGCTTTTCTTAAATATGCTTACCATCCTTTTAAATATTACGGTTGCCTTAACCATCACCATCAGCAAAAGCATGGTTGTATTTATCTTCTTTCTTTGCACCATTCCGGTTGCAGCCATTATTATTGCCTCGTTTCGTCGTAGAGTAAGGTCTAGAAACAACGAATTTCGTAAAGAAATGGAGGATACCAGTGCAAAGGTTATGGAGATGGTAGAATTAATTCCAGTGACTAAAGCACATGGGCTAGAAGAGTTCGAGATTTCTAGAATTACCGGACAATTAACCAAGGTAGCAACTCGTGGATACCATCTTGATATCATTCAGTCATTCTTTGGTTCCATTAGCTGGTCAACCTTTCAGATTTTTCAAATTGTATGCCTTGCATTTACCGGTTACCTTGCATATAAAGGGCGTATTTTAGTTGGAGATGTGGTAATGTACCAAAGCTATTTTACGTCGATTGTTGCACAAGTTTCTGGAATTATAGGGCTTTTGCCAATCATTGCAAAAGGGCTAGAATCGATTACAAGCATAGGTGATGTTATTTTAAAGGATGATGTGGAGGGTTACAGTGGAAAAGAGAGGCTTAATACACTGCTTGGAACCTATCAGTTTTCCCATGTCAGTTTCCACTATAAGGATAGTAATATACAGGTGCTAAGTGACTTTAACCTTACTGTATCCGCTGGTGAGACCATTGCCTTAGTAGGGGAGTCCGGTGCCGGAAAAACAACCATCCTAAACTTGGTAATTGGATTTATAAAGCCAACGTCGGGGCAGATTACGCTGGATGGTAAAGACTTGAATTCCATTGATTTACGCCATTTACGACAGCAAATCGCAGTAGTACCTCAGACCTCCATACTTTTTACCGGGACAATTCGCGAAAATATTACATATGGATTAGAGAATGTGACAGAAGAAGCAATGAAAGAAGCAGTAGTAGCAGCGAATTTATCAGATTTAATCGATAGCTTGCCCGATGGTCTGAATACTAAGATTACAGAACATGGGAATAACTTGTCCGGCGGGCAGCGTCAGCGAATTAGCATTGCAAGAGCAATTATACGTAATCCTAAAATCATCATTTTAGACGAAGCAACCTCAGCTCTAGACAGTTTCTCAGAAAAGAAAATTCAGGCGGCATTAAATAACTTAATCAAGGACAGGACGACATTTATTGTGGCCCATCGGCTTTCAACAATAAAAGATGCTGATCGAATTGCCGTAATTGATCAGGGACACTGTGTAGAATTGGGTTCCTATGATGAGTTAATGGCAGTAAAAGGAGAGTTTTATCGAATGAGGAAACTACAGTAAATCCTTTTTCTCTATAATTGTGAACATTTGATGTAGAAATAGCGCATTTCATGTCGATTTGAATATAATAAAGGGAAGGGAGTGAGTATATGGCATTTAAAGTAGCAATTGATGCTGGTCATGGCTCAAATACTGCCGGAAAAAGAACTTGCAAGTTCACCAAAGATGTCAAACTCTCTAACGGTACTGTAATCAAGAAAGGGCAACAATATCGGGAACATTATGCAAATGTAATGGTTTCCGACTTTTTAGCAACAGAGTTAATACGTTGCGGAATTTCTGTATATAAGTCTGCCTGGAACGACAAGGATGCAAGCAACGACTCTGATATTCCATTAAGCACCCGTCAGAAGAATATTAAAGCAGCTAAATGTGATATTTCCGTTTCTAATCACTTCAATGCATACGGAACTAGCTGGAACAGTGCCCAGGGAATTGGAACTTTCTATCATTCTTCCTCTTATGGGGACTCAAAAAAATTAGCTACAAGCGTATATAATCAGATTGTAAAAGGTACTTCACAGAAAAAACGTGGCATTAAACAACAGGCATTTGCCATGGTAAATACCTCTAATTTAGGAGTTAAGGCTGCCATCCTTAATGAGTATGCATTTATGACCAATGAACATGAAGCTCAGGACTTAATGGCAAATGTGGAGTACTGCAAAGAATGTGCAGTAGAAGTAGCAAAAGGGATTTGTGATTATGCAGGAATAAAATATGTTCCTGAAGGAAGTACTCCAGCACCAGCTACCAAAGTTTCCGAATCTACTATGGTAAAAGGCCTTCAATCTGCCTTAAACAAGGATTATTCCACCGGACTGGCTGTTGATGGAGACTATGGCCCAAAGACAAAGGCTGCATTGGCTAGTCATAACATTAAGACAGGAAGCAAGTCAAACAGCGTAAAATGGCTGCAGACCAGGCTAAATGAACTAGGATATACGGACGGCAATAACAAGAAGCTGGATGTTGATGGGGACTTTGGTTCAAAGACAAAAGCTGCTCTGATCAAACTCCAGGCTAAACTTGGCGTAAGTAAAGATGGCGAATTTGGAACAGGAACCATGGGGAAAATGATTAATCTTTACTAATTTTTTCTACCCAATGTGAAGAAAGACCGCCTGCTTGGGCTATAGGCTCAAATAGGCGGTCTTTTCGTCATTATCTAACTAATTTTGGCCAGTCTTCAAAGTTACCAGTAATGATTGCATGGAACATGCGCTCTTTTACACCTGGGTTTTCTTTGTTTAACTGTTTGATTAAATCTTTGGCATATTGTCTCTTTGTATAGCCGTCAGCAGGGCAAGGGCTCTTGATTACTGGCAGATTATACGCATTTTTAAATCCAATAACATCTTTTTCATTCACATACATAAGAGGACGGATTACAGTAAGTTCGGTACGGTCTAAGTACGTGATTGGTGAGAAGCTTCCTAAACGGCCTTCAAATAGCAAGGACATCAACAATGTTTCAATCAAATCGTCTTTATGATGAGCATAAGCGACTTTATTACAGTTTAATTCTTTACATACATCGTTAAATGCACCTTTACGCATCTTTGCGCATAAAGAACATGGATTAGACTCCTTACGTTCTTCAAAGACAATAGGGAAGATTTGTGTCGGAACTACGGTAAATCGCACATCTAATTCCTTACATAGCGCTTCCACTTTACTAAAGTCCATATCTCCAAAGCCTAAATCTATTGAGATTGCTTCGATTTCAAATGATTTTGGGTAGAAACGACGTAGTGTTGCCATTGCGTAAAGCATGGTAAGGCTGTCTTTTCCGCCACTAATTCCCACTGCAATACGGTCTCCTTCTTCAATCATTCCATAATCATCGATTGCACGTCTTGTATAACTTAATAATTGTTGTAATTTCATTATGGATACCTTTCTAGTACTTAAAATGTATTTGTAAAATCACATAGTTATTTATTATAGCATAGGTTGGAATTGCTTTGCAATCCGGGTTAAAATCAGAAGAAAAAATTATTTTGTAAATTTATTATAAAAATTCTTTACAAATCCCATTTTTAATGATACAATGTCGTTCCCCCTTAAAAGTTGTAACTTTCGTGGGAAATATTGAATGAATCGGGGATAAGTCATGATCAATCAAAAAGAATTAATTGAGAAAGCATTTGATGCACAAAAATACTGTTATACACCATATTCTAACTTTAATGTAGGAGCTGCCTTACTTTGCGCCGATGGAACAGTCTATCAAGGATGTAATATTGAAAATGCAGCCTATTCTCCAACAAACTGCGCTGAAAGAACAGCCATTTTTAAAGCAGTTTCAGAAGGCCGTAGGGATTTTGTTGCAATCGCGATTGTAGGAAACAAGGCTGGGTTACAACCAGGAGAAGGCGATTATTGTGCACCATGTGCAGTTTGCCGTCAGGTTATGGCTGAATTCTGTGAATTAGATAGTTTTAAAGTAATCATTGCAAAAAGCACTGAAGATTATTTAGAGCATACACTAGGAGAATTACTTCCGTTAGCATTCACAGGAAAAGACTTAGAATAAAAATAATTATAACAAATCGTTTATCATAAAACAGTGGAAACAATAGAGCACATTCTATTGTTTTTACTGCTTTATGATAAACTTTTACACTCCCCGATTGATTGACTCCCTTTTTATATACTGGTATAATTTTTTTGTAGCTAAAGGGAGGTGATTTACATAAAAGAACGAATTAAAAACCACATACATACCTTTGGAAGCATCACATTATCTTGTGTATTCTGTATTCTTTTGGGATATATCATTTGTGACATAGCGCGTCAGGATACTACACTTTTTACAAGTCTGATTTTAATTGCAGCCATACTGATCCTTTCCATCTTTATCATGTTCTATTACCATTATGAATATAACCGTATTGGGATTGAGAGAAGAAAAAGTCTCAAATATTTAAAACATTTTTATTGGGGTATCAGCTTTTTATGCTTTGTTCTATATATGAAGGTTGTATATGCACGATTTTTAAAGACCTACGATAAGAATATATTTGGTATCGACCAGGGGCAATATATCCTGCTTATTAATTTTATCCTTTTCTTCTGTTTTGCTTACTTGCTTCTTCAAATAATTACAGGCGGTTTCCGCATTAAAAACATTGGAAAAAACGGAATTGAGCTGGAACGTGTCATCGAGGATAACAGTATTGAAAAGATACAGAACAATGCGGAAGTCGTTTCTGACATCTATTGTGAGCTTGGTGAACTAGACAAGGTGGTAGATTATTTATTCTCCATTAACAAACTGCATCAGGAAATCAGCGAGCCTGACTACCTTTCTGTCTTGCAGCTTCTCTTAAGCTCACTTGTAGAGGGAAAGAAGGATATTAAAATCACTCTGTATGATGATGGTTCTTATAAAGAGTATCTAAGCAAAGAGGTTGGATTGTCGAATCGAGAGATAAAAGTTTTAGACTATAAGTATACAAAATATGGTATAATCAAAGTTGAAAATGGACTACATATACGATATGACTATGCACCATTTCACGGGTTTGCAACAGATCAAACCAAGTATTGTTATATTGTAATTGCATTTAGAGAAATTTATGATATTGAGATTGGCAAGCTAATCTATGCGTATATCAAGGTGTTTGAAGCATTATACTCTAAGTATATCTTGATCAGTGACTTGAGTTAATCGCATTATGAGGAGGTGATCCTATGAGAGTGACTACGTTTGATCGTCTTTCACAAGCCTATAGCAAGGCAAATAAAGAAGAAGTCTCTATAAAACGAGAGTACATAGTATCCGGAAAGGTTCCAAAAGCGCTGGGTAACAGCCTTGCGGAGCAAATCAGGAGCAGCAATAACGATATTCGGACAAAAGCATATTTCAAATAATTCTATTTGCTATGAATAGTATCCTTTTTCCATGATTAGAATAAGATGTAGAGATAGAAATAAACATTAGGAAAACGAATATGCTAGATAATGTTCAAAGACAATGCAAAACGATTACTACAAAAGTGGAAGGTATGCAAAAGAATTGCAAAATTCCACGAGACTATGTGATACCAAACAATAAGATTGAAATTGATGGGAAAGGAACGTTACAACGTTTATTTGAATCCTATCAAGAGAACAAAGAAAACAAATAGCCCTAAGCAAGAGTCATGGCTCCTGTCTAGGGCTTTTTTGTCGCTTTTCAATTGGTAAAATATGTAGATTGTTATTTATTAAAACGATATAATGGAAGTATAAAGGAGAGTAAGTAATGAAACAGAACCATAAAAAACATCCCCTGGAGACTACACTCGTTATCCTGCTGTTTGTATTCGTTGCCATAACCTTATCTTGTATGCTGTTATTTCGTAAGGCCCTTACCAATTCTATTGTCACCAATTCATACCAGTCAAACCGTGTAAAAAGCCATTACGTATTCATCGGAAATGACTATACCAACCCATTTATGGAGCAGTTGTATCAGGGAATTCGGGCTTCGGCAGAAAAAAAAGAAGTATCCGTTGAATACTTTGGAAGAACTCTATCGCAAAGCTATACGGTTGCACAACTGATTGATACTGCAAGCAAGGCCAAAGTAGATGGTATCTTTGTAGTAGGTGACGAGTCTGGCGAAGTAAAAGAGGCCATCAATCGAGCCGTAGAAGCAAATATTCCTGTCATTACTGTATTTCAGGATTGTGGTATGAGTAAACGGCAATGTTTTGTAGGGGTTAACAGCTATGACCTGGGAAGACAATATGCCAAGAAATTATGTTCCTTAGGTGAAAAATCCAATAAGAATGTATATCTTCTTATCAATGCTGCACAAGAAAACTCAGGAAAGAACTCAGTCTACCTGGGTATGAAAGAATATCTTGAAAAAGAAGGCATAACCGGCCGCATCCAACTACACGATCTTGCTATTCAAAGCAAGACAGAATTCACTTCCGACGAATTAATTCGTGAGCTTATTCTAGATAAGTCCAAAAATCCAGATATTATCATCTGTCTAAACAGCATAGATACGACTTGTGCCTATCAGGCGATTGTGGATTATAACAAAGTAGGACAAATTCAGATCTTAGGATGGGGAAATACAGATTCAATCCTGACTGCTTTAGATAAGGAGTTAATCTCTGCTACTATCTTTACCGATGCAGCTCTGATCGGAAGCCAATGCATTCAGTCCATGCTGGAATATAAGAGAGAAGGATATGTAAGCCAGTATATTCCCATTACGACTACAACCATTGACAGCACCAATATCAAGGAATACCTAGGAGACGAAAGGAGATAGCAGTATGAGTCATATATCGATTCAGCTCAAACTAATTATGGCATTTTTGCTGACCTCCACAATTATAGGGATCGTAAATGGAGTCATATTCTATAACATTAACTTAAGTGTTTCCAAAGTAGATGAAGTGTACAAAAGCAACGTCAGTATGAATCAGTTTACCGATGCACTCAGTAACGTTGACTTAACGTTTCGCGAGTATTTAGAGACAAAGAGCTCCGCCTCTATGGACTCATATTACCGTAATGTCCAGGAAGTAGAGCAATATCTTAATACTATGGATACCACCTCTTTGGAAACGGACAGTCTGATGATGCTTCAGGATATCTCCAATCTGACCCACCATTATATTGATGTAACGGCAGAGGGAATCACTGCCAAACGAGGTCGAAATGCTGAAAAATATCGTAATAAATACAATGAATCCAAACAGGAATTAAAGACAATCAATACCTTTATCTATAGCTTGAATAATCAGCAATTCCAGGTAAATTCTAAAAATTATGATGCATTAGTAAAGACACTTCGTTATCTGGAACTTATCTGCATCTTTTTAATCATATGCGTAACGATCATTAACCTGATTTTAATTTCCATCCTAACAAGAAAGATAACCAAACCATTAATTCTTTTAGCCAAAACCGCTGATGAAGTGGGAAAAGGAAACTTGTTGGTGCCATTTATAGAAACTACAACAAAGGATGAAGTGGGAATTGTTGCAAATGCTTTTAATCAAATGACATTACAGCTTCAAAACTACATAGCCCAAATCCGGGAAGGTATTCAAAAGGAAAATGCATATAAAGAAAAGGAACTGCTGATGGAAAACCATTTAAAAGACGTACAGTTAAAGTATCTGCAGGCTCAGATCAATCCTCATTTTTTGTTTAATACCCTAAATGCAGGTGTACAGCTTGCAATGATGGAAGATGCTGAACAGACCAGTACTTATATTCAAAATATGGCGGATTTTTTTCGTTATAACCTTAAGAAAATTGATACGGATACTACGCTACAGCAGGAATTGCTGCTGGTGGATCACTATCTTTATATCTTAAATGTTCGATTTTCCGGTGAAATTCACTATGAAAAACAGATTGATGAACAATACACAATGATACGAGTACCAAGCATGATCTTACAGCCTCTTATTGAGAATTCAGTAAACCACGGTATCCGAAATATGGAAGGAAAAGGCCTTATCAAACTTACTATATATGCAGATAACATGTATGTCTGCATCAGTGTCAAAGACAATGGCGAAGGGATGGATAAGAGAAAAATTGAGGAATTGCTGGAGATGAAAGAAGTCACAGCAAAAAAAGATGATTCCAATGGAATTGGTCTGATAAATGTGATGAAGCGGCTGAGTTTATATTACCATGGGCAAAATATTGTCGAAATCAAGAGTGATGGAAAGAATACAGGGACAGAAATCATTTTATATATTCCAATACTAATGTAAATGGAGGGGGAGCTATGTATAAGATCATGTTAGCAGATGATGAGGGAATTGTGATCGACTCGCTTAAATTTATCATCGACAAGAACTTTAAGGGAAAGTGTGAGGTACAGTCCGCTAAGACAGGACGAGCCGTCATTGAGCTGGCCGAAGCCTTTCGACCTGATATTACCTTTATGGACATTCAAATGCCTGGAATTAATGGTATAGAAGCGATGAAGGAAATCCGTAAAACCTGTCCTGGAACCATCTTTATCATTTTATCGGCATATGACAAGTTCGACTATGCCAAGGATGCCATCAATCTAGGCGTTATGGAGTATCTGCATAAGCCTGTCAGTAAAAAGGTTATCCTATCCACCATAGAAAAGGCAATGGCGCAAATCGACGAGGCAAGGATACGTAGAAGTGACTCCCTAAAGATCAAGGAAAAATTAGAGATCGTAGTGCCAATGATGGAAAGTGGATTTGTATCTGAAATCCTGTTACAAGGGGAAATGACCGGCCATACAAGTCAATATAAAGAGTTATTAGGAATACATGAGGATTTCGGTATCATAATGGTTTTAGAATATGGGGCTGAGATGCAACAAGGGAAGCTTACCAACCCTATTGGGACAAGCTTTCAGGTACAGCCTGCCTATGCATCCATAAGGGAACTGATTAAGGAATTCTTTCCCTGTATTGTTGGGCCAATGCTAACGAATAAAATTACCTGTTTCTATCCACAAAAAGATGAAGAGGAGAACTATGAAAGCCGAAATCATTTCATTGTGGCAGCCAGAGAATTGATGCATAAGCTAAATCATCTGTTTGATCTTAAATTCAGGATTGGAATTGGAAGCGTACGTCCTATACAAAAAATCTATGAGTCCTATGAAGATGCAGTCAATGCGTTAAATAATTCGGATCGAACGGTTGCTCATTGCAGAGATCTGCCGATTTTCTGTGGATATGATCAGGATTATCCATCTGAAAAGGAGAAAGAACTGTTTGAGGCTGTTAAAGCAGGAAGTGAAGCCGGTGCTGAAGCTGCGGCACGTTCCTTCTTTCATTGGATGGAGACCAAATTTGGCGAATATACCATGGATATTAAGCTTAAAGTCCTTGAATTTGTATTATGGGCAGAACGGATTGCCTATGAAAGTGGCGGCATGGTCTATCATTTCAGGGATCGGAAGGATTACCTGCCAGAGCTTCTCAATATGAATGACCTCTCTGAACTTCAAAAATGGTTTCTTACGAAGATTATATTGTCCGCACGAAACGTACATAGCAAAAAGCACGAATACACCAACAATATCGTGGAACAGGCGAAAGACTACATCAATGCCAATTATAATCATGACCTGTCCCTAGAAGGGGTTTCAAGACAAGTGGATGTCAGCTCATATTATTTCAGCAAGCTATTTAAAGATGTGGTGGGCATGAACTTTATTGAATATGTTACGAAAGTACGCATCCAGGTGGCAAAGTCTCTGCTTAAAGAGGCCAACCTAACAATTAAGGAAGTCTGTGCAGACTGTGGATATAGCGATCCAAACTATTTCAGCCGAATATTTAAAAAGTATGAAGGAATTACGCCTTCAGAATATAGGGAGGGGAATATGTAAATGAACACTAAGGGAATTGCATTATTTGTTCTGCTAAGCTTTACACTTGTATCCCTTGCCTCCTGCAATCAAACAAAATCAGAGGAAGATCGTAACGCAAAGCCTCAGGAAAATAAAATTGAAATTGGCGTTATTTTTGATTCCTTTCTTATCGAACGCTGGCAACGAGACCGGGATGCCTTTGTAACAAAAGCTCAAAATGAACTGGGAGCCAATGTCAACATTCAAAATGCCAATGGCGATGTGAAAGAGCAAGAACAGTTAATCAACTATTTTATTGGTAAGAAAGTCGATGTATTGGTCATTGTACCCATTGATTGTGAAGCCATTACAAAAGCAGTAAAACGAGCCAAAGAAGCGGGGATCAAAGTAATCGCCTATGACCGTCTAATCAAAGAGGCCAATGTGGATTTATATATTACCTTTGATAATATCAAGGTTGGCCAGCTGATGGGAAAGACAATGAGCGAGCATTTAAATACCAATGAAACCGTATTTATGATGTGCGGTCCTACCACAGATAACAATGTCAGCTTAGTAGGTAAAGGCTTCCTACAGGAAATAGAGAAAAACAAGTTACAGGTGGTGGAGACGAAGAATGCCAGCGGATGGCTGGCTGAATCCGGCTATGAGGATATCAATGAATATCTAAATGCCAATAAGAGTGTAAATGGCATTATGTGCGGAAATGACGGGCTGGCCGGACAGGTAATTACAGCCCTTTCGGAGCATCAACTGGCCGGCAAAGTCTGTGTCGTTGGGCAGGATGCTGATTTAGATGCCTGTCAGAGAATTGTGGAAGGGACACAGACAATGACAGTCTATAAACCATTTTCAAAACTTGCTGACCTTGCTGCCTCCTATGCGATCAAACTGGCCAAAGGAGAAGAGCTTCCTGTTAACAAAACCTTTTCCGATGGCAAGTATTCAGTGCCATATGTTGGACTAGAGCCAATTGCCATCACAAAAGAGAATATGAATATGGTAATTGACGATGGATTTCATTTAAAAGAAGATATTTATATGAATGTCAAGTAAATGACGGTTACAGAACAGCGAGGATAAAATTGTACTAGCACAGTGCCAAAATAATGCTACTAGGTCCATTTATGCTACTAAAAGTAGCAAATATTCCTTGGTAACTGAGCAACTAATTGCTATTTCCCCTATGCTATAGTAAGTATAGTAATTAAATAATATATCTAGGGGGAAACAAGATATGATGAAAAAACTAGGAACTCTGTTGTTGTGCGGTGCTCTTGCAGCAAGCATGCTTGCTGGATGTGGCAAGAAGTCAGAGGAAAGCAGCAACAACTCTTCCGGAGACGGAACACTGATCGGTGTTGCAATGCCAACCAAGGATTTACAGCGTTGGAACCAAGATGGAGAAAATATGAAGAGCGAACTTGAAAAGGCCGGCTACAAAGTAGAGCTTCAATATGCCTCTAATGATATCTCTACACAAGTTTCACAGATTGAAACCATGATCAGTAATGGATGTAAAGTTTTAGTCATTGCTTCCATTGATGGTGACTCACTTGGAACAGTATTGCAACAAGCGAAAGACAGCAAAATTCCTGTCGTGGCATATGACCGTCTGATTATGAATTCAGATGCTGTATCCTATTATGCAACCTTTGATAACTATATGGTTGGTACAAAACAAGGCCAGTATATCGAAGACAAATTAGGCTTAAAAGAAGGAAAAGGCCCTTTCAATTTGGAAATCTTTACTGGTGACCCTGGTGATAACAATGCAAAATTCTTCTACAATGGTGCAATGGATGTATTAAAACCATACATTGAAAGTGGAAAATTAGTTGTCAAATCAAAATCCGTGGAATTCGCCGATGTTGCAACTGCTGACTGGTCTACTGAAAAAGCTCAAAATAGAATGGATGCCATTATCTCTTCTAACTACAATGATGGAACCAAATTAGATGCAGTTCTTTGCTCCAATGACTCTACTGCAAATGGTGTAACAAACGCTATAGATTCTGCAGGTTGGAAAGAGTTTCCGATTATCACTGGTCAAGACTGCGATATTACTTCTGTAAAGAATATGATTGCCGGAAAACAGTCCATGTCAATCTTTAAAGATACTCGTAAATTAGCATCAAAGACTGTTGAAATGGTTCAGGCAATTGTAAAAGGAACAGAAGCTCCTGTAAATGATACAAAGACCTATGACAATGGTAAAGGTGTTGTTCCTTCCTACCTTTGTGAGCCTGTATTTGCAGACAAAGATAACTATAAATCATTATTAATTGATTCCGGATATTATAAAGAATCTGATTTGCAATAAGGAAACTAGCAGAGGGCTGTTCTTGTAACAGCCCTTTCACAAATATGTACCATAAAACAGGAGGGACGGCTGTGTCTAAAATTCTATTGGAAATGAAGAATATCACGAAAAGGTTCCCGGGAGTGAAGGCGCTTGACAATGTAAATCTGCAAGTAGAAGAAGGAGAAATCCATGCACTTGTTGGCGAAAACGGTGCAGGAAAGTCTACCTTGATGAACGTATTAAGCGGAATATATCCATATGGCACCTATGAGGGTGATATCTTCTATAATTCAGAGTTATGTAAGTTTAATACCATTCGAGACAGTGAAGAAAAAGGAATTGTAATCATTCATCAGGAACTGGCCCTTGTTCCTTACCTCACAATTGGTGAGAATATGTTTCTTGGCCATGAAAAGGGCTCAAAATGGTCAATCAATTGGAATGAAACCTATGGCGTTGCAAATCAATATCTTAAGAAGGTTGGGTTAAAAGAATCCTCTCAGACACTGATTAAGGATATTGGGGTCGGGAAGCAACAGCTTGTGGAAATTGCCAAGGCACTTGCTAAAAATGCAAAGCTGCTGATCCTTGACGAGCCTACGGCTTCCTTAAATGAGTCAGATTCGCAAGCACTTCTTGATTTGCTGCTTGCGTTTAAAAAGCAAGGAATGACAAGCATTATCATTTCTCATAAATTAAATGAAATTTCCTATGTGGCAGATAAAATTACAATAGTTCGTGATGGTTCCACCATTGAGACACTAGATAAAGCAACTGATACTATTACTGAGGACCGTATCATAAAAGGCATGGTTGGCCGCGATCTGACGGACCGTTTTCCAAAACGTTCAAAGAAGAAACTTGGCCCTGTCTGTCTTGAGGTAAAGGATTGGACTGTATATCATCCTCTGTATGAGGAAAGGAAAGTAGTCGATCATGCCTCATTCAACGTAAAAAAAGGAGAAGTAGTAGGTATTTCCGGATTAATGGGTGCAGGAAGAACCGAATTGGCAATGAGTCTGTTTGGAAAGAGCTATGGAAGCAAGATCTCCGGAACCGTACTGCTAAATGGTAAAGAAGTTCACTTAAATAAAGTTAGGGATGCCATCCATCATAAGATTGCCTATGTAACCGAAGACCGTAAAGGGAACGGGCTTATTCTGAGTAATCCAATCAAGACCAACATCACCCTGGCAAACCTTGGTGCTGTCAGTGACCATACGGTGATTGATAAAGATAGGGAGTATCAGGAAGCCCTGGAGTTTAGTAAGAAACTCAATGTAAAATGCGCGTCCATTGAGCAAAATGTTGGAAATCTAAGTGGAGGAAACCAGCAAAAAGCACTCCTTGCAAAATGGATGTTTACCAATCCTGAAATTCTAATCCTGGATGAACCAACAAGAGGAATTGACGTTGGTGCCAAATATGAAATCTATTGCATCATCAATCAGCTTGTAGAAACCGGAAAGTCTGTGATCATGATTTCCTCCGAATTACCCGAAATCCTAGGTATGAGTGACCGGATTTACATTATGAATGAAGGAAGGATGGTTGGTGAACTGAACGCTAAAGACGCGACTCAGGAAAAAATCATGTCATTAATATTGAAAGAAAGTAAAGGAGAATAGCCGTATGGAAAAAGCAAAAGGTATTATGAAAAAATATACAATGGTGCTAGTTTTAATCCTAGTTGCCTTATTGTTCACCTGGCAGACAGACGGTAAATTGCTGCTACCAGCAAACGTTAATAACTTAATCGCACAAAACGCATATGTATTTGTTTTAGCAACTGGTATGTTGCTCTGTATCCTAACTGGTGGTAATATTGATCTTTCCGTTGGATCCGTGGTATGTTTCGTTGGTGCTGTTGGGGGTACCTTGATGGTTACTTATAAAGTCAATATCTTTGTTGCTATCATCGCCATGATTGCCGTTGGCCTGATCATTGGAGCATGGCAAGGCTTTTGGATTGCTTATATGAGAATCCCACCATTTATCGTAACCCTTGCAGGCATGCTGATTTTCCGTGGACTAAGCAATGTTATCCTGAATGGTCTGACCCTTTCTCCTATGCCTCAAAACTATCTTAATCTGTTCAATACATATATCCCAGACTTTATTGCCCACAATGATGACTTTAATGTTACCTGTATGGTAATCGGCGTATTGGCATGTATCATCTTTATCGTAATCGCACTTAGAAATCGTAAAATCAAGCAATCTAAGAATTATGAAGTAGAACCAGTCACCAGCATGATCATTCGCTCTGTAATTATCTGCGCTGCCGTACTCTATTTTGCATTTAAGCTTGCACAGCACAAAGGCATTCCAACCGTATTTATCTGGGTACTTGCCATTATCGTAATCTATGCCTATATCACATCTAAGACGACTAATGGACGTTATTACTACGCAGTCGGTGGAAATGAGAAAGCAACCAAGTTATCTGGTATCAATACCAATAAGGTATATTTTAAAGCCTATATGAATATGGCTTTCTTAGCAGCAATTGCCGGCATGATTACCATTGCCAGACTTAATTCTGCTAATCCAACTGCCGGTACTAACTACGAAATGGATGCAATCGGATCTTGCTTTATCGGTGGTGCCTCTGCTTATGGCGGTACTGGTACGGTAACAGGCGTTATCGTAGGTGCTTTATTAATGGGCGTGATCAACCTCGGTATGAATATCATGGGTGTTGATGCCAACTATCAGAAAGTTGTAAAAGGCTCTGTATTATTAGCAGCCGTTATCTTTGATGTAGTTTCCAAAAAAGAAAGTAAAGAGAATTAGTATTTGTAGTTATGAAGCCTCTGGATCATTTAATCCAGAGGCTTTCGCTTGTCCAAAAAGTTCTCAAGCTGTCTATAAATCTAATATTAAAAAAATAATATAGGTTCACTGCAACCTTTTTTAAACATGAGAAGTATTACTATTAGAAAAACAAAAAAGGGGTAATGAATATGAGAATGAATAAGGGAATAAGAAACTATGCAAAAACAGGTATATGCCTTGCTGTTACCAGTGCCATGTTATTTACCGGATGTTCCACAAATAAAACATTGGCAAACAAGACTGGTCCATCTACCACAGAGAGTACTGCAATTGCTCTAAGAAGCAGTAATAGTAATACCTTGACATTAAGCTCTTTACGTGAAAAATATGGCCAAACCACAATGGATTATGCTGATACTGCAATTACCGTTGGCCGTGGTGACAATGTGGAGTTAACATTGGATTATAATCCAAACAAACTGAATCAGGATATGAGGGAATGCTTTGCAATCTATCAAGATGAAAGTCTAAAATACAAGGTAGACGGCTGCAGCTACGAGTATGATGATGCATCAGGAAAGATGCAGATCCAGCCACCAACCTTTGGAGTAGCGGAGATGATGGTCGCTGACGGCTCTGATATCAGCCTAAGTGATTTAAGCGGAACCTATTTACACGATGATACACTGCAAGATAACTGGGGCAATTTGGACCAATTATATCTGGTTCAAACCTGCGACCTAAAAACTGGAGAAAACCTAAAAAAGCCAATGATACATATTATTAAAATCAAGTCAGAACTGAAAAAAGCTCCCGTTGTAAAATACTCCTCCAATAAAGAGGGTGAAGCACAAATCAGCTGGAATGCAGTTCCCGGTGCAAAAGAATACCTGTTATTTACGGTGGTAAAAACAGATAAAGGGATTGATAATTATACCTACGTATTTGCCAGAACCAAAGATACCACATGGACCGCTCCAAACATGAATGGCCTAGACGGAAATGCAACGCTTATGAACGAAATGTTTTGTAATTTCATTTCTTCAGAAGATGATGCTGATGCTGGAAAAGAGGATATGAATGGAGACTTTTTTAAAACAATGCAAAAGCAGATTGGTGTCATTGCAGTAAATGAAACCGGTGCCTCCCCAATCAGTGATTTATATCCACTAAAACAATATGCAAAACGTCTGCCAAACTCTTTAGCATATTATGCAAACCAAGCCGATACAGATAATCTGTTCCGTAAGTCAATTGGCAGCCTTCCAGCACAGGCATCCATTACCATGTGCGATGGATCTACCTCGTCTAGAATTCTAAACTATGACTTCGATCATGTTACAATCAATGACCAAGATATTGCGCCAACCATAACGATTACTGCGACAATCGATGGAACTAAGTTTTCCAGAGAGTATACGGTAGCAATCGATGACGTAACTACTGTAAAGTCTGAACTTGAAGCAATTAAGAAGCGCCAGGAAGATCTAAAGAATAAAGGTGGCTCTCTTGACGATGATGTAACAATTGATGATGACGACAGTGATACTTCACAATCACCATCTGTAAGCGAGCAGCCAGAAGAGACCACTAACGCACCTGCTGAAACTGAACATCCTGCAACAACTGAGGCTTTGACGCCAACTTCAGAACCGGAAACCACCAAGGCGCCAATTCCAACCCAAAGTGGGGATACTTCTCTTGATGGAAATACAGATCTTAAGGTAACTGCAAACAGTGCATTAAGCGAGTTTATCGCAAGAAGTTTCCTGATTTCAGCAAAAACCATTGATATTAGTGCATTTACCGAGAGCCAGAATAAAAATATCGTAGTAGATGCAGTACAAGAAGCCAACTATCAAAATCCGTTAGCTATGGGTATCAATACCATTGCCTATGACGAGATAAACCATATTCTTAAAATTGAATATTACGATGAGCCTGATGATTTAGAAGCAAAGCGCCAGGAAGTGATAAAAAAATCCAAAGAGATTATTAGTCAGATCATAAAAGACGGCATGAGTGATTTAGAGAAAGAAATCGCAATTAATACGTATCTTTGTGAAAATGCTACGTATGACCAGGCTGCATTAGAAAATGCCCAAAAGAACGATTTTAAAGATGTGGACGACGAATTTCGCGACTCCTTTACTCCTTACGGTATTTTGATAAAGAAAACAGGAGTATGTGCAAGTTATGCCGCTTCCTTTAAGGTACTTGCGGATGAATGTGGGCTTGAGAGCATCGTAGTAACCGGTAATTTAAATGGCAATTTATCACATGCTTGGAACCGTGTAAAAATTGACAATGAGTGGAAGACCGTAGACTCCACCAATAATGATAACGAAGAAATCAGCAATTCCTTATTTAATGTTCCAGATAGCGCAATAAACGGCGTATTAACTGCCGATGACCGTTATGTTATGGATGAGTATTTAAATGATTATACATGTAAGACAGATCAGGATGAATACTATCACTATACTTCCAAATTCTTTGCGAAAGATGCTATTGCAGACAAATTCGAAGAAGCATTAGGGAAAGAGGACCACTCCATTCTTCGAACAGACTATACGATTTCAGAAGAAGATTTTTCAAATATCGCCCAATCAGTTGCAGAAGGTATGAAAACCAAATTAAAAGGATACTTCTGGCTAGGAGTAATCCACCTTCAGAAGTAAATTCTTGAATTTTCCTCCTGATTATGATAATTTTGATACATATAAAGTGTCTTCGACATTTACTATCGTAATCTAAAAATGAAAAACGAAGTCGCTCTTATGGATGAACAAATTAGGAGGATTCCCATGAGTGAACAAGAATTACCGGATATTAACGCCGTCATAGACGAATATGCCGATATGGTATACCGAATTGCACTGACACAGATGAAAAATGTATCCGACGCCCAGGATGTGTTTCAAGAAGTATTTTTACGTCTAGTAAAACACCTTCCTACCTTACATAGTGAAGAACATATAAAAGCATGGTTGATCCGCGTCACTATCAATTGTAGCAAAAGCAGCCTTACCAGTGCCTGGAGAAGGCATACGGAGCCTTTAGTAGCGGAAGAAATGCTAACATTTGAAACAAGCGAGCAATTGGACCTGTATGAACATCTAAGCCGTCTGCCGAAGAAATACCGTATCGTATTATATTTATTCTATTATGAAGAGCTATCCATAAAAGAGATTGCTGACTATACCGCACAAAAGGAAACGACGGTAAAATCCCAGCTATCCCGAGCACGAGCACTGTTAAAAAAAGAAATAGGCAGTATTGGAGGCGTATACGAATGAAACGACAAATAAAAGAATCCTATGATCAGATCCATGCTCCAATCACATTGATTAATGAGACGAAACAGTTGGTACATACAACAGACACGAAAGAACCTGCCCCAAAGAAGCGGCATACAAGGGTACCGATGTATCTGACTGCATCTATTGCAGCTTGCCTTTGCATTCTGCTTGCCGCCACCGGCATACAACATTTAAACACTTCCTCTAGCTCAGGATCATCGTTAAATGATAATCCTGTAAATGTAGGCGGTCCCGCAAGTACTTATGCACCAAAAGAATTCAACAGCATTAAATCTGCCGATGACTGGAACCACTACCTAAGCGAAGTGAAAAATAGCGGGAAGACAGATATTACGCTGGATAATGATTATATTTTATATGAGACTCCAGTATCCTGCCAAGGAAAAGACTGCAGTCTTCAAATTCAAATTAAGCAGGGGAAACTGACCAAGCAGCAAGAGGACTACACGCTTGAAGGAAACTACCTATGTGTGATTATGGAAGGTAATGCCATCCTAGGAAGCACAACACTAGAAACTAAAAGCTCCAGCCAGTTCACAGGAGAGCCTGTTACGGTAAAGCAAGAAGATCTTGATCATGACGGTAACATGGAATTTGCCATGGAAGGTTGTTCAGAACAAGACGGTGTAACATGGTATCATATTACAAACGAGTTTACTGCTGAAAAGTTTGAGAACTAGGAAAATAACGTAATAAAGAAAAACGGAGGTGCCGTTTATGCACAGAAATAAAAAGCTCTATATCGCAATTAGTTTAGTAATTATAGCAGTTATCGTTGCATACTTAACCTACCTATACTGGTCCAGAGAACAAACAATTACCAGGTTTTATTCCAATGATCCTAGTAAGATTGACAAAATCGAGTATGTAAGCGGTTCTGATGGACGGTTGCGAACAATTACTGCTTCCGCCGATCTAAACAAAATAACGGCTGTTCTTTCCACAGCAACATTTAAACGAACTCCCAAAGGGCCGGACTCCACAGGCTGGAGTTACCACATCAAAGTCTATGAGGGAAACGAGATAGTCTTTGACCTGCTTCAAGGAAATGGAGAATTTATAGATGATGTGCATTATACGATGAGTACTTCTGAACGAGATACCTTATATGATGTACTAGCTGAAATCACTGCAAAGCTTCCTGCAAAAGAGGAAGTAGGAGTACAATAGCAGTACCAAAGAAAGAAAAAAGCGATAAGGACAGAATGATCATGTCCTTATCGCTTTTTTCTTCACTCTTAGAATACGCATACAAATTGATTTGTTATTTGTTCATAATTTTGGAAAGTATGTATTTCACCGAAGTAATGACTCCGATAAATGCAAATAAAAATAGGAAAAACAATATTAATACATTAGTCATAATAATCTCCTTACTTAGAATATGATCTTGTTTCTATACAGAACGCTGTTATGTAGTATTGATTAGTCGTATGTTTGACATTATATCGTATTAAACTTTGTTTTTCAACTTTGCAGATGTTTTTATTGAAGTCGTTATATGTAATAGACGCAGTAGGAATAAATAGCAGTAGAAGTAAGAATAGTAGGTATGGTGCATAATATTGTAAATAAGGAATTTTTTATCATAGTCCAAGTGTAGTTGGATTGTTAGTTTTAAAGTCTAATTTATGGATATATGGGCGTTATATGACAATACGCTTTCTATCTATGAAGCTTACTGTTATAATAGTGTTGATTATTGATGAAACTAATAAAATACATAACGGAGGATACAACATGAAAAAGTTTAGTAAAACCTTTAAATTTGCTATTGATTTTATCTTAGTAAAATATGCATATGAAATTACAATATCCCGTGACTAATAAAATTATATAACAATAAAAACACCTGCTATGCGGGTGATGGGAATTGCTTTAGCCTTCAGTAAAAAAACCTCCCGTGTTACAATAATGATGGTTCGCCAACCACATTAAAAACAAGGAGGTTGTCTCAATGGACATAAATAGTCTATCACACACTAAATGGAATTGTAAGTATTATATAGTTTTTGCACCTAAATTTAGAAGAAAAGTAATATATGGAGAACTGTATAAAGATATAGCTAATATATTAAGTACCTTATGTAAACGAAAAGGAGTTCATATAGTAGAAGCAGAGATGTGCCCTGATTATGTTCATATGGTAGTGGAAATACCACCAAGCCTAAGTGTATCAAACTTTGTTGGATATTTAAAAGAGAAAAGTACACTGATGATATTTGAAAGACATGCCAGTTTGAAATATAAATATGGAAATAGACATTTTTGGTGTAGAGGATTTTATGTAGATACTGTAGGAAAGAATGCAAAAAAGATAAGCCCTTAGGGCTTAGTAGGAAATGATGTTGCGGCTGGCGAACTGTTCGATGAGTCTTTAGACTCCAGTGCCGGTAAAAGGCCCTTATAGGGCTAGAACAAGCCACCGGCTAAGCCGGTGGTTCTGACTATGGATCGGAAAGTTAACTAGGTGTAGAGCAATGAAGTTGGGGAGGATAACAATATGGAAGGAATAAATGATTCAATATGCATAAAGTTAGCGGAAACAGATGAAGAACTATGTGGAAAGGGCTATGTACATTGTACTTCATGGCAAGAAGCATACCGTGATATTGTATGTGATCGGTATCTTGATTCGATGACTGTAGAGGCTACAATCGCACGTGCACGTAAGTTCCCGGAAAACACACTGATCGCCAAAGATGGAGAGAAAGTTGTTGGATTTGCAGTATATGGCCCATCGAGGGATGAGGATCTGACCAAAGCTGGCGAGGTCGTAGCAATTTATGTTCTTTCCGAGTATTACAATCAAAAAATTGGGTATCGGTTGATGAACGAGGTATTTTCTATACTTAAAGAGTATGATGCTATCTGTGTTTGGGTACTAGAAAAGAATAAAAGAGCAATTAATTTCTATCACAAATATGGTTTTCAATTTGATGGATGCAAAAAAGAATGGACTCTTGGTACACCTGTTTCTATTGTTCGAATGGTAAAGAAAAATGCGTGTAAATCGTAATGCGGTATAATGAAAATTAATTGTTACCTAAAGTAAGAAAGAATTGATTGATAGCAGGAGATCAGTAGAACAGTGGATTTTATGTTATATTGAACTATATATATGTAAGGGCTATTATTTGGTAAAAGCGTTTCTTTAAGATAATTTCATTTTACATATCAAATAATCAATTATAATGGCTTAAATTTGAAAATATGACTTTATAACAACTATGCAGATCATTGATTAATTATCTTCATTAATTTTGATTACATAATTGATGATTACTATCTAATTTAATTATAGCAAAGTGTCGAATTTATTCGACGAATGTATTTTTAAGTGCTTTGAAATATTACAAAGTATAAATAATAAAATAATCTTAAAGGATATTCATAGAAGTAATTATAATTTATATGTGGAAATTTGCAGTCAATAGATGCTATGAAAAGCTGGAGTGAAAATTAAGAGTCTTAATTATAAAACATACATAATTTTATGGTAATATAAAACGCTTGGTAAACCAAATCTATGAAGGGATCTAAAGAGAGGGGCCCGTAAAGGTCTACTTCCAACTATTCGCGAAACGCAAGTTTAACGAATAGTTGGGATACATTTCAGCTGGATCAGGATTTTAAAGCCTTTGGGGATCCGTTTGGTTCTCTAGACCCTGTAATTTGTTATTTGCATGTTATTATGTAAAACTCTTAATTTGCACTCTTATTTTATCACATGTTTTATTGTTTGCCTGCAGCTACTTTCTCGCATCTAGACTTCTCCATGATCTGCTCTGTTCTCTCTTTCGATAATCCTTTTGCCAGTTGACTTTTAAATTTTATTTTGGAGTTTGTTCTTCATTATCCCGTTCATTAACAAATCTACAACGTCAACTGTAATTTGTATAGAATATTCAAATCAGCTTCAAAACTAAATCCTTAGATTTTCCTTTAAATATTTTATGTAGTTTAATTCGACATTTTTTTTCATATCTATATGTTTTTAGTTCCAATATGTACTATCTTATTCAATAACTATGTAATTATTTACAATGATTTAATATAAACTTTTAACAGTATCCACTAATTCATTGGGAACCTTTAAACTATGCATTGATAACATTCCTTGTGATGAATCATAATTATCCGTAATTTCTCCTTCCAAATTGGAAGTTACAATTCCCATCGCCGTTCCATTATGAAAATCAATAGTCACAGTATTCCATGTGTTCACTAAATCCTCCTCTTTAAATGCATCTTCATGTTCTATGCATGCATTTACGATCTTATTTATGGAGTTAACGTCTGTAATCTCTTTTACACCAATTACATCGCCTGTTGAAGCACTTGCCCTAATTATTGTAATTCTTGACGTCGTTAAATTATATGTTTTTCCATCTATGGTAAGTTTAATAGCCATTTTATTTTGATTGTAAAACGTATACAGTTTGAAACTTCCAATACCTAAAAGACATAAAAGTATAACACTCCCTAATATAGTTATTACTTTTTTCATTACAGCTCCCCCTTATATCATTATAAATCCTGCTGCCTGTATGCCTCTCCTCTTACCTATTCTTCTTTAAAAGTTCCTTAACTTCTTTCATACAAATGTCTGGATAATTGTCACTTCCCGTGCAATGCGTTTCATCATCAAAAACTCTCTTTTTCTTAGCTGCTTTGGTATTGGCTTCATAAAGGTCTTTTGAAACATCAAATGGAGCACGTGGATCTTCACTCATCAAATTCCTTATTATCTCCTTGGCTTGTCTAAAAAACTTATAGCTATTTCTCAATGCTGTCTAACGGACTATCTAAAATTGCTTCATCAATTTTTTCATTTGTCTTTGTCGTTTGAAGGAATACATTCGTTACCGATCCGCCATACGAATTACTCCAGACGATTATCGTATTGTTCTCTTCTGAAGCCAGAGTAAAACGCTCTGCTGCCTTATGCTTTGGATGAATGTTTTATTCTCCTTTCCCTATTTCCCTGTTTTATATGTACATGATATTCTTCTATCTCTATTTTATCATGTACTCTAGTGAGGTGTTATATAAATATTGAGTAAATTAGCGCATTAAAAAAGACGCCATTTTCTATTTGGAATGACGTCTTTCTAATATCTATGAATAAGTAAATCGATTTTGTCGAACATATGTTCTTTACATTAAAATATGTCACTTGGTGTATGAATTGAGGCTCTGAATTGCTTCCATTCGTTCAACAAAACTGTGATACTTGGCTTAAAATAAGGGTTTCTTTGATTTATGGTAAAATTCTTACTGTAGTTCCATTTGCTTTTAAATGTGTCTGTTTTGGGTATAAAAGTATCATTTTCACCCATGTTGAACATACGTTCGATACATTGACTTCTTTTAACTCCTAATTTTTATTAGTCAACTGTATTCTTAATTCGTCTCATATTCGTCCATATTAGAATAATCCTCTTCTGAAATTAAAGGCTCTGATGGCGTCATATCGGCGTTATGCTCATGATAGTATGAAATAAACTCAGGCGTAATAGTTAGGCGATGATATAAGCGTTGTAACGACTGTATCGCGTTATCTTCACTTACTGAAGCAGCAAGCGCCTTTCCAATCTCCTCACGAACGGTAATATCGTCCAATTCATGTTGCTCATTAAACTGATCCCGACTTACTTGTTTATACTTCCTTTTGAAATACCAATGACATTGATTCTATATCACCTGTCCCTCTTGTTTCTACCGGAACATATCCACAAAACTCCCAACCATCCTGTACACGTCTTCTGATTATGGTTTCCACATCACTGAACTTGTATTTGGTTCCCTTACCGAGCCCAAATCCACTCAGCTGTGATCTTACTCTTTCAAATTCTACTTTTTTCATAAAGTCTCCTCCATATGTATTCTTATTCTTTTATCTGCTACATGTTATTAGTATAGCTGACCGATTGTATATTTACAAGCATCTTAAAGGCCTTCTCATTATTAAGGCTTTAGCATAAAGGTCTGTGTCTTAAATAACGTTTCTCATGGAGCGATTGACATCTCCATGGTTCTCCTTTATTCTATTTATAAACTTACATAAAGGAGAAAAACTTATGCAGATTAATAAGTTATATGTACAAGCGATTTACCGATCTATCTTTTGTGCTATATCATTTTTAGGATGTCTTTTAAGTTTAGAGTTCTTACAAATTGGATATAATGGCACAGTTTCATTTAATGATGATTTTTATGTCTTCTATACCAATCTTTCTAACTATCTGGTATTTGTAGTAAATGCAATCGTGCTATGGGGGACAATTAAGAAACTACGCGCAGGAGAAACCAGAGGTTATAATACCGTCATTCCAAAATTAAAGTATTGTACGACGATTGTAATCTTTGTAACATTTTTAGTATTTGCCTTTGTTCTTCCAGATGAAAAATATGGTCTTACGGCGCCATTAATTCTAACTTCACGCTATTGGTTAGATTTAGCCAATTTATGTTTACATATGCTTAGCCCTTTACTGTTTGTCCTCGACTGGTTCTTATTTGACAAACATCATCAGATTAAAGTATGGCATCCTTTTCTTACTCCAATTTTACCAATTGGTTATGGCGCCTATATTAAGATCAGAGGAGTAATCTTAACTGCTGCCAATGATGGTGCACTTCCTACGCATACTACTGTATATCCTTACTTCTTCCTAGACTCTTATGAAAAGGGGTATGGTTATGTATTTTGTTGGTGGGGCATTTTAGCTCTTCTCTTCTTGATCCTTGGATATTTGTTTTGGTGGGTCGATAAAAAAGGGGCTGTAAAGTAGCTACAGTCCATTCTTTTTTCTCAGCTCATCTAGACATTCAGCTCAATATGTCATAATAGTTGTCAAAAACCCTGTAATTTTTTTCTTTAAGTCTAATCTAGCAGGCTACAAGTACCTCTTCTTTAAATTTTTGCTCATTATTACTCATACATTTTGTCTCCTCAGCTTTTATATTCGGCTATTGCAACCAATGCGAAACAGGTTAAAGCCTATAATAAAAAGGACTGAAGCTCAATTTTGCTCAGTCCTTTTTATTAAATTTATGTTTAACATTAAGTCTTATAGGTGAAGCATTTTCTAACTTAACATGATATCTTCTATTGATTTCGTCTTTAAATCAATAGAAAAGATTGAACTATAGTGCCTTTTTGTTTATTTGACGTTAAAACATAAAAGAAACAATAACTCCAATCAATATAACCACTTCAAATATAATATAGGTTAATTTCACTTTTTTATCACTTTGATTATGTAAAATCGGAATTATAAATAGGGCTATCATTATAAGTAGATATATTCGCAAAGAATATAATGCATAATCTATAGGTTCTCTATCAAGTGAATAAAATATACAATATTCTATTACTACAAAAATCAAACCTATAATATCAATTCGTTGATTAAATTTACTTTGTTTCATGACTTGTTCTCCATCTTATAAAAAATATTTAACTTCAATATGTATTTTTCATTAGCAGCATTAAAGAATTCTATCCATATTCTGTTTACCTACAAAGTAAATTTTATCACATAAATATTATAAAATGTGATTTTTTTTTACATTACACGCTTATTTAGTCAGTTTTTATATTAAGATTGATGCAAATGATCCTTTTAGCTGCCTTGTTATCCTTGCGTATGTTTTTAGCCACCACCTGCCTTATCCATTCTCTCATCCTGGTATTCATTCCCCAACTCTTTTAACACAACGGCTATCTTATCAAACCCTCCGCCAAATTGTAATTCGTCTTCTTCATGAATTACTTGTAGAGCATTTGGTCTAGACCTCAATGACCTAGAAATCCAACTGGGGCATTGAGAAACAAGTCACATTTCATTGCTAGCACTTCCTGTGCAATCTTAAAAAGAAGAACATTGGCGGTATTTTTCATTCATCCTTTCATTTTTCTTTCTTACCCCAGCTTTGTAATTCGATTATGTTTCCTTCCGGATACTGTGCGTAAACAAAGATTGCTTCCATATCATTTGGATAATCTGCCTTTACCAGTTCCCCATATGCTTTTCCACCATTTTCAGTTGACATCCCACCCCACATCTATTTATACTAGCAAAGTAACTAACAACAATCGTTACATACCAAAACGATTTAAAAGAATTAAATAAAAAATAATTCGTATCGAACGAAAGGAGGACAATCATGACATATACAATTACTAATCAAATGAATCCAAATAATCAAAGAAGAGGTCTAGTTGTCCTGGCACATATGTAGGATAACTGAAATATCTGTTCCGTAATTGATTTTATCAAGCTATGACAGCTAGTACCTTACGAAAGGACTACACTATGCAAGTAATAAACGGAACCTACGCATCCGCAAAAGTATTTACAACTAATAGCGAAACAACAGCAATCGATCCTTATGCCGTAAAGCAGCTTCAGATGCTTTGTGACAATCCAGCTTCCGAGGGCTCAATTATTCGCATCATGCCTGATGTACATCCAGGGAAAGTCGGCACAATTGGGCTTACCATGACTATCGGCGAACGTGTATTACCTAACCTGGTAGGTATTGATATGGGCTGTGGAATGACCTTGGCAAAGCTGAAACAAAAAAAGGTAGAATTTCAAAAGCTGGATACGGTCATCCGTGACTCTGTTCCTTCAGGCTTTTCTGTTCGTCAAAAGCCTCATCGCTTCAGTAACGAATTTGATTTTACCAAGCTAGATTGCTATAAGCATATTCATGAGAAGAAAGCCGTCTTAAGCCTTGGCAGTCTTGGTAGCGGTAATCATTTTATTGAAGTCGATCGGGATGAGGAAGGCAGCCTGTATGTGGTAATCCACTCCGGAAGCCGTCATCTTGGGAAGGAAGTTACTGAATACTATCTAAACCAGGGTCAGCGTTATTTAAAAGCAAAGAATATCGAGCTTCCTTATGAATTGACTTATCTGGAAGGCAAGTTAAAAGAGCAGTATCTTCATGACCTGTATGTAGTGCAGCAGTTTGCAGCGCTTAATCGAGAAGTCATCTTGGATGAGCTGGTAAAGGGGATGAAATGGAAGGTGCTTGATACGTATTCCTGCATTCATAATTATGTAGATCCATCCGGAGAACTCCCTATGCTTAGAAAGGGCGCAATTTCTGCGAAAAAAGGGGAACCTGTGATTATCCCAATTAATATGAGGGATGGTATCCTGATTGGTACCGGTCTAGGAAATCGTGACTGGAACTGTTCTGCGCCTCATGGCTCCGGAAGAATTCTGAAACGCGAAGAGGTGAAGGCAAACTACACTGTCTCTTCTTTCAAATCAGAAATGAAAGGCATTTACAGCTCCTGTATCTCAAAAGATACGCTGGATGAAGCGCCCTTTGCCTATCGAAGCATGGAGGAAATAAAAGAGGTAATTAGGGATACTGTTAAGATCACAACTATCCTGCGCCCGATTTATAATTATAAATCCAGCTAATCTAATATTCGTTCCAGTGCACTGCACTGCTTGAAGAAAAGTTTGAAACTCTGAGCTCAGCTTTCGCTTGGCGACTCTATATACATCAAAAAAGGAACACTTATTAATAGTGTTCCTTTTTTGATGCTAGTCTTTCCACCAGCGGTGCATATGAGAAGAGTAATCTGCTAACTCAACAGTTTCTCCAATCATAGGTGTTATCACGTGGTTTTCATTTTCCCCTGCTGCTAACAATATGCGTTCTGCCGGGTCATCCCACGGATGCTTTGCAAGCTTATATGCCCCCCAATGAATTGGTACTATCACATCTGCTTCTAAATCGCATGCTGCCTGATAAGTTTCCTCGGGAGTCATATGCACCTGAGGCCACGCCACATCATACTGGCCACATTCCATAATTGCCAAATCAAATGCTCCATAACGGTTATTGATTTCTTTAAAATGTGTACCATATCCTCCATCTCCACTGGCAAAGAGCTTTGATGATGCATTCTTAATTACCCAAGAACACCATAAGGATTTGGACTGATCGGTAATGCTTCTGCCAGAAAAATGTCTTGTTGGTGTGCAGGCAATTATAAATCCCTCTATGCTTATCTCTTCCCACCATGCAAGATTTATAAGTTTTGACTTGTCCACCTTCCATCGCTCCAAATGCTTGTCTACCCCTAAAGGAACAATATACTGCGCTACTTTATGGTCGATTGCCTGTATGGTTGCATAATCAAGATGATCGTAATGGTCATGGGAAATCAAGACAAGATCAATTCTTGGAAGCTGATCAACAGTCATTGCAAAATCACTAAATCTCTTAGGGCCTGCAAAAGATACCGGCGAAGCAAACTTGCTAAAGACCGGATCAAGTAAAAGATTTTTTCCATCCATCTGTAACAATACCGTAGAATGTCCAAGCCATGTCACTGTAACGTCAGATGTGTCTCCTAAATCATCAAGCTTTGGTTTGCAAACTGGTAATCCGCCTTTTGGGACCGTAGCACTTTGGGATACTACGTTATTTCTTGCTTTATTGGAGTCACGCTTCATAAGACTAAACTCGCCGTCATTTACAAACTTGCCATCTATATAATTGGCTGCACGCCTCTTATAGTCCTTCTGTTCCTCTTTACTGGCCGTTTTCCCAAAACTGGGCCAAAAACGTAAAAACGCGCCAATTCCTGCTGCCAATAGTAACAGGATTATAACTGTATTCATCATTTCTCTTTCGTTCCTCCACTTTTTAACGCCTTAGCTACTTAATTCAGTAAGCTGCTTATATAGGCTCTTATCGGGCTTATCTGTTTCTCTACTTCCAGTACAAATAACATTTCCCGTCTGGCATTTACCCGGTTCTCACCATTCTTATTTTTTGCAAAATAAACATCGCCCTGTAAATAGTCGGTTAGATATCTCATTCCACACTCTAGCGACATAACAAGAATGCCATCAGCTAAAGAGTCAAGTTCATCACCCGTTAGGAATTCTTTTGCCTTTAGCACATATCCCCTGGTAAATGCTTCCGCAATTTCTCTGTTAAATGTGACGCTTGTTATCACGCCATCATTCCAATACACCTGTTTTGCAGCAGAGCGTATGCCATCTCCATAATCATAAGCCGCCAACCCTGGCATAACGGTATCAAGATCCACTAATGCCACAGCTTCCCCGGTTTCACTATCAAGCATAAAATTGCTGACCCGCATATCATTATGAGTTGCCCGATAGGAAATCTTATTTGCATCAACTTGTGTAAGAAGAAGCTCCATCTCAGTTTCCCGCTGCATATAAAATGCAATCTCGTCCTTTACAAACTCTGCACGGCTGCAAGGATCCAGTTTTACTGACTCTTTAAAACGTTCAAACTGAATCCTTGTATTATGAAAGCATTTGGTCATTTCACAGTACTCCTTACGGAATACAAATGTTTCAAGGAGCTGGCCAAAGGTTGCAGCCATCTTTCCACATTCAAAGGCATGCTTTACCGTCTGTACTGTTTCATAGCTTATGGCGTGTTCCACCAGACTATACGCACGATAACAATCACCGTCTTTATCTGTATAATACCGTTTGTCTGCTTTAGTCCTGATTAAGCGAAACCCATATCCCTGTTTATCTAAGCATTCAAGCACATGTTCAATGTTCTCCATCATTAAATCTAAATCAGGAAAGATACTCTTACTCATTTTCTGAATTAGATACTGTTTCTTCTTATGGTTCTCCATATAGGTTACTAAATAAGTTTCATTTATATGTCCAGCTCCATAAGGCACTGCCTCTATAAACTGCCCATCTATTTTAAACTGCTGTGCAATATGTTCTTTTCTTTCCATTAACTGCTCCTGTATAGCTCTTACTTATTTTTTAACTCGTCCAAAAACTCCTCAATTGAACGGTCATTCAAATTACTCATAGTATAACTTCCGTTATCAATCTGTACGGAGTCCTCACGAAATGTAAATCGTATCTCAATATTCATACCATAATATAAATCCATACGGTATAGATACTCTCCACTAGAAAAGCCAATCTTTCTTCGAAACTTAAGGTTGTCCATGTACTCTTTCACTTTTGCAAGCGACTGCTCATCTTTGATGGTTATTACTTCATCATTGGCTCCATTTGTAATCACGATCTTATCAATCACCATATAATCGACAAAATCATCAATTCCTTTACTACGAAATGCAATCCCTAGTAAAATCACCAAACTAATCACTGCTAATGCTGCTGAAACTAGATATCTCCTCTTCATCTAATCCCTCCTATTTGGCTTTTACTTTCCTATAGATTAATTTTACAGTGTTATTAAATCAGTGTAAACCACATCTTAAAATTATTCCAGAAAGAGCGAGTGCCCATATCCAGTGCTTCTTACGAAGTCTTAGATATAGGCACATTTGAAGGTTTTATTCAAAATTGAGATATCGGCTAATTTAATAAATCATTTTATAATTGGTAAATGAAATTCTTACCATATGTACGATGTACGTTCTACAGTATAGAACTCCTATAGGAAAAAGTCAACGTATTTTTTATATTTTCTTATTTTATGCTGAATTTTAATGTAAAAAGTCTAAAATACCAGACACGATTCCACCATAATACCTAGGTACCACACTTTTCTCTGCCATAATAACCCCCACCAGTTTTTCTTGTGGAAATACGATTATCTGGCTTCCATTACGATTACACACTCCATATCCGTATGGATACAGACGTGTCTGATAACCAAAATCCCGATTAGGCTTACTTGGCGTTATCATATCCCTTATAAAGCCTACATTTATAATCTTACGGTTCTCCCACATTCCATTCTGTAAGACCAGCTGCCCCAACTTTGCGATGTCACGCACATTCAGTAGCATCTCTTGATCATCTTTTGAACAAGAAGCATCTATATTTAACGGTGCTAATAACACATCATTACAAAACTCCCTCAACGAATAGCCTAAGACGTTCTCTAACAGACAGCATAGTATTATGATATCAACTTTCTTATATTTATAATGAAGGCCCGGTACCTCTGCCAATGGCAGCTTTATAATCTGTGAAATTGCTTCGTCACTTAAATTACAGATTGGATCCTTTGATATAATCTTTGTCATATCATCCCCATACTCAATTCCCGAACTCATTGTTAACAAATGTTTTACCTTAATGCGATGGTACAACGTAAAGTGCTGGCGACGAAACTCCGGTAAATGATCGCTAATAGATACTTCCACGCTCCTAAGCACACGTCTGTCAATTGCTGCCCCCACCAATAAAGCTACAATAAAATAAGAAATTTCTTCGAGAGGGTATCGACTAGAAGCATTTCCCCCATTATAGTAACGTTCCGCCAGCCTCTCTCCATCTCTTAAAATCAGTACCCCTTTGATTTTATCATAATCAGACTGCTTCACCTGCTGATCAATCCATCGATTTAATTTAAGTTCATCCAGAATATAATCAATCAATTTTTCTTTCACTTCCCTCCCTGAATAAAGTGTCTTCGACACTCATGGCTTTCTGGTTTTTAGAAAGCCTTTTTAATAGATAGGAGGTTTCTCGAAGAGAAGTTTCCTATCTATTAAAAAAAGCTAACGAAATACATCTTATTATGTATCTCATTAGCTTTTGTACTATAAATTCGCTTTGATTTTCTGAATCATTTCATCGTATTCATCATCTGTTAAGAACTGCTTTTGTGGGTTCATTTCAAAAGTGGAACCCCATTCATCTTGGCCTTCATATTTTGGACATAAATGCATATGTAAATGACATCCTGTATCACCGTAAGCACCGTAGTTAATCTTATCTGGATTGAATGCTTTATGAATTGCAACTGCCGCACGATTTACATCTTCAATAAATGCAGTACGTTCCGCTGCTGTAATATCTGTAATTTCACTTACATGGTCATTGTATGCAACGATACAGCGTCCTGGTTTGCTTTGTTCCTTAAATAAAATTAATTGACTTACTTCTAAGTCACAGATGAAGATTCCGAATTTATCAAGAACTTCTCCACCCATACAATATCCACATGTTTGATCTTTCATTGTATGTCTCCTTTTGTCTAGTTGTATTCATTGGTACACCAGATTTTATTATATAGTGAAACCATTACGAATTCAATAGGCTAAAGTCTTTGTTCGCTAATTATTCTTTGCAATTCGAGTAATTCTGGGTTACTAAGTTCTTGTTCCTTTAAATAATCTGTAAAAAAACTACTCAAAGACCCATTATATAATTTATTTAGTAAGTATTTGGTTTCTATGGTCTGAACTGCACGTTTCGAAATTGCAGCCTTGCAAATAAAACCAGGATCCTCTCGCACAATTGCACCCTTATCAATTAAGCGTTTGATCACCGTATACGTGGTATTTTTCTCCCATCCGATATACTCTTTGATGATCTTAGAAATATCCTTTGCTGCCAAAGATTTATTCGACCATAACAGCTCCATTACGTTTAATTCCCCTTCATGTAGCCTTATTTCCTTCATTCTTTCGTCACCTCAAATTTATTCTACATAAGTAGACCCATTATTTATCTATGGTTTCTTCTAATACTACAAAAGTAGTCTTTCCACAACATGGTAATTCTACACCTATTGATTTTGAATGTCAATGCAGAAGAAAGTGTCTCCTAAGATGTAATTTATAGGAGGCTACTCAAAGAGGAGATTTTTTATGTATTAAAAAAGGCCACTGTAAATTCAGTGACCTTCTACATGTGTAGTCCCTTGCTAATTAAGCACTAAGGACGTAGTTTTCTTAATAAGTCTTCAAAATAATCTGGCAATGGAGCTTCAAATTCCATATATTCTCCCGTTGTAGGATGAATAAATCCAAGCGTCTTAGCATGTAGTGTCTGTCCTTGAAGCTTAAATGGAGACTTGCTAGGGCCATATACATGATCCCCTAACAATGGGTGTCCGATACTTGCCATATGAACACGAATCTGATGTGTTCTTCCTGTCTCCAGCTGACATTCTACAAGTGTAAAATTATTTTTCAGGTTCTCTAAAACCTTAAAATGTGTCACCGCATGCTTGCCATTCTTATGATTGATAGCCATCTTCTTACGGTCTACCGGATGTCTGCCGATCGGTCCCTCAATCGTTCCTTCACTATCTTTGAAATTACCGTGAACGATTGCTACATACTTTCTTGTAATGGAATGCTCTTTTAACTGCTCTGCCACAAGATTATGAGCCTTGTCATTCTTGCAGATTACAATGACACCAGTTGTATCCATATCAATACGATGAACAATTCCTGGACGCATCACGCCGTTAATTCCAGAAAGCTCATCCTTACAATGATATAGCAATCCGTTTACAAGGGTACCAGAGTAATGGCCGGCAGCAGGGTGAACAACCACGCCTTTTGCCTTGTTAATCAGAATAACATCACTATCTTCATAAATGATATCCATTGGAATATCCTCTGGAAGTACATCTAGTTCTTTTAACTCGGGAATAGTAAGTTCGATTTCGTCGTTTTCAGCCACTTTATAGTTGGCCTTGACCACTTTACCATTTACGGACACTAAACCGTCCTTAATAAGCTTCTGAAGATATGATCTCGTAAGCTCTGATTGTTTGATCGATAAATACTTATCGATACGATTATTGTCTTCCTCTTTCGTTACTGTAAAAGCAACAATATTATCGATAGTATCATCTGTTTGTAAATTCATAGTATTACCTTTCCTTTTTGTTTCCTTTTTGAATAAATGTCAATTCTTCATCCTTGTAAACAAATAGTAAAAGGACAAATAAAACAGCAACTGCACAAGTTACATAGCAGTCTGCAACATTAAATATTGGGAAATCGATTAATTTGAAATATAAGAAGTCGATTACGTAGTTATTTACCACACGATCGATCATATTACCTACTGCACCTGCCGCAATAAAGATCATGCAGAATTGTAGTGGGCGATATCTCTTTGTATCTGGCATTTTATAATAAATATAGCCAATTACCGCTAAAATTATAATTGTTGTTACAACAAAAAATGCAAATTTTTCTTTGAATAATCCAAATGCAATTCCTGTGTTCTCTAAATAATGGAACTGGAATACATCTTTGATTACATCCACTGGACCATTGGCCACTAAATAGGATTGGGCAACATATTTCGTAATTTGATCTAAAAGGACCAATAGGATTACCCAAATCACTCCGAACTTCTTTTTCATAGTTAAACCTTTCTATCTTGCTATTTCTTAATAATATATTGGATCGCCTGTTCCATCTCTTCATCTGAAACAGAATCGTCAATAACGGATTGTCCTACTTTTTCAAGCAGGATAAACTTAATCTTTCCTGATTGCATTTTCTTATCATTCTTAGTAGCTGCCAGTACTTCTTTTACCTTCAGATCAGATACGGAGATTGGAAGCGTAAAGCTAGCAAGCATCTCTTCGATCTCATTACGTTCCTTAGCCGTAATATTACCGCGATTTTCCGATAGTCTGGCTGCAGCTACCATACCGATGGAAACACATTCTCCATGATAAAGGGAGAAGTTCTTTAGCTTCTCTACTGCATGGCCTATGGTATGTCCAAGGTTTAGAAGCGCTCTCATTCCCTTTTCTGTCGGATCATTTTCCACTACGTACTGTTTATCCTTACAGCAACGGTAAATCATCTGTTTTAATGCATCAGGCTTATAAGACAGAATATCCTCTCTGTTCTCTTTTAACCACTCATAGAATTCTAAATCATTAATCAAGCCATACTTGATCACTTCGCCAATGCCTGATACAAAGATGCGTTTATCAAGACTCTTTAAGCATGAGGTGTTGATATAGACACTCTTTGGCTGATGGAATGCACCTACCATATTCTTATAGGAATCAAAATCGACTCCGGTCTTGCCTCCAATACTAGAGTCTACCATTGCCAAAAGGGTGGTAGGGATTTGCATAAAGCTAATTCCACGTAAATAAGTTGCTGCCGTATATCCTGTCAAATCACCAACAACACCGCCGCCTAATGCAATTAGCAGATCCGAGCGGTCAAATCTGGACTCAATCAATTGAGTATACAGCTGTTTTACTACATCAAGGTTTTTCGACTCTTCTCCTGCTGGAAAAGAAAAGCTTTCGACTTCCATTGCATAATCCTTAACAATGTCGATTACTTCATTTAGATATAATTCTTTTGTATTCGAGTCGCAGACAATACAAACCTTCTTATTCTTGGTACCGATTTTTTCTAACTCCTTATAAAGAAGAGCAAAATCATTTTCAATACATATATCATAAATTGGAGCTTCATCATAGTGTACGGTAATATTCTTTATTTCTGTCATAGCGTAACTTCCTTTCTGCTGTAGTGAATGATAAAAATAACGGGGCTATACACATAAAACGTGCGATAGCCCCGAATCAGTTCTATTGTTCTATAAATCTAAAAATTCGAAATCATCTTTTTTATCAGCTTTTTTCGTCTTTAACTCAGATTCGTTTGCGCTTGCAAAAAGTTTCATAAGCAATTCTTTTTCAGATAATTGATTTAAGGTATCTTCTAAAGATGCCTCCTTCTTTTCGGAAGTATTTGCAGAATTCGCAGTTAGTTCTTTCATAGTATGATCACCAATTGCTTCTTCTTCAGTATCAACATCTACGTCATCTAAGATACCATCTAAATTAATTTCAGGCATAAAGTCAATTTCATTTACTGGTTCCATCGGAGCTGCAGCTTCCACTGAATCAACAGGTTCTTTCACAGGTTCGCTAGCTACTGTCTCTTCTGCTTTCACAGGCTCTGACTTTTCTTCGACAATGTCCTCTACCATCTCTTCTGCTACTTCTTTAACTTCCTCTGTACACTCTTTTTCTACCTTAGGCATCTCTACTTTAGAAGAAATGAATGAGTGGAAAGTTAAGAAATTACTGTAGTCAACATTATAAGCTGGACTCTCTAAGATTTCTTTTTGCGTGTTGATTAACTGATTATATTGGATCTTATATTTATCATATTGTTGAAGAAGATTTGCAACGTCAATTTGAATACGTTCTAATTCTTCTCTCGCTCTTGTAAGTAATGTATCTGCATGTTCTTGTGCAGTAGATTTGATCTTCGCTGCTTTTTGATGAGCATCATCTTCAATTGTTGCTGCTCTATTTGTTGCAGTCGCTACAATGTTCTCTGCCTTAGCAGTTGCATTTGCTTCTGTTTCCTGTGCAGCTTTTTGTGCCAATACTAATGCTTTCTGAAGTGTCTTTTCAATAGATTTGTAGTATTGAACGCCTTCACTTAAAACGTTGATCTTATCATTTAATTCAATATTATCTTTATATAATACTTCATAATCCTTTACTACGTCCTTAATAAATGCTTCAACTTCCTTTTTATCATATCCAAAACCTGTTTTAAACGTTTTGCTTTGTATTTCGATTGGTGTTAACATATAAATCCTCCTAAATGTATTTTAGAAATGTAGCGCTAAGTCGCCCTTTTTTCGTTTGATTGTTGATACCCTTAAATATAAATTTACCATAGCCTCTAACTGATACCACATCATTTTCCCTAAGTGTATAGCTGTTAGATTCTATTAACTTGCTATTTACAAAAACCTTACCACCAGATATCAAGCCTGTAATGCTGCTTCTTGAAGCTTTAAAGACCGTTGCAATAATTGCATCCAGTCTAGCACTGGCAATCGTCCCATGGATTTCCTGAAACTCCGGTGTTACATCAATTTCTTCGATTTCCTTTAAACTGCAGGATACCGTAGTATGCTTTATTTTGGTTAAACTAGAAGCAATATATTCACCGATGACTCCATCTGTAAACACATAGCCACAGTTATTCTTTATTAGAATATCACCTAACCGGCATCTCTCAATACCTAGATTCATCAGTGCCCCAAGATAATCTCTATGAGATAACTGATCTGCGAATTTGGCATTTACCGGCTTCATCTCCAACATCTTTATATCATATTCTTCTGTCAAAATTGTATCATTTATAGAAAATGCAATAATTTTTCGCTCAGCCTCTTCATAACCGCCCCACATCTCATATCGGACCGGTGGCAGTTCTTTAAGATTGGATAAGAAAATACTTTGCTCATTGATATTTAGAAAATCGGTATATGTGGTGTACCCTCTTCGGTCTGACTGATATGCCAAATCCATTATCCGTTTTAACACTAACTGTTCTTCTTTATTCATTGTCCACTCCCATTAAATTAATTACATAACTATTGTCTGTATAAATGTAACAATTATTAATGCAACCAGTGGGGTCAAATCCAGCTGATTGGTGCGAAATACGGAGTGTTTCATTAATACACGGATAATGCTAAATAAAGGATCTAAGATATGGGCAACCACAAGCTTAAATCCTTTCAATTTTGGCAACCAGGACAAAATCACATACGCAAAGATCAGAAATTCCAATCCTTTGCAAAAAATGAAGATTGCTTGTCCAAGTAGTTGTAACATATTAGAAATCCTTATTTAATGTAGGAACTTCAAATCCCTCATCTGGCATGAATTCTAAGTAATCACCAGAAATATCAATAGAATCTGGTGAGAAAATAAAGATATATTTTGAAATTTGATGTAATTTACCATTGATTGCATATACACAACCGGAAATGAAATCCATAATTCTTTGTGCGTCTAAAGGATCAAATCCTTCAAGATTAACTACGGATGCGCGTCCGCTAAGTAACATATCACAAATATCCTGGGAATCTTCAAATGAAGATGGCTTCATAATACATACTTCAAGCCCTTTTGATGTTGTACGAATAGGTACGATTTTATTTGGTGCCTTATTATCCACTTTTGTTCCCCCTCTATTACTACGTGCCTCAGCAAATGAAACCTCTTCTGCTTTTGCAGAAGAACTCTTGCTTGCTCCACGTTCTCTTACCTGTTGTTCTCTATTTGCTTTTTCTTTTTCTTTTTCTGCCTTTACAGCACGTTCTCTTTCTTGCTCTTCGAATTGTTCATCAAAACCATCATCATAGTCTTCATCTTCGTTCAGTTTTAAATACCCTATTAAATTCTTTATCATATTAGCCATCCTTAACTCCTATCTTGAATACTTCCCAAGTATCCATTATAAGCAATTTTAGTTAATTAAATATTATAATTACGCTCTCCAAAAATTCCCGTTCCAACGCGAACCATGGTTGCGCCTTCTTCAATGGCAACTTCATAGTCACCAGTCATACCCATAGACAGAATATTCATATTAATATTATCAATGTTTTTGGATTTTATGTCAATCATTAATTTATTCATATTTCTAAAGTGTACGCGATTTTCCTCTGGATTCTCTACAAATGGAGCAATTGTCATTAATCCTTGTACTTTTACGTTGGATAATTTACTGATCTCCATTAGTAATGGAAGTACTTCCTCTTCTTTTACACCAAATTTTGACTCTTCCCCAGCGATATTCACTTCGATTAAGATATTTACTACTACATCATGCTTTTTCGCTTCTTCATCAATCTGTTCAGCTAATCTAAGGGAGTCTACCGAATGGATTAAGCTCACCTTGTCCACAATGTATTTCACCTTATTACGTTGTAAATGTCCAATTAAGTGCCAGTTCAAAGGGGTATCAAGTTCTTCGTATTTTCTTGTCAACTCTTGAACTTTATTTTCACCAAAATCAATGATGCCAGTCTCCATTGCTTCTCTCATCATGGAAACCGGTTTTGTCTTGCTGACTGCAATTAACGTTACTTCGTTACGATCTCGGTTCGCCTTTTTACAAGCATCTTCAATTTTCTTCTCAACTATTTGTAAATTTTCTTTTACCATTGTATTTCGTCACCTTTCCGTAATAATACTTTACAAATTAATCTACATAATGTTGTTCTTTTGCAAGTTCCACATTCAGAATAATATGGTCGTAATTATTAAGGCCATTTGTTGTCTTCATATCGATAATGTAGTAATCACTATTTTCAGTAAGCACATCAACTACTTTAAAAACAGGATACCCTTTATTTACGTTATATACACCGGTAATATTACCAGTCTCTTTAATTGTAAATTGTTTTTTATTATCTGCTTCATTACAAATGATATGCCCCTCTTTAAATGCTGAGGTATTAACATATGAATACTCATCATCGCTACGGATTACAGATGTCTCTACGAATTTATATTTCTTAGTTCCATCTTTATCAGTTGTAACCTGAATTAAGCCAGTACTGTCATCATCTCCACCCTTTGTAAAATAAGAGGTTGGAATTTTATAAAATGCTTTCTCTGTAACTGCAGATTTTGGCACTTTATATCCAGTCTGTACATTAGTGCTGATTGATATATCAATATATCGATCTGTCAGATACTGTTGGATATAGTTTCTTAAAGAAATAATGCCATACTTTTTATTATCTCTTTGTATAATCTTAAATGTTGCATTAGTGTATAGCTTGTCCTGCATAAAAGTAACCTTTACAACGGTACGCTCTGCCAACACCTTTGCTTGTGCTTCTGATAATGGAATGACAATATTCCAGTTTTCATTTGTAATCAGTTTATAAACATCGCTCTTAGCAGCTTTCTTCTCCGTTGATCGAAGTTCTGTTTTTTTATAATTACTAGAATCAAACATATCTGCAGTAAAATTATCTACCGTTACACTTTCAAATCCGTCTGTATAGTAGGCAACTGACCCACTGGTCTTAGTCTTAACTACTTCAAACGTACCGCTAGTGTCCTTCGATTTTAGAATTTCTGCAAGAGAAGATAATAAATTGATATTTGTCAGCTCCATTGCAGTATTCTCAAGACTATATTTATAATCATATACAGCATTATAATTACTTCCATTATAAGTTCTACGATAAGAATTAATACAATCTCTAATCTCTAAAATATCTTTGTCTGTTAAATCTTCTTGCTTTTCGTTTTCAGACAGCAAATCATAAACGTTTCCTGTTTGATCGATTGAATAAATCGTAGAATTTTTCCCTATTTTCTTACCTTCAGATACATAATAACTTAAGTATCCTTCCTTATCTAATGTCACTACTTTTTCGTCTCTAATTATCAAACCTTGATATGTATTATCGCTGGCGATTTGACTTTCTGTAACTTCATAGACAGATAACTGTTCCCCTGAGAAATATTTTACCAATTCAATCACTAAGTAAACAAACATGATTACAAAAATGATCACTCCCAAATTAAGATTAATTGGGCGTCTGAACTTTACTACCTTCTTTTGATTAGCCAAGGTAAGTAACCTCCTGATAAAATCTTTTGTTCTACGATTATTATACTGTCAATTACTACATATGTCAAAGATGAATATTCAACTTTAACTGATTAATTAAATTGAATAAATATATATATTATGGAAACAATACACATAGAAAGAAAAAGGAGGTAATTGAATGAAGGCCTTAGATTATATTGTTTTGATTTTAGTAATAATTGGTGCTGTTAACTGGGGCTTAGTTGGATTCTTTGAATTTGACTTAGTTCGTGTAATTTTCGGTAATATGTCAATCATATCTCGTATTATATATGCAGTTATTGGCTTATGCGGATTATACGCTATCAGTTACTGTGGACGTATCGGAAATAACGATTAAACCACACCAGTTAACACAAGAAGAAACATAGTTATTTTAAAGACTAGGGCATTATAAAGCAATTCCCTAGACAAAAAAAGACATCGTAAAAATTACGATGTCTCAGACCGTAGACAAAATGGTTCTAGGATTAAAAAATCCTAGAACCATTTT
>JAUNJY010000023.1 GCA_030535455.1 bacterium
CAGGAGCATTAGCATTGTCAGAACCAGATGGAGCTTCAGGAGCATTGGCATTGTCAGAACCTTGTGGCATGTCCGGTTTTCCGGAAGGCATTGTCTGTCCGTCGCCATTTCCTCTGTTTCCTCTGTCTTTCATAGTTCCTAAGGCTACAGTAATGGTAGAACCATCGATTGCAGTAATCTGACCATAAGTCTTGCTATCGCTTTCTTGGTTGGAAGCATCTGTATTAGTAGTACCTGCAGTTGTCTCCGTATTTGTATTAGAATCAGTGGTAGTAGAGCTAGAGCCGCCACAGCCTGCTAAAAGCATTGCGCTCATAACCCCTATACTAACTAGTTTTAATGTTTTGTGTCTCATATGTACACACCCTTTCTCATTGTATTGTCGTAATAATTAATTACAGGAACCATTATTACGGAAAACTGTGAATAGAGTGTGTTCTAACTGTGAAAATTTATTGGATTAATCGATTTAGATCGTTGTAGAAGGTTGGGTAAGAGATATCAACGCATTCACTGCCTTTAATTTCAGTTTCTCCCGTTGCATTGATTCCAGCCACGGCAAATGACATGGCAATTCTGTGATCTAAATGAGAGTCAATCGTTGCTCCATGAAGCGCCAAACCGCCATTAATAATCATTCCGTCATCGGTAGCAGTGATATCGGCACCCATGGCTTTTAAGTTGGTTACCATGACATCGATGCGGTTGGATTCTTTTACTTTGAGTTCAGCGGCATCTTTGATTACTGTAGTACCAGAAGCAAAGCATGCAAGAACGGCAAGCAGAGGAATCTCATCAATTAACGTTGGGATTACTTCGCCTTCAATAGTTGTTCCATGTAACTCGCTAGTCTTAACCAGTAGGTCAGCTGTCTCTTCTAATCCCTGAAGACGTTTGTTGAGAAGGGTAACATTTCCCCCCATTGCCTTGACTACACGAAGGATACCGTCTCTAGTCTTATTAATCCCTACATTCTTAATCAAAATTTCAGAATTAGGAGTAATTAAGCCGGCACCAATAAAGTAGGCAGCAGAAGAGATATCTCCTGGAACATTGATTTTACGACCGTATAGAGCATCGGGAGGAGTAATAGAAGCGGTTGTTGCTTCACTAACTACATTTGCTCCAAAGTAATTTAACATCAGTTCACTATGATTTCTTGAAACAAATGGTTCCGTTACGGAAGTTGTTCCGTCGGCATATAATCCTGCAAGTAGGATGCTTGATTTTACCTGAGCAGAAGCAACTGGGGACTGATAAGCAATTGGAGAAACTTTTGTTCCTCTGATTTTAAGTGGTGCGCAATTGTTGTCATGAATACTTGTGATATCAGCACCCATCTGACGAAGTGGCGTCATAATTCGTCCCATTGGACGTTTCTGAATGGAAGCGTCTCCAGTTACGACCACGTCAAAATCAGTAGCAGCAAGGATACCAGACATAAGACGCATGGTGGTGCCGCTGTTTCCTACATCAAGAGTCGTAGAAGGCTTTTTAAGCCCATGAAGGCCATTACCATGGATAATTACGGTATCAATCTTATTTTCAATCTGTATTCCAAGCTTGCGGAAACAGTCGATGCTGGACAGACAGTCTGCGCCTTGTAAAAAGTTTGTGACAGTAGTAGTTCCGTTTGCTAAAGCACCAAGCATGATTGCTCTATGGGAGATGGATTTATCGCCAGGGACGTCAATTTCTCCAACTAAATGAGATACTTTGTTAAATTTCATATGCTGTTTTTCCTCCTGGTTATCAAAAATATTATTTTATTCTAACATATCTCTATCGCTCATAGATAGTGTAATTGTAATTTCTTAAACATTTTACAGCTTTTATGGCACCTTCTTCAGTATAAAGTTCTAACCGAAGCACACCATTTTCAAATTCTCGATTATGGATAATGCCAATATTCTTTATGCTGATATGGTTGGTTGCCAATATTGTGGCAACGGTTGCGATGGCACCCTCTTCATCAATTAAATCCAGATAGAGCTCGTGGACTTTTTCAATGAGTCCAACAGACTTATTTGGAATTTGGTCACGATAAGACTTGGCTTCATCAAAGAAGTTTAAAAGCTTGTCTTGATCTTGATTTTCTACGTAAGTTTGTATTGCAGTCAGTTTTTCTATGTAGAGATGTAAAAATCGAAGAATGCTGTCCTTATTAGTAAGGCAGATATTCTGCCACATGATTGGAGAGGAGGAGGAAATCCGTGTGATATCCTTAAATCCGCCTGCTGCCAATAGCCGCATTGTCTCATTTTCGTCATCCTGATCTTTTACCATGTTTACCAGGCTGGCTGAAATAATATGAGGAACATGGCTGATTGCAGATACAATATCATCATGGTAATCTGCGTCCAATACCACAGGAATTGCTCCAGTAAGGCTTACCAAATCAATTAGCTTATTTAGGTTGGCTTCAGTAGTAGTTTTGGTTGGAGTAAGCACATAGTAGGCATTCTCAAGGAGAGTAGCCATAGAATGTTCATATCCGGTCTTTTCTGTCCCAGCCATAGGATGACCGCCAATAAAATGATTATCCAGCCCTAAGGAAGAGACTGCTTTGTGGATGTTGCCTTTGACACTTCCTACATCAGTTAAGATGCAGCTTGGTTTTAAAAATGGTTTTAATTGAGTAAGATATTTGATGTTATCAAGGACGGGAGCACAAAGAAAAATCATGTCGCACTCATGAAATCCATCATTGAAAGAAGTGACGATGCAATCTAACACACCGTCACTCTTTGCAAGCTCAAGACTTGCGTTTATTTTCCCTGCATGATAATTATATGCAATTAATTTTGTTGCTTTATTTTTAGATTTTAGTGCTCGGGCGATGGAACCACCAATTAGTCCAAAGCCGATAAAGCCGATACAAGTGTCTTCCATAACCGTTCCTCCTAAAGTGTCTTTTTAAATAGTGGGGCAATTGTCTTAAGCTCACCCATAAGTTCTTCAAACTGGTCAAAAGTAAGGGATTGAGGGCCGTCAGATAATGCAGTCTTTGGATCTGGATGGCTTTCAATCATAAGCCCATCTGCACCAACTGCCAATGATGCTTTAGAAAGTGGAGCTACATAATCTCTGACTCCGGTTGCATGGCTTGGATCTACGATGATTGGAAGATGGCTCTTTTGCTTGATGACAGGAACCGCACTTAAATCCAAGGTATTACGTGTAGCTGTCTCGAAGGTTCTAATTCCTCGTTCGCAAAGAACTACGTTAGGATTGCCTTCTGCCATTATATATTCTGCTGCATTTAACCATTCATCAATAGTAGCTGCCATACCACGTTTTAAAAGAATAGGAAGGCCAGTCTTGCCAGCTTCTTTTAAAAGGTAGAAGTTTTGCATATTACGAGTTCCTATTTGAAGCATATCTACATATTTTACAGCAGATTCGATGGCTTCAAGGCTGGTAACTTCACAGACGATGTTAAGCCCGGTTGCATCCTTTGCTTCTTTCATTAACTGTAAGCCGCGTTCTTCAAGACCTTGGAATGCATATGGGCTTGTTCTTGGCTTATAAGCGCCGCCTCGAAGGATTTGAGCTCCGGCTTTTTTGATTGCAAATGCAGTCTGAAGGATTTGTTCTTCGCTCTCTACCGAACATGGGCCAGACATAATGGTAAATTCATCTCCGCCAATGATGGTATTCCCTACTTTGATCTTTGAGCTTTCTGGATGGAACTTACGATTACTTAATTTGTAGCTTTCTGTTACTGGTACGATTTTATCTACTTCAGGTGCAATTTCAATATTGCCCTGTTCTAATTTTGATTTATCCCCGATTACTCCGATTACAGTTACTTCTTGACCACTGGAAATATGGGTTTGTAGACCTTTGTTTTCAACGATCTGTTTTACATTCTTTATAGAAGCTTCACTTGCTCCTGGTTTCATTACTATAATCATATTGATATCTCCTGTCATAATTTTTGAACTCCTTTCAAATTTTATGTAGGCAAGATTAGTATTTCCTTGAAAAGAGTATTTATGTTCGCTATAATTTTCTTACTTTTATAGTACTCTCTAATAACTAAAATGTCAATGCTTTAAAGCGTTAAAACTTTAACACTTTAAAGCACGACGTATAAACCTAACATATTCGACTTTTTTGACGCATTATTTATATTAATTTGCGTAAATTGCAATGATATTTTTACAATATGATGAAAAATGTTTGACTTTTAATTTGCCCCCCTATTAATTGTTCATAAAAAGGTTGTATACTTAATGGAAAATTAGTACAATATTTACATGGATAGTTTATCCATAGTAAATAGTATTGGAGGTATTTATATGGAGACTTACACAACTGAAAATATTCGTAATGTAGTCGTTTTGGGGCACGGTAGCTGTGGCAAGACAACTTTAGTCGAAGCCATGGCTTTTATTACCGGTGCAATTAAGCGACAAGGAAAAATCGAAGACGGATCTACGATCAGTGATTACGATAAGGAGGAAGTCAAACGTTTATTCTCTATCAGTACATCGATTGTACCAATTGAATGGGAAAAAACCAAGATTAATTTTTTGGATACTCCTGGATATTTTGATTTCGTTGGTGAGACAGAAGAGGCCTTAAGTGCTGCAGACGCCGCTGTAATCGTTATTTCAGCCAAAGCTGGTGTAGAAGTTGGAACGATGAAGGCATGGGAGTTTTGTGAAAAATATAAGTTGCCAAGACTATTTTTTGTTACAGATATGGATGATGACCAAGCCAGTTACCGAGAGGTAGTGGAAAGACTGACCGAGTTATATGGAAAGAAAGTTGCGCCTTTTCATTTGCCAATTCGTGAAAACGAGAAGTTTGTTGGCTATGTCAACGTGGTAAAGATGAAAGGCAGAAGGTTTACTGAGTTAAGTAAATATGAAGAATGTGAAATTCCGGACTATTCCACAAAGAATTTAACGACAGTGCGAGAAGCATTATTGGAAGCAGTCGCTGAAACAAGCGAAGAATTAATGGAAAAATATTTTGCCGGTGAAGCGTTCACATATGAGGAAATATCACAAGCACTTCGCGGCAATGTTATAGATGGATCGGTAGTTCCAGTGTTGATGGGTTCTGGAGTTACTGGTAATGGTACAATCATGTTATTACAAGTGATTGAAAAATATTTCCCATCACCAGACAAGGTAAAGATATCAGGTACCAATGTTAAGACGAAAGAAGAGTTTGCTGCTGATTATGATGTAAGCAAGCCTTTTACAGCAAGGGTATTTAAGACAATTGCAGATCCTTTCATTGGCAAGTTCTCATTAATCAAGATAACGTCAGGAAAGATTAAGACAGATTCGAACATTTATAATGTGAATACAGAGACAGAGGAGAAGATATCAAGGCTGTACGTTTTTCGGGGCAAGGACCAAATCGAGGTGAAAGAGCTTTGCGCAGGAGATATTGGTGCTCTAGGCAAACTTAGCAATACGGCAACTGGACACAGCCTTTCTACCAAAGGCACACCGGTCAAGTTTGCTCCAATTGAATGTTCCAAACCTTATACCTATGTTCGCTTTGAGACAAAGAACAAAGGCGATGATGATAAGGTAAGCCAGGCACTTCAGAAATTAATGGATGAAGACCACACGCTGAAGGTTGTAAATGACAATGAGAATCATCAGACCTTATTATATGGAATTGGTGAGCAGCAGCTAGATGTTGTAGTAAGCAAGCTGTTATCCAAATATAAAGTTGAGATTATTACAAGCAAGGCAAGAGTGCCATACAGAGAGACAATCCGTAAGAAAGTGCAAGTTCGTGGAAAACATAAAAAACAATCTGGCGGACACGGACAATATGGCGATGTCTTAATGGAATTTGAACCTCTCAATGATGTAGAAAAGTCCTATGAGTTTGAAGAAAAGATCTTTGGTGGCTCGGTTCCTAAAAACTACTTCCCAGCAGTTGAGAAGGGGTTACAGGAAAGTGTTTTAAAGGGTCCTTTGGCTGGGTATCCGGTTGTAGGCATCAAGGCAACCTTGGTGGATGGCTCATACCATCCGGTAGATTCAAGTGAGCAGGCATTTAAGATGGCTACCATTCTGGCATTTAAGCAGGCATTCAGCCAGGCAAACCCAGTTCTTCTTGAGCCAATTGTTACACTGAAGGTAGTAGTACCAGATAAGTTTACCGGCGATATCATGGGTGATCTTAACAAACGTCGTGGAAGGGTTTTAGGTATGAACCCTATGGAAGGCGGCAAGCAGGAAATCGTTGCAGATATTCCTTTGGCTGGGATCCATGGATATTCTACCGACTTAAGGTCCATGACCGGTGGCATTGGCGACTTTAGCTATGAATTCTCCAGATATGAACAAGCACCACATGATATTCAGGAGAAGGTAATTGCAGAAAATGCTAAGGAAGAAGAGAAGGTAGCAAAATAAGAGCAAATAAATGAAAATCAGATATGCAAACTTTCCTCTAATCAGTACGTTGAAGAAAGTGCAAGATTTCATTTGTCTACAGTCTGACAGCATGTTTTAAAAACATGCTGTCTTTTTTTGATACATAGGAAACTTCTCTTCGAGAAGCCTCCTATGTACTAAAAAGGCTTTCTAAAAACCAGAAAGCCAAGATGCGCACTTACGCGGAAGGAGTTTATCACTTCGTGATCGCGTTCGGCGCGGAGTGTTTTGCAAGCAAAACACTTTTTTCTCATTATATAGAAATAATTATATTAGTTTACTGAATTTACAAAATTAACCAATAAGCTATTGAAGGTAGAAAAATACATAGATATAATTAGAGAATAAGGGTGTTATACAGTAAATGTGGGGCATTACAGCAACAGAAAGAAGGAGGAGAAAGGTATATGAGAATGCGAATTAAAAGAATTCTCGCAGCATTATTAACACTGATACTAATGATTACTTCAGTCGAACTTTCACCAACAAGGGTGACGTTTGCAGCAGAACAAACAGAAGCAGTGGCAGAAGAACAAGTTTCGACAGCAAATCCTAAAATACTTAGGACGATTACAGAGACAGATTTAATGGGAATTAAGGATTGGAACAAGGCAACAAAAGCGACAGTTTACGTTAAGGTTACAAAAGGGGATAGTAATTCTTTAATCAATGCGCAGTTGTCTTTGGGCCCTGATGCAATCGGCAAGGTATCAAGTAAATACCTGGTTGGACGAGACAATACGGTAGGAAAGAGCGGTAATGCAATTCAGGATCAGTTAGTTGGCGATGCAGGGACGGGCATCTATGCATTTCCGGAGTTAAGCCTTACCAAAACGTGCAAGGATACATCACAAAAGTTTGAAGAGTCTTATGCAAACTATATCACTATTAAAATTCAGGCCATGTCTGAGAACACAGACTGTGAACTGGTGGGAATTAAGTTTAATAATGGTGTGACTTATCCAGCAGACTTAGTCATACCAAAATGTGAGGCTACATCCTATGATGTGCAGAAGACCAGTGCACGTGAATTGTTAAGCAGAACGTTAGAGTATTGTAAGACAATGGATGAGTCAAAGTATAAGCCAGAATCTTATAATGAATTTACAAAAGAATTAGAAGCTGCAAAAACAGTTTATGAAGATGCAGCATCATCAAATGAAACAGTCGAAAAGGCCTTGGCATCATTAGAGAAGAAGAAAGCGGCACTACTTTTTACAGATAACACGGAAGCTTCTACACCATCAGTATTTCGAGAGCTGACAGGAGATGAGACCGTATATGAGATGGGAGCAGGTATTAACTTAGGCAATACCATGGATGGCCATTCCGGATTTACACCAGCAGAAACTTGTTGGCAAAGTGTTGTGACTACCAAACAATATATAAAGGCCCTTCATGATGCCGGATATAATACCGTCAGAATACCTGTGACATGGGGAACTATGATTGATGATAAAAATGATTTTGCAATTAACGAGGCATGGATGAACCGAGTACAAGATATTGTAGATTATTGTATGTCTCTTGATATGTATGCAATTATCAATGTCCATCATGATGGTGCAGAACAAACCGGATGGCTTAGAGTTGCATCTGAAGAGATCGACAGCGTATATAATAAGTTTGAATGTGTCTGGAGAAATATTGCTAATAAATTCAAAGATTATGACGAGCATTTGATTTTCGAGTCAATGAATGAGATTACGTGTATGGAAGGCAATGATAAGAATAGTGCAGCAGCAATCACAAAGGATACTCCAGTAATCATGAACTTAAATCAGATTTTTGTAAATGTAGTTCGTTCTACAGGATCCAACAATGCGAAGAGATGGATTGCCGCTGTAGGACATTATGCTAACACAGGAACCAATACAGAGTTTTCCCTTCCAGAAGACAGCTATAATACAACGCCAAGAATAATGTTTGGTGCACATATTTACAAATCCTCAACCAATACTTCTTGGACTTACAGCCAAGTATACGAAGTAGTGGATGGATTAAAGAAAATGGCAAAGAAGTTTAATGTACCAATGTATCTTGGAGAGTACGGAAATAGAACTTATGAAGTTTCAGGTTCGGCTACAGGATACAATGATGTAGAACGTGCTTATTTCTGTGAAATTGTTCAGAAGGCATGTCAGGTTGCCAAAGTAGTCCCTATTGTATGGGATCAAGGGAATGAATTAACCAATGAGGGAAAAGTAAAGACAGGTTTATTTACCTATTGGGACCGTATAGACTGTAAGCCAGTATTTAAAACAATTACAGATGCCATGATCCGTGGAACGATGCTGCCAGCATCAGAAAAAAATACAAAGTATGATTTTACGGATATCTCCAGTGGAGTAACAGTAAAAGAGATTACCGACATTGATCTGAAAAGCACATCCATTCAGATGACTGTTGGACAAAATCAGACACTTACGGCAGTTCCATCTCCAGAAGATACCAACGACGTTGTATTATGGAGCTCTAATAATGAGGGCGTAGCAACGGTATATCGTGGTATTGTTCAGGCAAGAGGAATTGGGACAACCACCATTTGTGTGTTTTCTCAAAGCGGAAGTGTAGAAAAAACAATTAAAGTAATAGTTAAGGCAGATACAAGTAAAGAAAAATCAGAAGTGGTAACGGATCAAGAAGAATATTCCGTAGTATATGGAGGAAATACTCAGATTAAAGCAACAAGCAAAGCAGCATTAAGCTATAGTTCCTCCAATGAGAATATAGTTTCTGTAAATGCATTTGGAAAATTAGTGGGAAAGAAAGTAGGAACGGCTTATGTGACCATTCAATCTGCAGCAGGAACCACGAAAATGGTTAAAGTCACAGTTACTTCTGCAATCAAGTCAACAATCGATGTTGCACTTAATGTCCTTTATAATGACAGCAAGTTAAAATATTATGGAACAGAAATTGGAGATAAGATTACGGTTAATGGAGACGATCAGTATACAGTAGACTTTGATCTGTCTAAAGACTTAAGTGAAGAAGGGAAAAAAGCTGGTGTGACTTCTATTGCAAACCTGACAGCCATCTATATCAAGGACTATGATGTTGCAGTTGGCAATGTAACAACAACACCAGTTTCAAAGGCATCAATTCGATATGACAAAGTGGTAGTCAACGGAAAAGAACTTACCATTACCAATTCAGACTTTATGAATACATTATCTAGTTCGGGGGTATTTGACTCAGGAAAGCCAATAAATGCATGGGATGGAAATGTTGTTGCAGAGGCATCTTCCAATGATCACGTAGCAAACTTTGTCGGGATAGACAAGCCAACGACTATTTCTGTAACATTTACGTTACAAGGCATGGAATTTGTAAAAGATGCTCCAGATAAGACAAATGAAGCAACAGAAATGAAGGCAGTGGGCAGTCAGTCTATTCATTTTGACAAGGAAAATGATGCTGCAAAGGTACAGGTACAGCTTACACCGGTAACAACCGATTCTTTTGTAGCCTTTACATCTTCTGACCAATCAGTAGTACTTGTTTCTAGTGATGCTAAGAAAGCAGATGTAAGTGGGGTGGCAGAGGCTGAACTTATAGCAGCAGGTGCAGGAACAGCAACAGTTACTGCAAAGACAGAAAATGGACTTACTGTACAGTTTAGAGTTACTGTATCAGGCAGTAGGATTACATATGCTTTAAATGGTGGTACCAATGCCGGTGATGCACCTGTGTACGCATCATATGGGGAGGAAGTATCTTTGCTTAATCCAAGCAAAGCAGGATATACCTTTGCCGGATGGTATAGTGATGCTACATACAATAACAAAATTACTAAGGTGACGGGAACAGACAAAGACATTACCGTATATGCAAAATGGATCCGTCAGCAATATAAGATTAACTATCATCTCAATGGAGGAACCAACAATAAGGCAAATCCGACAGTTATGGCTTCAGGAAGCAAGGTAAGCTTAAAAGCACCAACAAGAAAAGGCTATGAATTTGCAGGCTGGTACAAAGAAGCATCGTTTAAAAACAAGGTGACTAGTGTGACAGCTGCAAGTGGAACCATTAATCTTTATGCAAAATGGATTAAGGTGACATATAAGATTACATATAAGTTAAATGCTGGAAGCAACAACAAAGTCAACCTTTCTAAGTATTATGTAACAAGTAAGACAATCAACTTAAAAGCACCAACCAGAAAGGGATATGTATTTGCAGGCTGGTACAAGGATAGCAAATACAAGAGTAAGATAACATCTATTAAGCAAGGCAGCACAGGGAATGTAATTGTGTATGCGAAATGGAAGAAGGTCACCGTTGAGAAAGTAACAATTGGTTCTTTACAAAGAGGGAAGAAGTCGATTACAGTAAAAGTGAAGAAATGTTTGGGAGCAAAGGGATATAAGATCGTGTACTCCACGAATAAAAACTTTAGTCATGCAAAAACAGTAATGACGACTTCTACTACCAAGAAACTGAATAACTTAAGCAAAAATAAAAAGTATTATGTCAAAGTGTGTGCATATAAGTTAGATTCCAAAGGTAAAAATGTTTATGGTCCTTATAGCAAGACGAAGGCAGTGAAAACAAAATAATTCATAAGGATAACGAAAGGCAAGCCGTTCATATGCAATGGCTTGCCTTGTTATATTTCGTATTAACATTTCGTCATCTCGTAACCACACATCTCTTTGCATTCATGTTCTATTTCATCAAGCAGGGCAGTATACCTTCTAAAGTGAGAAGAATTAGAGGAAGAAAAGCTTTGTTCCTTTTTATAGCAGATACGATGCTCCATGCTTGCCCATAAATCCATGGTAAGTGTGCGGATTTGCAGCTCTACAGGGTAGTACTGTAGGCCTTCTATATTATAAACTGGGATGCCAAGTACTAGATGATAGCTACGATACCCGTTTTCTTTTGGTTCCTTGATATAGTCGGTCTCCTTGATTAGTATAAGATCTGTTTGCTTTTTCATCTGACTGACCAGGTGGTAGACGTCTTCTGTAAAATAGCAGATGACACGGATGCCGGCAATGTCGGTAAGTTCGTCCCTTGCAATCTGAGCTGTAATTGGAAGTCCGCGTTTTTTAAGTTTGTTTTCTATGCTTGTCTTTGCCTTGATTCGCTGTTGGATATGGTGGATCGGATAATTTTGATACATTTTGAGATAATCCGCATTTAGTCCATCAAGACGAAGCTGTATGGTGAAAAGCGCGTCCCGATATGGACGGATCAGAAAATCATAATCAATTTGCGAAAGTCTATTTTTTCCCACTAGTAGTAAGCCTCCTTTATAAGAAAAAATGTTTTTTTAACGTTCTTGAAACAAGCATAACATCTGTTTGTGTATATTTTCTGAATATTCTGTGAAAGTTCTTAAGATTGCTGTGGAAACAGGGACAAACGGTGAAAGTACTTGAATTTACAAATTGTTTTCGATAGAATAGGCATAGTATATGAAAAAAAGGAGAAAGATTAGTTATGAGTTTACATGAACTTTTAGTTACCCTACTATTTGGTTTGGTAGAAGGTATTACAGAGTGGCTGCCAATTAGTAGTACAGGACACATGATCTTAGTTGAAAAATTCATTACGCTTTCCAGTAATGATGCTTTTATGGAAATGTTTCGTGTAGTAATTCAATTAGGTGCTATTATGGCCGTTGTCGTATTATATTGGAATAAAATTTTCCCATTTAAGAAGAAAGCAAAAGGAATCGAGTTGGATATGGGGATTATGAACTTATGGTTTAGAATTCTTGTTGCCAGCGTTCCAGCAGCAATTATTGGGTTGTTATTTGATGACTGGATCGATGCACATTTTTATAATTTCCAAACAGTATCTATGACATTGATCATTTATGGTGTGTTATTTATTGTTATTGAAATGTGGAATAAGGGACGTTCTCCTAGAGTGAGTTCACTAAAGGATATCACATATAATACTGCATTGATTATCGGGGTATTTCAGGTGTTAGCATTAATTCCTGGTACATCTAGATCAGGTGCAACAATTGTAGGTGCTTTATTAATCGGCGTAAGCAGAACTGTTGCAGCTGAATTTACATTCTACTTAGCAATCCCTGTTATGTTTGGTGCAAGTTTCTTAAAATTACTTCGTTTCGGCTTGAATTTCACAGCTGGAGAAGCTTGTATCTTAGCAGTTGGTATGATTTCAGCATTCTTAGTATCCGTTTTTGCAATTAAATTCTTAATGGGATACATTAAAAAGCATGATTTTAAAGTATTTGGTTATTATAGAATTGTATTAGGTTTTATTTTAATCGCGTATATGTTTGCACACTAGTTAGTTTAAGGAGTTAGTTATGTTACAAAAGTTTTATCCAGAAAAATGGGTAACATCTACGTATTCCATTGACTTTGCAAAGTTGTATAAAGAGGGCTATCGAGGCCTTCTTTTTGATATAGATAATACTCTTGTAAAGCATGGAGAAGATGCAACCGAAGAAGCTGTAAGATTATTTAAAAGGTTAAAAGACATGGGATTTGAAGTTTGTCTGATTTCAAATAATCAGATTGAACGAGTGGAACGTTTTAACAAAGAAATCAAAGTGAATTATATTTATAATGCACACAAGCCAAGCAGAAAGAATTACTTAAAGGCGATGGAGCTGATGCATACGGACCTTACCAACACGATGTTTATCGGAGATCAGTTATTTACGGATGTCTACGGAGCAAAGCGTTGTGGCATGCATCATATCTTGGTAGAGCCAATTGATAAAAATGAAGAAATACAAATTGTGTTAAAACGTTATCTTGAACGAATTGTATTACATTTTTACAAGAAGACGTTAAAGTAAACAAAAGATAATTTGCGAGCAGGAGGCATAGGATGAAAGAAAATATTATTTTAATAGGTTTCATGGGGTCTGGAAAGACTACAGTAGGGAAGAAGATTGCAACAAGCTTAGGCTATTCCTTTCTTGATACGGATGAATTAATCGTTAAAAGAGCCGGCATGGAAATTACAGATATTTTTGAAACACAAGGTGAAACAGCATTTCGCAAGATGGAATCAGAACTTCTTAAGGAGCTCAATGCCACGGTAACACATGCTGTGATCTCAACTGGAGGCGGCCTTCCATTACGTAAGGAGAATGCTCAGTTACTAAGAACTCTTGGACTCGTAAATTATCTAAAGGTTACAAAGGAAGTCGTTTTAAAACGATTAAAGGGCGATACGTCTCGTCCTCTTTTAGCCGGAGAAAACGTGGAAGAAAAGATAGAACAACTGTTAACTTCCCGTGACTCTGTTTATCAATCTGTTTGTCATATAGAAATTAATGCAGAAAATGGTACTCCTGAACAAGTAGCAGAACGAGTAATTTCGAACTTTAATAAGAATATTTTATAAAATGTGGAAGAAAATAACGGCGAATCTACATAAAAAGTATAATATCTTATCAAAAAATGATGAAAAATAAGAGCAGAAGCAAAATAACAGTTGAAAATTTAGTAGTATTATTATAAACTATTGAAAGTGATTTATTTTAAGGAGGAATTTTTTGTATGGTATCAGCAGGCGAATTTAGAAATGGCTTAACAATCGAATATGATAACAGCGTATATCAAGTTATCGAATTCCAACATGTTAAACCAGGTAAAGGTGCTGCGTTCGTAAGAACTAAACTTAGAGATATTAAAAACGGTGGTGTTGTGGAAAAAACTTTCAGACCTACTGAAAAATGTCCACAAGCTCACATCGACAAAAGTGATAAACAATATTTATATTCAGATGGTGAATTATACCACTTCATGGATGTTGAAACATTCGATCAATTTGCTTTAACTGAAGAAGCAATCGGCGATTCATTAAAATTCGTTAAGGAAAATGACATGGTTAAAATGTTATCTCACAACAACGAAGTATTCGCTATCGAACCTCCAATGTTCGCTGAATTAGAAATCACTGACTGTGAACCAGGCTTAAAAGGTGATACAGCTACAGGTGCTACTAAACCAGCAACAGTTGAAACTGGAGCAACAGTTTACGTACCATTATTCGTAAACCAAGGCGATAAAATCCAAATTGATACTCGTACTGGCGATTACCTTAAGAGAATCTAGTCTGTACCGAGCACGATTATTAAAAAGACCTATGGGCATATGTCCACAGGTCTTTTTTTTATTAATAGGAGGATTTCTAAAAACCAGAAAGCTAAGATGTGCACTTACGCGGAAGGAGTTTATCACTTCGTGATCGCGTTCGGCGCGGAGTGTTTTGCAAGCAAACAACGAGCCAAAGTCATGTGAACATGACCTTGTCGACAAAGTCCGCAAATCTTATGGGCTTAAAGGTAAAATATAAAATTATTATAAATTCAATAGAGAATGGCAGAACTGTAGTGCAGAGAAAGAAAAAATATGGTAAAATATTATCGCATTTATACATAAAAAATAGAATATAAGAGAAAGTAGGCAAAAAAATGAGTAATTTGAATGAACGAATTTGCATCATTGGAGCTGGCCCAGCAGGATTAACTGCAGCTATGTATTTAGAACAAAAGGGGTATACAAACTACACGATTCTTGAAAAAGAGGATTATGTAGGCGGTAAATGCTATTCTCCTTATTATAAAGGTAAACGCTATGAAATGGGTGCTCTAATGGGAGCAGAGTGCTACCATGCAGTAGGTGAAGTTATGGAATACTGTGGAGTGAAACCAGATGGACCAATGCTAGATCGAGAATTTAGAAATGCCTATACAGGAGAAGTAGAAGAAGCATTTGATCCTTCCGAAGGTCCTAAGGTCATGGCGCAGTTAAAACAACTGGCGATTTTATTAAAGACAAAATATCCAGATTGTACAAAAAACGGACATATTGGGACTCATCCGGACTTAGCTGTTCCATTTAATGAGTTTTGCGAAAAGAATGGTGTGCCATTGGTTAAAAAATTATGGTTAAATCCATTTACCTCTTTCGGTTATGGATACTTAGACTTGATACCTGCGGCATATGTATTTAAATACCTTGACTGTGATGAATTAGTTTTATTTTTAAAGAAACAGCTTTGGACTTGGAAAGAAGGAGCACAAAGCATTTGGGAACAGTTAAGTTACAAACTTGCAAATAAGCCTAGACTGGCAACGACAATTAATAAGGTTGTCCGCACAGAAGACAAGGTCTATGTATATACTGACTTTGGAAAAGAAGAATATGATAAAATCATTGTGACTTCCCCACTTGACCAGATGGAAAAATATTTTGATGTAACTGAAAAGGAACAAAACTATTTTTCTAAAATCATCAGTGAGGACTATAAAGTATTTGCTTGTACAGTAAAGAACTATCCAAAAATCAGTGCATATATTCAAGAAAACATGGTTCCTCATCGTGCAGGTCATGCTATGGTTTACTATCACCGTTGGGAAAATGAGCCGGAACAGATTATTACGGTATATGTTTTAGGCGATAGAAATGAAAAGATTGGCGTGGAAGAATCTAAGCATTTAATCGAAGAAGATATGAAATTATGCGGTTTCGAAGTTGAAGATATTGTGTTACATAAATCCTGGTACTACTTCCCACATGTTAACAGCTATGAATATGCAAATGGCTGGTATGATGAAGTGGAAAGCTGGCAAGGAAATTTAAATACTTACTATGCAGGTGAAATTATGAGCTTTGGCGATATGAATGAAGTTGCACAGTATTCAAAAGAATTGATTTCTAGATTCTTTTAGAGCGGCACCGAGGACGGTGCCTTCGGATGAAATGAGATTTCATCCGGTACTTTAGGTAATGAAAGAGGTAGTGTCACGCGGTTGCGCGACACTACCTCTTTCCAGTTTTCGCGGAGTAAATCCCCGAAAACTGATTCCAAAGGACACCGATGGTTTCCATACCTTCCCCTGAGAAAGGTCGCTGTAAGAGAGATAAGTGGGACTGGGGAGAAAGAACGTGGATGAGTTCCCCGGACCCTTTTTGGAGCGGGAGGAAGTAGGTAATGGACGAGCAAAAGTAAATTTTGCTCTAGCCAGAGGAGAATGGGTAAGGGCAGGCACGAAGAATAAAAAAGAGCAGAGAAGGTATATACGGTTACAAATATATCTTTTTCTGCTCTTTTTATAGGATTGATAAGGTGTTTGGAAAGCCTTCCATATAGGATGCTTGTGGTGTGATTATTTTGTTTTTAGTTCGGCTTCTAGTTGGGCTAGGATTTCGGTAATCTTGCTTTCGGGAAGGCTGGTATCTAGGAAGTATTGGCATGCGTCTTTGGCTTGAGCGATTAGCATCTCCAGGCCATTGACAGCAATGATGCCTTGTGCTTCGGCTTGGAGTAATAGCTTTGTCTTAAGTGGGTTATAGATGATATCCACAACGGCAGATAAGTTACCAAAGTGTGATAAATCAATCGGGGATGCATCGGTATTTGGATACATGCCTACTGGAGTCGTATTTATAATTACCGTTACGTCGTTGTGAGAGTTGATGGCTTCTTCGTAAGATACTACGCCATCTTTTAACGTACGGTTGGCAATGATGATCTCAGATGCACCAAGATCTTTTAATACAGCGAGGATTGCCTTACTGGCGCCGCCATAGCCTAGGACTAGGACTTTTTCCTCTTTGATTTTGATATTGTGTGCTTCAAGTGTGTAAAGAAAGCCAGAATAGTCGGTGTTATAACCGGTTAAAGTGCCATCTTTGTTGACAATTGTATTTACGGCGCCTACGTGGGCAGCACTTTTGTCAAGATGGTCAAGATATGGAAGGACATCACATTTATAAGGAATTGTTACATTGATACCAGAGAATTCCTTTCTGCTCATAAAATCGTGAAATTCTTCTTTATTAAGTGGAATTAAATCATACGTATAACTTGCAAGCTGCTCGTGAATTACTTTGGAATAGCTGTGGCCAAGGCGTTCACCAATTAAACCATATCGTTTCATATGCTCATCCTTTCGTTTTTTAAATCCTTTTGCATTATATTTAAGCCATTCTAATACATCCTGTATTGGTTTGTAAAGAATAGATAGCATATTATTTTATTCCGCTCATATATTTAAATAAGATTTTAGGCAGGAGGGCTTGTACCTATCGTAACAAAATAAAGAAAGGTGGAAAACCATGGACAAACGCGATGAGATCTTAAAGATATTTTCAATTAATCTGAGGAAAGTCATTGGAAATGTGGACTTTGACTATGACCTGCTTCAGGAAATACGTCTTCGTGTAAACAGTCCTTTAATCGTAATATACAATAATACCGAGTTTTTTATAAGTCGTAATTATGAGTTGTCAGCCAGTCGAAATAACGCATATATTGTAACGCAAAATGAGGTCCGTGAGACAATGGAGTACATAAGCAACTATTCATTATATGCCTTCGAGGATGAGATCAGACAAGGATTTATTACCATACAAGGAGGGCATAGAGTAGGGATTGCCGGAAAGACAATCTTGGAGGCTGATCGTATCAAGAATATAAAACATATTTCATTTATAAATATTAGGCTTAGCCATCAGATCAAAGGGTGTGGCAACAAGGTGATGCCTTATATCGTCCAGGACGACAGTATTTATCACACTCTTATTATTTCTCCGCCAAGGTGTGGAAAGACTACCCTTCTAAGGGATCTGATAAGGCAGCTGTCCAATGGGCTTAGTACCATTCCTGGCATGACTGTCGGTGTAGTAGACGAACGTAGTGAGATAGGTGCATGCTATATGGGGGTTCCTCAAAATGAACTGGGCATTCGTACCGATATACTGGATTGCTGTCCAAAGGTAGCCGGCATGATGATGCTGGTCCGCAGCATGTCACCAAGTATTATCGCAGTTGACGAAGTTGGTTCTAGAGAAGACATTGAAGCCATAGAGTATGTTATAAACTGTGGATGCAAATTGATCGCCACAGTTCATGGAAGCACGATTGATGACATTAAGAATAAACCGATTTTAGGACGCTTAGTGCGTGAAAAGATCTTTGAGAGATATATTATTTTAAATAACCAAGGTTGTGTTGGAAACCTGGAAGAAATTTATGACGAAAGAGGTACCGTTTTGTATCATGCAGACTAAATAAAGGGGTGATGAGATGATTAAGATGATTGGAGTACTCTTAGTAATTGGTTCATCCACAGCAATCGGCTTGTATTTTAGTACGATGACAAAAGGGCGTGTAAAAGATTTAAAAGTACTGAAAAAATATATCATACTGCTTCGTGGCGACATTGAATACAGCAGTACACCATTGCCTGAGGCAATTGAAATGTTGTCACGAAGAAGCAATGACCGGTTTAAAGAGTTCTTTGAAAAAGTTGCATCGGAACTAAGGAAGCTAGATGGGATTCCGTTTACAGAGATTTGGGACAAAGGGATCCGGGAAAATATGAATGAGATATTCTTGACAGAACCGGATAAGGATCTCCTTAGAAAACTTGGAGACACGCTTGGATTTATGGATAAGGACATGCAAGTAAAATCCATAGATCTGTATCTGGAACAGTTGGAATTAGAGCTTGCAGAAGCAATTAAGACCGAAAAAGAGAAAACCAGACTCTACAATCTGCTAGGAGTACTATGCGGTATTTTTATTACAGTCGTATTAATATAAGGGCTTTAGAGTGTGAGGAGGAAGGCAATGGATATTACTCTTATATTTAAAATTGCTGCTGTAGGTATCTTAGTATCTGTAGTCAGTCAAGTACTAAAACATTCAGGCAGGGAGGAGCAGGCATTCTTAACCACATTGGCGGGGCTGATCCTTGTTTTGCTTTGGATTGTTCCCTATATTTCGGAGTTATTTGAAACAATAAAGAGTCTGTTCTCATTATAGATTTAAGGAGGCTTCTATGGTCAAAGTCGCTATTATAGGCGTGGTTGCAATTGTTCTTGCGACCCAGTTCAAAAGCCAAAGAGGTGAGTATGGGACCTATATTAGTCTGGCAGCATGCATCATAATTCTGTTTTTAGGGACAAGTAAGCTACAGGTCATCGTAGATGGGATTAATCGAATTGAAAGTTATATCAACATTAATCCTACCTACCTGAATATCCTGCTGAAAATCGTAGGAATTACCTATATAGCAGAGTTTGCATCAAGTTTGTGCAAGGATGCGGGGCATGGAGCAATAGCGAGCCAGATTGAACTGGTTGGAAAGCTTACCATTTTATCCATCAGTATGCCGATTTTACTGGCATTGTTAGATCTGATCAATGATTTCTTAGCATAAGTAGGTGAAACAATGAAAAAACATATCATACTAATCATTTTTGCTAGCTTTCTTGTTTTAACAGTAACGGACACAAAAGCTTATGCTGAGAAATCGGCGTCAAATGCAACGAGCAAGCCACAAGTAACAAGCATCCCAAAGACAACAAATAGACCGAAGGCAACAAACAGCCCCAAGACCGAAGCTAAGTCAAAAGAGAATGGTTCGGATGCTTATGTAGACGATCTGTTAAATGATGTAGATTACTCGGATATCGAGAAAGTGATCGATGAGGTTATGGGAAATGACAAAGAGTTTGATTTCTCCGGTTATGTATCAAAGCTTGCCAAGGGAGAAGAGGGGCTATCCGTAACCAATGTCTTAAAAGAACTCGCCAGTGCATTTTTTGGCGAAGTATTAACCAATAAAGCAGTCTTATTACAGTTGCTTGCAATTGCAGTGCTTGCAGCTGTCTTTACTAATTTTGCAAACATATTTAAGAATAACCAGGTGTCAGAGACTTCGTTTTATATTACATACCTGTTGATGTTCTCCATACTGACCAGTTCCTTTTATATGGCAACCAAGGTGGCTGCAAATGTGTTAGATGCCCTGTTAAGCTTTATGAAGGTGCTGATGCCGACTTACATGCTCTCCATTGCAGTAAGTACAGGGGCTAAGACCTCACTGTTTTATTATGAGGCAACTCTGGCAATCTTTACGGTAATTGATTTTATCCTGATAAAGATGATTTTGCCATTGATCAATATTTACTTCGTGCTATCATTAGCAAACTATGTTAGTAAAGAGGACATGCTGTCGAAGCTGGCAGAATTAATTGAGACCATTATAAACTGGACGCTTAAGACTCTATTGGCCTTTGTGATTGGATTTAATGCCATACAAGGCCTGATTGTGCCTATGGCGGACAAGGTGAAACGGTCGGCATTTATCAAAGGGACCAGCGTAATTCCTGGTGTTGGCAATGCAATTAACGGAGTGACCGAGACAGTGCTTGGTGCCAGCGTGGTTGTAAAAAATGCAATTGGAGTGGCAGGGCTGGTGGTCATCCTGACGATCTGCATTGTCCCTCTTGTAAAGCTAGCCTGTTTTGCTCTGACGTACAAGCTTGGTTCGGCAATCGTCCAGCCAATCTCAGATAAGCGGATCGTAGGTTGCTTAAGCACAGCATCAAATTCGGCAAAACTTTTATTATCCACAGTATTTATTGCATTGCTTTTATTTATGCTGTCCATTGCACTCATAGCGGCATCGACCAACTTAAGTATGTAAGGAGATGGCAAGGTGGAATATATTTATCAGGCGGTAAAAAATATAATTATTTTCATGCTGCTGATTACAGTGTTATCTAATTTATTAGGGCAAAGCAGCTATAAGAAATATATCAATATCTTTGTTGGTCTGGTCCTGATCATTATCGTGGTGACACCAATACTGAAGCTTATTAATTCCAATCAGAAAGTGGACCAGTATTTTAACAAGAATTTATACAAACTCAATGCATCGGACATGACCGAACAGCTAAATGGAGCGGATGACAGTTATAAGAAGATCGTGCTTAAGGAGTATAAAGAGACCATAAAAAATCAGATCGAGGATGAATTAAAATCTCATAATCTCTCTTTGAAACAAGTAGACATAGTAATAAATGAAGATATAGAGGCAGAAGAGTGCGGGCAGGTGGAGTCGTTAAATCTGACCGCCCAGAAAATAGAAGAAAACAGCAAGGAAAATGACTTAGAGATAAGTGATGTGGACAAAGTTGTGATTGACAAGGTAAATATCAATAACAGTGAAACGGCATCTGAGGAAACGGATACCGGAGTGGTAGATAAATATGATACGGTGGAAGAACTTACGGTAAAGGAAGAATTGTCAGCCCTTTATGGCATATCCGAAGATTATATCAAAGTCAAGATCAAGTAACTAGTACGGTGAGTGCAGCATGACATAGATGGGAGGAAGCTAAGATGTTCGACAGAAAGAAGGAGGACCAAGCAAGCGATAAAGTCATGGTGGGAGAAAGAGCAAAGACAAAGACTAGCAGTCTTGGAAAAGAAGAAAAGAATGCAAGGAAAACAGGATTTGACTTCTCATTTGATTTTACAGATAAACTAAGACAGATCGGTTTGCCAAAGATCATTATCGTGCTTGCAGTTGGAATTATCATTTTGATTGTACTGTCGGACAGCTTAAGCGGGCTAACAGGTACAAGCAAAAATACCAAGACGACGACAGGCACGTCCACTCAAAATGTTGAAAATAATAATCAAACAGATGAATATATAGGGACTTTGGAGAATAGATTAAAGCAGGTACTGATGAAGGTAGAAGATATCGGGCAAGTGGAGGTGATGATTACCGTTAAGTCTTCCAGAGAGTCTGTGGTGTTGAAGGACGAGAATAAGGAAGAATCAAAAACAGAAGAAGAGGATAGTGCAGGTGGAAGCCGTAAAAACAGCAGCGCAAGCAGTCAAGATGAAACGGTATTTCAGCAATCTGAGTCAGGAGTATCTTCGCCTTATATTGTGAAGGAATTAGAACCAGAGATAGAAGGGATCTTAGTAATTGCGGACGGTGGAAATAGTGAAGTAGTAAAAAGCGAAGTAGTAGCTGCAGTGCAGGTATTATTTAATGTGCCTGCCCATAAGATAAAGGTGATGAAGATGAATGAATAATAATGAGGAGGATCAACATGAAAAATTTGAAGAATATATTCAGAAAAAATCAAGTCATTATCGCAGCATTGGCTATTATGATTATTGTAGCAGGATATTTGAACTTCACAAGAGGAAAGCTGGGAGACAACGCAGGAAATGGCGGAGTTGAAGCAAATGCTGAAATTCCGGAAAATGAGTTAGAATTGGAAAATGTCCAGGCAACTGAAAATGGGGATACTTCCGTCTCTGAGGAAACCTCAAATAAGTCTGAGGCCGGAGAAGCAGTTTTGGCAAATAACAAAATATCTTCGGATTATTTTGTATCCAATAAATTAAAACGTGAACAAACCAGGGCAAAGAATGAAGAGTCCTTACAACAGATCATCGACAATGAAAAATTAAAAGACTCTCAGAAACAAGATGCAATCAATCAGATGATCGAACTTACTGACATCAAAGAAAAAGAGTCTGTAACAGAGTCCTTGCTAGAAGCAAAAGGCTTCCCAGAATCATTAGTAACCATCAATGATGGAAAAGTAGAAGTAATCGTAAATGCAAATAATTTGACAGAGCAGCAGATTGCGCAGATCGAAGACGTAGTAAAGAGAAAAACAGGTATCTCCGCAAAGAATATCGTAATCTCTCCAGTAACTGTTTCTGAGTCAGCTGATGCAACTACAGACGAAGCAACAATCAAAGAGACAACAGATACAGATGCTAAGGATACCACAAGTACGGAAAAGAATGCAGATACAAAGAAAGAGACAACAGAATCCAAAGATACAACAAAAGATACAACGACGAAAGACAGCTCTGAAAAAACTTCTAGTGACACAAATTCAAGTAAGACAGAATAACGCCGGAGAATGATGGCGATACTATATACATACATGAGAGAATGATGGAGAAATAATTTTATTTGCAAATACTTGCAGATTTGATATAATAATCCTAGATTAGTAACACAGGAGGTTATGATTGTGAGCAAAGAACTAGAGAACAAAGAAAATGTGAAAATATATGAATCTAATAATATTGGAGAAGTTCAGATCGCTGATGATGTAGTTGCAATCATTGCAGGGCTAGCTGCAACAGATGTAAAAGGTGTGGCATCATTAATCGGTAATGTGACAAACGAAATTATTAGTAAGCTCGGTAAGAAAAATCTTGGTAAAGGCATTAAGGTTGAGGTTGTTAACAATGTCGTTACAGTTGATATGAGCTTAGTTTTACAATATGGCTATAGCATTCCTAAGACTTGTGAACAAGTACAAGAAAAGGTAAAGAGTGCCATCGAGAACATGACTGGTCTTACAGTTGAAGAAGTCAATGTAAGAATCGCAAGTGTTACTATGGAAAAGAGCAAATAACGAAAAACGAATAATTATTAATTTCACACTTTCTAATAGTAATTAAATAGTGTATAATGATAACAACCCTTGAATAATTATTATTTAAGGGTTGTTTATACGTAAAAGAGTCTTTTGAAAAAGAGCTCGAATTACGTCTTAATGAATAGCAATTCACGCTGGAGGCAGAAAACAAGATGAGTAGAAGAGAATTAAGAGAACATTTATTCCGTATGTTATTCCGAAAGGAGTTTCACAATCAAACTGAATTAAATGAGCAAATAGATATGTATTTCAACACTTTGGAACAACCAAAGGAAAGTGATTTAGAATATTTAAGAGCAAAATTTGCAAAGATTATTGAAAAAATCGATGAAATCGATGCTAGTATCGAAGCAGCAAGTGCGGGCTGGAAATTAAGCCGTTTAGGTAAAGTTGATTTAACAATCCTTAGACTTGCAGTTTATGAAATCGTAGATGACGAAGATATCCCAACTGGAGTTGCAATCAACGAAGCTGTTGAACTTGCAAAGAAATTCGGTGAAGACCAATCTCCAAGCTTCATTAACGGTATCTTAGCTAAAGTAGCAAACAAATAGAGGGGTATGTAGTATGGAGAAGGCATATTCTGTTTGGCAGATAAATTCTTATATAAAAAATATGTTTGCTAATGATTACGCCCTTAATAATATCTCCATGAAAGGCGAAGTTAGCAATCTGAAATATCATACATCCGGTCACATCTACTTTACGTTAAAGGACACAAAGAGCCAGATGGCCTGTGTCATGTTTGCCGGCAGCCGCAGTGGCTTAAGCTTCCGTATGGAAGAAGGCCATAGCGTGGTTGTTAAGGGAAACATCAGTGTCTACGAACGTGATGGCAAATACCAGATGTATGCTAGAGAGATTAGCTTAGATGGGACAGGTCAGCTTTATGAACGTTTTGAACGTATGAAGAAAAAGCTGGATGAAGAAGGCCTGTTTGATGAATCCCATAAGAAGCCAATTCCTTATTATGCGAAAAAAGTCGGAATTGTAACCGCTAGTACCGGTGCAGCAATTCAGGATATTATTAATATTAGTACGAGACGTAATCCTTATGTGGAACTAATCCTATTTCCAGCCATCGTGCAGGGGGAGCAGGCAAAAAGTTCGATTATTAAAGGGATACAGACGTTAGATGCCATGGATCTGGATATAATTATTGTAGGACGTGGCGGTGGTTCCATTGAAGACTTGTGGGGATTTAACGAAGAAGAGGTCGCTAGGGCGATCTATAATTGTAAGACTCCGATCATTTCAGCAGTGGGACATGAAACGGATACGACGATTGCTGACTATGTCAGTGATTTACGTGCACCAACACCATCAGCGGCAGCAGAACTGGCTGTATGTAATATTCTTGATCTGATGAACAGCATTACGGCATACCAGACGGAGCTTACTCGTCTGATGCAGCGTAAGGTGACAGAGTATCGTAATCTTACAGAACGCTATAAGCTGCGCTTAGAGTTTAAAAACCCATCCAACCAGATCTTACAAAAACGTCAGTATCTGATGGATATGGAAGACAAATTACAGACGCTTATGTCTATGAAGATCAAAGATAACAGACATAAGCTTGCAATTTATATGGAGAAGATGAACGGTCTTTCTCCAATTAACAAGTTAAATAAAGGCTTTGCATATGTATCGGACGAAAATAAGAAGACCATTACTAAAATTGGACAAGTGAAAGTGAATGACACGATTACCATCCAGGTTGTAGACGGGGATATCTTAGCAACTGTAACCGATCTTGCAAAAAGGAGGAGAAACTAATGGCAGCAGCAAAGAAAACATTAGAACAATCATTTCACAAACTAGATGAAATTGTATCTCAGTTAGAGAAAGAAGATATTAGTTTAGAGGAATCCTTTGGGCTATTTAACGATGGAATGAAATTATTAAAAGAATGTAATGATTCAATTGATAAAGTAGAAAAGAAACTGGTTGTCTTGAATGAGAAGCAAATGTCGGAAGGCAATAAGTAAAGTCAAACGGTTACCGGAGGAAGTATGGAACTTTTGAATGAACTAAATGTAAAAAAGAATGACATAGAGAAAATTATTTATAGTTATCTTCCGAAGCAAGAAGGATACCAAAAGACAATATTTGAAGCAATGAGTTACAGCGTTGAGGCGGGTGGAAAACGACTCCGTCCAATGCTTATGCAAGAAACATATCGTTTATTTGGTGGAACCAAGGAAGCCGTTTTGTACCCATTTATGGCAGCAATGGAGATGATTCACACGTACTCTCTTGTACATGATGATCTTCCAGCCATGGACAATGACGAATACCGAAGAGGAAGAAAGACAACTCATATCGTATTCGGTGAGGCAATGGGAATTCTAGCAGGAGATGCATTGTTAAACTATGCATTTGAAACTGCAACCAAAGCTTTTGAAGACCCTTCAGAGTTAGCTAAGACGGCAAAGGCATTTACCGTGTTAAGCAAAAAGGCAGGCGTGTTTGGAATGATCGGCGGTCAGGTAGTTGACGTTTTATCAGAAGGACAGCCGCTAACGGAAGAGAAGCTTGAATTTATCCATCATTTAAAAACAAGCGCACTAATCGAGGCATCTATGATGATAGGGGCAATCCTTGCAGGGGCGGACGATGCACAGGTTAGCGATATTGAGCAGATTGCAAGACATGTCGGATTGGCATTTCAAATTCAAGATGACATCTTAGATGTTACTTCAACCATAGAAGAGCTGGGAAAACCTATCCATAGCGACGAAAAGAACAATAAGACGACATACGTTACTTTATTCGGGCTTGAACAAGCAGGTGCAAAAGTAGAAGAGTATACGAACTTAAGTTTAACGTTATTAGAGAAGTATACGGACAAGGAAGATTTCTTATATCAATTACTAGTCTATTTGATTACAAGAAAACATTAGGTTGCACTTGTGATAGAAAGAGAAGGTGTAGTTTTGCCAAGGATATTAGATCAAATTCAAAAAGCAAATGATATCAAAGATATTGATCCGGAAGAATATAGAGCATTAGCGAAGGAAATTCGCAGATTCCTTATTCAGAATATAAGCAAGACTGGCGGTCATTTGGCATCAAACCTAGGTGTGGTTGAACTTACAATGGCACTTCATCTAGCGCTTAATCTACCAGAAGATAAAATTGTATGGGATGTTGGACATCAGGCATACACACATAAGATACTTACAGGAAGAAAAGAGAATTTTGCTACCCTTCGTAAATACGAGGGCATGAGCGGCTTCCCTAGAACGGCCGAAAGCGATTGCGACAGCTTTGATACTGGCCATAGTTCCACTTCCATTTCAGCTGCATTAGGTCTCTGTAAGGCAAGAGACATCCAAGGAGAGGACAACACTGTTGTTGCTGTCATTGGTGATGGAGCACTTTCTGGCGGTATGGCATATGAAGCATTGAATAATGCAGCACGACTTAAAAGCAATATGATCATTATCTTAAATGACAATAATATGTCGATTGCAGAAAATGTCGGCGGTATGTCCAATTACCTAGGCAAGATCCGTACTAATGGGGCTTATCTTGGAATGAAGGGCGAAATCGAGAAGACATTGAAGAGCATCCCTAAAGTGGGTGACAGTATTGTAAATCGTGTACGTAAAAGTAAGGAATCCATCAAGCATTTATTTATTCCGGGAATGTTATTTGAAGACATGGGAGTCACATATCTTGGACCGGTAGATGGACATAACATAAATGATTTATTGACAGCACTTAAGAGTGCAAAGAAGTTAAATGGAGCTGTAATCATCCATGCGGTGACCAAAAAAGGGAAAGGCTATCGTTTAGCAGAAGAAAATCCTACAAAATATCATGGAATTGATCCATTTGATGTTAAGACAGGGGAACTTATTAAAAAGAGCTCTTCCGAGTCATTTACAAGCGTTTATTCCAATACTTTATGCGAATTGGCGTCGGAAAATGAAAAGATCGTAGCAATTACGGCGGCAATGCCAACCGGAACAGGACTCACTCAGTTTATGAAAGAGTATCCGGACCGCTGCTTCGATGTAGGAATCGCGGAAGAACATGCAGTAACCTTCGCAGCAGGATTAGCGGCTGGAGGTTTAAAGCCATTTGTATCCATTTATTCTACGTTCTTACAACGTGCTTATGATCAGATGATCCACGATGTATGTATCGGAAACTATCCGGTAGTATTTGCAATCGATCGTGCGGGCATAGTAGGAAATGATGGAGAGACCCACCAAGGAATCTTTGATATTTCTTATCTAAGCTCTATACCAAATATGACTATTCTTGCTCCTAAGAATAAGCAGGAATTTGCTGATATGTTACACTTCTGTAGCGAGTTTAATGGCCCGATTGCCATTCGTTACCCTAGAGGACGTGTCAGCCTATGCTATAATAACGAGAGTACCCCTGTTGAATTTGGAAAGGCAGAAGTCTTATCCAAAAACAGCGGCATCCTGGTACTGGCATATGGAACCATGGTAGAAATGGCATATCAGGTGGAACAAGAATTAAGCATTCGAAACGTGGCATCCTCTGTTGTAAATGTCCGCTTCGTTAAGCCATTTGATATGGAAATGATCGAAGAAATGCTACAGACCCATGACACAGTTGTTACCATGGAAGAAAACGTATATTCCGGAAGCTTCGGAGAAACGATTGGTGCATATCTTATGGAACATGGACATTCAGATAAGACGTTTATCCCAATTTCCTTAAGCGATGATTTCCTTGAACATGGAGATCCAGATCAGCTAAAGGCAAAAATCGGATTTACAGCGGAAGCAATCACCAATAAAATTCTTACAAGAATGAAGAAATAAGAGGAAATAGATCAAATGAAACAAAGATTAGATATTCTCCTTGTAGAACGAAACTTAGCAGAGTCTCGTGAAAAAGCAAAAGCGATTATTATGTCTGGTAACGTTTTTGTAAAAGGACAACGTGAAGACAAAGCAGGCAGCATGTTTGACGATAAGGCAGAAATCGAAATTAAAGGGAATACCTTAAAATACGTAAGCCGTGGCGGACTTAAGCTTGAAAAGGCAATTGAACAGTACGACGTAACGGTAGACGGCAAAGTCTGTATGGACGTTGGTTCTTCCACTGGTGGATTTACGGACTGTATGCTTCAAAACGGAGCTACAAAAGTATATGCAGTAGACGTAGGAACCAACCAATTAGCATGGAAATTACGCTCTGATCCAAGAGTAGTATCCATGGAAAAGACAAACATCAGATATCTCTTACCAGAGCATCTTGACGATGTAATTGAATTTGCATCCATCGATGTTGCATTTATCTCCTTAACGAAAGTACTTGCAGCCGTACAAGGCGTACTTTCCCCAGACGGAGAAGTAGTTGCCCTAATCAAGCCTCAGTTTGAAGCAGGCAGAGAGCAAGTTGGTAAGAAAGGTGTTGTTCGTGATAAGAACGTACACATCGAAGTAATCCAGATGGTAATTGATTATGCGAAGAGTCTAGGCTTCTCTATCCTTAAGCTTGACTTCTCTCCAATCAAAGGACCAGAAGGAAACATCGAATATCTATTACACATCAGAAATGGCCAAGAGTCAGAAGGTGTAATCGAACATGAAGAAATAGTTGAAATCGTGCAAAAAGCGCATGGTGAACTGTAAAAAATACAAAAAGTGTTAAAATCGAAGATCTAATCCGTTACTTAAAATACAAAAGTTTAGGTAACTTGAGCAACTATAATTAGGGGGTTCTGATGGATAAGTTTTGTATAATAACAAATAACGACAAAGATAAAGATTACAAAGTTTCGAACCAAATAAAGGCCTATTTGGAAAGTCAGAACAAGTCTTGCTATATTGCAAAAGAAGCGAGTAATCATGTGAATGAATATGACCCGTACATTGATGCAGATGCAGTGGATGATGATACCGACGTGGCCCTAGTTTTAGGGGGCGACGGAACAATCATCCAGGCTGCCAATGACCTTGTATACAAGAACATCCCCCTTCTTGGGATAAACTTAGGAACGCTTGGATTTATGGCGGAAGTGGAACAGGGAAATATGATTCCAGTCTTTGAAAAATTATTTAAAGATGAATATACGATCAATAAAAGAATGATGCTTCGAGGAAATGTACTCCATTATAATACCGATAGCACTATAGGATATGATGGTCATGCATTAAATGATATCGTAATCAGCAAGAGAGGATTATGTCGTATCATCACGGTAAAAGTGTATGTAAATGATCGCCTTGTAGACACATATCTTTGTGATGGATTGGTTGTTAGTACGCCAACAGGTTCTACGGGTTACAACTTATCCGCAGGCGGCCCAATTGTATCTCCGGAGATTGAGGCTATCATGATTACAGCAATCTGCCCGCATACACTAAATAATCGATGCATCATGGTTTCGGCTAAGGACAAGGTAGTCTTGGAATTAGGCAAAAGCAAGACAACTGTCAACGACGAGGCAAATGTCATTTTTGATGGACGCCTGGTTCAAAACATTGACAGTGGAGATTGTATAGAAATATGTCGAGCAGAGGAAGTGACGGAAATCGTCAAAGTAACAGATACCAGCTTCTACGAAGTTGTTCGAGAAAAGATTTTAAAAGGCAGGTGTGAAGGATGAAAGTAGGAAGACAGTCAAAGATTATTGAATTAATCAATAAATACGATGTTGAGACACAAGAAGAATTAGCAGATCGTCTGAATGCTGCAGGGTATAACGTGACCCAGGCAACTATCTCTAGAGACATTAGAGAGTTGAAGCTTACGAAAGTGGCTACCAACGGTGGCAAGCAAAAATATATCGTGCTTCAGACACAAGAATCTGGTCTTTATGATAAATATGTCAGAGTCCTAAGAGATGGTTATATCTCTATGGATATGGCAATGAACATTATCGTTGTTAAGACAGTGCCAGGTATGGCGATGGCTGTAGCTGCCGCACTTGATCATCTAAACATCAATGGTATTGTAGGATGTATCGCAGGTGATGATACCATTATGTGCGCAATCAAATCCTTAGAAGATACAGAAATCGTTATGGAAAAAATCACGAAATTAGTAAACAGTCGAAAATAAAAAGAAAAGTATTTTGGGTCAAAATAAGAAGATACTTGTCAATAGGCCAAAATAATGGTAAAATATGAGACGTTTACTGTGAGTATAAACAGTAAGAATAAAAGAGAGTAAGGAGAATTAGTATGTCAGGACATTCTAAGTTTGCAAATATTAAACATAAAAAAGAAAAAAATGATGCAGCGAAGGGTAAAATCTTCACTAAGATCGGCCGTGAAATTGCAGTAGCTGTAAAAGAAGGTGGAGCTGACCCTAATAACAACTCCAAATTAAAAGACGTTATTGCGAAAGCAAAATCAAATAATATGCCAAATGATACAATTGACAGAAGTATCAAAAAAGCTGCTGGTGCAGACGGCGACGTTAACTACGTAACAGTAACTTACGAAGGTTACGGTCCAAACGGTATCGCAGTAATCGTTGAAACATTAACAGATAACAAAAACAGAACAGCTAGTAACGTTAAAAATGCCTTCACAAAAGGTAATGGTAACGTAGGTACTCCTGGATGTGTATCTTTCATGTTCGACAAAAAAGGTCAAATCATCATCGCAAAAGAAGAATGCGAAATGGATGCAGATGACTTAATGATGATCGCTTTAGACGCTGGCGCAGAAGACTTCAACGAAGAAGACGACAGCTTCGAAGTATTAACAGATCCAAACAACTTCTCAGAAGTTCGTGAAGCTCTTGAAAACGAAGGAATCCCAATGGCTCAAGCCGAAGTAACAATGATCCCTCAAACATGGGCTGAACTTACAGACGAAAAAGACATCAAATTCTTCAATAAGACTTTAGATCTTTTAAATGAAGATGACGATGTTCAAAACGTTTACCACAACTGGGATGAACCAGCTGAGGATGAAGAATAGTAGGAAATTCAAGGGTTTCCGAGATACTTTATTCCAAATTCTTCTGAAAAACGTGTCAGTGATGGTATACAAACACTTTTTTAGAAGCTTAAGGTAGAATGTACAAAACCTCTTATACGTATGTCGCGTATAGGAGGTTTTTTGTATTACAATTGGATACATTTCGAATTCTTTACGTCTTGAAAAAGTGCATTATAAGACTTGTAAAATTATATCGAGTTGTGTAGACTTAATTAAAGTTGATAAAGTAAAGAACTATTAATAAGATAATATGGAGGTGAGTTTTACATAAGAAGAAAGATGAGATATCCTTTCGGAATGATTATTATATGCATAATAGTACTATGCAGCATTAGTATCTCGTTAATAATGAAAGATACAGAATATAGATATGATGTAACTCAACATAGAATGCAATGGTGGTTACAAGAAATAAATTGGTCAGAAAAACGAATGAAGTTAGGTAATGAAAAGGTAAAGATAGCAATTATTGACTCTGGTGTAGATGTTTCACATCCTGACTTGAAGAAAAGTAATATTAAGGAACATATGATTTCATCATTAAATAAAGTAGATAATAATTATGATTATGAACATGGGACATTAGTTGCAGGTATAATATCGGCTATGCCAAACGATGAGCGTGGTATATTAGGAATTAATCCGGAAGTAGAAGTGATTTCTATTGATGTAACTTCCAATGATTATGTTGCAGATGGAATGAGTATTACAAATTTATTTGGTGATAGTAATTATTATAGACAGTGGAAAGTTAAACCTGACAAAAACATAAAAGGGCAATCTAGAAAAATTGAACCAGGTATCTCTGTAGTTAATAGGAACACATCTTACAAATCAGGTGCATTTACAAGTATTAGAGATTGCAAGATAGTTGGAACACTACCTTGGAGTGCTAATGGGTGTGTAGTTGAAGCAGGACAATATTGGTCATACTAATTTGAAGGATATATAATGGAAAAAAGAAAAAAGCATATTTTCATAGTAATAACACTGGTAATACTAATTATGCAATTATTTAATAACAAAAATTATTTTGCAATGCAAGCAAAGGCTATATCAGAAGATGATAAGATAAATACAGAACCAATTCAGGATTTAATCTGTGAGGTAATAAAGATAGCAAAGACTAGAAATGAAATATCAAAGGATGCATACGTCCGTTGTGAGATTACCTTTGATTCTGCCTATAATAATCGTTTACTGGAATTATCTATACTAGATAGAAATGAAGAAAATGAATTAGTTGAATACGTATATACTAAACAGAATGGTGAAACTTTATCAGAAACTCTTCGTGCAGGTACAGAGTATGACGAAGAATTTGGAGGAAACTTGTTATTATCAGATTATGAAATATTAATCTCAAATATAAATAGTTTATCTTTAAATCATGATGAAAATGATAGTTATTTCTTAACGGTAAGAGATTATAAGCCAGGACGATATTTGCAAGATGAGAATAATCAGGCATTTGAAGTATTAAAAAATGAAATAAGAAAAATTGATACATTGGATGAACGTATTGGTATATCAATTAAAGGAAAGAACGAAGTTTCAGTAGTTTTAAAGAAATAGTAAGAAAAGGGATGAACCAGCGGAAGACGAAGAATAGTTGATTTTATGCGGGTTTCCGCAATTTCATTGTTCTGAAATCTCTGAAAAATCGTGCCAGTGATGGTATACGAACACTTTTTTAGAAGCTCAGTTACGAATGTACAAAACCTCTTATACGTATGTCGCGTATAGGAGGTTTTTTGACTACTGGCAATGCCGGTGCGTTTCCAGATAGATCTAGCTTTAAGTAAAATACTCCCTATACGGAAAAAACTCCTATGCCTATAATATTTAAGGATTACTCATCTGTATTTAAAATGCGTGAAGCTGCATAAAGGTAATAAAAAAATACTATATAATCGCGCGAATAACAACGAATTAAAAGATATTATGGTTTTTGTTGACTATATATGAAATATATGGTAAAAAGGGATTAAGAGACGTCTTAATTAATAAAATAGACTTAATGGAGAAAATAGTTATGAAAAAAGACTAGGTATTTGTTTAAGCATGATTTGTATTACGCGTAAACCATATGTAAGAGAATCGAGTTCAAATAGCCCTACGGTTAGTGCAGGATCAGCTGTAGATGCAGTTGTTAAGGCGATACATACAGGGATTAGTAAGACATATGTAACGGATATGTTGAAAGCAGCAGCGGTTTCGGTTGTAAAGGGTAATATTCAAAAGGCAGTATATCCGCCAAGAACTCAAAAATTTAGCTTTTATTACGGCATTGAAGGATATATTTATGATACAACTAGAGAAAATGCATATGTTGAGATATTTGAAGAATGGTCTAAGTGTTGGACAGAATTAGGGTTTAATAATGATGGAGAATTAGATTATCAGCTAAAGTCTTATCCTAATAGTTATCCAATACCTCATTGGGAGAGTAATTTATGCGCTGTAGCTTTTCCAAAAGCGCAAAGAGTACTAGAAATTTATAATAATAATCTCAAAGTTTATAAAGTTTGGAAACATGGAAAAGGTAATGGTATCGGATACTAAAGCAGAAAGACATTACTACATAAATGAAAGTATAAAAAGGGGGGGAATGTTATTAATATTAAAAGAAGTAAAAAAGCTCTTGTTACTTTTGCTGCTGTAACAGCATTAATATTGTTTCTCATTGGTATATTTGTAGGTGTTGGAATACAGAAGTGGAGAGAAAATTCAAAAGAAATAATATTTGAATATATTAGCTCAATACCCATGCTACTTACAATTACGGAAAAAGAAATGAAACAAAAAGATGAATTGCTTGATTTGTTTAAGAAGTACGGTCAAGATGATCCGGGTTCAGATATAGCGGGGGTACATGTAATACCTAAAGAACAAGAAGAATTGTTAATGTTGCTTCCTGAAGGAAGCAACATTAAGTTTTGCATGGAAGCTGAGGGAGAGCCGGAAATTTGTTATGACTTGAATGGCATTAACTATCATGTGTATTATGGAGAGGGGTATGCTGCAAAGCTTGTTGAGTTCGAATCTAACAATAAACGGTATTATATTTATAATCAAAATAATGAAGAGTTTGAATGTCACAGAATGAAGTGATATATTCTAAGTTGCAAAAGGTGAAACAGCAGTGGTTAAGATGTTCAAAACGTTTACCACAACTGGGATGAATCAAATGAGGATGAAGAATAATCTTCAAAGCCTTTATTTATAAGGGTTTTAGCAATCGTAACTAACACGTAATACTCAAAAAAACGTGTCAGTTACGGTGTACGAAACAAAATTCAATATAAAATTTAGTGACGCACCAATTTGTCTGTATGTCATCACTGACAGCAGATGGAGAGGTGCGTCTTTATGTTATTATGGTAAAAATAGGAGAAACAAAAAACATTGTAACACTGGTGGATTGCAATACTTATTATCGTTCATTTATAAAAAATAAAAAGTTGGATATTATACTCTAAGAGATTATATATATAAGTATATAAGAGAGGAAATAATAATGAAATATGCGATAGTTTTTAGTAGTGTAACAGGAAACACAAGAAAATTGGCAGAAGCGATACAGAAACGAGTTAATACATGTTATTTCGGAGAACCTTCCGAGGCAGCATTAGAAGCAGATTTTATATTTATAGGATTTTGGGCTCAGAAAAACTCATGTGGAGCAGACACGAAAAAGTTTATAGAAAGCCTTTCAGGAAAGAAAGTATTTATATTTGGTACCGCCGGATATAATAGCACAAAACAATATTTTGATGAGATTTTAAAAAGTGTAGAAGTATTAGTTCCAAAATCTAATACAATTGTAGGAACATACATGTGCCAAGGTAAAGTATCTGATGTTATGAAAGATCGAATCAAGCAGGCGAAGCCTGAAATGTATGAAGCAATAAAAGATAATCTTGTAGAAGCAGAAAGCCATCCAGATGAAGTCGATATTAGCTCATTAATAACAGAACTTGATAAATTAGCTTTTTAAATCTGTGTTAGCACCTGTTTTACACAAAAATAAAGAATGACTTCTGAGAACAGTAGCATAAAAGTAGGTATTTTCGATTATGCGGAAATATTTAAAACGTTTACCACAACTGGAATGAAACAGCTGAGGATGAATATTAGGAATTCAAAGTTTTCACAGATTTCTTAATTCAAAATCATTTGAAAGATCGTGCAAGTGATGGTATATGAATAGTTTACAAATAATAAGATAGAATAGACAAAACCTCTTATATGTATGTCGCGTATAAGAGGTTTTTATGTTGTACAATGAGATTTGTTTTATATTCTTTACGTCTCGAAGAGGTGAAAACTATATGCCTCCACCACTTTATTCGGCATAAAAAGAGCATTAAAAGACTTGTAGAATTATATTACATTATGTAGAATTGATTACAGCTGACAAAAAATAAAAGGCCTATATTGGTCATACTAATCGCTTGCTGGAATTATCTATACTAGATCGTAATGAAGAAAATGAATTAATTGAATACGTATATACGAAGCAGAATGGTGAAACTTTAACAGAAACTCTTCGTGCAGACACAGAGTATGACAAAGAATTGGGAGGAAACTTATTATTATCAGAGTATGAACTATTAATCTCCAATATAAATAGTTTAGCTTTAAATTGTGATAAAAATGATAGATATTTTTTAACCGTAAGGGATTATAAGCCAGGACAATATTTGCAAGATGAGAATAATCAGGCATTTGAAGTATTAAATGATGAAATAAGGAGAATAGATGAAAGTTTGGACAATACAACCAGTAGAAGTAATGAATAGTATTCATGACAAAGGATATTTTGCGTGTGATCGAAGAAAAGCCTCATTTAATGATATAGAATCGTTTCAATCAGCATATTTCTGGATGGTTAAGAAGATGGATGAAAAAGGTATTATTCATCCAGCAGGGTTAGAGTTTCCAATATGGTGTTGGCATACAAGAAATGGGAAGCATAAAAAACCAGATTTAAGAAATGCAGCATATGCAGAACGAGGAAGGAAATGTGTTTGTCTTGAATTAGAAGTTCCAGATCAGGAAATACTTTTATCGAATTATGACACTTGGCATATTGTCTTAAATCAATGGTGGTTTAATGATAGTAATACTGAAGAGGAATATTATGAACATGAAAAACTGTTCGAGACCTTAGATGAGAATACCAAGAAGGCAGTTATGGAAGAAAGCTGGGATAAGATATTTAATATAACTAGTAAAGAAGATAGAACTACGATTAACTGTGAATATGTTCAAGGCGTTTTTTGGGTACTAAAAAAAGAATATATAAAAAAGGTACAAGAATTTGTAGCTAGATAAAATGTTCTTATGTTTGGTGATGATGCTGGAAGTGAAATTAAGACGTCCTAAATTTGCTGTAATCCCTATCTTTATAAATTGATGGAAAAGTTAAGGTTATTTAGTGAGGAGGAAAGGGTGATGGTTATAAAGACACAAAAGAAAGTATACATAATAGTGTTAGTGGCATTTGCGTTGGGAATAATTGTAGGAGGAGCTATCCAATATAAACGATTAATAAAAAGTATGGATACAAGGATTCTGTATAGCAATAATTCCCCAACGATAATCACAATTACTGAAAAAGAGATAGAAGCAAAGGAGACGCTATATAAACTACTTGCAGAGTATGGAGAAGTTGATAGGAATAATACGGATTTGACTGTGGAGGAGACATCAAGGAAAGTAAATGATATATTTACAACTCTGCTTCCTGAAGATAGTCAAGTTGAGTATTGTAAAAGGGCTGGTGGAGATATCGAAGTTTATTATCAACTTGAAGGAATTTTCTATCATCTATTATATCTGGATCAAAAAGTACAAAAGTGTATTACTGTTAACTATAATAATAAAGAATATTGTATTATTAATACAGATAATCAGGAGTTTGATTGTACTAGGATAAATTGAGTATAGACGCTTATAGTAAGATGTTTGATTATTGAAAGCCTGGTAATTTATTTAAAACTTGGCTATAATGGATTTAAAATAGTAATAGGAGAGTGTACATATGAAAAGTGAATATATTATTTCAACAATAAAAACATTAGTAGAGATTCCAAGTCCGTCTGGATTTACAAAAGACGTAATGGCTTTCGTGGAGAAGGAAGCTAAAGAAATGGGCTATGATAGTTATTATACCAATCGTGATGGATTGATTATCGAGGTAAAAGGTAGTTCTTCTAAGACCATTGGACTTTCTGCTCATGTAGATACATTAGGAGCAATGATCCGTTCCATTAATTCCGATGGAACAATTAATTTTACTGAAGTTGGCGGCTATACACTGCAGAGTGTGGAAGGATGTTATTGCAAGCTTCATACAAGAGAGGGCAATGTATATACAGGAACTATATTGTGTAAGAGCCCTAGCGTACATGTTTATGATGATGCCAGAACATTGGAACGAAATGAAAGGAATATGATGATTCGTTTGGATGAAGAGGTTTCTAGTAAAGAGGATGTAGAGAAACTTGGCATTATGGCGGGAGATTACATTAGTCTTGATCCAAAATTTGAATACACCAAATCGGGATTTGTGAAATCAAGACATCTGGATGATAAGGCAAGTGTGGCAGTTTTATTAGGACTTTTAAAGGAAATGAAGGAAGAAAATATAATTCCGGAAAACCAGCTTAAAATATTAATTAGCAATTATGAAGAAGTTGGATTTGGTGCAAGCTATCTTCCAGCGGATATCGAAGAAATGCTTGCTATTGATATGGGAGCGGTTGGAGATGATTTAAATGGTTCAGAAACAAAAGTGTCTATTTGTGCAAAGGATGCCACTGGACCATACGATTACGAAATGACAAATCGTCTAATTGCCTTATCAAAAGAAAAGGAAATTCCATTTGTGGTGGATGTGTTCCCACATTATGGTTCGGATGTTTCTGCTGCACTTCGAGGTGGTAATAATATACGTGGGGCGTTAATTGGACAAGGTGTCAGTGCATCTCATGGTATGGAAAGAACTCATGAAAAGGGAATCATGGCAACGCTGGAATTAGTGAAGGCTTACGTAACTTGTAAAGAAAACTAAGTAAAAAGGAGGTATTGCAATAACAATTAAATAGTTATTGTGATACCTCCTTTTTCTCTATCTTTTTACATGCATATAGCGTGTGCACTATTTATCTTCGTCATTTAAAGCGGTAACTAAATGAAAAAATCCACCCATTACTGCTAATAATACGGCCATAACTAAAAATTTTACCATATGATTTTACTCCCTCTATGTGTAATACAGTGCTATTATAGTCTAATTTTGTCTTTTGTTCAAACGATTTTCATTTCCAGTTTATTTTGTAGGGTGGAATGAGACGTGTAAGTTAAGAGCTCTGACAGAGAATGATATAGAGACATTCAAACAATGGTTATATACACCACATGTAGCAAAATGGTATACACCCCAAGAGTTTACCAACAAGGCTTCTTAAAATATGTTATTGACAGCAAGTTTCATATACGAGGAAGTGCAAGATATTTACTATAAGGGTTTGTAGTATACACTGGCATATGATACAATAATAAATCGGTGGTAAGAAGAAAAAGTTTGAGCTATGTCTCATACAGATAGGAGAAAATATGGATTTAGAAAAGACATTAGGCAAGAGGATTGCACTTTATATTGGATGTATTTTTGGAACCATGGGATTACTCGTGGCAGGTCAGCTAATTGGTTCGATCTTGATTGCCATACCACAGCTTATTATATCAACTAGCAGATCCAAAGCAAATATGGATGCTTGGATTACTGGAATTTCGTATATAAGCTTTATTGGTATATGGATCGTTTCACTAGGATTTTTGTTACTTAGCAAAAAAAATCACTGGATTATTAACGTACTTGGTACAAAAGCAAGTGGAAACACAGGTATGAAATTTTGGATCGGCATTTTAATTGGATTTTGCCTCAATGGAATTTGTGCATATATTGCTTGGGTAAATCATGACATTAATTTAAAGTACATAGGATTTTATCCGGTTTCATTTATTCTTATTTTTGTGGGCGTTTTGGTACAATCCTCGGCGGAGGAGTTTGTTTGCAGAGGGTTCTTGTATCAGAAAGGGTTACAGTATTTTAACAAACCTGTCATTGCGATATTGACAAATTCCCTTTTATTTGCAGTATTACATCTGTTTAATGATGGAGTTACAATGCTATCAATCATTAATATTTTCCTGGCAGGTCTGTTGTTTTCCTTGATTGTATATTACACAGATAGTATCTGGTGTGCATTTGGCGTACATACTGCCTGGAATTTCACACAAAATATTTTACTTGGATTACCGAATAGTGGAAGCGTAGTTCCATACGCTGTATTCAAGTTGGATGCAAATACAGCAAGGGACAGTTTTGCATATAATGTGAGTTTTGGAATTGAGGGGACAGTGGTTGCAGACATTGTACTGTTACTTGCCTGCATTGCTATTTTTGCATGGGGAAGAAAGTATGGAAAGAAACATATCAACCAGCAGTTGTAGGTTATCAAATTTCTGCTGTTTGAAACAAAATGTATTTACGTGTATATTATAGACATTGAAAGACAAAGGCGTCAGGAAGATATTTCTTCTCTGGCGCCTCTTTCTTTTCCCGGGAAGGAACATATAAATAACGTAAATCATAAGGAGGAAATAAATTATGGCAAAATATCCAAAATATAAAGTCGCAGCAGTACAGGCTGCTCCAGTTTATCTTGATCTTGATGCAACAGTAGAAAAGTCCGTTAAAATTATTAAGGAGGCAGCAGATAACGGTGCAAAACTAGTTGGTTTTCCTGAAGGCTTTCTGCCTGGGTATCCATGGTTTGCATTCCTTGGACGAGCATTAGATTATGTTCCAAGGTTCTATCATAAGTTATATCTTAATGCGGTAGAGTGTCCAAGCAATGCACTTGCAAAAATCAGTCAGGCAGCCCGTGATAACGATATCTATGTTTGTATCTCCGCATCTGAAAAAGATGGTGGTTCGCTATATCTTACACAATTCTGGTTTGATAACAAAGGAAATCTAATGGGTAAACATCGTAAAATGCGTGTTTCTGTTGCAGAACGTCTAATCTGGGGCGATGGACAGGGAAGCATGATGCCAGTATTTGAAACTGAACTTGGAAATCTCGGTGGCTGCCAATGTTGGGAACATGATGTACCACTTGATATATGCGCAATGAACGGTCAAAACGAACAAGTCCATGTAGCATCTTGGCCAGGATACTTTGATGACGATATTGCCAGCAGAGCATACGCAATTCAAACACAGACATTTGTATTGATGACAAGTTCTGTATATGATGATTATTTATATAACATGCTTTGCACTGATGAAAATGGAAACTTGGAGCAGGATCGCTTGGATTATTTCAAGACATTAAAACAAGGACATACAGCAATTATTGGACCAGACGGTAATCCAGTCAGTGACTATGTACCATCTGGAGAGGAAGGAATTGCTTATGCAGATATTGATCTGGAGGATATCATCCTTTATAAATATCAGATGGATCCAGCAGGACATTATAGCAACCAAAGCCTCAGCATGAACTTCAATCGTAATCCTAACCCTGTTGTACGTATGTTTGGTGATGGAAAACAGGCTACTATTTCCTATGAGGAAATGCAGCCATGTGTAGAAGAATAATATATTTGACGTCCTCTTGTAAATGAGTTATAGTATTTACAGAAAATGCAAAGAGGCAGTCCATTGTGGCTGCCTCTTTTTGTGTATGGAAGGGGTCTTAACGTGAATATCAAGGATATGAGTTGTTTTGTTAAGGTATGTGAGAATAAGAGTATTTCGGCAACGGCAGAGTCATTTTTTATGTCCCCCCAGGGAATCAGTAAAGCAATTAAGCGCATGGAGGATGAACTTAAGGCAGAGCTCTTTATTCGAACACAAAACGGCGTGGTGCCAACAGAATATGGAAAGATTTTTTATGAACATGCACTTAATATTATTAAAGAGTATGAGGATACCACCAAGGTTATTGTAGATCTTAAGACACAAAATAATGGGCTCATCCGCATGGCATCTGCGTTTGGTATTTTGCGCTTCCTATCCCCTGAATTCATTCGTGTATTTATGGACAAATATCCGTTAATTCATTTAGATTATATGGAGTTTCCGGACCGATATATCGAAGAGAATATTTTAAATGATAAATACGATGTAGGACTTGTTCCGTATCTAGAGCAGGATCCCAATTTGGAATACATACCTCTTTTTTCTAGAGAAATCTGTTTTGTTACTCATGAGAAGAGCCAGTTTTATAAGCTTAGTGAAGTTTCCATCCGTGAAATATCATCGGAGCCTATCATAATGGAAAATGAAAACTTCTTGATCCATCATATTATGAAAGATACGGCTACAATGGAAGGAATTGATTTAGACATTTATTTTAATACAAGTGGGTTCAGTCTTTGCTATAAGCTCTGTACGGAGAATGAGGGAAATACAATTTCCATGGATTATATATTTGAGGATATGAAAAGTGAGAATTTAAAAATGCTTCCCTTTAAGGAACATCCGGAGTGGAAGGTTGCGCTTATTCGCAAAAAAGGGATTCCATTGTCTCCAAATATGGAAAGTTTTATTGCGTATGTTAAGGAATGGTGCAAAAGCCTATGATGGATAAAAAGCGATAGAAATGAAATAGTCTTAGCTATATTATTTACGTTGGTAGTTGTATTTGAAATTTTAAATTGCGTACATAAGTATGGTGAAATTTTTAGCGCTGAAAAACTGAATAATATTTTTACAATAATGGTAGGATTAGCAACTATTTCGATTGCCATATTTCAAATAGTTCTCAGTAAAATTGATGAACATATTCTCGGAATTTCATTTAAAGGTATCTTTATGAATCAAAGTATATGGAAATATTTGAATTTCAGTAATTCATCATTTTTATTGATTGAGGCTTTAGTTATTTATAGTATGTTGGAATATTTAAATCCTGCATCTGTTAATGCTAAGCATATAATATGTATTATATTACTACTGGATGTTATAATTAATATTATTATGCCGCTGAATGAGATTGTACGTGGTAGAAGATCAGAAAAAAAGGAAAACAAAATAAAAGTAATCTATAAAAAAGTGGGATTAGAAACAATTTTAAGGACTTGCATTGAAATAATAATACTAATTTATTGCTTTAGAAACGAACCGGATATATTCTATTTAATATACTTGGTACAATTTAGTTGTTTTGTTGGTGTTATATTTTATAGTTGTTGGATTTTGTATTTGGGGCTAATTGCAATTCATAAAAATTCAAAGATATATAGTAGAATTATGAAACAGTTAAAAGGAAAAAAATCATATATGACGTCAGATACATACAAAAGAATTATTGATGTAACACTTAATAAAGCTCAACTATTTATTAAGAAAAACACGTATAATCAGTATTTATTTGAGGATATTGGTTGTTTGGTATATATGTATAAATATAATGATGACCTAATTATTATAGATGAACAGGGTGAAACTGTTGAAGGGATAGAGAGCATAGAGAGCAGTATAAAGAGTCATAACAAAGAAATTCTTATTAATATTATCAAAGAAGTAATTCAGGCAGATATTAGAGATAATGAAGAGCTTCTAACAAAACTAAAGAAAAGAGGCAATGCTCAATTTGGAGAGAACGATAAGGTTTGGAAGGAAGTTCTAGAGAAAATTAATTCTGAGGAGAGAACAGTGAATTATATCCCATTACCTAATTATTCTAGCACTAGCTAAATATAAAGAGTCCTGTTACCAATAAAGTTGCAGGGCTCTTTTGTATTGCCTTGTTTCGATTCCGATACTATATTTACAGAAATAAACATAAAACGTATAATTAGTAAAGGAGGCGAAAACTATGATAAAACCACTATTTCCTGATGGAAAAGAAAAATGTATTACATTTAGTTATGATGATGGGGTGACACAGGATCGCAGGTTAGTTGAATTATTTAACAAATACCAGATCAAAGGTACGTTTAATTTGAATTCCGGAGCCTTTGGAAAGCATAATCCTGCCAGCGGATTTGATAAGCCGGTAACACACAACAAGATTGAGGCATCTGAAGTAAATGAGTTGTATGCCGGGCATGAGGTAGCAATACATACATTAACGCACCCACGTTTGCAATATTTATCCAAAGAGACCATTGCCTATGAAATTAGACAGGATAGAGAGAACCTGGAAGCATTAGTTGGCTATCCGGTAATAGGAATGGCATATCCATTTGGAACATATAACGATATTGTTTTAGAGGAGTTGAAAGCAGCAGGAATCCGTTATTCAAGAACGGTTAATTCAACCTATACTTTTAGTATGCCACAGGACTTTTTACAATGGCATCCAACCTGTCATTTTGGAGAAGAGAAGATGCAGGAGGTATTGGAACGTTTCTTAGAAGATGAAAAAGATCAGTGTGAATTTGCAAGGCTGAAGGTGTTGTATATTTGGGGACATGCCTATGAATTAGATGGAAATGACACGTGGCCATTGATGGAAGAATTATGTGAACGGATTTCTGATCGGAGTGATATATGGTACGCTACAAATGGTGAGATTTGTTCCTATAATGACGCTGTAAATGCTCTTGTTTTTTCAGAAAACAAACAGATTGTAAGAAACGAAAGTGCTTTGCCAGTCTGGCTCATGGTAAATGGACAAAAGCTTAAAGTGGGTGCAGGCGAATGTATTCGGTTAGATAAAATAAATCAGTTCCAATAAAATGGAAGGGAAGTAAGTGAGTGAATAATCGTTCAATCATTGAAATAAATCAACAGTGTATAGAGAATCGTATACATGACATATATGGAGGAAATGGATGGAATATAAGAAATTAGGAAATTCAAAGCTAGAGGTATCAAGAATTTGTATGGGATGTATGGGATTTGGAAATGCCACAAGCGGCCAGCATAACTGGACATTAGATGAGGAGAATTCCAGAGAAATCATAAAACATGGATTGGAGCTTGGTATTAATTTCTTTGATACAGCAATAGCATATCAGAATGGAACCAGTGAGCAGTTTGTCGGACGGGCTCTAAATGATTTTGCTAAACGAGAAGAGGTAGTGGTGGCAACGAAGTTTCTTCCACGGAGTCAAGAAGAAATTACAAATGGTATAACAGGGCAGAAGCATGTTGAGAACATGATTGATACCAGCCTTAAAAATCTAGGCATGGATTATGTGGATTTATATATTTACCATATGTGGGATTATCAGACTCCCCTGTTTGAGATTATGGAGGGACTAAATAATGTTGTGAAGGCCGGTAAGACTCGCTATATTGGTATCTCTAATTGCTTTGCATGGCAGCTTGCTAAGGCAAATGCGTTGGCTGAAAAAGAGGGATTTGCAAAGTTTGTATCTGTTCAAGGACATTATAATTTGATTTTCCGTGAAGAAGAGCGAGAGATGGTTCCACTATGCAAGGAGGACAATATTGCATTAACTCCATATAGTGCATTAGCTGGCGGAAGGCTGGCAAAGCATCCAGGAGAGACTTCAAAACGTGCAGAGCAAGATGCTTATGCTAAGTCAAAATATGATGCAACAGCTAACCAAGATAATAAGATCATTGAACGGGTAGCAGAGCTTGCAGAAAAGCGTGGTGTTTCCATGACTGAACTGTCACTAGCATGGCTGCTTACGAAGGTTACCTCTCCAGTTGTAGGAGCAACCAAGTTCCATCATGTGGATGGGGCAGCAAAAGCAACCGAGTTAAAACTGACAGAGGCAGAGATGTTGTATCTGGAGGAGCCGTATGTTCCTCATAAGCTGGTAGGTGTCATGGCGCAGAATAAATCACCAGTGCTTAATAGATAAAGCAAAAAAATACTCCCAGCTAGTGGGTGTTTCAGAAAGTGCTGTAATTAAAAATATATCAAAGTTTTAGTAGAAAAAGAGCTTCCTCATAAGAGTGGAGGCTCTTTTTTTGAGTTACAGCTAACAATAAACCTATTGACAATCCTGTATATGTACTGTATATCTGTATATATACAGTACATATACAGGAGGAAATTCAATGATTTGCTTTGAACATGTAAGTAAGCAATTAGGCCGTTTTCGAATGAATGATATTACATTTTCTCTTCCAAAAGGCTATATCATGGGTGTGGTAGGTCCCAATGGAGCAGGTAAGACCAGTATCTTTCATCTTATAACAGGGCTATATACACCGGATAATGGAGCCATTTTAATTAATCAAAGGTCATATAAAGAGAATGAGGCAGCAATCAAAGATGAAATTGGTTTTGTATTCTCAGAAGGCTTGTTCAATGGAGGGTTAAGCTTAGTGGCAAATGCCAGCCTATATGGAAAATATTATTCCAATTATAGTAAGGAGCTATTTAATACATATTGCCGCAGATTTGGGCTGTTAGCAGAAAAGAAATTAAAGAAATGTTCCAAAGGGGAGAAATTAAAGTTTCAGCTTGCATTCGCCCTCTCGCACCAGCCTAAGCTATTGGTGTTAGATGAGCCTACTGCCAGCTTTGACCCGGAATTTCGAACAGAGTTTTTAAAATGCATCACACAGTTTGTTGCAGATGGAGAACATAGCGTGATTATGGCAACTCATTTAATGAGCGATTTGGAACGGATTGCAGATTATATTACCTATGTAGACAATGGAAAGATTATATTCTCGATGGAACAGGAACGGTTAAAATCCATGTATCGTATGGTATCAGGAGAAGAATATAAGATTAACCTGCTGGAAAAACAGGACATTTTATATAAAGAGTCAGGAAAATATGCAACGAAGGCTCTTGTTCGACACCATGGATATTCTTCTTATGACCAGGAAGTAGTGGCAGAGATTCCAACTTTGGAAGAGCTGATGTACTTTATGATGAGGGGGGAAAAGTAAAATGATTAAGTTAGTACTAACTGAATATCGTCAGACCATGAAAGAAGGATTTAAAAATTTATTTACGACAGGAAGGGTATTTGTAATCATTTATATATTAGTAATGATTGTGCCAGTATATGAGCCTGGACTAGAAAAGCTTATGCTGTATTACTGTGACATCATTCCCTTGGCACTAGCGGTTATGTTTACAGGAATGTATCCTAATCGTTTAAGTAAGACTCTGTTTTTATGTCCTATGTCCAAAGAACAAAGAATGAATTATTTAAAAACAGGATTTTGGCTAAGGGCAGCTGTACCAATTGTTGTCTATTTTATTTTGAATACAATTGCATTGTTGGCAGGAAAGAGTTCATTAATCGGGACGATCGGGATGCTTTTGCCACTTACCTCTGCTATCCTTGCACAAAATCTTTGGATACAGACAAAGGGTGAGGATCCAAAAAGAGGACAGAAGTTAGCATTTTCCTACAAAAGATATCAATCCTGTTATTTATTTGTCACCATACTTGGTATATTGAGCGCAGTCCTTTTTAGCATATTAAGAGCCAATATAGACCACGCCAACCGGAATGAACTAATCTATATAATTAGTCTGGTATTAATTCAAATCCTGCTTATGCTATATGAAATGAAAACATATTATAGGAAAGTGATGTCGATCATGTCGGACTATGAAAAGACAGAAGCACTGGAAATAAAGGAAGGTTGAGACAATGAAGATTATAATCAAGTCCCAGGGGACTCTTGCTATTTACGAGCAGATTGTAAACCAGCTGAAAAATGCAATTGTAACAGGTGAGCTGTCTGTGGGTGAGGCGCTTCCATCTATCCGTTCCTTAGCAAGCAGTCTGGAGGTAAGTGTGATTACTACAAAGCGGGCTTATGAGGTGCTTGAGAAGGAAGGACTAATTCGTTCTGTTGCGGGAAAAGGCTTTTATGTCTGCGACAATAATAAAGAATATTTAAAAGAAAAACAGCTGTTATCCATTGAAGAGCATTTTTCAGAAGTTTTATTGGAATGCAAAAAGATTGGTCTTTCCCAAGAAGAAGTAATCGACATGGTATCCACATTATATAGCGAGAGATAATAGAAAGGGGCAGGAAAAATGGCATTGGAATTCAAAGGGGTTACCGGTAAAGAAAAGGTGTTTTACCTGGATGATGTAAATTTTAAGCTGGAACCTGGATTTCTTATGGGGATAGCAGGTAAGAATGGAGCAGGTAAGACGACACTGTTAAATTATATGCTGGACAAACAAAAGCTTTATAGCGGTGAAATTTTATATAATGACAGGGAAATCCATAAGCACCATTGTGAGTTTTTAGACCAGGTTGGTTTTCTCTCGGATGATCAGATATTTTTTAAAACCCTTACTGCAAGGCAGAATGTAGAGCTGCTATCCGGTTTTTATTCCCAATGGGAGATAGAAAGATTTCTAAATGCGATGAGGCAGATGAACGTTTCTCCTGGACTTCATATACGTAATATGTCCAAAGGAGAATTCTTAAAGTTTCAGATGGCATTTGCCATGGGACATAAGGCAAAGCTATATTTGATTGATGAAGCAACCGGAGGAATGGATCTGGTGTTTCGAAAGGAGTTTTTCCGCTTGTTACGAGAACTTCTTATCGATGAAGAAGTTACAATCTTGATGACAACTCATATTGAGGAAGAACTTAAGAGTCAAATGGATTATATTGCAATTATGGAAAATGGACAGATGATCTCGTTTCATGAGGCAATAGAAGAGGAGAGTAAAAATGGATGAATTAGAGCAGGTAAGACAATTTGATCGTACATATAAGCAAGTAGAAGATTATCAATTTTTAATGTGCCGAGTAGTTAAATATATATTTTTGCCACTTGGAGTAGGATTAATGCTTTTCCCATTAGAAAGTGACACTAGGATTTTCTTACTGTACGTCGTGGCAATGCAAAGTATTGCACGAAACTTTCATTTAAAGCCATATATGAAAGTCACTGAGGATGGAAAGCTTGTATCAATTTATGAAAAACTTAAGTATCTTCCTATTACTAATGATTCAATATTTAAAGTAAGGAAAGTATATCTGACCTCATTTTGTATCAAACTTATGATAGCCAATATAATCTTGCAGCAGATCGGTGCCGCAATAGAAGGAAAATGGACAGTAATAAATCTTATACATCCCCTTGGAGTAAGTATATTGGTATATTTATTAGGGTTATATGACATTAAGCCGAAACGAACGGATAAATAGTTCACCGTTCAAATAATTAACATTGACAGAAAACACCTATATTCGTTACAATGAATAAGATTGGACTGTACAATCGAAAGGATGATTTTTACGTGAAATGGTTAAAGGTTCCTAATTGGCGAAAGATTGATTATCTTAGCCTGTTTATAATGGTAGTTTTATTGGGTGTCGGCAGCTTTTGCTTACGACAACAGGACATTTTGTCAGGTGGACAAGATGGTTTATATAAGAAGCAGTTAATTGGTATTGCAATTGGCGGAGTTGTAATGATTGCTACCTTATTCGTAGACTATCGATTTATTTGCCAGATGTCGCCGGTGCTATATGCAATCATATTATTGTTATTAACATATACAATTACGTTTGCAGGTGCCATTAATAACGTTAAGCGTTGGATAAAGATTGGAAGCATTACGATCCAGCCTTCCGAGCTTACAAAAATAGTATTGATCTTATTTATTGCATTTTTATGTAATCTGTTAAAAGATCGAATGGATGAGTTTAAGACATTATTTATATTAGGTGCAGCTGTGGCTGTTCCACTTGTATTAATCTTGTTAGAGCCACATTTAAGTTCTAGTATGGTAATTGTATTTATATTCGTAGTTATGGTGTTTATGGCAGGTATCAGCTATCGACTGATAGGAATTGTCATGGCTACCATGGTGCCGATCCTGTTATTTATCTTTATTGGTGTTGGTGTTTATAATATTAAGGTTCCATTGATTAATCCATATCAGGTACAACGTATTATGACATACTTCTCGGATGACGAGGAAGAGGACACGTCAGGTAAATATCAGCAGAACCAGGCACTTGTTGCAATCGCAACAGGCGGAAAGAATGGTAAGGCCATTGATGGAGAAAGCAATGTAAGAGCGTATTCAGCAATTTATGCAAATGAAAGTGATTTCATTTTCTCAGCAGTGGGAGAAGAATTTGGATTTGTCGGTAGTTCGATTATTATTTTCTTATTCTTTATCATGGTTGTAAGATGCTTAAGTATTGCGGCACATGCGCCTGATTTTATGGGAAAACTGGTCTGTATGGGAGTGTCAGCCATGCTGCTGTTCCAGTTGTTTGCCAATATCGGGGTAGCAACAAGCATTCTTCCGAATACAGGATTACCACTTCCATTTATTAGTTCAGGACTTACATCCCTTGTAACTTCTATGTCAGCGTTAGGTATTGTTATTAATGTAGGAATGCATAAAACACCAAATGCTATAATATAATGTAAAGGGAAGAAACTATTCATTTTTCTAAACGGATTTTGTTTGAAAAAGGAGAGATCCTGGATATGTCAGAATCATTGTATCGCTTTATAAGTTTTGATAGTTTTATCAATCTTTTAGTTAGTCAGAAGACAAGATATATCAATCCTTTATTATGGAAAGACAGTTATGAGTCGGTCGTATACAGACAGATGATGGACGAGCAATCGAATAAAGAAATGATACGTTACTATTACGAGAAGATGAAGGACCCCAAGAAAGTAGTGGAACTGTATTCTAAGTTATGGTACGAGAAGACTTGTAGTTTTGCAAAATGCCTGACGAAGACCGATGAAAATGACAGTATGTGGAGGATTTACCGTTATAACAATAAAAGTGTTCGAATAGAGATTACCTATGACGCATTAGAAGAATGCATTAGACAATATCCTGAGTACATGCTTGTATTACAGGATATTGTTTATGATGAAAAGAATTGTAAGCCAACGAAAGCATGGATTTTAGATACGATGAGTTCGGAAAATCAGTCCATTTATAATTTCTGTCATAAAAGAGGATTATTTATGCATGAGAATGAAAAAAGAGTGCTTATTCTGGATAAATCAAGAAGTTCTGAATTTGAATGTCTTGTAAACACCATAGCACCATGCAAGCCTTGTGAAAATTGTGAGGAAGAAGTTATAACCCAAATCCAGTCATGTATCAAATCCATAACAAGCTTTCAGCGGATACAGGAAGAGATTTTTTTACATATCGATCCAAAGCGCTATATCAAGTCAGTATTAGTAAATCCATTTGCAGATGAACATTTTACTGAGATCGTAAAGACAATGTGCATAAACTTTGGAATTCAAGGGTTTCAAGGAAAATCCAACCTCTATGAGCTGAAGTTTTGAAGTTTGGTCACAAAAGCTTCACAATTATAACCTCGTTTACGGGTAATACTAACCTAGAAAGTTAGTGTATTGCTTCGGAAAGCGAGGTTTTTTATGTTTAACAAGAAAATAGCAATGGTAGGAATGTCAATGATGATGGCTGTATCAAGCATTGCTCCGGCAACTGTGTTTGCAGCAGGAGAGACAACCACGGAAGCAACTTCAAAAGAAACTTCCAATAAGCAGAATGGAAAGCCGACAGAGGAAGAGAAGCAGCAGATGAAGGCGAAGATGGAGGCAGCAGTTTCAAAATGGGATAAGCTATCTGCAGAAAAGAAGGCTGAAGTTTATAAGCTGCTAGAAGAAGAGAAGGCAGTGAAGATCAAGGTATTAGACAAGATGGTATCTCTTGGCGTAATGGATGAAGCTGATGCCAAGGAAGTCAAGACTAGGATGGAAGAACGATTTGCCAAGATGAAAGAGTCAGGAAAGTTTCCGTTAGGAAGACCATGCCCAAAACATGACAAAAAGGATAGTAACAAGGAAAAGAACGACGACTAATAGACAATGAAGCAACACACTAACTGATAATTAAAGTATGATCACTTAATAGGAAGGAGCTGAACCTATATAGATAGGCAGCTCCTTTCTATTAAAAAAAGTTTCTGTTATCTCTTATTTATATTCACGCAACACTGGCTGCATCTGTTTTCTGTCTAACCCCATCTCTAATACATCAGGAATTAATTCCATATGGGCAATCAGGGAGTTTGGCTTTTTCACCACATCATCCTGGCCAAATGGAACGAAATAGATATTAGGACTATTTAGCAGTAATCCGATGTTTTTCATATTAAACCCAAGTGCGTCGTTCGTTGCAATTGCAAGAACTAAAGGTTTCTCATTTCGTATATGGGCCTTTGCAGCCATTAGCACTGGAGAATCAGTCATTCCATAAGCAAGCTTGGCAAGCGTGTTTCCGGTGCAAGGTGCAATAATTAAGATATCCAGATAGCTTTTAGGACCAATAGGCTCCGCATCTGGAATTGTAAGGATTGGGTCATGGCCGGTAAGCTCTTTTGCTTTCTTTAAGAACTCCTCGGCAGTACCAAATCGAGTGTTAAACGTCTGCGCCTTATCTGAAAAAATAGTATATACATCGGCACCCATGTTAACAAGGGCTTCGATTTGAGCAAATACCTTTTTGTAAGTGCAGAACGAACCGGTTAAAGCAACCCCAATGGTGGTTCCTTCTAATTTCATTTTTTTCACATCCTTCTAGCTCATACAATCATTTAAAATCGCTTCTAGCTGTATTTTGGCTGAGGATTTAGGAGACATACGGCCAGGAAGACCAAGGTAGAGACCTGCATTAAGGCAATGGTCGCACGTGTAGTTAAAGTCAACTCCTCCTGGATACGTAGCAATATCTATGATGACGACATCTTCACTTACATATTTCAATATTTCTTTTGGAAGCACCATGCAAGGGATTGTGTTAAAAATAAAGTCATAACCACCGATATTAGTTTGCAATTCATCTATAAGAAATCCATCATAACCGTAAGCAGAAGCGAGAGAGAGTACTTCGTGTCGTCTGACCGAAATACAAACTTCTGCATCTAATGCGGCAAGCTTTTTTGCTAAGATTTGCCCGCATCGTCCAAATCCTAGAATTAAAATCTTACTTCCCTGTATATTTACCATGCTGTTTTTTATCGCCTCGCAAATGGCCCCCTCTGCAGTTGCAACTGAATTTTTGAGGGAAACATGTTCCCAATTCATAATGTCTATAAAAGTCAGGCCTAGGTCCTTTGCTTTATTTTGAATGTTTTTCGGAATTGCACCAGCATAAATCCGTTGATCTTTAGAACAGAGGCTGATAAATTCTGATAACTCAATGCCAACAGTAGAAGAACTGCTGACATACGTAGAATCTTTACATAAAGGAGTAGGTCCTATAATATATTTTGAAGTTGTAATGGCTTCTTTAAGGGATGAACAAGCAGTAATTGTTCCATTCATAAAGCAAGGAATATATTTTCCAGAAAGTGCACAGGGAGTCAAGCCATAATAACAGACACGAGAATTCTGTTTGGACAAAAGATCAGCCAAGAATAATTGTCTGTTATCTCCCCCAATTACTGCAAAATCAAATGAATACGTGATAAAACACCTCCTTTTATATTACTATATGTTTGGAAGTTAAGACGGTGACAAGCGAGAGGAGAATAAAATTAACATATATCTGCCATTTATTTGTCATAAAAAAGTGCGAAATTTAGGCTCATATTTTGTCCAAATATGACGATATAGTATATAAGGATAAATAGGTCTATGAATTTAAGTTATTCTCATAATAGATGTGACATATAAGGAGGCGCTTTATGAACGTTCATATAGGGAAGAAAGGGAGAATACTTTTAATTGCAGTGTTTGCAATTATTATAGGGGGCATTTTTTCATATAAGAATAATGCATTTGCCGAAAATTCAGAATTTTATTTCTTTGTCGATACAGGGGAACCAATCGATACATTGGAAATAACAGAAGATACGACAGTATATATTGCCGGTATTCTGGGATCAGATGAAGTAGCATGGGTAGTTGGAGATGACACGATTATCTCGGCAACTAATTCCACTGGAGCAAGTGGAAAGTATTCCTTGAATATCAAGTGTAATAAACCAGGTACAACAAAAATTTCAGGTACTGTAGCAAGAAAAGTATACAATGAAGTAACAGGAACAACAGATGTAAAATATACATCACTTACATTGACAGTTACTGTTAAATTAAAAATCAACAATTATACGAATACACCAAATAACTTAGGAAAGATCTTTCATTTGTTTGAAGAAAATGAAGCCGATCAAGGTAGTTTAGTCCTAAACGTAGGCGAAACATTTAACTTAAAACTTATGGTTGGTGAAGTTCACGGAGATGACCTAAGCTGGTATTCGGATTACGATGAAAATACAACAGCTAAAATTGCATCGGTAAGTGATACCGGTAAGGTAACCGCACTTTCGCCAGGTATTGCAAAGGTTGCAGTAAATACCTATAAGGTATCCAGCGATAACAATCAGACCGTACTGCAGAGTGACTACATTTATGTTGTAGTAAAACCGCAGTTTACAGATGAAAGTGGAAAAGTGTTAACTAGTTTTAACATTGATGATCCAACAAAGATTTACACAAATGCAAAAGTATCCAAAAACTTATCATGGGTAGTGAAAGACACAATAACAAATGAAGTTATTTTAGATACGTATGCAGGAATTAAATCAGACAGAGTTACTCTTACAACCAATTCCGGAGACGGTAATGTAGTTATTGACTGTAAGGCAGGCTATTATTCAGTAGAAATCTATCCTACGTACTTGTCAGACTCTTCTTTGGATTTGAGAGAAGCAGAAAAATATCCATCCCAAGAACTTGAACTAACAGAATATGTTAGCTTTAATTTCACAAACGAAACAGTGTTTGTAGGGAACCAGTTTGATTTATACAAGAATTCCAATGTGTATGACTTATCGAAGTTTACCATTCAAGCATTAACAAATGCTTCTGTAGATACTGACACAGGAATTTTTACGTTTACACAAGAAGGATATGCCAATATTAAAATCACTTCCAATGACAGCTCCCTTCCAATTCCGGATAAATATCTAGAAGGCGGACAAGGAAAATGGTTTGCAGACTTCTTAGTAGTAAGCAGCTCATCAGCATTGAATACAATCACTTTAAAAGTGGGAGAGACATACCAATGCAGCATTCAGAACCTTCCATTTGAGTCTAGCCTTACATGGGAGTCATTAGATAAAAAAGTAGCAACGGTTACAACGTCCGGTAAAGTTACGGCAGTAGCAACCGGTACTACCACAGTACGCGGTGTGGAAGTGACAAAAGGTGGTATTACAAAATACCATACATGGCAGGTAATCGTTTCCCCAGATATTACAGCAACATTAGATAAGACAACAATCGAAATGTCAGTTGGCGAATCTGAAACAATCACAGCAAGCTATAAGCCAAATAACGCAGATTATATTAAAGTGAAATGGGTAATCTCCAACACAGACAGTCAAATCGTTGAAATTACGTCTGACGTTGAAACACCTGGTTATGTAAATATCAAAGCGTTGGCAGCAGGAACAGTAACATTAATATTACAAGATCAAAACAGCTACCAGTTAGCATTCTGTAATATTACTGTAAAGCAGCCAATTACTGAAATTACATTGGATCAGACAGATGTTCAAAAGACATTACAAAAGAATACGGCGTTAAACCAATTTACGTTATATGCAAAATTCAAACCAAACAACCCAACAGATGAAAGCTTGATTTGGACAAGTTCTGACACAAGTATTGCAACTGTAGTAAACGGAGTTGTTACTTATAAAAAAGCAGGTACGACTACCATCCGTGTAGCACCAGCAAAACAGTCAAACAGTAGTTCAGTGTATGCAGAATGTAAACTGACTGTATATCAATTATTAGACACAATTACGTTAAGCGATACTACACAAACAGTAAATGTGGGGGATGCTGTAAAACTAAGTGTTTCCAAATATTCACCAACTCAATACGTACATGACTCTGATTTAGTCATTACATGGTCAACTTCAAACGATACAGTTGTGAAGGTGACTACCAATACAGGACTGACTCCAAAGTTACAAGCAGTAGGCCCTGGTACATGTTATATTACGGCAGAGACTACAAGTGGAGTGAAGACATCATGTAAAATTACAGTTCTTCAGTACCCAACAAGCATCAAGCTTGACAAGACAAATGTAACAATTGATGTGGGAAGCAGTTATACTCCACAAGTTACATTGACTCCAAGTGTGCTTACAAATAGTACATTGACTTGGGAATCAACAAATACAAACTATGTAACTGTTGATAAGACAGGAAAGATTACAGCAAAAGCAGCAGGAAAGAGTGGAGAAAGTACAGCACAGGTCATCGTAACCACAGCAGACGGAAAACAGCGTGCAACGATCAATGTTACGGTGCGCCAGCGAGTTACCAGCTTCTCGCTTAACTACTCAAAGAAGACTGTTACAAAAGGCAAAACTTTTACTTTAAAAGCCAATATTGCGCCAAGTAATGCAGAGAATGCTTCGGTTACATGGAAGACTGCCGATAAGTCAATTGCAACCGTTACATCAAGCGGCGTTGTAAAAGGAATTAAAGGTGGTTCCGTGTTGATTACAGGAACATGTAATGATACAGGCGAGACAAAATACTGTCTAGTCGTTGTTGAAGAACGCGTTACTACTATTACTCTTAATAAATCTTCCTACATTTTAGGAAAAGGTAAAAAGTATAAACTAAAGGCAACAGTAAAGAGTAATTATGCAACCAATCAAAAATTAAAATGGTCTACAAGTAATAAGAAAATTGCAACCGTATCTTCAAATGGTACAGTAACAGGAAAAGGATATGGCTATGCAACAATTACAGTAAAGGCAACCGATGGTTCGGGGGCTTCTGCGTCATGTAGAGTCCGCGTCGTACGCCCGGTAACAAAGATCTCATTAAACAAATATAGTTCCAACATGGTTGTTGGCCGTACATTGAAGCTTAAAGCAACTGTGACACCAAAGAATGCTACCATCAAAACAATTAAATGGTCTTCTTCTGATGAAAATATTGCTTACGTAGATTCAAGCGGTAAGGTTACAGCGATTGCCCCTGGAAAGTGTAAAATCTATGCTGAAGCAAAGGATAACAGCGGTGTAAGAGCAATCTGTACGATCTTTGTATCAAAAGAGACACCTGCAACAAGTGTAACGATTGTCAATAAAGATATCACATTGATGATTGGTGAGACAGAAACCTTAAACTACATTACGAATCCAGGAAAGACAACTGACTCAGTTAGCTGGTATAGTGATGATTCGAGAATTGTTTCTGTAAACAAAAAGACAGGTAAGGTAAAAGCGTTACGTACAGGTACTGCAAATATTACCGTAGCAACGTCAAGTGGTAAATCCTATACGACGACAGTCAAGGTAGTAGGCCTTAACAGAACGACAATTACAATGGAACAATATGATACGTATCAATTAAAAGTAATCAATGGACGCAGCGTTCAATGGGATGCTTTAAATACGGATATCGTTAAAGTCAGCAATAGTGGTAAGATCAGTGCCCGTAAGAAGGGAACAACTTATGTAACTGCTATCGTTAACGGTAGAAAAATCAGTTGTAAAGTTACAGTTAAGAAGATTAAATAGGCGGAGGCAAGAGGCATTTTGTCTGTTGTAAACGCAAAATTAGTAAGCAAGCAGAATTTAATGATGAATTCTGCTTGCTTTTTTTATTTTCCTATGATATATTTGAAATCGAACATACGTTTTGTATTGCAGGGAGGGAAAATAATTGTTACTGAATTTACATGTTAAGAATTTTGCGATTATAGATGAGATCGATGTTTGTTTTAACGATCATTTAAATATATTGACTGGTGAAACAGGTGCTGGTAAATCCATTATCTTGGGATCCATTAATATCGCGTTGGGCGGTAAAGTGAATAAGGAGATTATTCGAAAGGGTGCAGATTACGCACTTGTAGAATTAGTATTTCAAATTGATGACTTACATACAGTAGAAGCTCTAAAGGAACTTGATATTGAAGTGTCAGATCATCAGATTATCATTTCTCGTAAGATTATGAATGGACGAGTTGTCAATAAGATCAACGGTGAGAATGTTCCAGGAGTCATGCTGAAGAAAGTAGCAGAGTTATTATTAGACATTCATGGCCAGCATGAGCACCAATCCTTGCTATATAAGACAAAACATCTTAGTATAGTAGATCAGTTTGGGAAAACGGAAATTAGGCCGTTAAAAAGGGAATTAGCGTTTATATATCGCAAATACCAAGAAGTAGTGAAAGAATTAAATGAGACAAGCATCAGCGAAGAACAAAAACTTCGCGAGGTCAGCTTTTTAGAATATGAAATAAATGAAATTGAAAGTGCCAATTTAAAACCGGACGAAGATGAGTTATTACAAGAAGAATATAAACGACTTGCAAATGCAAATACTATATCTGAAAATCTAAGCTCAATCTATGACATGTCTGCACTGAGCAATACGTCAATCAGCGAGAATATCAGTCGCTCCATTCGCCTGATACAGCGAGTAAGTGAGTTTGATAAGAGAATGGAACAGTTCTCAAGCCAGCTTCTTGATATCGAAGGCATTGTAACCGATTTTAACCGTGATATCAGCGAATATATGTCGGATTTGGAGTATGATCCAAGAGAATTTAATCAGATTGAAGACCGTTTGAATTTAATCAATAATTTAAAAGCCAAATACGGAAACTCAGTTGCAGAAGTATTAGAATACCTAGAGAATGCAAGAGAGAAGCTAGAAAAGTATACGGCTTATGATGAATATATTGATAGCCTTCAAAAGCAAAAGAAAGAGATTGAAGAGCAGCTAGAGTATATCAGTGAGAAAATAAGCGTGCTTCGTAAAAAGAACGCCAAAGAGCTTCAGAACCGAATTACAGAAGCCCTTCTAGATCTGAATTTTATGAATGTGAATTTCCAGGTGGCTATGAGCCGAGTTCCACGATATACAGAACAGGGATTTGACGAAATTGAATTTTTAATTTCCACAAACCTTGGTGAAGATGTGAAGCCACTATCTAAAGTTGCATCTGGTGGTGAGCTATCCAGAGTTATGCTTGCAATCAAGTCAGTGCTTGCCGACCAAGATAGTGTTGGAACTTTGATCTTTGATGAAATTGATGTCGGTGTCAGTGGAAGAACTGCTCAGAAAGTATCGGAACGAATGGCATTAATATCAAAGAAACATCAAGTATTATGCATTACCCATTTACCACAGATTGCATCTATGGCAGATTCTCATTATATTATTGAGAAAACCCAGGATAGTGTCAGAACCACAACAAATATTTATCAATTGAATAACGAACAATCGATAGAAGAACTAGCTAGAATGCTTGGCGGCGTTGAAATCACAGAGACTGTGTTGAACAATGCCAAAGAGATGAAAGATTTGGCAAAGCAAACTAAATTATACTAGTTTATAAGTATGGTATATACACATAATAACAAGGAGATGCAAAGGTATCTTCTTGTTTTTTTATTACGCGAACAACGAGCCGAAGTCATGTGAACATGTCTTGGCGACTGTCGCAATAACCAGAAAAACTCGAAAAGCATGTTTCTTCTGGTTATAGAGAGAATTGCTCCACTAAGGAGGCAAACTTAGTATTTTCTATAAAAAATGTATAAGTGTTATAAAAATGATACATGATAGAAATAATGGAAGAGAAATGGAGTGGAATGATGAAAAGAAAAGTTGTGTATAAATCATGCTTGATTTTTGCATTTGTGCTATGTTTTTGCGGATTAATATATGTATCATACTCCTATATTGATAACCAAGTGCCAAACATCATTCATCTTGTAGTAGGCGAAGAAGAAGAATTTGATTTTAGCCTTCCGATTGAAGCGGATTTGGTAAAAGAGGATTTAAGCGTAATTAATGTCAATCAAGGGAATAAAGTAAATGCAGAAAATATTCATTTCAATTTTAATGAGCCATTTACAATGGAATCAACAAATCTTGGAGAGTATAAGATAGCATTGAAATTATTCGGCTTAATTAATTTTAAGACGATAACCGTTAATGTGATAAATGAAATGGAGGTTATACCGTCAGGTGCCTCTATTGGAGTATATATAGAAGCAGATGGAGTCATGGTATTAGGGACAAGTCCAATTACCGGCGAGGATGGGCAGAATTATGAGCCAGCATTAAATGTATTAAAGTCCGGAGACTATATTACAGCAATCAATGGTCAAAAAGTAGAGTATAAAGAGGAATTAATAACTAAAATACAAGAAAATAAAGAAGGAAAACTAACTTTTGATGTTCGACGCGACAGTCAGAGCATGAAGGTTTCTTTAAATGCAGTTAAAAGTGCAGATGGCGACTACAAGATTGGTACTTGGATTCGTGATAACACCCAAGGAATTGGAACGTTAACATATGTAGGCCTAAATGGTAATTTTGGTGCACTAGGACATGGAATTACGGATGTGGATACAAACCTGTTAATGGAAATCGATAAAGGGACTCTTTATAATGCCAAAGTCCTAGACATTGTCCGCGGACAAAATGGAACGCCTGGTGAAATCGTAGGCATGATCAAGACAGGAAACGGTAATAATATCGGAGAAATCTTTAAAAATACCAATCAAGGTATATTTGGCACAATAAATAATACAAATTATAATATAAACAATAAAAAGGCAGTTCCAATTGGGCTTAAGCAGGAGATCGAGCTTGGCAAGGCAACCATCCTTTGTTCGGTTGAAGGCGAGATTAAGGAATATGAGATAGAAATTGAAAAGATTCAGATGAATAATAAAAAGAAGAACAAAGGCCTTGTAATCAAGATTACTGACGAAAGACTGTTAAATGTTACAAACGGCATAGTCCAAGGAATGAGTGGAAGTCCAATCCTTCAAAATGGTAAAATTATTGGTGCGGTTACCCATGTATTTATACAGGACTCAACAAGAGGATATGGCACGTTTATCGAAAATATGTTAAATTCAGCACAATGATTATCACAAATTCCAATGCATGCCCTATATCAATATAAAAATTGAAAAAGTTTCGAAATAATTCAAAAAAAGTTATCGACGTAATTATTATTTATTCCAAATAAATGGGTTTTTATTAACATGAAAAATTAATTTCAAAACCCATGATTATCATTAAAGACCTTAAATACAACATTTTTGCCAAAATCGCAAAATTTCTGTGTCGAAGTATGCGAAAAAAAACAATTGATATAATGTAAAAATATGGTTATAATTCAAGCATGGTAAATATTTACAAATCTTATAACGTATTAAATAACGTGATAAAATAGTAAGCTTATCATAACTATTCACTTGCCGGCATTACAAGGTATTTTTTGTTATAAGCCCGTGAAAATACTTTATTGTGATTAGTTAAGTAGGTTACAATGTAATGACAGTGATAGAGCATCGGCAGAATAGTTTTATTGATATATAGAGAAAAAAAGTTATATTGTTTCTGTAAATATTTCTGTGTTTTACATTTTCATATTAAACGTAAATATGTTTATGCAAATGATGTAATAAGCTATTAAAATGTTGAAAATGATAGAAATACCTCGAAGAATTAACAAAATTTGCTATTTTACATTGACTACAAAGCAATTTAATTGTATAATTCCCTTAGAAAGGTTGTAAACATTATCTTATGACAACATTTTAAACTTTATCATATGCATAAACTATTATTATGTTACTTTTAATATGAGGGTTAAATAATATAACGGGAGGAATTATAATGGCAAAAATTAACGTGGCTATCGTTGATGACAATGAGAGAATGGTTAATCTACTATCCGATATAATGAAGGAAGATAAAGATATTGAAGTAGTAGGTACTGCTGGCAATGGTATTGATGCGCTATCTATTATTAAGGACAAGACTCCAGATGTCGTGTTGCTTGATTTGATTATGCCAAAGCTGGATGGATTAGGCGTAATGGAAAAAGTACGTAACAGTGATGAATATAAAAAAGCACCTGCATTTATCGTAATAACTGCAATTGGACAGGAAGGCGTAACTGAAAATGCTTTTGAACTTGGTGCAAATTATTACATAATGAAACCTTTTGATAACGAAATGATCTTAACAAGAGTGAAACAAATCAAAGGTGAATTACATACGAAACTGGTTGAACCTCTTAAAGCTGCATCTTTTGAAAATAAGCAAATGTACATGGAGCGTAATTTAGAGTCTGATGTAACCAATATCATTCATGAAATTGGTGTTCCAGCTCATATCAAAGGATATCAATACTTACGTGATGCTATCATGATGTCAGTAAATGACAGTGAGATGCTGAACTCAATCACGAAATTACTCTATCCATCTATTGCGAAGAGACATAAAACGACACCAAGCCGTGTTGAAAGAGCAATCAGACATGCGATTGAAGTTGCATGGAGCAGAGGCAAGATGGATACGATTGATGATTTATTCGGCTACACAGTAAACAATGGAAAAGGAAAACCTACGAATTCTGAATTTGTAGCATTGATTGCTGATAAAATCCGTTTAGAGTATAAGATGAGAGCATAATCATTTACCATAGTTTAAAATTCTAGGAATGCCTTGCTGGGGTGCAACATTGTAATGGGCATTCTTAGAATTCTAAACGATTTGTTTGGAATGCATGCAAATGCAGATTGTATTTGTCGCAAAAGAAGTGACTTCTTATGAAAGTCTTTTTTTAACCTTGAGACTTAAGTATTGACGCACTTTGAAATAAGGCAACATTTGAGATGTTAATGTAAAATATTCTCAAATGTTGCCGATTAATGTATATTGAGATAAAAGAGCTCATTAGGAGGTAACAAAATGAAAAAAATCTTGTTTATAGCTTCAGAATGTGT
>JAUNJY010000121.1 GCA_030535455.1 bacterium
AGCAACAGGCCCAGCAGGAGAGACCGGAGCAACGGGAGCAACAGGCCCAGCAGGAACAACATCGGGGTCAAACCTACTTGTTAATGGTGGAATGGAAACTTTTACGGATTCAATTCCTGACGGTTGGACCGGACCAGGTGCAGATGAGTCTGAACAAGAGAATGCAGTACAGGGACTTATTCACTCTGGCCAGTCTGCGGTGAAATTAAAAGGAAAAACGGGAATAACTTCAACTAGTTTAAGTCAGAGAGTAGCCGCACCATATACAGGATGTTCGTATAAATGTATTTTTAATGCTAAATGCAGCGGAACAACACCAGCATTGCTAGCTACAATGACGTTTTATAATACAGAAGGAGCTGTAGTTGGAACACCAATTACATTACAAATGCAAGAAGGATCATTACCATCAGATGCTGGTAGCTATGGAACTTATTTCTTTATGACGCCTTTAGCAGATGAAACAGTTACAGAAATAGAAATAAAATTTGATGCAAGTGGCCTTGATGATAATGCAATTCAAAATATATATCTTGACGATGTATTCTTATTTAATTAAAAATATAGGACAGTAATACAAAAAGTATAGAAATTTATATAGAAAGGGCTGGTAGTAAAAGATATTCTATAAAGATGGAGGGGAAAAATGAAAACCATTAGTTTATGCATGATTGTAAAAAATGAGGAAGATTGCCTTGCAAATTGTATGGAAAGCATACGTAATGTCGTAGATGAAATAATAATTGTAGATACAGGCTCAACAGATGGAACTAAGGAAATTGCGACAAAGTATACGAATCATATTTATGATTTTAAATGGTGCAATGACTTTGCAAAGGCTAGAAATACAGCATTTTCTAAAGCAAGCAAAGACTATATTTTATGGCTAGATGCGGACGATGTACTAAAACCAGAAGATCAAGAAAAGATGCTTGCATTAAAAGAGGAATTAGATGACTCAATTGATGTAGTCATGCTTAAGTATAATATAGCATTTGATCAGAATGGAGAATGTACCTTTTCGTATTACCGCGAGCGTTTAGTAAAACGAAGTCTAAATCTTAAGTGGCAGGAGCCGGTACACGAGTATCTTCCGATAACAGGGAGAGTGGTGAGGAAAGAAATTGCCATAACACATGAAAAAAAGCATTCTTCAGGAGATAGAAACTTAAATATATATAAGGATAGAATTAGGAGAGGAGAAAAACTAAGTACAAGAGGAGTATATTATTATGCGAAGGAATTATTGGAGCATAATAATATCAAGGACGCAATAAAGTACTTTGAAGGCTTTTTGAACAGGGAAGATGGATGGGTTGAGGATAAAATTAATGCATGTTATTATCTATCGAAATGTTATCGCCAAATAAATGATGTAGAGAAGCAGCAGGCTATTCTAGTAAAAAGTTTCGAATATGATATTCCAAGGGCAGAAATATGCTGTGAGTTAGGATTGCTTTATTTTATAAAAATGGATTACAAAAAGGCAATCTACTGGTATAACGTAGCCGCTACGCTAGAGTATCCAGAAGATAACTGGGGATTTCGCATTCGTGACTCTTGGGGCTATACTCCAAATATCCAGTTATGTGTATGTTATGACCGAATTGGTAATATAGAGCAGGCAATTAAGTATAATGAAATAGCTGCGCAATATAAGCCTGACAGTCCATCAGTACTGTATAATAGGGATTATTTTAAAAATAGACAGAAGAAGGAAGCATAGTTTAAAGGGAAGACAATAAAAAAGGAATCATTTATAAGAAATGGTTCTTTTTTTATTTTGTAGAAATAATTTAAAAAAGTGTAAAAATTGTGTTGACAGAGAGAGTATCCTATGATAAACTAAATAAGTCGTTTCGACAAGGAACGACAAACACAGAACATTGATAACTGAACAGTGAAACAACCTTGAAAATTCT
>JAUNJY010000122.1 GCA_030535455.1 bacterium
ACTACTGATTTCGAGTTTATAATTCGATCACATATGTATGGGACCATATTATGGTCCCATAGACTACCTATCGGCTACACTGATAGTATCTTAGTAACAATTTAGTTCATGCATTTTAAGTCTGTTAGTAAATATATGCTTTATTTTCCTGCCATTTGTTTCTCTTGTTCGGCAATCATTTTTTTGACCATATATCCGCCTACACTACCGTTTTGGTATGAAGTAAGATCTCCATTATATCCATGTTTTAATGGTACTCCTAGTTCAGAAGCTACTTCGTATTTAAACCTATCCATGGCTTCTCTTGCTTCGGGAACCTCAACTCTGTTACGACTTGACATGAATTAACGCCTCCGTTCTTATTTCGAAATCCAGGTTGCATTTTTAAAACTTTTGAAAAGACTTAAAAATACAATTTCGAAATAATAAATGTTGGTTATTTGTTACACTCTTAGTATGTGTAAGTGTCAGAATAATACCCTAGAAGATAATGGTTTATAATGATGTCTGCCCTGCATATCTGGTAATTCGTTCTAATAAATATTCATGTTCACCTTTATCAAAAGGATTGGTCGCTAAGAACTTTTTCGCTGCCTCTGCTGCATCTTTCAGCACTTTTGCATCATTAAATACATCTGCCATTTTAAATTCCATCATACCACTTTGTCTGATACCAAATAAGTCACCAGGTCCTCTTAATTTAAGATCCTCTTCTGCGATATAGAAACCATCGTTGGACTTATTCAGAATCTCAAGTCTCTGCATCGTTTCCTTGCTGTGGGAACCACTGACGAAAATACAATAGGACTGATGTTTTCCACGGCCGACACGTCCTCTTAACTGATGCAGCTGAGCAAGCCCAAATCGCTCTGCGTTTTCTACCATCATAACCGTTGAGTTTGGTACATTTACACCGACCTCAATTACCGTGGTAGATACCAAAACTTGAATCTCATTTCTACTGAATCGTTCCATGATATCATTCTTCTCACTGGCTTTCATCTTTCCATGAAGATATTCCACTTGAATCGATGGAGATAGTGCTTCTTTTAGCTTCATCGTATATTCAATTACGTTTTCCGCTTCGATTGTTTCACTCTCTTCTACCATCGGGCAGATTACATATGCCTGACGGCCATCTAATACTTCTTTTTCAATAAATCGGTACGCTGTTTGTCGATAGTTTGTATTCACGACACAGTTTTTGATCGGAAGACGGTTAGCCGGTAATTCATCGATAATAGATAAATCAAGATCGCCATACAGAATAATTGCCAGCGTTCTTGGGATCGGCGTCGCACTCATAACTAAGATATGGGGCTGATTTCCTTTCGTCGATAAGCATTCTCGCTGCTTTACTCCGAATCGATGCTGCTCATCTGTAATTACAAGACCCAATGTGTCATACTCTACTTTATCTTGGATCAGCGCATGGGTACCGATTACAATATCGGCTTCATGACTTTTAATCTGCTCGTAAGCAATCCTTTTTTCTTTGGCGGTCATAGAACCGACTAACAATACGGTTTTTATGCCATACGGTTCTAATAGTTCAATAATTCCTTCATAATGCTGTTTTGCTAATACTTCCGTCGGAACCATCATACAGCTTTGATATCCATTTTTTGCAGCCATACATAATGCAAGCGTTGCTACAATCGTCTTACCAGAACCTACATCACCCTGAACAAGTCGCTGCATCATCGTTTTACCTTGTAAATCGGCTTTAATCTCTTTCCATACTTTCATCTGTGCATTCGTCAGTTGATATGGCAGTTTGCTTAACAGATCGTCACAGACTGGGCTAGGCTCCATCACATTTTCATTCTTCATTATAACCCGATTGGATTTCATATATTGAATTGCAAGTGAAAATTCAAAGAATTCGTCAAAAACAACCCAGGTTCTTGCCT
>JAUNJY010000123.1 GCA_030535455.1 bacterium
GAAATAATCTCTGGCTCCTCAATGTAATCGTATATCTTTATCACTTCGTCCGATAGAACTGTATAGTTGGTAGTCTTAAGAATGGTTTCAAGCACCCAGACCGCCTTTTTTACATCATCTACTTTCAACTCCACGGCCTTTTTACAACGTTCGTCTAACACCTCTTTTTGTATTTCTTCGACAATCTGCCCATTATGAAGAATTCCAAAACAGGTTACCAATTGATATAATTCGGATAACATATGGCTAGATACCAGTATGGTAACTCCCTCTTCTTTATTAATTTTTTTCAGGAGCCCTCTCATTTCAACAATACCCATAGGATCTAATCCATTAGTTGGCTCATCAAGAATGATAAACTCAGGATCACCTAATAGCGCCATGGCAATTCCAAGCTTTTGTTTCATTCCAAGAGAATAATTCTTTACCTTCTTGTTTTTTACTTCCAAAAGTCCTACTAAATTTAGTTTCTCTTCAATACACTTCTTGCCTGGAATTCCTTTTTGTAATCGGATAAATTCAAGATTTTCTACAGCTGTCATATCCCCGTACATTGCAGGCATCTCAATTAAGGTACCCATTCTTTTTCGTTCACTTCTTAACTCTTTTTCTTTTGTCTTTCCAAAGAGCTCTATACTTCCATTTGAACTTTTTACTAAGCCTGCAATAATTCGAATTAATGTTGTCTTACCAGCACCATTCTTTCCAATTAAACCGTAGATTTCACCCTTTCCAATATTTAAATTCACATGATCAAGCACTGTTGCTTTTCCGTATTTTTTTGATACAGACAACATTCTTAAACAATAATCTTTCATACTACCTATTTCCTCTCGCTTTGTTATATCCAGAGTATATAACTACGACTCTAAATAACTACAAAGAAAGTCTTAAAAAAGTCTTAAGTTTACACAAAACGATACCCAACACCCCAGATCGTCTTAATATATTCTTTTGATGCTCCCGCCTTTAATAACTTATTTCTTAGATTGCTAATATGCACTGTGATTGTATTATCATCACAAATACTTTCACTCCCCCAAACACTTTCATAAAGATTATCTTTCGAAAACACTTTGTTTGGATAGCGTAGAAATAATTCCAATATGCTAAATTCCTTTGCTGTTAAATTTATACCTACTTCCCCAATACAAACCTCTCTAGATTCTAGATTTATATTAATATTGTCATACTCTAAAGTATTTTGTCTTTTCAATTCTAAATTGCCACTTTGGCACCTTCTCAAATTAACTTCTATTCTTGCCAACACTTCATCGACATCAAATGGTTTCCTTACAAAGTCATCTGCTCCGACACGTAATAATTTGGCCTGAATGCCCGGTTCTTCTTTTGCAGAGATAATAATCACTGGCATATTCTTTTGTTCTCGAATTGCTAAAAGAAGTTCTTCTCCAGATTTCCCAGGGATCATTAAATCTAACAATACCAAGCTCCACTCTTTCTGTTCAAGATAAATAGAAGCCTCTGTTCCTGAATAGGCGGATTTCACATCATATCCTTCTAATATAAGCATATCGTATAAAATCTTATTAATATCCTCATCATCTTCAACAATTAAGATGCTAGCTTTATAATCTTTCATTAAGTAACTACTCCTTATACACCACAAAAGCAGTAAATTATATTAGCATATAATCTACTGCTTTTTACTCTTATTTTATATTATCATAAATCTTTTCACTCATAAATATGTATTTACAGGTATTTACAACACTTTGTTTTGAATACGATTTACTTTAAACTAAAAAATCACCCAAAATACTACATTTTAGTAGCACTTTGAGTGATTTTATCCATTTAAATGGAGCTGAGGGGAATCGAACCCCTGTCCGAAAGCCCATTCATTGCGGCATCTC
>JAUNJY010000024.1 GCA_030535455.1 bacterium
ATAAATTATCTTATAAATTAATTGATTCTACGCAGTTATTCATAAGCATTGCAATGGTCATTGGACCAACACCACCTGGAACAGGTGTAATTGCACTTACATGTGCTTCTACATCATTGTAATCCACGTCTCCGCATAACTTATTGTCTTCGCCACGGTGCATTCCTACATCGATTATTACCGCGCCATCTTTTACATAGTCTTTGGTAATGAATTTTGGCTTACCAATGGCAACTACAAGAATATCCGCTCTCTTTGTTACTTCTTTTAAGTCTTTTGTTCTAGAATGACAGATTGTTACCGTTCCATTCTCTTTTAATAACAAAGCACCCATTGGCTTACCAACGATGTTGCTTCGTCCAATTACCACACATTCTTTTCCTTCAATTTCAATATTAGAACGTTTTAATAATTGAATTATGCCTGCAGGTGTACAGGATACAAACCCTGGTTGTCCAATATTTAACGCCCCAACATTCATTGGATGGAAACCATCTACATCCTTTTTCGGACTGATTGTCATAATGATCTTGTCTTCATCAATATGCTTTGGCAACGGAAGCTGAACTAAAATGCCATTTACGTCATCTCTTTCATTCAACTCTTCTACTAAGCGAATTAATTCTTCTTCTGTTGTGGTTTCTTCCAGTTCGTAGGATAAGCTGTTAATTCCAATAAATTCACAAGCTTTCTTTTTATTCCTAACATATACACAGCTAGCTGGATCATTCCCTACCTGGATCACCGCTAATGTTATTTCGATATTTTGTTTTTTTAATTCATCTACCCTAACTTTTAGTTCTTCCTTAATTGCAGCAGAAATTTTCTTTCCATCGATAATCTGTGGCATATAATCACTCCGTTTCTTTATTATTCCAGTATGCTATTATTCTATACGATTATTCTGTATTTTTAAAGTATTATTTTACACTTTATCACGTGAGCATGCAACAGGAGACTGCTCGAAGATAAGTTTCTTATAATTACATAAAAAATGAGACACCTTATTATTAAGATGCCTCATTTTCTCTCTTTTCTTATCGCTCTATTATAATTGTTTCATAGCCCATATTCTGAATTTGTTCTTCTTCTTTTTCTGCTGCAGCGATACTTGGATAATTTCCAATAAGCACTGCATAATAGCCACCCATTGGCTCTAGCATTGCATCATAGCCGCTGGTCTGCAAATCTTCAATCAATGCTGCTGCATTTGCCTGATTTTTAAACAAGCCTACTTGGATAGCATACTCTGGTGTATTTTCCTCTTTTTGCTCGCTCTCTTGATCTACTATGCCAATAATGGCATCACTGATTGCATTTACGATCTGATCGAACTTCGCATCAAATTCACGATTATCCTTATCCGCATTCACATAGCCTATATCCAGCAGTACTGCAGGCATATTGGTCTTTTTAAGAATGGTAAGATTCTTATTTACACGAACTCCATTGTTCTTAAATCCTATTTTTTCAAGATTGGCATTTATGTTTTTTGCAAGCTCTTCATTTATGCCGCCAGTATCATATACATACGCTTCTACTCCGTCATTTGTGTTTGGCACTGGACTGGAACTTCTATGAAATGATATAAACAAGTCTGCGTCGCCTTCATTTGCCATTTGTGCTTTCTCACTAGGACTTTGATAGACATCTCTTTCCCGTGTAAAATCAGTGTCGATTCCTTTTTGACGAAGAGAATTCCCAACAGCTAATGCAAGCCTCAGATTATCATCTTTCTCTTTTCTTCCATTATACGTTGCACCGTTATCATATCCACCATGACCAGCATCAATATATATCTTTGTATCCACTTTCTGATTCACCTCATAAATTGACTTGTAATATAGTATGCAAATGCACCTAAAATAGTTATCAATTATTTTACAGAAGTGATCTTATATCCTAAACCATTCACCTTATTGATGAAATAATTTAAGTCCGTATCGGTAACAATAGAAGAAGGTTCTTCATGGGTTATTGTCTTTCCATCGTCATCTAAAATAATGTTGGAGATTGTGGACTCCGCATAAATCACGGTTTCTCTCACTTCTCCTGTTTCCTCTTCCTCGGCAGTAATCGTATATTTTTCTACAAGGATATATGAGTTAATCTCATCTTTTTCATCATTATATAAGAAATAACGAAGTGCCTTATCTTTTGATGCTTTTACAAACTCATAATGTCTGCCATCATCAAATAACTGATCAAGATCACGGTCAAATACATAGGAATCACCATTTGACTCTTCCTGATCTTCCATTACTCCAATTATCTTACTGTCCAGACTGCTTGCCTGACCACTTGTAATACTAGATAAGTACGATGGAACATTAGAAACCGTTACTGTCTTTGTCAGTGTATCAATCTTGTATCCAGCTGACTTTGCATCTTCCTCATTGAATTTTGCAGTCACTGTAATTGTATCGCCAATGGATACGTCTTCTTTTTTACTTAGTTCAAACGTCACCTTGTCTTTTACAAAACTGTCACTTGAAGACTTATCAACAGATAAGCTTAACTTAGGTGAGGCGCCTGCATAGGAGATTGTAATGTCTTTAAACACATCGAATGCTTTTGCGTCTGATAGTCCCTCTACGGTAAACTCCTTTGTATCTGCACCTACTTCATAATTATTTTCTTCTAAAGCGGATGCTTCAACTTGGGCAAACACAACTACCTTATCTCCATTTTTTAAATTCTCAGATGCTCCTTGAAATGAGTATTTTACGTTGGTAACAGTAAAATCATCACAACCGGTAACATCGATGGAAGCTTTCCCGGATCCTTCATACCCCTCAAATTTCACAATTACATCTTTAAACACGTCATATTCAGTAGCATCTGGAAGTCCAGATACTACTACTTGTTTTGAGTCATTAGAAACTTTAAGACCATATGTTGATAGATCCACATGGGAATAATCTGCAATAATCGTCACAGTATCCCCATTGGACAGTCCATTAGACGGAGTTGCTGTAAACGTGATTTTTTTCAATGCCTCACAAGCCTCTGTATTATCCTGGATAAAGAAATCACTATATAAGTCACAGTTTTCATTGAATTCAAATGCTACTGTACCTTTGCCATTGACTCCTTCAAACTTATATCCACAGATATCCATTAAGTCGGTTTTCTTTCCGCTCTTTCCAAATACAAAGAAACATGTCAAACCAACTGCAATTGCAGCCATAAGAAGTACTCCAAGAATAACAAACTTTTTCTTTGACTTTTTCGGTTTTTCCTCATTTTCCTCTTGTATATGACTCTCATTTCCCGTATTTGCTGGCGGTACACTTTGTCCACCCCTTGCATTTGGATTAGATGCAGGATTTGCATAAGGACTTCGTTGAGCTGCAGCTTGATTACTTCTCATATCGTCTTTCACATCATTTCTCATGTCATTTTTCATGTTATATGATGTGCTTGGATCTACCTTATCCTGATGTGTAGCCCCTTGGTTTGGCATATCCTTACTATTTGCATTCATGCTTTGACTCGGAGATCCTTGGTAAGGTTCCTGCTGTTGTGTTCCCATACTGTAATATTGCATATTTGCTGCATGATTGGATGTGGTCTTGTTTGGATAACCTGTCGTATCTGCAAATGGAACATCGTCAAACAATCCATCTGTATTGATTACCGGAAGGTCATCGTCTTCTGCTTTGTTCTTCTTCTCTTGTTTATGATCTATATAGTCTAAATTTCCAAATATATCATCTGTATTAATAACTGGCAGATCATCCTGCTCCATATTCTTCGATATATCATTTCCATACCATGGGTTCTTTGCGCCACAAGCAGAACAGTACATATGGCTAGGACTTATAGTACGACCACAATTCTGACAACGAAACACCTTCTGGCCATTATCGTTCTGGTTCATCTCGTTTCCTCCCTAATATTATTACTAATGGTATTTTTAAGTTGTAAATCAATGACATTATAACATAGGCATCTTTTTATAGCAATTCATACAACTTAAACTTAGCCATTTTTGTATATTTATATACTTTTTACATATACTATTCTTGTTATTTTAAAGGAGGTATTACTATGAAAGCAGTAGTAGATCAAGATGCTTGCATTTCATGTGGAATGTGTGTTTCCACATGCCCTGAAGTTTTTGAATTTGATGACAACGAGAAAGCTCATGCTGTAGTTGATGTAGTTCCTGGCGAATTAGAAGATTCCGCTCAAGAAGCTGCCGACGGCTGCCCAACTGACGCTATTTCTGTTGACTAATAACTTCTACTGTGGGGATTGAAAGTCAATCTCCGCTCTATAAAAAACGAGGCACCTATATGTTAAATAGGTGCCTCGTCTTTATTTACTTTTACAATCTTACGCCAAAGTCACGTACATCCACTTCTACGCCATCTCGTTGAAGAATATGCGCTTTTAGGATCATCGGTGTATCAAAGATCGAGTATAATCCGCTTGCTTCTCTTGCATAAAGAGTATCGCCAAACGCTGCGTTCCATGCTCCTGAAGCAATGGAAGAACAGTTATTTGTTAATAATCCATAATAATTATGAGCCTGGTCATATGCTAGGATTTCATCTAATTGTTCTTGTGTCACTTCTTTCGTAATTACTGCATTTGGATATTGTGTAAATCCTTCATATGCATACGTAGCATAAATCTCTTCATTATAACGAATACTGTTTTTGCTTGCTTCATGATAGCCTTTTTCTAAAAGAATGGAAGAGCCTTTTACAACAAGGTATTGCTCAAAACGATCCCATAAATCATTGCTGTAAGTTCTTTGTTTGGCAAATCCACTATCCTTAAATGCCTGGTCAAAATCGCCCATTACAATATCATAAATAATATCTAATGCTACAGAACGATAGTTACCGATAGACACATAATCACCACGGTTAAGATCATAAACATCATGGTTGCCGCTACGTTCTACATAAGTACCTTGGATTTCATCATAACGATAAGAACGGTTGATGCCTTCGATTTCAAGAGACTGTCCATCAATATAGCTTGTATATACAAGGAATGCATGTCCTAATAAGAAACTTTGATCCGTTTCATGACGGGAGTACATTTGAACAGTACCTACAATACCATCTTTTAAACCTCGTTCTAATGGTGCAGTATCTTCTTTATCATTAATTCCATCACCATCTGTGTCTTTTAAGATTGGAGAGGATTTTAAAATTACATAGCGGACACCTTCTTCATCTGTTTCCACAGAGATTTCTTCACCATTTGTAAGTCCATCTCCATCAAAATCAGCATTTGCCTGAACTTGTTCATAAGTAGCATCTCCAAATACTGTTTCACCGGTAGCCGTTACTAATGTGCCATCACACATGCTTTTTGTATCCGCATCTGAAATGCCGTCTTGATTGCTGTCCTTTGCAGATGCAGATGGCTTCTTATTTGCTGACTTTCTATATTTATCATAAGCAGCCTTATCAAGAACGATATATCTTGACTCTTTATCATCTTTTGTATTTGCTGATAAATAGCCATCTTGATATGTTGTCTTCAAATAAATCAGCTTTTGTTTTGCAATATCATAGCAGTAGATCTGAGGATTTTCAGATGCATTTTTCTTAGTATACTTAATAGAAAGCGTCGCTTTCACATTTTCACCTAATTCATATACATTGCTTAATGCTCCAACCGTTGATGCGAGTTGATACACATCATCTTCTACCACGTGAAGTGAAAAGTTTTGTGCTTCACTTCCAATTAGTTTTTTAGAATATAACGTTGCTAAATTGTCTGCAGCACTTACTGTAAGCTCAAACTTCTTATCTTTCTTCTTTGGATTAAAACCATTTTCCACTTCCCATCCATCATTTGCGCCATCATTATCTGTGTCCGCATTCATTGGATTAGTTCCATAAACATTGAGTTCATCATAATCGGATAAACCATCATTATCACTGTCTAAAGAACAAGGATCTGTTCCTGCTTTTACTTCCTCTATGTTCGTCAATCCATCTTCATCGAAGTCTTCATCTCCGTCATTTATACCATTTCCATCGGTATCTGCTTTCAATGGATCTGTTCCAAGCACAGTAATTTCTACTAAATCAGACAGTCCGTCTTGATCGGTATCTGCTTTATCTGCATCAGTCCCAAAGAACTCTTCCCAGTAATTCACCAGCCCATCATTATCGTTATCTGCCATATCCACATCCATCTGCACTGTGTTTTCAATGGAAGTATTGTAAATCGGGAAATAAGCCTCTTCCGATCCGCTCTTAGTCTCAGTAGTAATCTTAAGTGTATTTTCACCTAATGCAAATCCAAGGTTATCCATAGAAAATTCCTTCTTAGGATCCACAGCACCTTCTTTTACTACGATGCCTTTTGAATCTGTTATCTCATAGCTTACAGATGTAACATTTTTTGACACTCCACTTAATGTACCAATAATCTGATCCATTTCACCTGTCACTTCATAATATCCTGTTTTGTCGTTATATGTAACGCCTGTCCCTTCAATAGACTTCACTGTCGTATTGGTTCCTTTTGCATATGCAGTCACCGGACTAACGGAGCTTGCCATACACGTCATGCACAACCCAAGTGCAATTACTGATTTTGTATTTTTTCTCATATCTCTTCCTCCTTCTTTTGTACTGAACTATTCTACCTTATTTTTGCACAGAAAAAAAGTGCTTTTTAATACTTTATAGCTTTTTTATATGTTCACGAAAAAAGGTCCCAAGACATGGCATATACCTAGTCTAAGGACCTTACTTTACTCTTTATACAAATGGATTCCAGTATCTGCTGCCAGTATAACTAATTACTCCTACTGAAACTGCAAGGATTAGACATGCAATAACAACTGCAACGAAATCTTGTTTTCTAAATGATTTTTGTACAATCCAAGTACGTTTTCTCTTCTTGCCGAAGCCACGTAGCTCCATGGCATTGGAAATCGTCTCAATACGATGAAGACTGGATAATACAAGTGGGAATAGAATTGCTGCCGAATTCTTCATACGGCTCACAAGGCTGTCTTTACTGCTTAAGTCAATTCCTCTCGCCTGCTGTGCCTGTGAAATCTCATGGAAATCTCGCTGTACATCAGGAATATAGCGAAGGGCAATTGATACCGCATAGCCAATCTTATAGTTTACACCAATTCCATTTAAACTGGATGCAAACTCACTTGGATTTGTTGCCAGAATAAATACTAAGGCAACTGGCATTACTGCTAAATATTTTAGTGTAAAGTTAAACAGGTAAAATAACTGTTCTGTCACAACCGAATAGCGTCCAACAAAGTGGATCAGCTCATGTCTCGTTCCATAGATTTCTACCCCTTGTTCTGGAGCAAAGATATATATTCCGACCATGTTCATAGCGATTAGGACTAACATAAAGTTTACAGCCACTTTAACATCTGCCCATTCCAGCTTTGAAACTCGGAAGATGGCGATGCCTGCAACTAACATTATCGCTAAAATTCTTGTATCATACGTGATCATGGCTGCAATACTCCAAAGGAGGAAGAATACCATCTTCGTGCTTCCTGTCAAATTATGAATAAATGAGTCTTTTTCTATAAAAGAAAGGGATGTTGTCATGCTTCTCTTTCCTTTCTGTCTCGTTCAATAAATGTAGTAATATATGCTTCCGGATCAATGTCACAAAGATTTGCAAGTGCAAATAAAGAAGTCTCTTTAAGGCTTGCCTTTGCTATCATATCAGTATCTGCAAATAAGCGAACCGGTGTCGTATCTGCAACCATTCTGCCTTCCGCAAATGTAATCGTTCTGCCTGCATATTCTAGCATTAAATGCATGTCATGGGTAATGATGATTACTGTAATTCCTTGTCTGTTCAGTTTCTTTAAGAACTCCATAATTTCTGTATAGTGTCTAAAGTCCTGTCCGGCAGTCGGTTCATCTAAGATCAGGATTTCCGGTTCTTGTACAAGGATACTTGCAATTGTCACACGTTTCTTTTGTCCATAGCTAAGTGCCTGTATTGGCCAATTACGGTATTCATAAAGACCACAGATTTTTAATGCTTCATATACCTTTTGCTGCATTTCTTCCTCTGACAATTCAAGTCCGCGAAGACTTAATGCAACTTCATCATAAATCATTGGTCTGCTGATCATCTGATTTGGATTTTGCATTACATAACCAATATACTTGGCACGTTCTTTTATGGTATCAGAAGCTATATCACGTCCACGATAACGGATTACGCCTTCTTCTGACTTTTGGAAACCGCATAAAAGTTTTGCAAGTGTACTTTTCCCTGCACCGTTCTTTCCAACGATACTGACCATCTCGCCTTCATGAATTGCAAAATTCACTTCCGAAAGAGTCTTCTTGTTTTTTTGATAGCCAAATCCTAGGTTTTCCACACTTAGAATAACTTCCTTATTTTCCATAGCGGATGTTACTTCTTCTTGTCCAAACCAATGCTTCACTTTCTGTTTCTGCATTTCGTCTAATTTCAGGTCTTCAATTCTTTGAAGTCCCATTTCCGGTGCAAGATCCACTCCTGCATATTTTAAAGCAGTAATATATAATGGTTCACGAATTCCAGCTTTCACTAAATAATCTTTAGCAAAGATCTCTGCTGGTGGTAAATCTGCCACAATGCGCCCTTCTTCCATCAATACGATACGGTCAGCCCCCATATAGAGCGCGTCTTCCAATCGATGTTCAATTATTACTACAGCTGCATCTGTTTCTTTTTGAATTTGATCAATCAGCTTGATTGCTTCTTTTCCTGCTGCAGGATCAAGATTTGCAAGTGGTTCATCAAATAATAAAATTGGGATTTTCTTTACCAATACACCCGCCATAGAAACTCTTTGTTTCTGTCCACCAGATAACTGATGTGGTGAGTGATTTAAAAAGTCTGTCAACTGAAGCATAGATGCTTCCCGTTCTGTTCTGGCGATCAGCTCCTGTTTTGGAACACAGTCATTTTCCATTGCAAATGCAATATCTTCAAGAACTGTCATACCAATAAACTGACCATCGGTATCTTGAAGAACCGTTCCAACATACTGGCTCAGCTCAAAAATACTAGATTTTTTAGCTTCTACTCCACAAATTGTGAGTTTACCAGTAGACTCTCCATGATAGCTAAAAGGATTAAGGCCATTTAAACAATGTCCAAGCGTACTCTTTCCGCTACCAGAAGCTCCAACTATAATCACACGCTCGCCCTTCTTAATTTGCAGATTAATGTCTCTTAATGTAGGCTCTGATTGAACGTGATATTGAAATGTATAATGTTCAAATGATATAAGTGTTTCTCTCAAATTATTACTCCTTAACGTATCAGCCACTCTTCTTAGGTCCAAACTGTGCATCTTGGCATTCTATTCGGAAAATGTCTTCTGTCAGTTACAAGAATTTTACGATGCACTTTCTTATAACAGGATAAAATATGACCGCCTTAGTAGACGGCCATATCAAACTATGAATATTAAGCTTCTTTTTGTAAGCTTCCTTTTTTCGTCTTCGTCTTTGAATAGGCAATCAATAAAATTGATCCGATAATGCCTGTAGTGAGTGCATTGGAAATACCCGCTGCAATACCCTGTGCATATAGCTTAGCAACAGGTTCATTATAGATTAGAATGTCCAGTGTCGGTGCAACTACGCCCCATGCGATACAGTGCGCAAAGACCTGAACTATATTAAACTTGACAATTTCCATTGTCTCAAAGCTTGCACCTTGTACATAGATCCATTTTCTGCATAGCCCAACGATCAGACCAAATACTGCAGTTGCAATGATCCAGCTCCACCATGGAGATCCCCAGGACAAGTCGATTAATGTATGGCCGATAAATCCGGCATAACAACTTACGATTGGCCCGTAGATTACTGCAAATAATGCTAAAATTGCATACTGAATGTTAATCGTAGTATTGGGTATAAATGTAGGAATAGCTGCAAAACGCCCTAATACGAAAAATAGCGCTGCTCCAATCCCCATTGCCACAATACTTACAATCGATAACTGATTATTTCTCTTCATTTTTTTCCCTCATTCGTACAGAAATACTGCAAGAATAGTATTTTTTAATTCCATTCTTTAGCATACCTATTGTGACGTCAAATGTCAATACAGAATATGTACTTCTCCATATATTACAAAAAGAAAAAAGGGACCGCCCCACCATGGCAGTCCCTTTTTCTAATTACTCTTATTTATTTTGACTCTTATAGTAGTTGATCAAACAGCCTTGTAAGATAATTTCTCTTTCATCGTCTGTTAAGTCTCCTACTCTTAAATCAAATTCTATTAATTCGTCTTTTACAACATATGCCTTAATCACTTCTTCTTTCTCTGCAATTGCTTTCTTTACGTCTTTGATCAAGATGTAATCACCAAGTGCAAATGGAATGTCCTCTGCAAATGTGAAAGGAAACATGCCCCAGTTGATTAAGTTGGAACGATAACGTTTTGTTGCATATTCTTTAGCGATATTTGCAAGACCGCCTAATACTTTTTGACAGCTGGCAGCTTGTTCTCTGGCAGAACCATCACCTGGTTTAACAGCATAGATTAAAGAACCGATTTCGGTTTCTTTTGGATCTACCGCGAATTTAGTATTGATCTTATCAAATACTGCTTTCACTTCGTCATTTGCAGCAAAGATATCTTCGCCTGCAATTCTAGCTTTTTCTGCCTTTTGAATTTCTTTTGCACGGCCAACGTATTCAGGATCCTTACGAGATAATGTAAATTCTGCAAGGCCTAATGGGTTGGAACGATAAGAAGAAGTTTCACCAGAAGGAATTAATTCATCTGTGGTTGTAACAGGATCATGAATTTCTGCCGTTACCTTAAGTACCATATCATCTGTCAAGCTAACCATTGCAGGCCAGTCAACGATGTTAGGACCAAATTTGATTTCATGTTCTGGATCTGCTTTGCCAACACCATTGTACACACGATTATTGTAAATGTTTGAATCAAAGAAATAGCTTGGTTTTGTAAAGTCAACGTCCACGTCTGTTGCTGGAGTTAAGAAACCTTTGTTTGCCGCAGTTGCAGCGATGGAACGAGCATCCATAAGTGCAACAGAAGCAATCTGTCCATTGGTAATCTTAGACCCTTCACGGTTAGGGAAGTTTCTAGTAGAATGACGGACACTTAAGCCATTATTAGCTGGTACATCTCCTGCACCAAAGCATGGTCCACAGAATGCAGTACGGATCGTTGCACCTGTTTCCATAAGAGAAGCCACACGGCCATTTTTCACAAGTTCCATAAAGATTGGCTGACTTGCTGGATAAACGCTTAAGGAGAACTCATCATTTCCAATGTATTTTCCTTTTAAGATATCTGCTGCATCACAGATATTTTCAAATCCACCGCCGGCACATCCTGCGATTACACCTTGTTCAATGTAAAGTCTGCCATTTTTAACTTTATCTTTTAATGTATAGTTGATCTTATTGTTATCAAGAGAAACTAATGCTTTCTTTTCTACATCGTCAAGGATGTCATAAAGATTTGCATTTAACTCTTCAATTGTATACACATTGCTTGGGTGGAATGGCATTGCGATCATTGGCTTGATTGCAGATAAGTCTACATAAACCATACCATCATAGTATGCCACGTTTCCTGGCTCAAGTTCTTTGTAATCCTCTTTTCTTCCGTGGATTTCATAGAAATCTTTTACCTTATCGTCTGTCGTCCAGATAGAGGAAAGACAAGTTGTTTCTGTTGTCATAACGTCGATACCGATACGATAATCAACACTTAAATTATGTACGCCGTCTCCTACAAATTCCATTACCTTGTTCTTCACGTAGCCATTAGCAAATACTGCTCCGATAATTGCTAATGCAACATCCTGAGGACCAACGCCTTTTTGAGGCTCACCAGTCAAGTAAACGCCAACAACACCTGGCATGTTAATGTCGTAGGTTCTTTCTAATAATTGTTTTACGATTTCCGGACCACCTTCACCCATTGCCATAGTACCAAGGGCACCGTATCTTGTATGGGAGTCAGATCCTAAAATCATCTTACCGCCTGCTGCCAGCATTTCACGTGCAAATTGATGAATTACTGCTTGATGAGGTGGTACATAAATTCCGCCGTATTTTTTTGCACAGTCGAGACCAAATACATGATCATCTTCGTTAATAGTTCCGCCTACTGCGCATAAACTATTATGACAGTTTGTTAACGCATAAGGAACTGGGAAACGTGTAAGGCCTGACGCCCTTGCTGTCTGTAAGATGCCGACAAACGTAATATCGTGAGATGTTAATTTATCAAATTTAATCTTAAGTGAATCCATATTACCAGAAGTATTATGTGCTTCTAAAATAGAGTATGCCATTGTATTCTTCTTAGCTTCTTCTTTGGACACTGGATTTCCTAATTTGGAAGCTAGTACTTGATTTACATCGTTTGTTTCTTCTACCAATTCTGTACCATTAATTAAAAAGGCACCTTTTTCAAATAACTTAATCATGCGAGTCCTCCTTATATCGTATTACTGATGTATCCCTATACTTTTATATATTAACGTAAAAAAGATACTTTGTTCTATATTATATAGATTTCTCAAGGAGATTGCAATATAAGAATTGGCATATGATGTTTAAAAAGGTATTTTTATGCAACTTTTATAATTTTCTTGTTGTAATAATGCGAAAGTTGCATTACAATATATAGTTGAAAATTTATCATTTTAAGGAAATAGGAGGCACCTATGAAACACATAATTAGTCCTTTAGATCTTTCCACGAAAGAGCTAGATAATGTTTTATCCTTGGCAGAAGATATTATTGCTGACCCGAAAAAATATGCCCATGTATGCGATGGACAAAAACTTGCAACATTATTTTATGAACCTAGTACAAGAACCCGATTATCTTTTGAAGCAGCCATGATGAATCTTGGCGGTAATGTCCTCGGTTTCTCTTCTGCAGATTCTTCTAGTGCTGCAAAAGGTGAAAGTGTTGCCGATACAATTCGAGTTATATCAAGCTATGCTGACATTTGTGCGATGCGTCATCCAAAAGAAGGTGCTCCAATGGTTGCAGCAAAATATTCTACTATTCCAGTTATTAATGCCGGTGACGGTGGTCATAACCATCCAACACAGACATTAACCGATCTACTTACTATTAAAAATCTGAAAGGAAGACTAAACAATCTTACCGTAGGCTTATGCGGAGATTTAAAGTTTGGTCGTACCGTTCATTCCTTAATCAATGCTCTCGTTCGCTATGAGAACATTAAATTTGTACTTATCTCCCCTGAAGAATTAAAAATACCAACTTACATCCGTGAAGAAGTATTGGATGAACATAATATTGAATATAAGGAAGTCAGTGTATTAGAAGATGTCATGCCAGAACTGGATCTATTATATATGACAAGAGTTCAGAAAGAACGTTTCTTCAATGAAGATGACTACGTTCGTTTAAAAGATCTATTTATCCTGGATATGCAGAAAATGAAATTCGCAAAAGATGACATGTTAGTACTTCATCCACTTCCTCGTGTAAATGAAATCAGTACCGAAGTGGACAATGACCCTCGTGCAGTTTATTTCAAACAGGCGGAATACGGTGTTTATGTACGTATGGCTCTGATCATGACATTATTGGAGGTAAATCGACCATGTTAAATATCAGTGGATTAGGAAATGGTATTGTAATTGATCATATCAAGGCCGGAAAGGCCATGGATATCTATCATTACCTTAAATTAGATAAAGCAAAGTGTACGGTGGCAATCATTATGAATGCCAAGTCCAACAAGATGGGCCAAAAGGACATTATCAAGATCGATGGTCCAATCAAAGAAAACATCAATATGCTTGCAGTTCTTGATGACCAGCTTACAATTAACATTATTGAAAAGGGTGAAATCGTAATCAAGAAAAATCCGGTTCTTCCAACTGAGGTTACTAACATTATCAAATGTAAAAATCCTCGTTGTATCACTTCTATCGAGCAGGAACTGCCACACGTTTTCAAATTAACCAATAAGGAAAAACGTATTTACCGCTGCATTTACTGTGAAGAAGCGTTTGAGCGTCAATAATGAGGTGTGACACATGAAACGTTTTAGCATATCGTTTAAGAGCTATATGTTAACGTTATCCTAAAAAGGCTTGCTATGAGAAGGATTTCCTACTCATGGCAAGCCTTTTACTATATACAATTAGTTTACCCGGCCCTTACTTTTCAGTGCCACATTCCTTATAAAAGGAAACGTGATCTTCTAGTTCAATAAATCCATTTTTCTTGTAAAATTCATATGCTGGCATTGGTCGATCTGTCTGCAGGAAAATCTGAGGTATTCCCTTTGATAAAAGAAACTCTTCTATGTATTGTAGAAAACGTGTTCCTAGCCCTCTTCCTTGTTCTTCTCGTATAATACAAAGTTCGTCAATGTAGTACTGTGTAGCGGAATACCAATGCTTCACACTGCCCATTGCCAGTCCAACCATACATCCATTTATAAACTCTTCCATTACTGAAACATCAGCCATTGGAAAGATGAGTAAATACTCACCAAGCGTTTCATCTTGACCAAAACTTTCATAGCACTTTTCACTATCACTTTCCTTAAAATTACGAATAATCAAATGTTTTGTTTCTACCATAACCACCTCATTTTATATAGACACTTTTAAGTACTATTAAATGCACTTTTCCATCAAATAAAATCTCCCTTTTCTCCAATCTGCATGCCCAACTTTCTTAAAACCAAAACTATGATACAGACGTAATGCAGATGGATTTTTTGAGAAGACATCCAAACGCATAGCACCAATGCCTTTCGCCTTCAGTTCCTCCTCAATATGCCTCATCGTGCTCCTTGCAATTCCTTGTTTTTGCTGTTTGGGATCTACACATAATCTATGAAGCACATAAAACGGCTTCTCATTGTACTCCCATTTTCCCGTATTGTATTCTTGATCAAATTCCTGGTTTATAACATAAATAACCACAATTTTATTTTCTACATATCCAACATAAAGCTGCTGCTTCTCAATGTCCTCTCGTAAAATCTCCTGATCTGGATACCTCTCATCCCATTGATCGATTTGTTCTTTTTTCATAGCTGCAATGGCATCCTGAACCAAACAATTGATTTCCCTTAAATCTGCTATGGTAGCAATCCTAAACTTAACCTGCATGTTATCCTCCTGTTCCTATTCGGTTTCTTACTCTGACACTGCCTGTTTTACATAGGAAGCAAGCCCATGTGGCAAGCAGTACATGCTAGGATTTAATTCTGTCTTGTCACTAATCCCCCCGTATGTATATTGACCAACACATCCCTTAATACTAATGACACATTGCTCATTAAATTTAATATATATTGTACTCTGCGTCATTAAATCCTCTTTTGTTTTTTTCATTTCAAATCCGTCAAACATGTCCTGTATTTTCTTTATTTCCGCCTGATCCGTAATTTCAACAACTTTTTCAGCTTCTCCTGTATACAAATTAATTCTGCCCATTTCTATCTTATCACTGCTAAATTGATACCTTGCTGCATCCCCCCTACTCCAGATAAGTCCTCCTCCTGCAACAAGAAATATAAGCGCGCATAAAAAGATAATTAAATTATTTGATTTTTTCAAACCTCGATTCCCCCTCATAGTTTATATACTATATACTATATACTACCATCAATCCCTTCTTCAAAATCATCAGTGGATTTTAATCCATTTCCCCTAATTATTAGTCCTAACCCTCGAATTACTCTTTTACTTGTCACTCTATCTGTTCCATTATCTGTCTCGCAATTTTATCTGATGTATATGATTCCAATATGGTATCCTTCCAACCAAATCCATCCTCCTTATACCTAGGGAACAGATGCAAATGATAATGTCCAATATCATTAAACATACCGCCACATTGAATTGCACTATACCCATCCGGATGAAAGGTTGCCTTTATTGCTTTCACAATTTTCTGTGAAACTTTTGAAATATGTATTAGTAACTCCTCTGGCAATTCATCTACATCAAGATAATGGTCCTTAGGAACCAATAACACATGTCCGGTATTAATTGGATCAGAGTCTAAAAAAGCAATTACTGTATCATCCTCATATACAATACATGCTTCTTGTTGATGCTTTATAATCCTGCAAAAAATACATTCCTCCATAAAACTCCTTCCCTACTTGGCCTTATAAAGAAAAGTATACCATAACTTTTATTGTAAACAAATATATCCAATTAAATCAAATAAACCGTGCCTCTATGAATTCATCCCCCCTCAAAACTTCATTCTTTTCAAACTCAGCTCAACTTGCCTCACCCCCAACACCCTCTTCTTAGAGAAAGTTGCGGAAACCATCAGTGTCCCTAAAAACTAAAAAGAGGAGGTACCACGCTACGCGTGATACCTCCTCTCAGACTGTAGACAATTAAACTCTAGCAGTCACTTCAACACACTGCTTATCTGAAGGAAGCGTTCTGCCTCCGTTCTTAGAATAATCCAGTGATTACTCCGTTATCATCCACATCAATGTTTTCTGCTGCTGGATGTTTAGGTAGCCCTGGCATAGTCATAACTGTACCAGTGATTGCTACTACAAATCCTGCACCTGCATTTACATAGACTTCACGAATATTAATCGTAAAGTTTGTAGGACGTCCAAGCTTCTTCGCATCATCAGATAACGAATACTGATTTTTCGCCATACATACTGGTGCTTCCTTAAATCCAATCTCTTCAATACGAGCAATGGATTTTAATGCTGCTGCATCATAAGTAACACCATCTGCTCCATAAATTTCAGTTGCAATCTTTTCGATTTTTTCTTTAATGGATAAAGAAGTATCGTATAGTGGGCTAAAGTTACTTTCCTTTGTTTCTAATGTATGAAGCACTTTATTTGCAAGCTCAACGCCACCTTTACCGCCGTGTTCCCATACTTCAGATAATGCAAACTCACATCCACGTTCTTCACAGAACTGTTTAACAAATGCAAGTTCTTCTTCTGTATCTGTCATAAACTTATTTAAAGTTACAACAACAGGCACACCGAATTTTTGAAGGTTCTCAATGTGTTTTTCAAGGTTTACAATACCTTTTTCAAGTGCATCCATGTTTTTCTCGGAAAGGTTTGTTTTATCCACCCCGCCGTTATATTTAAGAGCACGTACAGTAGCAACTAATACAACTGCATCAGGTTGTAAGTCTGCCATGCGGCATTTAATGTCAAAGAACTTTTCTGCTCCAAGATCTGCACCAAATCCAGCTTCCGTAACAACATAATCTGCTAATTTAAGAGCCATTTTTGTTGCACGAACACTGTTACATCCATGAGCAATATTAGCAAATGGTCCTCCATGGACGATGGCTGGAGTGTGTTCTAATGTCTGAATTAAGTTTGGCTTGATTGCATCTTTTAACAATGCTGCCATAGAACCAACTGCATTTAATTGTTTTGCAGTTACAGGCTCACCTGCATATGTGTAAGCAACAATGATTCTTCCTAAACGTTCTTTTAAATCTTTCATATCATCTGCAAGACAAAGGATTGCCATGATTTCAGATGCAACTGTTATAATAAAATGATCCTCACGAACAACGCCGTCAACTTTTCTTCCAAGTCCAACAACGATATTACGAAGAACACGGTCATTCATATCTAAACAACGTTTCCAAACGATTTGATTTGGATCGATGTCTAAAGCATTACCTTGTTGTAAATGGTTATCAAGCATCGCAGCTAATAGGTTATTTGCAGATGTGATTGCATGGAAGTCACCTGTAAAATGAAGATTTAAATCTTCCATAGGTACGACCTGCGCATATCCGCCGCCTGCTGCACCACCTTTGATACCAAAACAAGGTCCTAAGGAAGGCTCACGTAATGCAATTACTGCTTTTTTATTTAATAGAGAAAGTGCTTGGCCAAGACCAACACTAGTTGTCGTTTTTCCCTCGCCTGCTGGAGTTGGATTGATAGCTGTTACGAGGATTAATTTGCCATCTTTGTTATCCTTTACTTTATCAAAAAGTTCATCAGATAATTTAGCTTTATATTTGCCATAAAACTCTAAATCATCTTCTTTGATATCAAGATGTGTGGCAACCTCTTTAATATGACTAAGCTTTGCTTCTTGAGCAATTTGGATGTCGGTTTTCATAAAAATAACTGCCTCCCTGTTACAATTTTTGTTTTCATGCTTATTATAATCACAAAATGACAATAAAACAACAAAAGTTATTATTTTCATCGTTACTACCAAAATGATGTATAATCTTAACTTATTTATTGTCTAATACTTATTAACCAAACTAATATCTATAGTTTTTGCAATATATGGTCTATATACATCGGAACAATATCCAAATCAGAGCACTGATAAAGCATTCGGGCACCAACCACATCTTCGATCTCATTAAAGATCAGCTCACCATTTTCACCTATAATAAAATCAATTCCTGCATAATCCAGAGCTAGTTCACTTGTAATCGCTTCCACAATCTCCCTTTCCTCTTCAGAAAGACTATAAAGTTCCACAGAACCACCTAAAGAAAAATTAGAACGGAAATCTCCATTTGCACTTCGTAATACGGCAGCAATGATTTTACCACCAATCACATATACCCGAAGATCCTGTTCACGCCCCTTGATCAATGGCTGAACTACCACATCTTCTCCTTCCATGGTTACAATACAGGATTTCATCTCTTCCTTATTATCTGGATGGATAAGACACACCTGACTTCCACCATGACCACTTACAGCCTTAACTACCACAGCTTCCTTAGAATATTCAATTGCCTCTTTCAGTCTGTTGTTTTTCACAAATAAGGAAGGTACCATGTGAATTCCAAGCTTCGCCACATATTGATACGTTGCTGCCTTATCATTACAAATCTCACATACCTTTGAAGAATTGACTACTACGATCCCCATTGACTCAAACTGCCTTGATAGCAAGTACTCCCTGCAACGATACAACACTACCTCTGGTCGTCTAAATGGCTTATTATCATATCGCACAACATATCCTGTTTCACTAATACCAAACTCAAACTTCTCCAACAGACAAAGCTCCAATGTAAGCCCTTTCTTCTTTCCCTGCTCAATTAAATACTCAATAAAGGAACGATTGTAAAGGGCATCCTTTTCTTCATAGACAATAATTCCGTACATTGCCTCACCTACTTTTCTTTTAGTAATGTGTCAACCACATGCTTGATAATCAAGTTTGCCGCATTTACCTTGGTACAGTCATAGATATTCTTAAAATGAGCATTTGAATTCACCTCACATACATAGGTCTGATGGTTCTCTCCGAATAACAGGTCTACTCCTGCAAAATCAAGTCCAATTGCCTTGCAACATTGAATAGCGATCTCCTCTTGCTCCTTTGTTGGAACAAATGGTTTCATTTTTCCGCCTATGCTAAGGTTTGCTCTAAAATCATCACTGTCTGAATAACGATACATGCTGGCTACAACCTGATCTCCAATCACCTGTAACCTAACGTCTCTGCCGGCACTCTCACGTATCAGCTGTTGGAAAATCAATGGCTTAGGTGAAGTCTCTTTTAGTTTCTTCTCAAGTTCTTCCTTGGAATTTACCAGGTAAACCTGCATCCCAAATGACCCAAAGCACTCTTTTACAACAAGAGGCAGCCCCAACGACTTTATAATACCATCCATAAAACTAGTATTCGTATAATCCACATGTTCAAATGTCTTTGGTCCAATAATTGTCTTCGGCATAAGAACTCCTGCCTTTTTAAGCTCCAGATACGTCAGACTTTTATCATCACATACTTCAATTGCCCTTGCCGAGTTAAAGAGGCGATATCCAATGTTCTCCATCAGACTAGCAAGTCTGATATCCTTATCCCAAAACAGAACAAAGTCAACATTATTCACATCTCTATATAACGCTTCTTCCTCTACAATCAGTTCTGCATTCGTCTTTAAGATCAAATTTACGCCAAACTCATCTGCCGCTTCTAAAAAATACTCATATAACTCATTATACTTATTCGCATTTAAAAAATGATTCACAACTAGGTATCCGGTTATTTTCTTATCCATCCTGCATCTCCTCAACTCTTCTGTCCTCAACCTTTCTGGAGAACGTCACCTGATCGTGCAAACAACATACTCCTTTCAGGTGAGTAGTTTCTATTCACTAAAATCATTAAAAACAGAAATAGGGCAGCCCCATATGGAACTCCCCCTTATTTCCCTGTCTATCTCTATTTATACATACTCTTCCACGTAAAGCTCAAACTCTTCCATGGACATAAGAACCGTTCTAGGCTTTGTACCAACATCTGGTCCTACCACACCAGCTTCGTAAAGCTGATCCATAATTCTAGCAGCCCTGTTATATCCAATCTTAAACATACGCTGAAGCATTCCAATACTTGCCTTGTCCTTTTCAATGATAAACTTACCACAATCAGCAAAATAATCATCATAAGCACTTTCTTTTGACTTTGAAGCATCTGTATTGCTAATTGCAGTAATCTTACTTTCAAGCTCGCTGTTTCCGGTTGTCACACCTTCGCCTTCATATTGTTCCTTTAAGAATTCTACCACACTGCTAACTTCCTTATCCGAAACAAATGCACCTTGAATACGGACTGGTTTAGGATAGCCAGAAGGGAAAAATAACATATCCCCTTTTCCAAGTAGTTTCTCAGCTCCCGCCCCATCTAGGATGGTTCTGGAATCAATTGCCGAAGATACTGAAAATGCAATACGCGAAGGAACATTGGCCTTAATTAAGCCAGTGATAACATTAACACTAGGACGTTGGGTCGCTATAATTAAATGAAGTCCGGCTGCACGAGCCATCTGTGCCAATCTACAAATTGCATCTTCTACTTCTCCAGGAGCAACCATCATTAAATCTGCCAACTCATCTACGATAATGACAATCTGAGGCATTTTTTGATAACGTTCATCTTGATTATCCTCAATTGTCTCAATTTTCTTATTATATCCTTTTACATCTCGAACACCAAGTTCCGCAAATTTCTTGTAACGGTCCGTCATCTCAGCAACCGCCCAGTTTAAGGCTGCACTTGCCTTTTTAGGATCTGTTACAACAGGAATTAATAAATGTGGTATTCCATTGTAAACACTTAATTCTACAACTTTCGGATCCACCATGATTAATTTGACATCATCTGGTGATGCCTTATATAAAATACTCATAATCAATGTATTGATACAAACGGATTTACCGGAACCGGTTGCACCTGCAATCAACAAGTGAGGCATCTTGGCAATGTCAGTAACCACTGTCTGACCGCCAATATCTTTTCCTACTGCAAACGCAACACCTGAATCGTGAGATTGGAATTCCGTGCTCTCAATTAATTCACGGAATGTAACCATGCTGTTTACCTTGTTCGGCACTTCAATACCGACTGCTGCCTTTCCTGGGATAGGTGCTTCAATACGGATATCTGCTGCCGCAAGATTTAGCTTAATATCATCTGCCAAGTTAGTAATACGGCTAACTTTAACCCCTTGTTCTGGCTGCAACTCATATCGGGTAACCGCCGGTCCACAGCTAACATTAGTAACTGTAACCTTAACACCAAAGCTGTCCAATGTACTTTGAAGCTTATATGCAGTCTCCTGCAATTCATGATCCGAAGTACCCTTGACTGCTCCCTTTGGTCTAGAAAGCAAACTAACCGGTGGAAATACATGTTCCTTCTTAATCGGCTTTGCTTCAATCTTAAGCTCTTCTACAACTGTCTCACTACTTGCTGTCTTTGCATGCACCTGCTTATGTGAAGATGAATGATGTTGCTTCTTGTGGTCATATTTCCCTACACGGATCAACTCATCCTCTGCTTTTTCTTCATTTGCTGTTGGCATGACAAATCCCTGTCTATGTGGAACTACATCTGTAGTATCATCCATAAATACAGCAGGAATTACTTCACCACCTGGCATGGCAAATGGTTCTTCCTCAAATTCTGGTTCAAAGGAATTGTCAAATACCTGCTCTGTTACAGGTTCAGTATCCTTAACTACTAGTTCTTGCAGCTCTGCTACAGGCTCGTCCTGAACATTTGGATTATGAATGATGATATCCTCTAATTCAGCTGAAATATCTTTTGTTTCATCCATTAACTCATCTGTCTGTACTGCATCTGAGTCTGTCTGTTCAAATTTATTACGTAATTCCTGTTCATATACTGGTTCCTCTTCTGCAAATGGCACTGCGTCACTTGCAGTCTTTGGATCCGCACGATGGATTGTAATGTTAGGCAAAATATCCGCCTTCTCAGTTTTCTCTTGGACACTATCCGTTTCCTCTGACTGAAGTTCAAATAAGGAAACTGCTTTCCTTTTATTTTTACCTTTTTGTTTCGTATCCGGAACAGCTTCTGACTTGTCTACTACTGTAGTTTCCTTATTTTCATCTCGTTCAAATGTAAATACTTTCGCCTTACGTCGTTCGCCACGAGGAACTACCTTAGGTGCATGGTCATACTCTTCGTACTCCTCATACTCATCATCATACTCATATTCCATTTTTCTACGCTCACGCATCTCACTTATATGTTCGACACTTTTCTTTCCAAGGGTAGAAAAAATAAAGATTTCTGTGACAAACATAAATAGGATTGCTAGTAATGCAAGCAACACCACATATGCTCCAATTTTTCCTACTAATGTAACCAGTGTTGAACTAATAATGCTCCCAATCAGTCCACCACCAATTCGGTCTCTTGCACAGACCTGATATGCTTTACCCAACTCCGACATATGTATATTCGGATAGGCAATTAATTGTAATAATGCGGTTAGGATAACGGCAAAGCCAATACTGCTGATAATCTTTCTTTTCGCTACTTTATTTCCCCGATTGGAAATACCAAAAGCGACACCAAGAAACAACGCAAATGGGAATATCCTTGCAAAAAATCCCATTAACCCAAAAACTATATTATTTAAATAATCGCTAAGCCTTCCACCTAAATGCAAGTAACTAAGTATTAATAATATCGATACGACTGCTGTTACAATCAAGATAATCTCATCCCTAAAAGGATTATGTTTCTTCTTTCTGTTTGCTGGTCTCGAAGTTTGTCTTGCTTGTGAGTTTTGTCTGGTTTGTGAAGTCGTTCTGGTTTTTGTCGATGTACTTTTTTTAGCAGGACTCTTAGTATTTCGACTTTGGCTCGTTTTCTTCCTAGTACTCGTTTTTTGAGCCATAATAACCCTCCCTTAAAAGCTTTATATAAACACACCAAATAGAATGTGTATCCATAACGCAAGAAATAGGTTTAAAGAAATACCTTCCTTAAACCTATCTCCATTATACCTTGATTTTACTTGGGATGCAACCGTTAGTCCATATGATAGATGGCACCTAATTGGTATCGTTCATCCAAATAATCGGACATACAGCTGCTTGAAAAACTGCGTATATAATAATCGCCATCTACGTTTTCTGCATATATTATTCCGTTTTCTGTGGCAATCTCTTTTAATTCGACTTCCTTTTCCTCCTCTGGTTCATTCATATTATGATAGACCCGTTCTAAAGGCCTGGCCGTATAAAGCATATTAACACATCCTATTCTTCTGTCACTGGCGCATCAATAGGCAGTTGGTCCTGTTGATTTTGATCGCATTCTTTCTTATTGGCATCAATCATTTCATTTAGCTTCTTAAGAGCCTTATCTATACCGCCAACTTCATCTATGATACCTTTCTCAACCGTTTCCTTACCTACAAGAATGGAACCTACATCCTTGACTAATTGCGTCGTATTCAACATCAATGTCCTAAAATCTTCATAACTAATATTAGAATGATTCGATACAAAAGAAATAATTCGATCTTGAATCTGTTCAAAGTACTCAAACATCTGTGATACGCCAATTACCATGCCATTCATTCGTACTGGATGGATGATCATAGTTGCCGTAGGTACGATAAAGCTATAATCTGAGGATACAGCAAGAGGAACACCAATTGAATGGCTGCCTCCTAATACCAACGTTACCGTAGGCTTACTGAGGGAAGCAATCATTTCTGAAATTGCCAGTCCTGCCTCAACATCACCGCCAACTGTATTGATCAAGATTAGGACGCCTTCGATTTCCTTGCTATCTTCTATCGATGCAAGCTGTGGCAGCAAATGCTCATATTTTGTTGTCTTATTATGCTGTGGTAAACATTCGTGGCCTTCCACCTCACCGATGATTGACATCAAGTGTATTCTCTTATTGTTGTTCTCTAATGTTGTTTGGCCATATTCATTGATTTTCTGATCATTAAGCTTTTCGGTCTCTTTTTTAGTTTTTTGATCCTCAGGCTTCTTTCCAGGTTCTGTAATGGTACCATTTTTCTTATCTTTCTCTGCCTTAATATTTTTATTTGTTTTATTATCTTCGCTCATATCAACCCTCCAAGTTGTAAGCATCTTCTTTGCTTATATGTAGTTTAGTATGTTTAAAATAACGTTTATTATACCTCGTAACCATATGTGGTTTTTATTCATATAATAAAAAAAATGGAGTTTTTGTATGGTTAACTTACTATTAGAATTTATTTATCGGCTACTTGTGACAATGATTGTGCTCGTCCCATCACTTACTGCCATCGTAGTGGCATTTACCATAGTATATAACAAAGATTTCAACGGGCAGAGGCCTAAAAAATCCAAACATAAAAAGGAGGAACCAAAAGATAACGATCCTACCATTGAAAGTTAGCTGTTGCTTCCTCAAGTTGCTTTTCATTCATAGGAGAGTTCTTAAAGAGATATTTCCTATGAATGAAAAAAGCGTACGGTTGATACCGTTTCCGATCAACCATACGCTTCTTTATTATACTTTGATGTAACACTTAAGTTTCTTATTCTTATTTATAAATAACATCAAATGCTTGTTTGATATCATTAATGATATCGTCAATATATTCAATACCGATGGACATACGGATTAAGTCTGCACCAACGCCACATTCTTCTAATTGTTCATCTGTTAACTGACGGTGTGTCGTACTTGCTGGATGAAGCACACTAGTTCTTGCATCTGCAACATGTACTACGATGGAAGCTAATTTTAAACTATCCATAAATTTGGTAGCTGCTTCTCTTTCACCAACAAGGCCAAAGCTGATTACACCGCAAGTACCGTTTGGCATATATTTCTCAGCCATCTCATGAAACTTGCAGCTCTTTAATCCTGGGAAGTTTACCCACGTAACATGTTCACTGGCTTCTAAGAATTCTGCAACCTTTTGTGCATTGTAACAATGGCGTTCCATTCTAAGTGGAAGCGTTTCTAGTCCCAGGTTTAAAAGGAATGCGCTATTTGCACTAGGAGTAACCCCCATATCTCTCATTAACTGAAGTCTTGCTTTTGCAATATAAGCTGCTTCTTTAAAATGATCCGTATAAATAACACCATGATAGGAGTCATCTGGCGTACTAAGTCCAGGGAACTTTCCATTTGCCCAGTTAAACGTGCCGCCATCTACAATTACACCGCCAAGTGCTACTGCGTGTCCGTCCATATATTTTGAAGTGGAGTGAACCACAATATCTGCACCAAACTCGATTGGCTTGCAGTTTACAGGTGTTGCAAATGTATTATCAACCATAAATGGGATATCATTATCATGTGCTACTTTTGCAAACATGGATAAATCTACGATACAAAGAGATGGATTGGCAATTGTTTCTGCATAAATTACCTTTGTATTAGGTCTTACTGCTTTTCTTAATTCTTCTTCGGATACATCCGGCTGTACTAACGTAACATCGATACCAAATCGTTTCAGTGTAACCGTAAACAGATTCATCGTTCCGCCATAGATTGCTGCGGAAGACACAATATGATCTCCTGCATTACAGATGTTAAGTACCGCAACCATGATGGCTGACATTCCTGCTGATGTAAGAAGCGCTCCCACACCGCCTTCTAATGCTGCGATTTTCTTTTCTACTGCATCAACTGTAGGATTACCAATTCTAGAATAGAAGAAGCCATCTTCTTCTAAGTCAAATAACTTGCCAACTTCTACGCTGGAGTCATATTTGTATGTAGTGGACTGAACGATTGGGAGCACCCTTGGCTCACCATTTTTAGGGCTGTACCCCTCTTGAAGACATTGTGTATTAATATGAAATTTACTCATAACTTATCGCCTTTCTTATATGTACTGTTAAACTAATTCAATATTACAAGAAGCTTATATTATTGTCAATTAAAACAACATAAAATAGATGCATTATATAAGACCTTTTTGATATATAACGATCTATTTAAAAAGGTACTTGCCACATTAGACAAATACCTTTTATGATCAATCTTATCTATTAAGCTTTGGTCATTTCTTCCCAGTAAGCTCTTATTTCATCTAATTCAATACTTTCTGTATTACCAACAAAGCAAATGCTAAATCTATCTGTTCTAAAATACTTTTCAGCAAATGCATGGACATCCTCACAAGTTACCTTGCGAACTTTCTCAACCGTTTCAGACAAATCTTCTACTTGTCCTTGGCATAACACAGATTTTCCATTGTTATTCATACGATCACGGCTAGACTCACTGCCAAGCAGCAATTCACAGATAATCTGCTCTTTTGCACGATTAAGCATAATTTCTGTTATTCCGATTTCCTTAAACTCTTTCATACATTCCATAATAGTCTTTAACACTGTCATAACATTATTCGTATTAAGTGTAGCATCAATCTGGAATAGACCTGCAAGATTATATGGACTTGGATAGGAATAAATAGAATAGGCAAGCCCTAAGTCCTCACGAATCTTTTGGAACAACACAGAACTCTCATTCCCACCAAAAACAGCATTGGCAATGCTCATTGCATATTTTTCTTCTGACATGGTAGTCACTGCATCAAATGCAATATTCATATGGACTTGTTCAATGTCCTTGTTACGAACTACAAATGCCTTTGTATATTCTGGAGCAGTAATCGGAAGTCGATTGCTAGATGCCTTTATTTTTGCAAAATATTTTTCTAATAAGGCCATCAGGCTGTCTTCTTCAAAATTACCAGCAACACTGATCACCATATTGTCCGCAACATAATAAAGATCCATAAACTCAATCAGGTCTTGTCTTGTCATCTGCTCAACATTTTCTTTTGGTCCAGAAATGATATATCCAAGCGGATGGTCTTTCCATACTTCCTGTTGAAGCAGTTCATGTACTAAATCATCCGGAGAGTCATCATACATATCGATTTCATCAATAATGACACCTTTTTCTTTTTCTAAATCCTCATCCTGAAACAAGGAATTGCATAGCATATCGCTCATAATATCAATGGCATTTTCCAAGTGAGTATCCAGTGTCGTCACATAGTAAGAAGTACACTCCTTGCTTGTATATGCATTCATATTTCCGCCGATCATCGTGCAGTCATCTGCAAGCTGATTAGCAGTTCTATTCTTCGTACCTTTAAACATCATATGTTCGATCACATGAGCAATCCCGTTATTCTTAGAGTTCTCATTTGCTGAACCAACATTTACCCAACATCCTAAGGAAACACTACGTAAATGAGGCATTTCCTCAAGCACGACAGTAAGTCCATTTGATAATTGTTTCGTCTTTATCATACAACAAAACCTTTCTATTATTTATATTCTAAGGGCAAAGCACTTCTTGTTAATCAAGAAAAAACCTTAGAATCAAATGCTAGCTGCAAATGACCCTAAGGTAATATAAGTCTTATTATTTGTTAGAATTTATGCTTCTACATCTTTCATACTGAAAGTGAATCTTCCCATTTTATCTTTACCTAAGCAAACTACTTTTACATGTTCGCCTAATGATAAGACATCTTCTACATGGTTGATACGGTCTTTACTGATTTTAGAAATGTGAACCATTCCTTCTTTACCTGGAGCAAATTCAACAAATGCACCAAATTCTTTGATGCTGATAACAGTACCTTCGAATACTTGGCCTTCTTGATATTCAGTTACAATTGTCTTAATTAAACGAACTGCTTCATCAATCATTTCTTGGTCAGTACCACAAACGGATACATTACCTTCATCAGTAATATCAATCTTAACACCAGTCTTTTCGATAATAGCGTTGATTGTTTTACCTCTTTGACCAACAACATCACCAATCTTAGTTGGATCAATCTTAACTTGAACGATCTTAGGAGCATAAGTTCCAACGTGATCTCTAGCATGATCGATAACTGGGCACATAACTTCATCAAGGATATACATACGTGCTTCTTTTGTTTTTTCGATTGCTTCTTCAATGATTGGTCTAGTTAAACCATGGATTTTGATATCCATTTGGATTGCAGTGATACCATCTTTAGTACCAGCTACTTTAAAGTCCATGTCGCCGAAGAAATCTTCAAGACCTTGGATATCTGTTAATACTAAATAATCATCATCAGTGTCGCCTGTTACAAGACCACAAGAGATACCAGCTACAGGTTTTGTAATTGGAACACCTGCTGCCATTAATGCTAATGTAGATGCACAGATACTTGCTTGAGATGTAGAACCATTGGATTCCATAGTTTCAGAAACTGTACGGATTGCATATGGGAATTCATCTGCTGAAGGAAGTACTGGAACTAATGCTTTTTCAGCTAAAGCACCGTGACCGATTTCACGACGTCCTGGTCCTCTAGAAGGTCTAGTTTCACCTACCGAGTAACTTGGGAAATTGTAGTGGTGCATGTAACGTTTGCTTGTTTCAGCTTCGTCAAGACCATCAATTCTTTGTGCTTCACTAAGTGGAGCAAGTGTTGCTACTGTAAGGATTTGAGTTTGACCTCTTGTAAACATACCTGAACCATGAACTCTAGGAAGTAAATCTACTTCTGCAGCAAGTTTTCTGATTTCAGTAATTTGTCTACCATCTGGACGTTTGTGGTCTTTTAAGATCATCTTACGTACAGTTTTCTTTTGATATTTATAAACAGCTTCGTCAATAAGTGGAAGCCAGTCTGGATGCTCTTCAGCATAACGAGCTTCTAATTTATCTTTGATCGCACGGATATTTTCTTCTCTAACTTGTTTCACATCTGTAAATACTGCTTCTTCCATTTCTTCTGGAGTAACAACAGTCTTGATGTCTTCTACTAACTCAGCAGGCATTTCACAGCTTACATAAGTGTGTTTTTCTTTACCAACTTCAGCAACGATAGTGTCGATGAATTTGATAACTTCTTGGTTCATGCTGTGTGCAGCATAAATTGCTTCTACCATTTTGTCTTCTGGAACTTCGTTTGCACCAGCTTCGATCATGATAACTTTATCTCTTGTAGAAGCTACTGTAAGTTGAAGATCAGAAACAGCTTTTTGAGCTGCATTTGGGTTGAATACGAATTCTCCATCTACTAAACCAACTTGAGTTGTTGCACATGGGCCATCAAATGGGATATCAGAAATTGCAGTTGCAATTGCAGAACCAAGCATAGCTGTAAGCTCTGGACTACAATCTGGATCAACGCTCATTACTAAGTTGTTTAATGTAACATCGTTACGATAATCATGAGGGAATAATGGTCTCATTGGACGATCGATAACACGGGAAGTAAGGATTGCATTTTCGCTTGCTTTACCTTCTCTTTTATTGAAACCGCCAGGGATTTTACCAACCGAGTATAATTTTTCTTCATACTCAACGCTGAGTGGGAAGAAATCAATTCCTTCACGAGGTTTTTCGGATGCAGTAGCTGTAGATAATACTACTGTATCTCCATAATGCATAAATGCAGCGCCGTTTGCTTGAGCAGCAACACGACCAATATCAACCGTAAGTGTTCTTCCGGCTAATTCCATAGAAAAACTTTTGTACATATATTTTAATCTCCTTTAATTATATATTAAATCATGGGAAAACCGAAACGTCTGAAAAACGCACTAAAAACAGCTCTCCTAATGAGCTTTTCAGAAGTCTCGGATATAACTTTTCCCATTTCTAATCGCTGGACTTTTTTTAATTTATCCAACTATTTCTTTATTATAACACTACGCCAGCTAATTTACTAGACATAATTTATTTTAAAACGCAAAAAAAGATGCTTAGTTTTCATTTTTCAACAAATTATACAGTTTTTTCTATCCTCTCTTTTCCTTTAGTGACACAATTTTCATTTTTTGATCATAGATTAGTAATTATAATTTGTCCATCTCCTGCACTTGTATTCAGATGCTTTCTTCAACTCTCATTCATACCCAAAAGTTGCTTCTTATGTTTCACCATATCTAATTGACTTTTTATCTTTCTAAATTTGTTATATGCCCAAACAAATAAAAATATACAAGTTTGCCGCTTTATACACCAATGTCAAAGACGCTTTTTCGCGCCAAATTCCGTCAGCGATAACTGACATCTTCCTTTGGCATTTGTGTGCATCCCGCGGAGCGGCTTTTTTTAATTCACGGAACCCGTGAATTAAAAAAAGCATGTCAACACATGTAGTATTGACATACTTCTCATTTTTCATAACCAAACTTGCCTAATTGTTACCTACATTGTTTCAAGAAGCTTTTCGATGCTCACAAGCTTCACACAAAGAACAAATAAGTTCGTTGCAGCAATTAAATCTTCTGGGCTTGGATATGAAGGTGCAATACGAATATTGCTATCTTTAGGGTCTTTACCATAAGGGAATGTAGCTCCTGCTGGAGTCATTGTTACTCCTGCTTTTTTAGCTTTTGCAACAACAGCCTTTGCACAGCCATCCATTGTATCAAATGAAATAAAATATCCACCCTTAGGTCTGTACCAAGAACCAATTTCAAGTTCGCCTAATTCACGATCAAGAATATCTAACACAGCTTCGAACTTAGGACGTAAGATATCTGCATGTTTTTTCATATGTTCCACCATGCCATGAATATCTTTATAAAACCTCACATGACGTAGCTGATTTACTTTATCATGTCCAATCGTCTGAATCTTAAGCTGTTTTTTAATATCCACAAGATTGTTAGGTGATGTTGCAACTGCTGCTACACCAGAACCTGGGAAACTGATTTTTGAAGTAGAACAGAATTTGTAAACTAAGTCCGGTTTTCCGGCACGTTTACATTCTGCAATAATTTCAATAAGAGTATCTTGGTCATTTTCGTATAAATGATGAACACCATATGCATTATCCCAGTAAATTCTGAAATCTTTTGCAGCTGGCTGTAATCGTGCAAATCTACGCACTGTCTCATTTGAATATGTAATCCCTTGAGGATTAGAATACTTTGGAACACACCAGATACCTTTGATTGACTCATCTTCACTTACCAGCTTTTCAACCATATCCATATCAGGACCAGTTTCAAGCATTGGGATATTGATCATTTCAATACCAAAATACTCTGTAATTGCAAAGTGTCTGTCATATCCTGGAACCGGGCATAAGAATTTTACTGTATCAAGTTTACACCATGGAGTATTTCCCATAACACCATGCGTCATTGAACGTGAAATCGTATCATACATGATATTAAGACTTGAATTACCATAAATAATAATATTGTCAGCAGGTACCTCTATCATATCGCCGAGTAGCTCTTTTGCTTCTTCAATACCATCAAGTACACCGTAGTTTCGGCAATCTGTGCCATCGTCGCATACCAAATCAGATTTACTGTTTAAAACATCCATCATTCCCATTGAAATATCTAACTGCTCAGCGCCTGGTTTACCTCTAGACATATCAAGCTGTAATCCTTTAGCTTGGTATTTCTTATATTCGGCGTTAAGCTCTTTTTGTAATTTAAGAAGTTCTTCCTTACTCAAATTCTTATAAGCTTCCATTCTTCTTCCTCCTTAACGATTTTACCTTGAATACCCTTCGGTTTCCCGCCGAATACTCAACTTCCTTGTATTTTATAATACAATTTCTACGAATGCAAGGAATAATTTTTACTTGTTGGTTTTCCCCTATATGGATATAATACATGTATACAATCAGATACTACAAGATAGGCGAAAGGAATTACTAAATGAAAGTCGTAGGCCTAATAACGGAATACAATCCATTTCACAATGGACACAAATATCATATCGAACAAGCAAAAAAGATCACTGGTGCAGACCATGTGGTTGTCGTAATGAGCGGGAATTTTGTACAGCGGGGAGCCCCTGCTGTCATTGATAAATATACAAGAACAAAAATGGCCTTACAGGAAGGAGCCGATTTAATCTTCGAGCTGCCGGTTACCTATGCTACTGCAAGTGCAGAATACTTTGCTTTGGGAGCCGTCAGCATCCTAGATTCCTTAGGCTTTGTTGATAGCATTTGTTTTGGCAGCGAATGCGGTAACATCACCCTGTTATCTGAAATCGCATCCGTATTGTGCGAGGAACCTCATGAGTATCAGACATTACTAAACGAAAACATTAAAAAGGGACAATCCTTTCCCTCTGCTAGAGAGCATGCACTAACCAGCTATTTATCACGTCCAGAGACGCAGCTTCAAAATGATCAGCAGGATTTGGTAGACACACTTGCATCTCCAAATAACATCTTAGGAATTGAGTATATCAAAGCATTAAAACTGCTAAACAGCAAGATTACGCCATATACTATCACAAGGATCTGTTCCGGATACCACGAGGAAGACTTAACAGGCTCCATCAGCAGTGCTTCTTCTATCCGCCAGTACATCAACACAAACAAAGGGACACCAGCTTCCTTATCCCAGTTGGAGGAAAGCATGCCAAGCCATGCCTATGGACTTCTGCTAGATGCACAGGAAAAGAGTTCTCCAATCGTGGCTGATGATTTTAGCATGCTCCTTTATTACAAATTATTGTATTCGGATGTAGGCTCATTAACCAGCTATCTAGATATAAATGAAGACTATGCACAACGGATTCTAAACGAGCATATACGCTTTACCTCAATCAGTTCCTTTGGTGAAGCATTAAAGGCTAAAAATCTGACTCGCTCTCGTATTGATCGAATGCTGTTCCACATCCTTCTTAATATAAAGAAGGATTTATATCAAACTAGTTCCAAAACACATCCAATTTACTTAAGATTGTTAGGAATGAGAAAAGAGTCGAGCTTCTTAATTAAAAGCTCCACTTTAGACAGCACCAAGCCGATCATCACGAAAATGGCTGATGCCAGAGACAAACTGTCTGAAGAGTCTTATCGACATTTACAGCTTGAAATTCAGGCAAGCACACTTTATAACCAAGTAGTATATCAAAAATATGGCACAACATTAAAGGACGAATATCGTCACGGAATAGTCATAGTATAACAGACTTGTTAAAAAGAGTTTGACATACAAAAAAGCAAGTAACCTAATTTCAAGGCTGCTTGCTTTTTTATTTACATCATTTCAATTTAAAGTAACGCTTCAAACTCATCTAATAAGTTTTTAAATACTAAAAGTGCTTCAGTAACCGGTTTCTTCGTTGTCATATCCACACCAGCACCTTTTAATAAGTCGATTGGATCCTTGCTGCTTCCGCCTCGAAGGAAGTTAATATAGTCTTTGACTGCTTCCTCTCCCTCATTAAGGATACGTTGAGACAATGCAATTGCTGCAGAATATCCTGTAGCATATTGATATACATAAAATGCAGTATAGAAATGAGGAATACGTGCCCACTCCATATCGATATGGGAGTCGATCACTGCGTCTTCTCCAAAATACTTTTGGTTTAAATCATGGTAGATCTGGCAAAGACTATCTGCAGTCAATGGCTCATTTGCTTCCACCTTGCCATGAGTTATCATTTCAAATTCAGCAAACATTGCCTGGCGATATAATGTCGTCCTAAATTGTTCTAATTGATAGTTAATCAAATATGCACGTTTCTTCTTATCTGTCGTTGTCTTAAGAAGGTGATGCATAAGAAGAGCTTCATTACATGTAGATGCAACTTCAGCAACAAAAATCTTATATCCAGCATAGATATATGGCTGTGTCTCATCGGAATAATAAGAATGTATTGCATGTCCCATTTCATGAGCCAATGTAAATACATTATTTAAATTATCCTGGTAATTAAGCAAGACATAAGGATGGGTTCCATATGCTCCCCAGGAATAAGCACCACTGCGCTTCCCTTCATTTTCATAGACATCAATCCAAGCATTGTCATAGCCTTGCTTTAAGATTGCTGCATATTCCTCACCAAGTGGCTTTAAGCCCTCAGATACTATTGTCTTTGCCTCTTCAAATGGGATTTTCATATCTACATCAGAAACCATTGGAACATAAAGATCATACATATGGATTTTGTCTAGAGAAAGCACCTTTTTACGTAAGTCAATGTAACGGTGCAATAATGGCAGATTTTCATGAACTACCTCTAACAGATTCGTATAGACAGAAACATCAATATTTCCGTCATCTAACTGCATTTTCAATGAGGAATCATACTTACGCGCTTTGGCATAAAAGACTTCCTGTTTAATATTTGCACTAAATGTTGCTGCAAGTGTATTTCTAAAATTCTCATATGCTGTATACATTGCATTAAATGCCTGTTCACGAACTTTACGATCTTTGCTCTGTAAAAACAAGGAGTATCTCGCATGGGTTAAGTCAACTTCTTCCCCCTGCTCATTTATTACCTTGCCAAATTTAAGATCCGCATTGTTAAACATAGAGAAAATATTGCTTGAAGCATCGGCTACTTCGCCCATTTCAGCTAATAACTTCTCTTCTGCCTTAGATAACACATGAGGCTTCTTACGTAATAGATTATCAATAAAACGTTTATACTCTAGAAGAGCCGGCTCATCTTTGTAAAATTGATTTAATCGTTCCTCATCAATTGCTAAGATTTCCGATGGAGCAAAACTAATTCCACTTGATACAGTTACCATTAAGTTGCTTGCCATATCACTTAACTTTTGATATTCTGCATTAGAAGTATCTTCATGATAACGTTGATTTGCATATACATAAACTCGCTCTAAAAGCTTATTCATCTGATCGCTTTTCACTAAGAACTCGTAGAAATGATCTGCACTCTCTGCCAACGTTCCTTCATAACCACTTAGTAAAGTTCCAAGTGCCAGTACTTCGTCATATTCCTTCTGCCACTGGCTATCGTCTGCATAAAGGTCTGTGATTGCCCATTTATACTGTTCATCTATTTCGTTTCGTTTTTTAATAACTTTTGCGCTTCCCAATCTTTTTCATTCCTTTCAGTCAAATGTACTACTAGTATATCACAAAAAGGAAAATTATACTACCGGACAGCCTTACTAGTTATGCCGCATACAAAACCGTCGATGTAATTCATATACTCTTGTTTCGTAGACATTCTCTTATTTTCACTAATTGGTAAAAACTCATTGTTTGCCAAGTATAATTTGCTATATTCGTATTGGGTAATATGTAGACTGTTTACAAGATAGGATTTATGGATGCGCATAAAGAAGCAATTCTTATGTCGAATGTATTCTTCTACTGCATCTAATCGGTCATAGTAACTATATGTTCCTGATGTTGTTACAATATTGATCACCCTTCTAGAGCTTTCAAAATATAAAATGCTGTCAAATGGAATTTTTGAAATCATATTCTCCTTTTTGAAATAGAAATATTTATTATTCACGTTCAGTTTTTCTATCAATAACTGAATACAACTTCTAAACTTTCTCCAGTCCAAAGGCTTTTTCATATAGCGAAATGCATCCACTTCAAATGCATCTGTAAAAAATGCTTCTACTCCCGATATAAAAACGATTTCGCCTGTCATTCCCAACTCACGTAATTCTTTTGCAATATGTATTCCATTAAATTTCTTCAACATATTTCCAATCAGATATATGTCATATTCATTATTTTCATTTACAAGGCTTAGTAACTCTTCCCCTTCAGTTACTGTTTCAAAACTAACCTTAATTGGATTCATTTTAAAAAAATACTCCATCTGAGCGCTTAATCTTTTGTCATCGTCACATAAGATAATACGATACACAATGAACTCCTCCTCACTAATTACTATCTTTCCCTTTTTATGTAGTTCACTTCTTAATTACACGATTTACAAAATTTCTTCTCACATTTTTTATTATACAAAGTCGATGTATAAAAAGCAATTACTTTTTGTAAGTTTTTATCATTTTTTTCCAGTTCAGAATAATCTTCTAACGATATAAATAGAATGTACAAATAAACTTAATTATTTATATGCATTATTTATATAGTTATCTTCTATTAGAAAGGTTGAGCTATGAAATATAGTAAAAAAGTACTAAATACACGCATTATCCTGTGCCTATGTACCATCACATTGCTTCTAGTACTTCTTTTATTCCCTAAAGCATCCCTAAAGGGAGCTGAACTGGGCGTGTTACTGTGGTTTAATGTGATATTCCCCACTCTTCTTCCATTTATTATTGTATCTAATTTGATCATTAACTTACGCCTGACAAACGCTGTATCCAGAGTATTTCACCCATTCTTGCACCGCATCCTCCATGTCTCGAAGCAAGGCTCCTATGTTACCATACTAGGGCTGTTAACCGGCCTTCCTGTTGGGGCAAAAGCATGCGGCGATTTGGTGAAGGACCAGTTGATTAGCCGAGAAGAAGGACAATATCTATTAACGTTTTGCAACAATGCCAGTCCAATGTTCATCTTAAGCTATGTTTCTATTACAACACTAGATCTTCCTGGCAAAAGGTATATATTCTTACTATTAATCTACCTATCTGCCATTCTGACTGGCTTTGTCTATCGTCTCATACATAAAAAGCAAATGATAACCTTTGCAGCCTCCACAAAAAGAGAAATCGTGACCCAGATGTCCACAGAAATTGGAGTTCCTACGAAACATTCGCAACCTCGTGCACGTTTTGTCATGGTTGATAGTGCCATAATGAGCGGCTTTGATGTGCTTACAAAAGTTGGAGGATACATTATCTTGTTTTCGATAATTTCGAACGTATTTTTAGCAATTGCTCCTGAAAATAATCTTCTAAGCTATATCGTTGTGGGAAGTATCGAGCTGACCAACGGGGTCAACACCATTGGTTCTTCCATCTTTCCGCTAAGCGTAAAAATAGCCCTTATCCTATCACTTACTGCATTTGGTGGGCTATCAAGTGTAGCGCAGACCAAAAGTGTAATTGACGAATCAGGGCTATCGATAAAAAAATATCTAGTTTATAAAATAATAAATGCAGGAATAACTTTCGTCATAATTACAATATATCTACAACTATGTAAGTTTTAATATATCCTTTGTACGAAAGTTTAGTTAAGAACTTCGATTAGTTTTCTTCTTCTACTTCTTCAGAGAGAGCATTATTGTCGAATTCAAAACTTTCTGTTTCTTCCTCAGCTTGCGTATCCTCTGTAATGGCTGCCTCTTCCTGACTGCCATAAAGTTGATCCGTAAGCTCTTTTTTATTTGCTTTTACAATATTTAAGTTTTCCTCCATAGAAGAAAGTAATGTTGCATATCTATTCTTAGATTCTTCTAACGCTGTAGAAAGAATGCTTTCCACCACACCTAACATGTCATCAGAATATGATAAGGAACCTGTACGGATTGCTTCTGCATCATTGTTTGCACTGGCAAGAATTTGATTTGCCTGTGCTTGCGCTTCTTCTACGATTTGATTTGCCTGAGCGTATGCCTGCTGCATAACCTCATGCTCACTAATCAGGCTATTTGTTTTTTCTTGTGCTTCTGCAAGCATAGTAGCTGCTTTCACTTCTGCATCATTAATAATCGCATCACGGTTATTAATGATTTTCTGATAACGTTTGATTTCATCTGGAGTACGTAAACGTAACTCATCTAGTAAATCATATAATTCATCCTTTGGCACAATTACCTTTGTTGATGATAATGGTGCATTTTTACAGCTTTCTACGTATGAGTAGATGTCTTCAATTAGTTGTTCAATCCTACTTGCTCCCATATTAACACTCCTATCTATTAATCTTATGCTTCATCCTTTAGAATTTAGCGTGTACCTCTTCAATAATTTCAGCAGGTACAAAATGACTGATATCCCCATGATAGCTTGCAATTTCTCTAACTACACTAGAACTTAGGTATGAATACTCTAAACTTGTAGTAAGGAAAATCGTATCAATATTACTATTCATCTTATGATTTAATTGGGCAATCTGAAGTTCATACTCAAAATCTGAAACAGCACGAAGCCCACGAACAATGGTTGTAGCATTTCTCTTATGAGCATAATCTACTAATAAACCATCAAATGCCTCAATTGAAACATTATCTATATCTTTTGTTACCTTTTCTAACAATTGGACCCTTTCTTCAACAGTAAAAGTCGGTTTTTTTGAACTATTTTGCAACACTGCAATAATTAGTAAATCAAACATTTTTGAAGAACGCAAGATAATATCCAAATGTCCATAGGTTACTGGGTCAAAACTCCCAGGATATATACCTATTCTCATACTAACCTCCTAAACCGTCAGTACACTAACACTTATTTTCTTCTTACAAATAGATGTTTATTTGTCTTGTAAGTCTTAATCTTTTCAATTGTATAACCGATTTCTTCAATATAATCGGTTTCTGTCTCTAAACTTGCTTCAATGATAATTAAAGTATCCTCATTGATAATTCTGCTATCTGCAAGCTTAATAAGCACATCTTTTTCTAATTCATTATTATATGGTGGATCCATAAAAACAAACTGATAGACTTTGTCATGTCTTTCTAAACGACTAATCGCATCTATAATATCTACTGAAAGGACATTCGCCTGATCAGATAAATTTGTAGCTTTTAGATTTTCATTAATAACCTTCACAGCATCTGGATTTTTTTCCACAAATGCTGCATATTCGCATCCGCGACTTAATGCCTCTATCCCGATTGCCCCACTTCCTGCAAATAGATCAAGGAAATTCGCATCGTATAAATCATATTGAAGCATGTTAAATAATGTCTCTTTAATGCGATCTGTTGTTGGTCTAGTCGACATTCCTTCAGGCGTTTTTAGCTGAATACGTCTTGCTTTCCCAGCAATTACTCTCATGAATGTACTTCCTTTCCGCCAGAGGCTTCTGTTACACAATTCGCAAAAATGTAACAAAATAAATTTAATTCCCATTTAGTCTATATCATTATTCCCCATAATTCAATAGGAAATCTATAAAAACATGAATTCTCTCGTTCTTTTTTTCAATTTCTATAATTATGTAAAGGAGCCTAATTTAGGCTCCTTTTAGATGTTTCATCTAATTTTGCTGATTGTATTTTTGTAACAATTTCTTCATGCTAGCTATTCGCTAATAATATGGTGTTATTTTCCTGCCATACGTTTTTCTTGTTCGGCGATCATTTTCTTGACCATATATCCGCCTACACTACCGTTTTGGTATGAAGTTAAATCTCCATTATACCCATGTTTTAATGGTACTCCTAATTCTGAAGCTACTTCGTATTTAAAACGATCCATTGCTTCTTTTGCTTCAGGAACCTCAACTCTGTTTCGACTTGACATGAGAACACGCCTCCGTTCATATTTCGAATGTTGGTTGTATTTTTAACACTTCCTCAAAAGTCTTAAAAGTACAAATTCGAAATAATAAGTGTTGGTTGTTTGTTACACTCTTATTATATGTATAATTCGTTTTAATACACTAGCAGATAATTCATTTTTTTACATTTTTTGATCTTTTATTAAGCCAATGTTTCACCAACTACGTCTTCCACTTCAATTGTTGACACCGCTTCTTTCGAAACCATGTGATTGTATACAAGACGGTTTGCCTGGTTTACCAAAATTCGTTCAAATACATTTCGTACGCCTCTTGCATTTCCAAAATTTCTGCTGTGAACGACATTATCTAATATAAATTGTTTTCTCATCTGATTTATCGCTTCTTCAGAAAACTTCATTTGATTTTTTTCTGCAAATGTATTTAAAATTTGAAGCAATTCATCACAAGAGTAATCTTCAAATTCAATAAATGTATTAAATCGACTTATTAGTCCTGTATTTGATTTCAAAAAATCCTGCATTTCCTCTTTATATCCGGCAACAATTACAACCAGGTCATCACGATAATCTTCCATAAGTTTAACAAGGGTTTCCAATGCTTCGTTTCCAAAATCGTTGGGTAATTTACTATTGGTCAAGCTGTAGGCTTCATCAATAAATAAAACGCCTCCCAATGCAGTCTTTACCACTTCCGTTACCTTGATCGCAGTTTGTCCCACATATCCAGCTACCAAGCCTGAGCGATCTTTTTCTACAAAAGTTCCTTTTTTTACAATTCCAAGCTCCCGATAGATATTAGCAACCAGCCTTGCAACCGTTGTCTTTCCTGTCCCAGGATTTCCCGAAAAGACCATATGATAGGATAGATTTGTAAGTGGCATGCCATACTTTTCCCTAAGTTTCCTTACTTTAATCAAATTGATCAAAGAAGTAATTTGCTCCTTCACTTTTTTCAGACCGACCAAGGAATTGAGTTCTTCCAAAGATACATTTAATTGAGGTTTTTGGTCAATTAATGTTGCTTTTTCAACTTCTAGCTCTGTTTTCGTAATATTAGTCGTTTCTTGTATAGTTTCGGTGTTTCTATGCTCTATTTTTCTATACTCTGTATTTATAACAAAATTCATTTCTTCCAATTTAAGTATTGTATCACTACAAATTTTATTAAATATATATCGTTTTGAGAATCGCCTTATTCGTTGACTTGTATGTACATACTTGATCAATCTCTCATAATACTCCTGAATATAGAATAATGCATGTCTGTCTTTGTGTTCATTCAAACTGGCAAGTGCAAGCAAGATGGATAACATTCGGTCTAAAAACAAGGAGCTGATTTCTTTGGAGTGCTCATCATCATAAAGCCCACACAACTGCAATAAGATTGGTGGGGCCATTACAATATGATGGATGCTTATAATCTCTTTTTCAGTGATCTCATCTTCCTCACATTCCAATATATGAAAGGTAGAAAACAGACTCTTTATAAATCGTCTGTTTTCTAAATCAAACCTAGTACACGCGATACAAAAATCAGTCAGTACCGCTTCTATATATACATCAAGAGTTTCGTAAATGGTTTGCTTTAGCAATTCTTCCGGCTGTTTATAATAGCCTTCTTTTTCTATGGTCTTGCAGATTGCTTTTATGCAACTATAATTCTCATATGCCACATCATAAAAATAGGCATTACCGTCTGAAGATTGCAGCATTCCATATACTCCTTCCTATAATGATGTCTGCCCTGCATAAGAAGTAATTCTCTGTCTTAAATACTCATTCTTTTCTTTCATTAACTGATCGTCATCTAAAAATTCTTTCGCTGCCTTAGCTGCCTCTTTCAATACGCTGGCATCGTTAAATACATCGGCAAGCTTAAATTCCATCAGACCGCTTTGTCTAATTCCAAACATGTCTCCAGGACCTCTTAACTTCAAATCCTCTTCAGCAATATAAAATCCATCATTACTATGATTTAATATTTCCAGACGTTTCATTGTATCTTTGCTTCTAGAACCACTGACAAAAATACAATAGGACTGATGGGCACCACGACCAACACGCCCTCGAAGCTGATGAAGCTGAGCCAGACCAAATCGCTCTGCATTCTCCACCATCATAACCGTAGAATTTGGTACATTTACCCCTACTTCGATAACCGTAGTTGATACGAGGACTTGGATTTCCCCTCTTGAAAAACGCTCCATAATATCATTTTTCTCTGATGCCTTCATTTTACCATGAAGATACTCTACTTGTATAGATGGACTTAGCGCCTCTCTTAGCTTATCTGTATATTCCACCACATTTTCTGCTTCGATATTTTCACTGTCTTCTACCATAGAACAAATAACATATGCCTGTCTTCCGTCCATTACCTCTTTTTCAATAAAACGGTATGCTGTCTGGCGATAATTTGTATTTACAACACAGTTTTTGATTGGAAGTCGGTTTGCTGGCAATTCATCTATTACCGAAAGATCAAGATCACCATATAAAATAATTGCAAGCGTTCTTGGAATTGGAGTTGCACTCATTACTAAGATATGTGGAGAGTTTCCTTTTCCCGCCAATGTTTCTCTTTGCTTTACACCAAAACGATGCTGCTCATCCGTAATAACAAGGCCAAGCTTATCGTATTCCACCTTGTCCTGAATCAAGGCATGTGTTCCAATTACAATATCTGCCTCATGTGATGCAATCATTGCATAAGCCTCTCGCTTTTCTTTGGCTGTCATAGAACCTACCAATAAGACAGTCTTAACTCCATATGATTCTAACTGTTCAATAATTCCTTCATAATGCTGTTTAGCAAGCACTTCCGTTGGAACCATCATACAGCTCTGATATCCATTTTTAGCCGCCATCAATAACGCTAAAGTGGCTACGATTGTCTTACCTGATCCAACATCCCCTTGTACTAGTCGTTGCATCGTGCTGTTTGAACTAACATCTTTTTTAATTTCCTCCCAAACCTTAAGCTGCGCATTGGTAAGCTTATATGGCAAGGAATTTAAAAGTTTCTCACATTCTTCTACAGGAACCATCATATTCTTATTGCTCATAATCTGGCGATTATTTTTCATATACTGAATCGCTAAAGAAAATTCAAAGAACTCATCAAATACAATTCGTCGTCTTGCAACTAACATCTCGTCCATACTCTTTGGCGCATGAATTAATTTAACCGCCTTCTTGTAATCAATTAAGTTGTGCTCATCGCGTATTGCCTTTGGAAGATATTCTTTTGGAAACTCTACTTCCTTTAACGCAATCCCAATTGCCTTAGTAATCTGATTATTAGAGACCCCCTGGGTCAATGAATACAACGGCTGCATCTTACCCAGTCGATTTACAAAGTCCTGTTTGCTATAAAGGGTAGGCTGATCCATACTGAGAAAACCATTCTTACGAATCACTGTTCCACGTAAAATATAATGTGTTCCCATCTTAAGCTGTTTTGCCAAGAACGGCATATTAAACCACGTAACAAAGATATTGGATGAACCATCGGAAATACGGCAGCTTACAATCTGTAAATTACGCACCCTCTTACTCTCCGCATTACGAATCAATACCCCTTCAATCGCCACTGTCTCCCCTTCTTCAACTGTAGCAATGGGTCTAATATCCTCAAATATATCATAATTCACCGGATAATGTTCAATCAAATCACCGACCGTGTGAATATCAAGCTTATTAAATTTCTCCTCTGCCGCCTTACCGACACCTTTAATCGAAGTAATCGAATCACTAACTACCATGACATCCTCCAACTCATAAAATTCTTATATTCAAAAGCCTCTTACATTCAAATAAGAGGAATTTTAGTCTATATCTAATTATAGCACACGACCATATGTTCTGTACAAGAAAAATTCTAGAATCTTTTGCTATGTAATGTTAGTTCTAAAAAGCCACGTCCTTCGTTAGCCCAAACTACACATAACCTTCCGTCACCCACCCGGAGTGGTTCCGGAGAACCTTTAGGTGCTCCGTATCTTTTGATCCTGAGGGAACTTATCTCGCCCACAGAGTACTTTCCTAGGTGGAAGGCATGGATACCATCGGTGTCCTTTGGAATCACTTATCCGGGATTTACTCCCCAATAAATGGAAAGAGGCAGTACCACGCATTGCGTGATACTGCCTCTTTCGTTACCTTCAGCGCTGGATAAAATTCCATTTCATCCAAAGGCACCGTCCTCGGTGCCGCCTACTCTACCGATAATACATAGTAGTAAATTGGTTGACCACCTGGTTGAACTTCAACGTCAACATCAGGATATTTTTCAGTCACTGCATCTGCAATTGCATTTGCATCCTCTTCACTTACTTCTTCACCGTAATATATGCTTACAAGTTCAGCATCTTCGTCCATTAATTGGTCGATTAACTGAAGTGTAGTAGTTTCAATTTCTTTATCAACAGCAACAATTCCCTTATCACTGATACCCATGATATCACCCATAGTAATTGTCATACCATCGATAGAAGTATCACGAACAGCGTAAGTTACTTGTCCACTCTTAACTTTATTCATCTCTTCTGTCATCTTAGCAGCATTTTCTTCTGCTGTCTTATCGAATACATAATTGATGATTGCTGTAATACCTTGTGGAATTGTCTTAGAAGGAATTACAATAATTTTCTTATCTTCTGTTAAGCTTGCTGCTTGTTCAGCAGCTAGGATAATGTTTTTGTTATTTGGTAAAATATAAATAACATCTGCATTCACTTTATCAATTGCATTTAACATATCTTCTGTAGATGGGTTCATTGTCTGACCACCTTCGATGATATAGTCAACGCCTAAGCCTTTGAAGATTTCATTAACGCCAGCACCGATAGAAACGGAAATAAATCCAACTTCTTTACGAGGAGCTTGTTTTGCTTCTTCCTCTTCAGCTGCCTTTTGTTCTGCTGCAACTTTCTCAGCATCTTTGATTAAACGTTCCTCATGTTCTTCACGCATGTTATCGATCTTCATTCTTGATAAAGAACCATAAGTAAGCGCTCTTTGAATTGCAAGACCTGGATCATTTGTATGAACGTGAACCTTAACCATGTCATCATCAGAAACAACAACGATGCTGTCACCGATAGATTCTAGGAAGCTCTTAAATTCATGTTCTGTTTCCATATCATAATGATTTTCAACATTTACAATAAATTCAGTACAGTATCCAAATTTAATATCAGCAGAGCTGATTGACTCTTTGGAAGCTGTTACGTTAGGTTTTGCACTTGGAGTAATCGTAATGTTTACTTCCTTACCGCATAATGCATCAAATGCACCCTTAAGTACTGTCACAAGACCTTGTCCGCCTGAATCCACAACGCCTGCTTCTTTTAAAACAGGAAGCATATCTGGAGTCTTAGCTAACATTTCTTCCATATATTTTAATACTTCTTCACAGAAGTAAATTAAATCATCTGTTTCAGATACTAATTCTTCTGCTTTTACAGCACCAGCTTTTGCAACTGTTAAGATTGTACCTTCTTTTGGTTTCATAACTGCCTTATAAGCGGTTTCTACTGCTCGTTCAAATGCAGTTGCCATAATTGTAACGTCAATTGTTTCTTGTTCTTTAATTTCTTTTGTAAATCCTCTAAATAATTGAGAAAGAATAACACCTGAGTTACCTCTTGCCCCTCTTAAAGACCCACTTGAAATCGCTTTCGCTACGTTCTCCATAGTTGGTTCTGCAATACTACCTACTTCTTTTGCAGCGGACATAATAGTTAATGTCATATTTGTTCCTGTATCACCATCTGGTACAGGGAAAACATTTAATTCATTAATATATTCCTTTTGTGCTTCGATACTTTGCGCCCCAGCTAAAAAGCATTTTTGAAGCAACTTAGCATCAATATTCTTCATAACCACCGGTTTGTTCCTCCTTAAAGTTATCTCTCTATAATTAGATCCCTTATTTTATAATAATTAGTCAATGACACGAACGCCTTCTACGAAAATACGAATCTTTTCAACAGAAAGACCTGTGTATTCTTCAACTTTATATTTTACATTATTAATTAAGTTATCTGAAACGGCTGAGATACTAACACCATAAGCAACAATAATATGAAGATCGATTGAAATCTTATTCTCTTCAACTGTTACATTAACACCGTGACTAATATTTTCTTTTTTTAATAAATTAACGATGCCATCTTTTACATTAAAAGAAGCCATACCTACTACGCCAAAAGACTCAATTGTACTTGAACCTGCATATTTAGCAATTACATCATTATCAATTAAAATCTCACCAATTTGAGTATTCATATGTCCTTTCATATTAACCCTCCAATTTAATATATACCAATCTTTTGTTTGATCATGGTGTATATTCCATGTATTTCTATAGCAATGAGACAAATCTCATTTTTATATTATACCCTTATTTCTGTAAAAATGAAATAATATATTTTAAAAAGTGCCAAATATATCAAACCAAGCGCCTAAATCTAATCACTTAGGCATATACATAGTATTGATTATATATGTTAATTCCATGTATCGGATGTGATTTTTTGAGACGAATGCTTGGCTTTATTCTTTTCTGGATAGCAATCGGAATGACTTTTATGCTATTCATTACAAATGGAGTATTGGCAATTCTTATTATAATTTGTTGTTTAATTCTTGGCTATAATCTCTTCTGTTCCTAACTTTTATGTTTGATAGGAAAGTGCGCGTACGCACCTTCCTATCAAACATAAAAGGGATTCAAAACACAAAGAATGCATTTTGAATCCCTCTCTACTCTAACAATGCTAACTTGTTATGTTAATTAAGCACGTTCTACTAAACCTGATCTAAGGCATGAAGTACAAACATACATTTTCTTTGCAGCTCCATTTACATTAACCTTAACAGATTTTACATTAGATTTCCACATTTTATTGCTTCTTCTATGTGAATGACTCACAGCATTACCAAAGTGAGCACCTTTTTCGCAAATTGCACATTTAGCCATTGAAAGCACCTCCTTAGCGTAATTTCCTGTACTGTTTCGCAAAGGAAACATAATATAGTTACACGACTTACACACAAATTGTATTCTAGCAGAATAAGTCATAATATGCAAGCATATTTTTATATTTTTTTGATATTTCTAAAATTTACAAAAATTCTATACTTCTTTCTCGTCTTCTTTTCCTTTAGAAAACTTATTTACAAAGTCTGGAACCATATCAAGGATCTTCGTAACTGAGTCTTGATTCTTAACATTTACAAGCTTTGTTGTTCCATCTTTAATGATTAAGACGCTGCTAGGACTAATTCTTCCGCCTAGTCCACCACCGCCATTATTCTTTTTATTTTCATCATTTTGAAATACACCGGCACCAACACCAAAGCTTACGTCTGCTAGTGGCAGAATGATTGTTCCATCTTCCACTTTGATTGCATCACCTACTACAGTCTTCGTAGTGATAAAGCTATCCATTCCCTTAAATAAGGATTCTAATGTTTTGCTAAATGTAGTCTTTTCTTCCATTATAACTCCTCCTTCAACTGCTTAACTTCTTTTATAACATATTTAAACTCTTTCTTTAATATCAACTGGATACACCAGATTAATAGAGTCAAAATCCTAACTCTTCCTCTTGCATACAAAGTTCCTTCTAATACTTTACGCTCAAACTCCGGTTTTAAATCCACTTTTCCAAGAATCTGAGGATAAATCGCACAGATTGCCCCAAGTACTTGCCCTGTCATAGCTGGGTCGTCAAACCCAAAATATAACGATACTTTATATTTTCTAGGCGATATATGGTTAAATACTTTACGTAGCGCTCCAAAAAGCGTTGTAAAACCAGGTTTATTCTTTTTGTCCATTAAAAAGCTCTTTACAAGTCCTGCTCTTTTTACCATAGACTTTATCATTGTTAGCATATCACGTATTTTTTGTTTTATACTTCGAATCCACTCGCCCGGATTTGTTAGTTTTTTAAAGAACCCCTTACTGTTTGAAGACGACTCCTTCTCTTGATTGGCCGTTTCTGTCCCTGGTTCCTTCTTTTCTTGTGATGGTATTCCATCACGTTTTGGTTCAATCACAGAAAGGTCATTACCTCTCGGTTCTTCTTTCTGGTCTGAAGCCTGTTTACACGGAATGCTTATTTCCTCAGCTTTCTCTGCATTGGTTGTCTGCACCGTCTTATTCTGTTTCTTCTGATTTCTTACACGCTTCTTGCGCTTTCTTCGCTTTCTCTTTGGATTGCTCGATATAATCGGATATCCAAAGACACGAACCACATAAGTCATCTTTTTGTTCAAATATTCTATTTTTACATAAATGATACCAAATAGCCAGCTGATCCGTCCCTTTGCCTTTGTCTCAAGCTTTTGTTCCGCGTTAACCTTATAGCGCAGCGGAACCAATAAAATAAGCAGAATGGCAAATAACAAAATACCGAGGATTACTGCTATTGTAATACCTATAATTTTCAATATTAATAATATAACGTTTAGCAAGTATTCACACCCCAATAATTAGTCATTTAGAAACGAATAAAAGTACTCTCTTGCATTAAACTCGTCAGTATTGTTATAGATATCTAACACGATTTCTTCCACCAACGCTAACGCATTCTCTTTGCTATATGCCAGTCCCACGATATACACGGGGATTCTGGCATAATGTCGAAACAACAACTCATTGACATTCATGATATCAAGGATATTGCTTTCATTTGATGCGATGCAAACACAATAGAGATTGATAGAAATCTTTCCACTTTCTATCTTTTCTTTCAGCTTCTTTATTTTCTTTTCAGCTTTCTGATCCAAATATAAATGTTGATACCATTTAATCATAAAAATCTATTCCACCATTTCGTTTAGTAATAAGCGCATCGCTACTGTCTTTTCCCTGATATTCTTACATTGTTCTAAAGAAGCTCTTGCATAATCCATTACTTCATTTGTATTTTGGAAAAATACAGGCATCGTGCTTAATACATTTGCCATAATGGCACGATTTATGCATTGTGGATATGCTTTAAAGCTTTCTGTCATTTCATTGATCACAGCCTCTGCTGCTTTTGATACTCTTTCCTCTGTAAGTAATGAAACTTCCTCTTGCTTATGGATATCAATGAACACACTGTTGCTTGTAAGTTTTTCACAAAGGAAGAAGCTTTCAAATGCAGGTTTTAACTGGATTGCTTCTACAACATCCATATAGTTTTGTTTTACATCTGTTAAGGAACCTTCCAATGCAATGTATCTTTCATAATATACTTCTTGTTTTCCGACAATTCCATCAAGCAATGACATTAATTGATCATTCACTTCTTCTGTTAACTTCGCATCAAAGTTTTCATTTAAAAGTGTTACGATCGTTCTGCAATTTTCACTCAATGTTTCATCATTGTTTATCGTGTAAGGCATTGTAAGTACATAAATATATAAATTGTTAATCACTTTTTGAGCAAATAAGTAAATGTCAGAAACTTGGTTAATATAGACAGAGGAATCAATTAATAAAGAACAAAGCTTACGATATGTTTCCTTATCAAGGTTTCCATAATCTGCGGATTCTAATTCGTCTTTTACTGATTTTAAGTTTAAAAATTGATCTGCTTCTTTTTCTGGGCGATATAACATCGCATTTGTTCTTAACATATATTCAAAAGTTTCAAGGGATGCTGCATCGGAATCTTTGTAACGGTCAAGGCTAGCCTTAACGTAATCAAAGAACTTGGACTTAAGCATTCTGACCGGAAGCTGTCCAACCATTTCTTGAATTCTGCTATTTATTACAACGTTGTCTTTTGATGCGAATAAGTAATAGTTTAATTTTTCAATAAATAATGCTTCATCAATTTCTTCATAGGAAGCTGAAAAATCTAACTCGAAACGATTTAACACATATTCGTAGATACGTAATGTATCTGTATACATAGTTAAAACGTCCATTTTTTGCATGATTGTATTACGTATTGCATCTAACTTCTTGATGCTCGTTTCCCGATCTTCTACGGAAAGTCTTTCTACTGCTACCGTCTTCACTAACTCATTAAGCTCACAAATTACTTCTTTTGCTTCTTCATATGTGTCCTTATTTTCGCTAATTTCATCTTCGATATATTCTTTTAATCCGTAATACTCTAATGCTAATTGTAAACTAGAGTAATCATTAAGTACACCCGCCATAGCGTTGGAATATTGTGGGAGTATCACTTCTAAATTCTTTCCATCATTAATTTCTTTAATCATTTTTCTGAATTGTTTATTCATATGTTACCTCGCTAATACTCTTAATTTTATGTCTGTTATAATGTTGTAAATAAATGCTAATAGAACAAGCATTACCACTGGAAAGAATCTTATGGAAGGCTTGTCTGCTAGTATTATATCAATTATATGGCTAATAAACCAGTAATTTGGCATATTTTTTGCAAAACTATTTAAAAACGGAACTGTGATCTGTCCAATTGAGGCCATAATGCTTACTCCGCCCATAAAAAAGATGAGTATTACGCCAACAAACTGAAACAATGTGTCACGACTAATAAGCTTTGACAAGATGGCAAACCCTGTGGTCATCACCCAGGTAAATAAAATAAGCGCGCCAAGCAGACAAGCTTTTTCCGTTACTGTACTAAGTCTTAGAAGCTCGCCCATATACCAGCTGACCCCTAACAAGACAAGGCTTTCCCAAATGAATAAGGATAACAGATTTGAGTTTTCCATTATCCTTGTTGAAATCAAACAAATCCTCATCCGTTTTTCTACTTCCTTATGCCTTCTTTGACAAAGAACAAGAAACATGCTGATAAAGGATAGAAATAATGTTGCAACACCCAAATAAATCTGTGTAGTCAAAATAGAATTCTTAGTCTCAATGGAATTCGATATTTTTCCCTCAGCAACCTTTACATAGTCATACTCAAAAAATCCATCTGCATTTATCAATTCGGACTGTTCCATATAAGGGATATATTCTGTCTCTTTTACCAAGTCATAGTCCCGTATATTATCCTCATAAAGCTTCTTTCCTTGATAAAGCATAAGGTCTTCCATAATACTTTTTGCAAATATATCTGAAAGGATCGATACAAAGTTATAGTCATATAGATAATACATACTGATGATCTGCTTTGTATCTGCTGACTTTATCTTTTCCTCCAGCCCATCTTCAATCACAAAATATGCATAAATCGTTTCTTCTTCCAAAGCCTTGTTAAGCTCTTTGACAGACCATTCATGTACCGTAAAGCCTTCAGTCTGCTTTACTCCTTCTACAAGCTTTCTAGAACTCTCGCTCTGATCCTTGTCATATACGCCAATTCCAAGACTCGTCTTCTTGTCATACTCCTTTACAAACCCGGTAGAAACAATTACGAATACAGCCGATACCAGCAACAGGGTAATGACTGCAAGCTTATTTGCCAAAAAACATTTTACATTTAACAGGAGAATTGTTTTTATATCTCTAATTATTTTCATACTCTCCTCCTATCTGTATCTGTCTTGTCCTTCTGATTGCAATCAATGCTAACAAATATGATAATAAAGTGATCAAAACTAGAGTTATGACCATTGTCGTAACTGCCGGACCACCATTATTTTCATTGGAATACTGAATGCAATTAAAAATTATATGATAATTTGGGGAAACCTTTGCTAACTTGACAAACCGATATGGCATAACTGAAATCGGATATACGACTCCTCCCAATATCCCCATACACAATAATCCCAAATTGCTAACGATCATATACGTCTTCTTATCCTGGAAGATGCTTGCAAGCAAACAAAAGAAGGTATTGGCGGCAAATATGCATAATACTAAAAATATGAAGCCTTTCAAAGGAAACGTGGAATGCATCATATTACATATAATCTTTGTTACTGAGCATGTAAGAAGCGACCAAAGAAATGTGTTGGTTAATATGATTGCGGTTAATACGCTTGCCATAGAGTGCCCTATAATTTGAAGTCTTGCAAAAGTCCCTAATGACACTTCCCTTAAAAGGGAAAAACCAGATATGACTGCAGAATATAAGATGATCAAAGAAATAACTGCCCAGATATAGTACTTATAGATTGGCGTATGAGGCATTGTGGTAACTTCATGTTTTTCAAATAAATCCTCTCGCGCAAGTGCCTGTTTTACCAATTCTATACTTGTATTAAAATTAATCTTATCCAGTTCTTTTTCTTCAATGCCAGTCGCTTTAAACAGCTCATATAATGCGAATGAATTTTTCTGTACATTGGTTATGTATGTATCATAACTGTCTAACATATTACTAAGCATTACCGATACTACTGTATTATTTGTATTGATCATGGTCTTTATCTTTGTAGCCGAACCATTCATCAGACTTTTTGAAAACCCTTCTGGGATTATTAAATAAGCGCTGATTTCTCCATTTAAAAATTTTGCATGGACTTCTTCCTCGCTCCCCTTCTGAAAGGAAGCAAATTTCTGAAAGGACCCTGCCTCTTTAAAATAGCCGATAATCATAGTGGAGTATATCGACTGATCATAATCTACCACACCAAAACTTTCGGCAGGCACCTGTCTTTGGCCCTTATTATCAGATTTGGCAGTCTGGTTAAAATAAACCACACTGCCAAATAATATACATAAGATACCTAAGGAACAGACCATTACTTTTCTATTTGTAAACGTCTCTTTTAGCGTTTTCACTAAATACCAAAACATAGTATCTCCTATATCCATTCCTGATAGGTTGCAATCGTACCAAGAATATTTGTTGTAAGACCAAACAAGAATAAGATGATTTGATAGTTAAACAATCGATCATCCTCATTTGGAGTTGTTTTCATTAATACATAGAACAGGTAAGGCAATAAGTCGATAAAGTATCGATTGCCAAACTGCCATCCGCCAAGTGTCTTATGGCTAAGAATTAATAACATATGCACTACCATCAGCACAAGATGCATCTTTATTAATCCTTTGTCTTCTAGCTGTTTCTTACGTCCGAAATACAACAGGTACATGGCATACGTAATATAAATCGGCATAGACACCCAAATAGCCATACCATTAAATTTACAGTAGCTAAATGTACCATTATTATATTCTGCCAATCGAAAAATACTAGAAAAATTAGAAAAGATATACTTAATATTAAACTGGCCAAGCTCTGCCTCCGTAAACTCCGGCAAATAATTGTGGCCAAACTCAAAAATACTTCCAAATCTGGCATAATTCAGCCACATATAGATACCTGCCACAATCAACGTTGGTACTGCCCAGTAAATTTTCTTCTTAACAAGCGTAATCAAGGTATCCTCAGCATGGACCTCTTTCCATTTATGATAAATGATATAGACAAGAACAGGGAAGTAAATCACCTGAAACGGTCTGCATCCAACAGAACAAGCCCAAAAGAAAAAGCTAAGCCCGCCCTTTAGCTTCATTGCATAATAGATAGCCATGACTGAAAGGGTAAAACTTAAATTCTGAGCGATAAACCACACCCATCCATTACTTGAAACAAAGACAAGATTGCTTGCTATCATTAAGAATAATGTCCAAAATGCCACATGCTTCTTGTTCAATGCATATAGAATTTCCATTACATAATAAGCACCAAGCAATGTACTTATCATGGCTATCAAACCATCCAGATGATAAGAATGGGTAAGAAGCCCTAAAATATAAAACAGAAAGGATGGGAACGGTGGAAAGCTCACGTAATACTTTCCACCATAAATAGCAAGTTCAAGGTAGCTATAATTCTGCCCAAGATCTAACCTTCCCTCTGACCACGCCTGCGCCTGTAACGAATATGAGTTATAGGTACCTGCAGCATCACTCCAAGGAAAGAAGCCAGTGATCTGAAAAATCACACCATACACCAATGCCAGTCCCAGAAACACCAGTCCTAAATTGGTCATCCTTTTATTATCATTTTGCATATACTCCCCCACCTTTATCGTCGTAATAATACCCAAGAATCTCGCCAACGCAAGAAGGTATTTACATATTCCTTGCTAATAGGCATACCAGATAATACTGGATAGAACATAAAGAAGAGAATAATGCAAAGTACAACATAGATTATTACTGGAATTCTAAACTTCTTATTTTTATCAATCAATGCTTTCGCACAATATACAATCATAAGGATTACAAAAGGCACACTTGGGAAGTAATGATAGATAAATGTACATCTAGTTACTAACATCCAAGGTAAATACTGTGCCAGATATCCAATGAATAAAAAGGCTGCCAAACGGTCTTTTCTCTTATATGCAAGCGCTAAAGTTCCAAACGCAGCCGGAATTCCCATCCACCAGATAAATGGATTACCAAAGGAACTAATTCCCTCTGCCGTTGTCGCTGACAAATCGCCTGAATAGTACCAGATTGGACGAGAAACGATTGGCCATTCATACCAGTTCGAAGAGAATGGATGAGTGGCATCCAGATGAGCATGATAATTAAACATATCCCATTGATTCTTAATCATACGTTCAATCAGCCCCATACCTTCCGTACTTCTAAATGGAATATAGGAAAGTGTATAAATAATCGCAGGTATAAAGATAAATACTACAAAACAAAATGCGATTGTCTTCCAAGTATATTCATAAAAATGTTTTACTACATGTTCATGGTCAATGCCATTTGTTGATCCTTTAGGATCTAATAAGGCATATCTGTATTCCTGGTATCTCTTATACAAGTTTGCAAAGAAGATTACTGCAAGCCCTGCAGCACCATACACCCCTGTCATCTTAGAAGCGATTGCAAGTCCCATTGTAATACCACAAAGCCCTAGTGGCACAAACGTCTTCTTAAGACTTGTATCAAAGAAGCTGGTGGAGATATATTTATACATAAAATAGTACATAAGCATAATAAAGAAGGTAACGAATACATCAATTGTGGCAATACGTGTCTGCGCATAATGCATAAAATCACAGGCAAACAGTAAGCATGCCATCGTTGCAAAGGATTGTTTTTTGAACAAGCGTCTTGCAAAGATATAGATCAAAGGAAGCATTGCAATACCAAATAATGTTCCCATAATACGCCAACCAAAAGGATTTACCCCAAAGATCACCATACCTGTGGCAATTAAAATCTTACCTAGTGGAGGATGGGTCCATTCATACGTATATAATCCATGTAAGAATTCATATCCAGTTCTTGCATGATAGATTTCATCAAAATAAGTTCCACTTCGGTAGGACTCTTTTTCTTCGTACATATCCTGTTCATCAAATAATGCTGTGTATTGCTCTGAATTGGCAGGAATAAGTTTTACACCATTTGGATCAATGAAGACAAATTCATTGATTACCGCTTTTTCTGACTTGCTAATCAATCTAACATATCTGGCTTCAATATCTAGAATTTGACTATTCCAGCAAAATACAGAACTAAATTCAAACGTATATTGTGTAACCGTAGAATCCGAATCACTATCAGAAGAATCATAAGAGGAATTAATTAACTTCGTCCAAGCTTCTGTATCGGAATTTCTATATTCGATTTCAAACTTACGGCTTTCATAATTTCCAAGGTATGCACTAACCTTGCTTATATCAGCCGTTGCTCCAAAATCAAGTTCAATGGTTCCATCTTCCTCATACGTAGACCAGCTACTCTCCGGAGCATACATAAATCCAAGGTTGTATAAGGCAATCGCAGCATAAACAGCTGTTATTCCAAACATAATTAAGAAATCTTTCTTTGTAAGGCGATTAAAACGCTTGGATGGTGTAATCGTACCTTTATTTTGAATTCCTTCGTTTTCCTTTTCCTGTGCTTCTTCTATGGTAACTGTTTTCACCTCAACATCATGGAAGAAATATTTCCATATTGCAAATGCAAGCAGTACAAACACCAAAAGCGTTGCAAATGAAATCATTTTTGGAACTTTAGCCTCCCAATCATAATTTGCTGCATCATAGAAAAATAACACATGAGCCACATTATAAAGACTAGTTACCGAGAACAAGCCATATACAAAGAATAACTCTTTATGAGGTCTAGCCAAGTACGCACATAATAACAGTACTAATGCCGGGAACATATAACGTTCATGCATTCTTACTGAGAACAGGAACATAAAGATATTAATAAACGCTCCTACCATGTAAATACGTGCGTCATCTCTCTTTGACTTAAAGAAGATTACGCCGGCAATTACAACCGTTGCTAAAATCACAAGGTATCCAAGAACCACATAAGGAATTCCTAAGAATGTCTCTGTCTGTGCCACCCAGTTCTTGCCGAACAACATCCAGATATTATACGCATTTACAGACGCATATGGATAAGATGACATGGTCTCAGTATATTGGGCAATAATCTTTCCAACACCAAATGGCATAATTAATACTACCATTCCTAAAATAGAGCCAATTGACCATGCAAGCAATCTTAAAAACTCCTTGGCATGATATTCAAATGTCAGCTTACTGTTTTTATACGTGACAAATGACTTTTCAATACATGCAAATAACAATACCGGTGTAAAGAAAAGTGTCTGAGGCTTCATTAAGACACCGATTGCAAAACTAATAATTGCATATGGATATTTGTTTTCCGTAATAAAATAGCACATAAGCAAAACAAACAATGTGTAAACGCTGTCGACCTGTCCCCAAACAGAGGAATCAAGTACAACAACAGGATTAAACACATAGAGTAATGTACAAATAAGTGATGTCTTTTCCGTAAATCTTTTTCTGGCAATCTTATAAATAAGATAACCTGCCGCAAGATCACAGAGTATTGCAGGAGCCTTAACAAGTAGTATTCCCATCACACTGCTGTAAGACTCTACATCAAAGAGACTGATAAACTTACCGACTACAAACAAGACATAAATATATCCTGGTGGGTAATCTGTAAATACGTCCTCTCGATAAAAATTCCCTAATCCATCATTTGCAGCCATTCTTGCCCAACTAAAAAAGCAATTCATATCCGTATCAAACCCTGTATAAACTACCGAAATAATAAGTTTAATAATGAGTGCAAATGCCAATAGCCAAGCGATGCCTGTCCAGCTTTTATAGATTGGCAGATCGCCATTCCTGCTGGCAGGTGTTAATTCAAAGTATGTTCTATAAATTGCTAAGCACGCTATAACCGTGACTATGGCAATTAAATTAATATATAACATTTCTTCACCTGGTCCTTTCGTTTCATTTATCGCAAATGTATAAATATTCTTTAAAACATTTACTTTTATTTAATTTTACATATTTTTCGGTAATAAGTAAAGTACCTGGAAACATTTCGTTCCCAGGTACACAGAAAATTCATATTTAATTAAGCTCTCTATTATTAATCAATAGAAACTACTTTGATCATGTTTGTTACACCAGTTTTACCAGTTGGTACACCTGCAGTTAATACGCATGTATCATCTTTTTCAACATAACCTAAATCTTTTGCAGTTTGAACTGCTACATCAAGTAATACGTCAGTATCATTTTCTTCTTGAATGTAAACAGGAGTTACACCCCAGTAAATTTGCATTCTACGTAATGTAGCTTTTACAGGAGATAAACCTACGATAGAAGCTTCAGGTTTGAATTTACTTAACATTCTAGTTGTATAACCAGACATAGAACTTGCTACGATAACTTTAGATTGTAAAGTCATTGCAGTTGTTACAGAAGCATAACAGATTGCACTGGAAATACCTCTTGAACGATGTCTTTGTTTTTCTTCGATGATTAAGTCGTAATCTAAATGTCCTTCAGTTTCGCGAGCGATGTTAGCCATCATACGAACTGATTCTACTGGGTATTTACCCATTGCAGTTTCACCAGATAACATGATTGCATCTGTACCATCATAGATTGCGTTAGCAACGTCAGTTACTTCAGCTCTTGTTGGTCTTGGATTACGGATCATGGAATCTAACATTTGAGTTGCAGTGATAACTGGTTTGTAAGCATCGTTACATTTCTTGATGATTGTTTTTTGCATCTTTGGAACACTTTCCACAGGTACTTCAACACCAAGGTCACCACGAGCTACCATGATACCATCAGATTCTTTGATAATTTCATCAATATTATCAATACCTTCTTCATTTTCAATCTTACTGATGATTTGAATGTCGGCATTGTATTCATTTAAAATTCCACGAATTTCTCTTACTGCTGCTGCATTTCTTACGAATGATGCTGCAATGAAATCTACTTCGTTTTTGATACCGAAGATAATATCTTCTTTATCTTTTTCAGTGATAGCAGGAAGATTAATTGCTACGCTAGGAATATTAACACCTTTACGGTTGCTTAAAGCTCCACCGTTGATTACTTGACAAACAACGTCATGTCCAGATACTTCTTTTACTAATAATTCGATTAAACCATCGTCAAGTAAGATTGTGTTACCTGGAACAACATCTTTAATAAGGTCTTCATAAGTTACTGCAACTTTATCTACGTTACCAATGATGTCATCGATAGTTAATGTGAATGTTTGTCCTTGAATTAATTCTACTTTTTCGTCATTTTCTAATAACTTAGTACGAATTTCAGGTCCTTTTGTATCTAAAAGGATTGCAACTGGTACGTTTAATTCTTCACGTACAGCTTTAATTGTGTTAATAGTTTCTAAGTGTGTTTCGTGAGTACCATGAGAGAAGTTAATTCTCGCAATATCCATTCCTTCTGCAATTAACTTTTTAAGTTGTTCTGGGGTATTCGAAGATGGTCCAATGGTACATATAATTTTAGTTTTCTTTTTCATATATTCCTCCAAGTTATCAACACTAAACTTTATCACGTACATTTTTAGTATATCCAGTATTCGCTTAAACGATAAAGTTTTATTTTCAATTAAGGCCATGTCGGAACCTTAATCGGAACCCGCTTAAAGACTAATGTCTTTTCACGTGTTCATGCGTAAAAAGATGTTCCATACAATATTCATAATTGCCGTCGCATCTGGAGCAGAATCTAAATTCAAGATTTTCATCATCTAGCTCTGTTCTACCACATACCGCACATCTGTGACGAGGTCCGGATGTCGTTGCATTACGCACTTGTTCTTTATATTTAATCTTTCGTTTTGTATGCTTAGCTGAAAAGCCTCTTCGTCTTTTGAATGCCAAGAAAAATATAACGAAATTTAATAAAGCTACGAAAATTGCAATCCCTTGATATACTGCTCCAACGCTGATTGCTTGTATCATTTCAATAACAATTTCTACTGCATATAGAATACCGAGATATTTCATCTTAATCGGTATAATGAAATAAAATAATACTTGTGCGTCAGAAAAGACAAAGGAACACAATATGATGAGCGTTGTATTAATGTAGTTAATCCCCATTTTTCCATACCATAGGCTATAAATTCCAGCATAATAGCCTGTTTTAGGATCAAAAACAATATAAATAATAAACGCTGCTAAAATATTTAATAAAATTCCTGATAGATAAAACATGTTAAATCTAACAGTGCCCCAAGCATTTTCAAGACTTCTGCCGAAATAGTACATAAAATATAATGTCAATGCAGTGAAAATAATATTAACACCACTCAGGCTGTATCCGCCTGGTACTAAAACGAATGTAATCAATCTCCAAATCTGCTTTCCGTGTATAATTTTGTACATATCTAGTGATAAATACGTATCAAGAAATCCTGGTGCAATCGTCTGGATGACTAAACCTGCTACCTGACAAATAATAATGTAATACATTAAATTTGAAATTGCATGTTTGCCAAATCTGCGTTCCATTCGATCTAATAAACTCATATTCTAACCTACCCTTCGTCAAAACTTTGGGACATTCCCAAATAAGACTCCATTGTAGTCCTATTTATATGTTGTAATAAGATTAAAATAAATCTTTTTTCGCAAAGAAGTAAGCGATTGTTCCAGTTAAACATAACGCTCCTACTGTGACAATATAAAATCCAAATGGATTATGTCCTAAGGGAATATTATCGAAGTTCATACCATAGAAACTTGCAACCATTGTTGGGATTGATAATACAATCGTAACTGTTGCAAGGAATTTCATAACGATATTTAAGTTATTGGAGATTACTGATGCAAATGCATCCATCATTCCGCTTAAGATACCACTGTAGATATTCGCCATTTCAATAGCTTGCTTGTTTTCGATAATAACATCTTCAAGAAGCTCCGTATCTTCCGGATATTTCTTGATGCTTTCTGTCTTCATTAGTTTTTCTAAAACCACTTCATTTGCACGTAAAGATGTTGTGAAATAAACTAGGCTTTTTTCCAGTTCAAGTAATTCAATTAACTCGCGATTTTTTGTCGATTGGTGTAATTTATGCTCAATCTCTTCACTTTTATGATCAATAATTCTTAAGTATTGTAAGAATACTGATGCGTTTTTGTAAAGAATTTGAAGAATAAAACGTGTTTTCATATGTGTATAGAAGCCTTTTACTCTTCCATCCATGAAGCTTTTTAAAATTGATGTTTCTTCAAGACAAACCGTAATGATTACTTCCTTTGCAATAATGATTGCAAGTGGAATTGTAATATAACGGTCTTTTCCATTACGTGCTTCTAAAGAAGGAATATCTACTAATACTAGCGTATAATCATCTTCAATCTCAATTCTGGAACGTTCCTCTTCATCAAGAGGAGCTCTTAAATGATCAATATCAATATTGAATCGTTCTGAAACATCTAATAATTCAGAGGCACTTGGATTTGTCATTGCAATCCAGCTGCCTTCTTCTGCTTCATTCACCTTATGAATTCCACCATCATAAGTCTTAAAAATTTCTACCATAATGTTCTCCTTGCTACTCAACAAAACTATAAGCAGTAAGTAGCTTCATTTGGCAGCAATGTTATCCATTTACAATGAAAAGTTTACCTCTCGCTTATAGTCTGAGTATGTGATTATATATTTTTTTCTATTCAGTTTCCGCCTATAACTCGGTCCAGATTCCATATAACCCACATCCTTTCTCTTGCTCACGGACTTCATTTTTTGACTATGTCAAACCTGTTTCAATTTACTTCTACATAATTTTATTCATAATTACATGCATTAATTATATGTTTAATATATGCCTTTGTCAAACAATATATAAGCTAACTTTTCTTACAAAATAAGGTAAAACCTCCAGACCCCTTTAAAAAATAAGCGTTTCAATTGTTCCGAAATCTACAATTTATTTTATTTAATGACATATAATTACACTTTTTCTTATTAAACAAAAACCGCATGCACCAAATATTCGATGCATACGGCTAGACATTCTCCTTCTAAATTTATATTCCGTTTAATTTGGTTCGTACTTCTGATCATCCATTGCATTTATATTTGGCACCCTCAAAACTGTACCTGGTTTTAAATAAATTCGAAGTGTATCATTATAACGCAATACATCTGCTGGCGTAATGTCAAAGCGTTCAAGTATTGCAGAAAGATTATCATCATTTTTCACCACATATGAAATCACAACGTATGGCCTTGCTGACTCTTGAGAAGGGGTAAGCCCATTTCTTGTTCCGTTGGTCATGTTCCCGTTTG
>JAUNJY010000025.1 GCA_030535455.1 bacterium
CAATCTGGACATTCTCTTTGTGGTGGACAATCTGGGCATTCTCTCTGTGCTGGGCACTCCCTTTGTGGTGGACAATCTGGGCATTCTCTCTGCTCTGGGCAACTTGGGCACTCTGGGCAAGTATAATCTGCGTAGTAATCGTTCTTCTTGCTTGCAACGCCTGCATTGTTGCTCATTTGCCTACGTCCTGCTGTATTATTTGTTCTGTTTGTATTTGTGTTCTGTACAGGAATACAAACTCTTTGACCAACTTGCATATTATATACATTAACATTTGGATTTGCATTCATTAATGCTGACAATGGAACATTATATCTCCTGCTGAGTTTATATAATGTATCCCCTTTCTTAATCGTATATAGCATGCCATTACAACTCATTGTTGTAGATTGGCCTTGGTTATCATAATTATTAAACTCCATAACTTACCTCCAGCTATTTGTATAACCCCTTTAGGTGCTTATACAATGTAATCATTTCGGTAATTTCTTACCTCAAAACCATTATATTCAGCTTGTAAATATTAGTGATAACTCAGGCACGACAAAAAGGAATAGCCGCCTTGAACCAGTTGTTCAAAGCTTCTATTCCTAGTATTTTAAGGGACTGTACTTACGCAACCCTTACTATTTCTTATTCATAAAATAAATTCTGGAGCTGTAATCTTGGAAAAACCTTACCTGATCACTGTATCCAGTTGCCGCAAATCCTTGTTTCAAACGGATTCCAGCGTTATTTAAGAGGCTTCCTTTTACCGTATAACATTCCTGCTCTCCATCCATTTTAATAAACTTGGCAAGCATATTATGTCCAAGGGAGTCCTTTTTGATATGGATTGGAGCAACAGTGTTTACCAGATCTCCAAATTCCTTGATGTTATACTTTAATGTACGGTTTGTAAACACATACGTATACTCTGGGTCAAGCCCCTTTGCTTTAAATCGGGCATAGCTATAGTTTGGTGTAACACGGTTTTGCATATAAAGTCCTACTGCTGTTTCCTTATCTTCAGATACAGTAATCCATTGGTATACTCCGTTACGGTAATCTGTATCATCTCCATTTGCAATACGATAATAATCTCCAAACTGTAATACGCCTCGATACTCTTTATACAAGGCTACTTGGGCTTTGATTGCATCCAGTTCTTCTTTTGTTGCTTCTAACAGATTGCACTCATAACCTAATACGCCAAATGCCGCCACATTAAATCTGGTTTCCAATGGAACCGTTCTTAAAGTCTGATGGTTTGGACATCCTGATACATGGGCAGTTACAACGCTCATTGGATAACCATAGCTATATCCGGTCTGAATTGTTGCACGCTCATATCCGTCAGTATCATCACTTGCCCAGATCTGTGGGAAGTAACAAAGCATGCCAAGGTCAAAACGATTTCCACCGGACGCACATCCTTCAAAGAGAATATGAGGGAATTTTGACATTAATGCCTCTAATACTTTATATAGTCCCATATTATATCGGTAACCAAATTCTCCCTGTCTGTGAGCAGAAAGTGTGTCCGAATACAGGTCTGTAAAAATTCGGTTCATATCCCATTTCACATAAGAAATGTTAGCACTTTCAAAGATACGGCTCATGACTTTGATTACATAATTACAAACGTCATCTTTGGTCAGATCAAGGAACATCTGATTACGCCCCTCGCTATGGGACTGGCCTTCAATTCTGACTGCCCAGTCTGGGTGAAGTCGGAATAAGTCACTATCTGCGCAAATCATTTCTGGTTCAACCCAAATACCAAAGTCCAGTCCTAGTCCATTGATTTTGTCTGCAATTCCTTTTAGTCCACCAGGAAGTTTCTTCTCATTTACAAACCAGTCACCTAAGGAAGACGTATCATCATTACGATTTCCAAACCAGCCATCGTCCATTACAAATAGTTCGATGCCTGCATCTTTTGCAGCCTTTGCCATTTTCACAAGCTTTGACTCATTAATCTTAAAGTAAGCAGCTTCCCAGCTATTTAATAGGATTGGGCGCTCCTTCTTCTTCCATTCTCCGCGGACAATATGCTCTTTTACGAAATGATGCATATTCTGGCTCATGCCATTCATTCCTAGGCTGGAATAAGTCATAACCGCTTCCGGTGCTTGAAATACAGCTTCCGGCTGAAGTTCATAAGTAAATCCTTCCGGATTAATTCCACTTACCAGGCGTACTTGGCCAAGTTCTGATACTTCAGCTGCCTCATAGTGATTTCCACTGTAAATTAAGTTCATGCCGTAGCAAGAACCAAAATCCTCTGTCGTACCAAGTTCAGACAGCATGACGAATGGATTATTACGATTGCTGGATACCCCTGCTCTTGAGGCATTTACTACTTTTCCTTGATGAAGTTCATGATTATAACGTTTCATCTCTCTTCCCCAGGAACCACAGAAGTTGGTAAAGACATACTCATTTGTCTCAAAGTCCAGCTGAGCACTTAACAATCTGCTCACTGTAATTACTTCATTACCTTCATTGATCAGTCTGGCACTTCTTGTAATTACATTGGTCTGATAGAATACGCCATAACATAGTTCTAAGCGAACATGATGGTTTCGGTCCTTTAGAGAAATCACCAGTTCTTCTGTTTCACCGGATTCATCATAGGAAGAAGGAAGGACAGTTAATGCTTCCTTCTTTCGAACTTCTGCCTTTTCAAATAGAAAATCAGTCGTTCTGGATCCATTTGCAAATATCAGTTCAACAAAAGGTTCTCTGATGTCCCCTTTTCCTAAGCCTGAAGCTTCTAAACATAATTGGGACAAACTATACTGCTTATCCTCTTGTTCATAGGCAATCAAATTACCCATAATAAAGCAATCTTTCGATTGTAATGCCATTGCATCACCTTCGATGGCGATCTTTTCACCATAGTAAAGATGCTCTAAATGATTTTTCTCATTTACTCGAAATACATAAGATGTGCTCTCTGTCTGTAAATGAAAGAGATTATTATTATTCTGAATCATTGGCAGCCCTTCTTTCTGCAAGGTCCTTTGTGATAACTTCTAATTTATTCTGATCTAACTTATATTTTTTAATAAAGTACATAATTGATACGACTAATCCAATCATTGGAATAATACACATGATAAAACGTAATCCAAAGATTGTCTGTGCACTTTGTTCAATCACATCTTCATTTAAGCCGATAACGTCAATGCCCACACCTGCGATCAATACGCTGACAGCACTTGCAAGTTTAACGACAAATGTCTGTAATGAGAAGATTACACTGTCATTACGTTGTCCATCTTTCCATTCGCCATAATCTACTGTATCTGCAAGGAAGATTGTTGTGAGTACTGTTGCAAGGCCAAAACCAAAGAAGATGATCATCGCAGCGATGCAAAGTAATACCATGTTCTTGCAATTAATCGTTCCAAGGATGAATAAGCTTGTGTATCCTACTAAGGTAACGCCGATGGCACCTACTAAGATATTCTTACTTTCAAATTTCTTACGTAATGCTGGGAGGAACATCATTGCAATAATCTGTGTTGCACCACCTACAACGCCGAATACACTGTAAAGCGCCTTATTTCCAATATCATATTTAAAGAAATAGATGGCTAACTGTTGTGTAATGTAAAGAGAAGCATTAAACATAATGATACTGATTACAATTACTAGGGCTTGGTCATTGCGGATCAAGGAGGTAAACATTTCCTTTACAGTAACAACTTTCTTTTTCTCAACTCTATGCTCTTTTACATTGGTAACACAGATGACAATTGCAGCGATAAAGAAGATTGCAACAGCGATTGAAAAATATTTAAATCCAAGCAATTCATTTTTTCCACCAAGAAGACTTACTGCCTTTAATGTAAGCGCGGTAGCAATTGCAGCACCAACACCTGCACAGCTTCTTGCAATTACACTGATGTTTTCACGATCTGTTCCTGCCTCTGTGATTGCCGGTATCATAGACCAATATGGGATATCCATTATGGTATACGTAACCCCCCATGCAATATATGCAACCGATACATAAGCTAGTAATCCAACCCCTTCTAAATGAGAAGGGACACTAAACATGACTACTAAAATCACTGCATTTAGAATGGTTCCAATCAATAACCAAGGTCGAAACTTACCAAATCTACTATTTGTTTTTTCAACAACAACGCCCATAAACGGATCATTTAGTGCATCAAATACTCTGGCAACCATAAATAGGACACCTACAAATGTTCCACTAATCTTTAATACCTCTGTACAATAATACATAAAAAAGCTTGCAACTAAGATATAAACTAAATCCTTACCAACGGCACCCATACCATAGGATGCCTTTTCTCTCGTTGTTAATTTCATGCGATCTCCTCCATTAAAAGAAAACTTATTTTTTCTTAATTTGTAAGCATTATCTTAATTCGTTTGCACCGCTAATTGTAAATGGAACCCTTACTTCGTCTAAGTTAGCTGTCTTAATTGTTAAGAAGCCAAGTCCATTTGTTTTCTTTGTCTTAACGTATGCACCACCCATACCGCCTTTAAGTGATATCACATTTGGTCCAATTAACTCAAGTTCTCCCTCTACCTGGAAGGATACTGGTTCCTGGAAATATGGTAATAAGTTTTCATGCTCATCTCTGACTTCAATACGAATGCTTGCAACATCATACGTAGACTCTTCTACTAAGTCGGTATGGTCTACTGTCACATGAAGATGTGCTTTTGTCATCGGTTGTTTTTCTACGACCTTAACGACTTTTCCATTCTTAATTGCTTCAAAACGATAAGTTGTAACAGTACTTCCCCAATTTCCAATATATTTTCCATATAAGTCTACAGCATCCTGCATCTTCATGCCATAGACTGTCATAAGTTTTACTGCTGTTAACATGGTCTTAAGTGGAAGACCACTTTGTCCTGTTTTTGCAACCTGCATCAGTAATTTTTTCACATTATCAGATTTCTTAACAGAAAATCCCTCATTTTCAACTAATTGATTTCCAATATAGTCATCCAATAAGATTGGCCCATGTGCCATGTGCTTAAATGGTGAGTCTTCTTTTCTAAACTCTTTAATGAACACCCCATTTTTGTATGCTCTTACCTTATCTGCATTGGTAAAGAAGTATACCTCGCCCATACTGCTGGCTGGGTGCTCACCGATATCCATTGCACTGCTGACATATAACACGTCTCGTTCTTCCTGCTGACTCTCATAAACATAGGATGCCATCTTAGGATTACGGAACATATCCAGTACGCCATGGTAGCAAATGCGATCACCACTACCAAAGTCTTTATGCGTATTATAGTCAAACATGCACCATCCAAATCCACCACTGATGCTGTCATCTGCACGAAGTCCATCGACTACTCTTGCATGACGAAGGGCATGTTCTAAACGATGCTCCTCACAGTCAAAGGCTTTTGTTGGATACATGTGTCCATTATACTCTGTTACTAAGTAAGGCTTATTCATATCAGAAGTTACCTTTTTCTTCTTATCAACGCCATTGTTCTTTCCATTGTGTAAGAAATCATTGTAGGTATATACATCTTCTAACAGATTACTCTTCTTAATATAACGAACACCGCCGGTCTGTCTTGTTGGATCAAGCTCATGTGCAACCGCATTGGTTCTTGTATAGAATGCGTCATCATCCATGGACTCATTGATACGGACACCCCAGATAATGATGGACGTATGGTTGCGGTATTGCATTACCATTTCGCGTACATTATTTACTGCTTCTTCTTTCCATTCCTCATCCCCAATATGCTGCCATCCTGGAAGTTCTGTAAATACAAGTAGTCCAAGTTCGTCACAAGCATCTAAGAAATAATGGGATTGTGGGTAGTGGGATGTACGCACTGCATTTAATCCAAGCTCTTCTTTTAAAATCTTTGCATCATGTACTTGTGCGTTTTTCGGCATTGCATAGCCCACATAAGGATAACTCTGATGACGGTTAAGTCCTTGGATCTTCACTTTTCTGTTATTAAGATAAAATCCGTCAAGTCTGAATTCGCATTCCCTAAAGCCAAAGCGGACCCACTTTACATCTACCAGCTTTTCCTCAATAAATAATTCAAGCTTTGTATAATAAAGATTTGGATTTTTTGTATCCCATAAAGCAACATCAATTGCAGCTGTCTTGATTTCTACTGCTTTTCCATTCACTGCAATGGTTGATTTTGAAACTTCTCTTGTTTGATCTTTTGAATAGATTGTCTGTACAAGTGTTCCATTTTTCAGTTCTTTATTTAATGTTACCTTTGCACTAACTTGTTTTTCTTTTTCTAATACTTGTTCTGTTGTAACAAAGGCATCTTCCATATAATATTCTTCTTTAATTTCAAGATACACTTCACGGTACATGCCGCCGTATGTCATATAGTCAATTACATTACCAAATGGAGGAATGTTTAATGTCTCATTGCTGTCTAGTTTTACAACGATTTGATTTTCTTTCTCTAATACAAGATAAGGAGCAATGTCCACTGTAAATGCTGTGTAACCGGATTTATGGGTTGCAACCAATGTTCCATTCACATAAACCTCAGCTAAATGTGCTGCACCTTCAAAGGTAATCAGTACATGCTTTCCTCTCCACTCTTTTTTCCCAAACAATACTCTTTTGTATCCACAGACCATCTGGTATGCATGTTCGTCAAAATAGTGGTATGGTGTCTCCACATTGGTATGAGGCAAACGAACTTCCTCAAGTGACTCATCCTTATAATCCTCATTTAACAGATCTTTTGTGAATTCTTTGGTAAACATCCACTCTTCATTTAAATAAATTCTTTCAATCATACTTTACTCTCCTTGCTGCTTATACCGTCTATTACAATATCAATCATTTCGCCTAACGATTCCTGATAAGTTATATTCTGCTCGATCAACATAGAATTTCCAATAAAATGCTCAATGGAAGATTCCACAATTGCCTTTACTACCACGAAATGCAGATTTCTTACTTTGCCTTCTGACCTGGCCTGATTGTAAAGTTCTTCAATTGGCTCCCATCCATTTTCCAGCTTCTGTTCAATCACTTTATAAATACCGGGATACTTCTCCCTTAATAGATAGATCTGACGCCAATCTAATCCCTGAAGTTTTTCAGGCAATGCAATCATGACTTGCTTTAACTTAGTCAGTGCATCTAAGTCATCGTCCATCAATAGCTGATCTTTATACTGTTTGATTTCATCAAAACAATAATCTACCATCTCTAAAAATAATGTTTCTTTATCTTTGAACACTGTATACAGTGTCTTTTTACTAATTCCGAGCCGTTTTGCAATATCATCCATTGTAAACTTCATGCCTTTCTCATTGAACTCTTCAATGGTTGCATCTAGTATTCTCTGGCTTAATTCCATAATTGCCTCCTACAACAATAGTTATGTAAAGGAAACTCGAAAACTCATTTTAGTTTCCTGGTTTCCTATAGTTTATCATACCAAGATTTGTATTTCAACATAAAATTACATTTTTATATTGCATATCTACCAAAAAAGGTGTTGTGAAAAATGCTATTTATCACATTTTTCACAACACCTTGATTTTTTTCACCTATATTTAGTTGTAAGCATCTCTTAAATCAGCTTAACTTGGTTACCAGCTTCCGCCGCCTCCGCCGCCAAAGCCTCCTCCTGAAAAACCACCTGAACTGCCACCGCCAAATCCACCGGCACCTGTCTGTGAACTGGTATCAATGCTGGTAAAGGTCGTTGTTGCAGTCCTCATTCGGTCATTCAGTAGTAAAAAGACTAACATCATATCAAAGTTATGATATGCTGTGTGCCCTGTCCTTGCATCATAAATCCAATCTGGACGTTCCATCTCTATGCCATTTAGACTATTGAGCCAGGCATCACTTAACCCAAACACATACGCATAAGGCAGGACATCATAAAACAAATCCGGATTTGCTTCGATGATTTGTTTTCTCTCCGTCAGCTTCTGACCCTCAATATATTCACGAAATCCAATTAACTCATTCATACTCATGGCTGTCTTCTTTGTACGTTTTCTCAGGAACACAATACATGCTGTTTCGATCAAGGTAACTGCTGCCATAATAAGAAACGGAAGCCTAAAATCCATCACCTGATGTTTTGCTGCATCGTTTATAAACAAGATACCATAACTGATAAATCCAAATAAGACAGCGAATACTCCCAGCCTTACCAGGGTCAGACTTTTCTCTCGCTCCATGGCGTACCATTTATCTGCGGCATAGCATAATAAAATAAGTCCGGTAACATAATAAATGACCATGCCGATCGTTGTAGCAATTAAGAAACCGCTCATGGTGCTTGTAACTGCGGTACTGACTGCATAAATTATTACTCCAGCAATTGCAAGCACCGCACCTATAATTCGAAATGCTATGGAACTATGGGTATATACGCCACCCCATTCTCCTTTTTTCACATAGTCCTTTAATTGTACTTTCGCCTTTTCCATTTTCTCTGCAAACTTATACTGCAGGGAAGATACTTCAACCTCTTCTCCTATTGCTGCTTTATCAAATATGCCGTCAAATATTGTCTTGCAGTACTCGGGTAAATATTGATCCAGTTCTCTGACCTTGATAAAGGAAGTCGTTTTGTCCTCAATCTTAATGTTCAGATATCCTTTGGATGCCAGGTACAACACTAAGGACATGATATCCTTTGTATCAATATCTCCATCTACCAGATATCCGGCCAATGCACTGTCAATTCCGTCTGGTGCCCGGTAAAGCGTGACAGGCTTTATCTTCTTATCTATTCCAAAGCCAAAGAACAGCACGATAATTACAACTCCAAAGGCAATGCTTAAAATCATGACTAGCTGCTTTAAGCCGGCTGTCGTTTTAGTATTCACGAAATACCCTTCCGGCATTGTGGCAAAAAAGCTTATTCCCTCAAATGCTTTAAGAGGCTCTTTTAACGTTCCTGATAAAACATTTCCTTCCCAGCTTAACTCTAAGATATTGCTGGCATCCTTGGTTTCGCCATATGCGCCATAATACAATTGTAACTGGGAGTGGTCAAATGACTTTGGAAAAGTTATCTGAAAGCTGCTTCCTTCTGGTATCTCAGTTTTCCATCCAGTTGGAAACAAGTTATACATTGCGGTATTAAACTGTTCGTCTAACTTAGGTGTGTACTGATAGGAAAAGTTATAATCAAATCCTGTCTTTGTCGTATCCTCATCACCAAACTGATAGATTACATTGCCATTCTCTTTGTCTGTTTCATAAGGTTCATTGGAATGAAGCATCTTTATGGATGCATAGACTGGCTTATGATCATTTGTATATCCGCGATAGGGAATATAACGATAAATTCCATGGCGTTGTTCATTAAATGATACGCTGATTTTTTCCGTTACAAGATAGGTATTGTCCATTCCCACTTCAATCTCTGTCCGATAATTTCTCGTGGTCATGGCAGAATCCTTTTCTAACTCTTCTTTTTTTTCTGCTTGTTTGACGAATAGTCCTCCTAGTACGATTGCACATGATATGAGGACGAATACTGCCAACGTAATATAATAGCCTTTATAACTTTTCTTTTTTTCCAAACAAAACTCTCCTTTACTTTTCTGCTTTTTGTTTATAGACACTTAAGCTTTCCCATAACAATCTTCGTTTTACTTCTCGTCCATGGGCAGGACAATAGAGCTTACACTTCATATTCAATAATTTTCTCCAAGAAGCAAGGATTTCACTATCCTCTTCTCCAAACGGCGGATAAATGCTCCCTACCAGACTATGTACCATGGCATCTCCCACAATTGCAACTTCATGGTCCACGACAATGCTTACACTGCCTTCCGTATGGCCTTTTGTCTCTAATACGATTACATCCAGATTTTTAGCCTTCCCTATTTTTGTTACTGTTGTATAGGCCATATTTTCTCTCTGTTCCATTGGATAGGCGACACAATTACTTACCGGCATAAAAGAGGAATACAGCTTTGTCTTGTGAAGCATGATGCTGATCATCTTGGTCCAGATGTTTTTCCCGCCTGGCATAATGCATTTTCCACTAGTTAGCTGTTCTTGCTCCAATGCATGGACAAACACCTTTGCCTTATACTTTTTACTAAAATATTCTGCGTTCTCTACATGATCTGTATGTACATGCGTGATAAAGATTGCATCTAATTTATGTATCCCCAGTTTATCTAACTTCTTTACCAGCTTCTTTCGATCTTGTATAACACCGGTATCTACCAGGATATGGCTTCCTTCTTTTGTTATTAGGTAACAATTGCATCTCGATAACTCTAATCGATAAATCCTTGACATTTTTGTCGTAATCCATAATTTCATATGCCGCACCTCTTATATACTATTATACCATTTATTATAGTTTTCACTGCAGTAAGTGTCAAATGGCACCCGATACGTTACTCAATTCTCATACCGGATGCCACTTCTACTTATATTATCTTATTTTTTCTTTCGTATACTGAATGGACGGTCCAACATCCAGAATTCTCGTCGTATTTGTCTGCTTAGTTACAGCTACATCCGCTGCCACAGCCACAGTCTGATTTTAAATCAAAAGAATTACAATCTGTACATTCTTTTTGTGTTGGATTTTGTTCATGTGTACCTACTTGAATTTTATCAAGTGTACAATAGTTATCAGCTTGTGCGTGATGGGAACAATTGTTAACTGTACATGCAATACTTGAGTTTTTTTCCATTGTAATCACCTTTCCTTTTGGAATGGAATATCTATCTTTCGATAGTAGTTACCTTGAATATTCATGGTTCTTTTTTTACAAAAACAACTATAAATACTCACATAACTAGTATTACAAAATCAACTTTTATTATGCTAACAGCACTAGATTTTTCACTATTCCCAGCTTTTCCAGATTTCTGGCTGATATCCAATGGTTGCCTTTTTTCCATTTCGAACAATTGGCGTCTTCATTAACTTTGGATTTTCAAGAAGCTTTTCTTCCTTGTCTTCTTCTGCCAGATACGTAATTAGTGCAACTAAATCTTTGTCTTTGCAATTAGGGTCAATCAATTCTTCGTAACCGCCAACTGCCTGCTTTATGCTATTATATTCGCCTTTGCTAAGTCCTTTATCCATTAGGTCAATTCGTTGGACTTTGACTCCTCTTTCTTTAAAATAACGTTCTGCCTTTTTTGTATCAAAACATTTGCTTTTTCCAAAAATCTGTATATTCATATCATTCTCCTAGTCTGATGTCATCTCTTTTTTTCATTTTACAAGCCATACTCTAAAGTTTCAACAAAAATCTGGCTTCTTAATCTGCTCTAATACATTTTCAAACTGAGCAATCAATATGGACGTTTTCTTATGGAGCACCTTATACTCCCCACTCTTTCCTGCATACTCTAATTCCTTTGCCTGACTTGCAATACCTACTGCTCCAATCAGTGCAGCATTACTCTTTAATGTATGGGCTTCAATTATGTACTCTTTGTATTCTTTTTGCTCCAGGCAAGCTAGTAGATGGTCTAACCGTTGTGGAACATATAACACTATGCTTTCTAGTACTGTCTTGTATAACTCCTCGCTTCCACCACAATTAGCTATTCCTTCTTGTATATTAATGTCTATTATTTCCTGTTTCATTGGTTCTCCCTTTATCGATTTCAAAATGATAGTATTATTATACTACTTTATTATCAAAAAAAGCCATAAACATAACAAAAAACAACTAAATAATTCCATTATTGACTTTCTATTTCTCTTATTTTGTAGTATTATATAGAAGGCGATATGTTACATAACGTCTTATAACAACCAAGGAGGAAATTAGTAGTGAAACAAGAAGTAGCATATACACAAAACACATCAATACATGAAGCCATTACCGATTTGTGTGCTCAGCTTAAAAATCCACCTAGCACCTATCAGTTAGTTATTTTCTTTGCTAGTTCATTGTACGATTTCCAAGCACTTTCCGATGAATTGACAAAGATCTTTTCCGACTCCAAAGTTGTCGGAGTAAGTTCAGGTGGCGAAATAACTAAACATGGATTTACAAAACGCGGACTATTACTCACGACCATGTCAGATCCAACGACTCAAATTAGTGGAGTACTCGTTGATAATATAAATGCATTTCCAATCATACATAGACAAAAAATTCAATCCGCTCTTCGCGAAGCAAATATCGACCCCAAAGAACCTGGTTTTGAACAACATAGTTTTTCATTAGCCTTTATTAACGGCCTGGCCAACCTAGAAGAAGTCTTTCTTTCCATGGTCTACGCAGTAGTCGGCAGCAACGACTTTAAGTTGCTTGGTGCTTCCGCAGCGGATGATTACCGTTTCTTTAAAACCTCTGTCAGTCTAAATGGCAGGTGTTCTAACAATGGCGCCGTTCTCTTATTTATCAATACGAAGAAAAAATTCAAGTTCTACAAGCAGAATATTTATAAGCCAACCGGTAAGACTTTGCAGATTACAAAGTCCGACATACAAAATAGAACGGTTTTAGAAATCAATAACAAACCGCCTCTTACTGCTTATGCAGAAGAACTTGGAGTCTCTTCCACAACGCTGATCAATACCATGTTAGACCATCCATTAGGCCGAACCTTTGGACATGAAACTTTTATAACTTCTTTAGCTGGTTTCAATCAGGATAAGACATTAAATATGCGTACCAGGGTATTTCCAAATTCTACTTTGGATATTCTGGAAACCGACGATATTGTGGCTGTCTGTAAGGATACCTGTACACGCATGAAGAATGACTTTCCTAATCCTGGCTTTGTATTCTTCATTGTCTGCATTTGCAATTTTGTAGGCTATGACAAACGAAACTTATATGGTCCCATTAGTTCTCTGTATTCTGATACCTTTTCCACATTCTGCGGCTTTGCCAGCTGTGGCGAACAATTTAATCAGATGCATATGAGCCAGACTACGGTTGCACTAGTAATGGAGGAATAATATGATTTCAATTAAATCCAAAAGAAAAGAGACTACAATTTCATATGAAGAGACAAAACCACAGCTGCCCACGGAAACAAGGGAGCAGATCATTAATGGTGGCATCGACCTTGTAAATATCATCTATGACTATGTTGAACATGATTGTGTGGGCTTAAGCCATCTTACTTCCTCTATTGATTGCTGTCTCACACAACAAGATATTAATGACAATATTCACTCCCTTCTTGGGAACCTTAGCGAAGCAAGTGCCTCTCTTTCAGAGATGATTGAGTTTCTTAAGACTGTTGTATTACAAAAAGCAGATACGATTCAAAACATACATATTACCTTAAATGGTATTAGTAAGCTTTCTGACGTACTCCGCGAGAATTGTAATGAGTTTAAATCCAGCCATCTTGCAACGCTAGATTCCATTTATAAGCTGAAAGGACAAATTAAGCAGTGCAAAGAGTTTGTCACTGCAGATAATCTGCCAATGCAGGCGTTGCTTACACAAATGGAAGAAGAACTTAAGCATCTAGAGTCCACTTTCTCCTCAGGATATGTTAAAAATGATCTTACCTTGTCAAAGCTTCCAGAGGTCAAACAGAATTCTATCATGTATTACAACGAAAGTATTTCACTTAAGGAAAAACTGAACATTTCCATTAATAGAATACACGAAATGATTGAACAGCTAAACAATATCAATATCAAGCTTGCAAAGACTGCCGAGATCACTCCATATTTAGATCAGTCCATTAAACTTACGTCCAATCTACAGGAACGGCTGACAAAACGAAAACAGGACAATTCCATTCTGTTAAGTGACTTAATCTCATTTTTAGTGCAGCTTAAAAGTATCTTAAACTTTTTAAAAGAGGAGTCCTAAAACGCTAAGCGTTTTAAGACTCCTCTTTTTTAGTTTTCTACTGCCATTTCGTAATAGCTCCAAATTTCATCTTTGTAGGGCACACAATGATCATGGAATGCAACATCTTTAAATCCAGCTGATTTGTAACAATTACGTGCTATCTGATTATTGGCAAACACACATAACGTTACTTTCTTCATATTCATAGTATCAAACGCGTACTTTACTGCTAAAGATACGAGCTCTGTTCCAATCCCCTGTTTTCTTTGATTGGAGTCTACTAAAATATAAGATAAATGTACACAATCTGAACCTTTTTTGTTCTTCTTTATGGTGAGATGTCCAACCGGAATGTCATCTTCATTCACAGCTGTTAAGATAAGTCCATCTTTTCCGTCTGCAAAAGCCGCCTCATAAGCATCCATTACTTCTGTCGTGAGTGGGTATACCATATGGTTCGTGCACCATTTAAAATGGCATCTTTCGTCAGCAATCCAGTTAATAACATAGTTACTATCACTTGACTTATATGGTCGCAATCTAATCATATTTTCTTATCTCCCTTTAAATTTGTTTCCATTTTCCAATTATTCTAGTTATATCCTTATATTATGCTATTCTTTCATTATAAGTTTTTGCCGAAAGCTTGTCTACAGTAATATAGCATAAAGAGGTTGCTCTTTTTTCCTAAACAACCTCTATTTTTCATAAAAAACACATATTACTTACTCAATTTTCATATTACAATCGGGATTTACATGAACCATACAATGTTTTACCATAAGAAATTCCTGTTCCACTTCATCATGAACCTTCTCGGCAATCTGGTGGGATTCACGAAGGCTTAAGTTTCCATCTACAACGATTTCCACGTCCACATAGACCTTATCTCCAAACTTCCTGGTCTTTAAGATATCAATTCGAATAACCCCTTCTTGGTTTGTAATCTGATTTCTCATCTCTTCTTCTAAGTCTTTGTCACAAGACTCATCGATCATTTTACGTATTGCATCCGCAAATATGGATAACGCCGCCTTTACAATAAAAAAACAAATTCCAAGGCTGGCAACCTTATCTAAAATAGGAAACCCCATTCTTGCTCCGGCGATACCAATCAAACTTCCAATACTAGAAAGTGCATCCGAACGATGATGCCAGGCATCGGCCATCAATGCAGTGGAGTTCAGTTTTTTTGCAGCACTTCTTGTATACCAGTACATGAATTCTTTCACTAGTATGGAGATTACTGCTGCAACCAGTGCTAGTCTCCCCGGAATGACCAGGTTCTGATATTTTCCTTCTATAATCTTTAGGATTGCCTCATATCCAATAGCCCCGCCTGTTACAAATAAGATCACTGCCAGTATGATTGCCGCTACACATTCATATCGCTCATGTCCATATTGGTGCTCCTGGTCTGCCTCTTTTCCACTGATTTTCACACCTATAATTACTATTACGGTACTCATTACATCAGAAGCGGAGTGAATTGCGTCACTTACCATTGCTCCTGATTTTGCTAGTATTCCTGCAATAAATTTAAATACACTTAAAAGCAAATTGATGACAATGCTATCGACAGAAACTCTCATCGCCAGGTTCTTAGTAGAATGCCGACTTAACCTTATTTTCAAATAAATCCCTCCAACTTCAAATTCATGAAACCAATTCGGCTTATGTAATGGAAGGAACATACTATTATTCTATTGTGTTACTAAGGATTTTGTTACAGTCGGATTTTCTTTGAAAGAAAAAAATAGCCAGATAAATCGCCAAGTACTACTGCCTAACTACTGATATAACGCAGATATCCCATCTAATCAGCGGATAGCGTTCTGCATGCTGATCAGATGGGATATGGTATTATCTTAATAAATAAACTAAGTATCCTGCATAGCCAAGTAACATAACGACTCCTGCCGGACGTCTAAGTGATTTTGTACGAATTACAGATACTAATAAAAGTACTGCTGCAGCAACTGCAATAATTCCATCAACGATGAATTTTGTCTGGAATTCTACCGGTGTGATCAATGCAGTTGTACCTACTACAAATAGGATATTGAACATGTTGCTTCCTACGATATTTCCAATTGCAATATCGGCTTTGCCTTTACGTGCTGCTGCAACCGAGGTACAAAGTTCAGGAAGGCTTGTTCCTAATGCAACGATTGTTAATCCGATAAAACGTTCTGTAAGACCTGCTTCTCTTGCTAATTCTTTTGCTGCATTTACAGAAACATTACTTCCGAAGATAATTAGGGCTACACCTAATATACTCATGAAAACTAGCTTTAACATGGAAGATTCATGATCTTCTTCCACCACTTCCTCTTTTCCTTTTTTGGCCATATCTAAAAGGTATACGAGGTAGATAATAAAACCAATCCATAAAATAACGCCATCTAATCTTGAGATGCCGCCACCAGCCACTCCAAGTACTACAAGCAAGCCTGTAATAATGATCATATATGGAATTTCAAATTTTAATGTAGACATCTGAACTGCTACTGGAACGATCACTGCAGTCACTCCAAGGATGACTAATATGTTCATAATATTACTGCCCACAACATTACCGATTGTGATACTTGCGCTTCCTTCTAATGCGGCTGTGATACTTACTGCAGCTTCTGGAGCACTTGTCCCCATTGCAACAATGGTTAAACCAATTACAAGCTGTGGAATTCCATAACGTTCAGCAATCGCGGAAACACCATCCACGAAGAAATCTGCACCTTTAATCAACATATAGAATCCAGCAGCAAGCAAAATAACTTGTACTAAAATATTCATTTGTTTCCTCCATTTATTATACTTCTTATGTTTCCCCGGCTTTTTGAGGGCGATTTTTAATACATAGGAGGCTTCTCGAAGAAAAGTTTCCTATCAATTAAAAAGTGTCTTTGACGCTCTCAACTTCCCTTCCCTCAATCCCCCGGGAGAAGACACTTTGCCGGCGCCGAACCTGGTCGCGCTAGCGACATTCTCCTGTCAGGTGAGTGTGCATCTTGGCTTTCTGTTTTTTAGCAAGCCTTTTTTTATACATAGGAGGCTTCTCGAAGAGAAGTTTCCTATGTATAAAAAAAAAGACTTTTAGCACCAATTAGTGCTAAAAGTCTTGTTCTCGATCACAATAGAAGATGAGTGTGTAACCACGATTTGCATCGGGGTATGTTGATTACACATTAAAACTACTCCCTCTTAACAAACTTAATTATACAGATATTTTATGACTTTTCAATACTTTTATGTCTATAAAATAGAATAATTCGTCATTTCTAATTTAGGCACCACTACTATAATTTACTCATTTATTTCTTATTATACAGTATCGGTCAAAATTTGCGCTCCATATAAAGAGACAAAACAAAAAGCTACAAGTAACTGGATGAGATATGAGAGATCTACCAGCTACTGTAGCTTTATTAAAAGGGGAGAGTTTATGAAAAACTTAAGCAATTTGCTTTGCTTCGTTGCTTCGTTTCTATGTTTATTATGATAACAAGGTTTTGTGTACAGATTAAGTCTGAAATGTTAACGTTTTGTGAACCTTATTTCCTATTTCTTCATGATTCTATTCATATTTTCCAGACGACTTAAGGCTTCTTCCAATGTAGAATCCTGTTTTGCAAAATGGAAACGAATATAATTATTCACATTTTCCTTAAAGAAGCTTGATCCTGGAACTGCTCCAACTTTTACTTTTCTAGCCAAGTCTTCGCAAAATTCCACATCACTTTTATATCCATATTCACTGATATCTACCAGTACAAAGTAAGCCCCCTGGGGATCAGAATACTGTAATCCGATTTGGTCCATTCCCGATATAAATAAGTTTTTCATATGGGTATAATGGGCTTGTAGTTTCTTATAATACTCATCACCAAAGGAAAGGCCCACGCAAGCTGCTTCCATTAGAGGCGCCGCTGCTCCTACCGTTAAGAAATCATGGACTTTCTTAACCCGTTCAATTACCTGTTCATTCGCTATTACATAGCCAAGTCTCCAACCAGTGATTGAATAGGTCTTTGACAGCGAACTACAAATGATCGTGCGATCCTTCATTCCTTTTATGGAGGACATATAGACATGCTTATATGGTTCGTAAATTATATGCTCATATACTTCATCTGTTATAACAAAGGCATCATATCTAATGGCAAGTTCTGCAATGATCGTCAGCTCCTCCTTGGTAAATACTTTTCCACAAGGGTTGCTTGGATTGCATAGGATCAAAGCTTTTACTCCCTGTTTAAATGCATCCTCTAATACATTCGCATCGAAAGTGAATGCAGGTGGCATTAATGGTACATAAATTGGCACAGCTCCTGTCAAGATCGTATCTGCCCCATAGTTTTCATAAAATGGACTAAAGATAATTACCTTATCTTTAGGATTGGTTACTGCCATCATGGCTGCCATCATCGCTTCAGTACTTCCGCATGTCACAACAATCTCTTTTTCTGGATCAACCTTTACTCCGGAAAAATGTTCTTGCTTTCTTGCCAAGGCCTCTCTAAAATTCTTTGCACCGTACGTAATTGCATATTGATGAGGACCTTCTGTTGCTGCCCTCTGTAATTCGTTCATAATTTCCTTTGGCGGATCAAAATCAGGAAATCCCTGTGATAAGTTCACCGCTCCATATGCGTCACTAATTCTTGTCATCCTTCTAATTACTGAGTCTGTAAAACTTTCTGTTCTTTTACTTAATTCTGGCATATTATGTACTAATTCCTTTCTGTCATTTCCTTTATAGTCAGTTCATCGCTTTATTGTAGCAAAGTGTCCGCCATAATTCAAGAAAAATCGCAACTCAGAAACTGGATTGCGATTTTTCTCTCTATCAAATAACAGTTCTATTCTCTTTAAAAGTTACTCACCATCTGCAAATAATGGAGTAGATAAGTAACGGTCACCTGAGTCTGGAAGAAGGACAACGATTGTCTTCCCTTTGTTTTCAGGTCTCTTTGCAACTAAAGATGCTGCATATAATGCTGCACCAGAGCTAATGCCAACAAGAATTCCTTCTTTATGTGCAATTTCTCTTCCTGTGGCAAATGCATCTTCGTTGGAAACTTTAATTACTTCATCATAAACAGTCGTATTCAATACTTCTGGAACAAATCCTGCACCAATACCTTGGATTTTATGTGGACCTGGCGCTCCGCCTGATAATACTGGACTTGTTTCTGGCTCTACTGCAATGATTTGGATATTTTCGTTTTTAGATTTTAAATATTCACCAACGCCTGTTACTGTTCCGCCAGTACCAACGCCTGCAATAAAGATATCCACTTCACCATCAGTATCATTATAGATTTCTGGTCCAGTTGTCTGTCTATGAACCTCAGGATTTGCTTCATTTACAAACTGTCCTAGAAGGATGGCACCTTCAATTTCCTCTTTTAATTCCTCTGCTTTGGCAATTGCGCCCTTCATGCCTTTTGCACCTTCTGTAAGTACAAGTTCTGCGCCATATGCCTTTAATAATTTTCTACGTTCCACACTCATTGTGTCCGGTAATGTTAAAATTGCTTTATATCCAAGAGAGGCAGCTACTGCAGCAAGACCAATACCTGTATTTCCGCTAGTTGGCTCAATAATCGTTGCGCCCGCTTTTAGAATACCTTTTTCCTCTGCATCTTTGATCATTGCATATGCAATACGATCTTTTACCGAGCCTGCTGGGTTAAGGTATTCAAGCTTTGCTAAAATAGTAACATCTTTAATATCATGTGCCTTTTCAAAATTAGTTACCTCAAGTAATGGTGTTCCTCCGATTAACTCGGTTGCACTTCTTTTAATATTTTTCATAGCTAATTCCTCCTCTATTTTCTTATCTATTTTTTATTTCCTAGTTACTTTATAGGTATAGTACGTATTATATTCCTGTATATCCTATATGTCAACTAAGTATTCTAGGTTTTATAATTGTTTTTGCCTATATTTAAAAAATAAGATCAATTCATACTCTTTCTATTTTAGCCAATTGGCATGCGTTAAATTCCAGTTCAAAGTGTCTTCTATTCTTCAAGCAAAATAGGAGTTTTGGAAGCACTGATATATCTCACTTCCAAAACTCCTATGATTTAAAAAGACGTTTCTCTTATAACACGCTGTCTTTAAATTTTTCAAGCTCTTCTATATATATTTTTGCAAGCTCGCTAAGCATAACATTCTTACGTTTGATATAGCCAATGCGCATGGTATCTTTATTTTCTAATGGCACCGCCATATAGTCATCGCCATTTAAATCCTCGCAGATAATTCCTGAACAAAGGGTATAACCATTTAACCCAACCATCAGATTTAATACGGTAGCCCTGTCATTGGCCTTGATGATCTGCTTATAATCCAGCGTACTGAAGACTTCCTCTGCAAAATAAAATGCGTTGTTATTTCCTTGCTCAAAGGACAGACATGGGTATTCCATCAAATCATCGAAGCTGACGCTTTCCTTTCCTGCAAGGGGATGTTTCTTCCAGATGTAGGCGTAAATCCTGCAGTTCATCAACTCAATGAACTCCAGCTCATTTTCATGGAAGATTTTCGTAAGTGCCTTCTCATTAAACTCATTTAGATATAGGATGCCAAGCTCGCTTTTTAAATGCTTTACATCTTGAATGATTTCATATGTCTTTGTCTCACGAACGGCAAACTCATATTCATTCATGCCAAAATGCTTTACCATTTGAATAAATGCCTGAACCGCAAATGTGTAATGCTGCATGGAAACGGCAAACTTCTTCTTTCCTGAGGCCTTATTGACAAATCGATCTTCGAGTAACTCGTAGTTACCTAAGATCTGTCTTGCATATCCTAAAAATTCCTCACCTTCCACCGTCGTCTTGATGCCTCGATTGGAGCGGGTAAAAATAGTAAGGTTGATTTCTTCTTCTAGTTCCTTTATTGCTCCAGACAGACTTGGCTGAGATATAAAAAGTTCTCCCGCCGCCTTGTTCATAGAATGATTGTCTGCTATCGCAATCGCGTATCGTAATTGTTGTAATGTCACATTAGCCCTCCTTGACGAACAAGTCTTTGGATTTTTCATCCTCCTGTTCTCTAAATATGTATAACGCCATAGCAATCAATATACTGGTGCCTGCACAAACCTGAAATGGATATGCAAGCAGATTGCTTTCCGGTATGATAAATGGCAAAAAGGTTATTGCTCCTGCCGGTGGAAATGGCTTCTTCGTAATTGCAAACATAATATTGATAAGTATTGCTGCTACCAAGGCTGCAACAGTTAAATGCATTCCAAACCTAACACAAATTATATAACGGCAGAGGACTCCTGTAAATGCACCTAGTCCAGTTACCAAAAAAATCATAAATGGGGCTTTTCTTGGTGCCGCATCCACATTGGCGAATTCCGTAAACAATACAAGCAATGGAGGAGCCACAAAGAACAGGTATCCTGTATAGACCGGGAGTATGGAACTGGCTGCTACCAATACCAAAAGAACACTCCAATGAAGAAACTGCTGTCTATATGGTATTGTTGGCTTTTCATAAGGTCTGTATTCTCGCATTCCTGCCCGTTCTAACAAAAACTGTAATACTACAATGATGATACAAAGTATTGATACTGCAATGGGATAGACAATGCTGGTTGTTCCCATAAACAAGGGTAGGATGCAGGCAGAAATCATTGGTGCCAGCGAACACCCTGTAACTATCAGGCTTGTCCCCACTACTGCGTATGCCAGGATGATCTTTCCAAACAAAGGGATCGGAAGCATTCGATTCATGGCAATTCCCAAGATTGCCGAAATGGTCATTAGACAAACTAACTGCCACTTGCTGACTATCCATGGCTGTCTTTTACATGCTATGGCACCTGTCGTCAGTGCTACAATCTCAGGAAACAGAATTTCTTTTTCTCCACTTACCTCTGCTACCAGCACCATAAGTACTGATACCATTATGCTAACCGCAATACATATCAGATGATTTTTCTTTTCGTTTTTCACAGAACTTCTCCTTTTCATTACATATTTTTAACTATTATACCATAATAGCACAGAAAAAGTGCATGCCCGCTTATCAAAACTCAAAGCTGGCATGCACCTAATGGATAGCAGACCTATTATCTTGTCCTCTTTATTTTTCTAATAACTGTAATAAACGTTCCGATGCTTTACCATCACAGTTTGTCAGGTAACGGTCTTTAAACTCTTCTTGTAAATCATAATCATAGTCTTCTAAATTGCTCATATTGAGGATCAATTCTTCCGTACTATATACAATTGGTCCCATTGCAATATCTTCATACTCATAATTTACCTGTTTCTTTTCAGTAAACTCAATATGGTCACTTGCCGTCATAAAGATTGGCTTATGAAGGAGCGGTGCTTCAAAGAAGGCATTACGGTAATCCCCTACAAATACATCTGCCATTACGAATAACTGGCGAAGAGGCATCTGTCCTGTGATATCATAGGCAAAGTCAGAGAAGCAGTTTGCAATATGATAGCTTTCTTGTCCTTTTGGAGGCTTACAATGGATTAACATAACATAATCCTCTTTAAACTTTGAATACATCTGAGGAACATCTAAGAATTCTAATCTTCTGTATGGCTCCTGATGGTAACGGTAGTAAGGCATATACATGATAATCTTCTTGCCTTTTGCCTGTGGATATAATTTATAAAGCTGCTCGTAAGACTCTTTCTTATAGTCTTCATCAAAATAAATATCGGTTCCACAGTTTCCGATTGGAGTGACTACACCTGGATCTTTAATACCATACGCAGCTTCAAAGCTCTTGGCAATCTCTTTACTTGCAATTGGAAGATAATCATAGTTTCCACGCTGAGTTAACTGATTAAACTCCAGTTCAGCGTCTACTGCATTTGGGTTTTCTTTGGCTAAGCCAAAACGGGTATACATAAATGCACTTTCATGTAATTGAACGAATTTAGTTCCTTTTCGAAGACTTAATCGGTTTAAGCCAATACAGTTCTTTGAAACGATGATTGCTTTTGCAGTTGCAATGCTCTTTAGCTCTTCATCAGTGTATTTTCTTCTAGATGGAAGTTCTTGTACCACAATGTCATCACGCTTTTCTAACAGCTTTTTGATCTCATAAAACTCAGTCTTTTGAACTGGTCCATTGGAAGCAATTAATATGATCAGCTTATCGTTAATTGGAGTTTTGGCATACGTGTCATATGCTTCTTGGCACGATTTTGATTCTTTATTCAGGTGATTGATCTTTGATCTAAACATGCTGTCTTCTTCTAAGCTCTTAGTATGTTTCAGCTGTTCTTTTTCTGCTAGTGCTGCTTGTCTTCTCTCTTCTGGCACAACTACTGTCAGATAATTGTACTGTTCAACCATTGCTTCTGAAGATCTGGCAAGGGTCATATCAATGGATTTTGTCATCTTCGTAATCTTTTCTCCATTTTCAAGCGCTTTTAACATTTCATCTGTCAATGCAGGAGCATACTCATTTTTCTCTCCATATGTTCCAACGGAATCAATCAATGGTGCAAGACATTCTGAAAATGCTTCATCCTCTTGATTTTCAGTAAAGTAATTTAAGGCAAAGTTAAATAATGCACGATCGAAGTCTTCCTCATGATCCACATTGAGACGTAAGTAATCTTTTACAAACTGGGATAAGTAGCGTTTCATAGCCGTAAACAAATGCATATCACAATCCACATCCTGTAACACAGGAACAACCTTGCCGTCTTCCCTTGTGTAGCTTGTAATGCTCTTATATGGAATATTGGCAAAAATAGATTCTACGAACAGTAATGGGGTTCTGTTTCCATTGAAATTGTAGCGTACATTATGTCCTTGGGTAGGATAAATACTTCGTACATAGTAATATGGTACGTCTAGCTCTTTTCCTGTTGCTGCATGCACTAAACGTGTAAAGCAGTCCTGAGTATAGCCTCTTCCCCAGTATTCAACAAATGCAAACTTTTCTTCAAAATTGATTTCCTGATTCAAGTATTCTAAGACAATCTTACGGTCATTTGCTGCAACTTCCAATAAGTACTTATGATATTTTTCGGAATGGGCAAATACCTGAACTGCCCCACTCATTGTTTGTTTATCAATTGCTTCCATTTCCTTAATATACATTAGTTGTGGGAAGTACTCATCAAATAATTCTTGCGTCATACAAAGCGCCTTTAGCAACTTGTTAAATGTCTCAATATCGGTAAAGTTACCAAACCCTGAGAAGAATTCGTCATCGATTTCTTCAACAAAGGATGGCACACGCCAAGCCTTTCTTGATCCATAAATATATTTTGTCTTGATGTCAAGCTTCTTTTCTTTAATGATGGTATCTGCAATTCTCTTTAATTGGTAACCATCCCTAGAGATAAAGTACAAGCAGTCAATTCCACGTTCCATCGCATCACGGATTGCCCAGTTTACATAAGGGACAAAATATAAGGAGATATACGCATATGCGAAATTATCTTTTTTGTTATAGTGCGCTTCTCTAAATCGAGCCATCTTAGCAGCTAATAAGAAGGAATTATAAGTCCCAATCTTATTTGTAATGGCTGTCTCATAATTGCTAAATTTCAGTGTCTTATGTATTTTTGCAGTGATGCCTAATTTTCTTGCCATTTTTCCATCTGCGAAATTATTGTCACCATAGTGAATCCATTCTTTAAAATTATAATATGGTTTAAAACTGCGATAAACCTCCATATATAATTTAGCAGTTGTCTTCTGCACCCCATATTCACTGGATAAGAACAGAGGTAATTGTGCCAATACAGGATTAGCCTTATATAGCATTTTCTTAATCATTTCTTGTGGAAGATACATATCGCTGACTAATACTACCGTATTCCCATCTGCAATCAGCTCTTCGATGATTGCAATCCGTTCGTACATAGGTATAACGTTATCAAGTTCGCATTGCAGTTCCTTTTCCTTTAAGAACGTAACCTGCTCTTTTGTCAGCTTGTATAGCGTCATCATGTTTACATATATTTCATCAAACGTAATTTCTCTTCGATCGCTTTTACGAACAGTAAGTGTCTTTTGATAAAACTCTCTAACATTTGCTTCACAGTCTTTTCGAATGGAAACAAAGTTTTCTAAGAAGAAGGACGAGAAACCTAAGCCAGATTTTTCTGCTGCCTCTTTTACAAAGTAAAATATACCTTGTGGTTCTAGAACCTTTCTTGCAAAGACTGTATCAAAAATATCAAAGGAATACAGAGATTTCATTTCTGTATCCTGATCTGGCTTAAACTCGATCGCACGTTCTATAATTGTTTCGAATGTATTGTTATCCGCATAAGACCAGAATAAATCATAAATACGTTTTCTATCTTCTTCATTTTCATCTTCATAGTGATCAATGGCAGCTAATAACTCTTCAAAATTATTTGCATCTTTACCACAAGTCATCTCTTTTAGATCATAAACGAAGTCCTCAAAATTAATATCATTATAATCAAACATATAACGGATATAGTTTTTTACCCCTGCTGCTAACAAGTCATAGAACATTGAGGAATAATCAATGATGGCAAGATCGATCTTATCCATAATTTCATAGATATCATTATTGTTGTCCCAAAAAAGCAGGTTTTTACATTCACTATAATATTCTTTATATTGTAAATACTGATAGTCGTTTTCCATTAGAGGATGTACTTTAAAGATTAAAAGCATGTTATTGGCTTCTAGCTTCTTAATCAGCTGTTTCATATCTGGAATTGCTGTTCCAAAGAAATTCGTTGGGGATGCATCTCTAAATGTCGGGCAATATACCGCAAGTTTTGCATCTTCTGACAATCCTTTAAGCTTCTTAATCTGATGATCAAACGTTGTTATTCTCTCGAACTGGCGGTTATATTCGCATCTTGGGTATCCTGCTCGTATTACCTTGTCATCATCAAGGCCACAGTAATATTTAAAATGCTTTTCCATCAATTCTGATGTAACCAGAAAAAGCTGGTTGTTCTTGTAAAACTCATTATATCGAACATATTTTGCAGTTATTCTGTCTGATAAAAAGCAAGGTCTGCAAAATCTTTCGATGGATTTGCAGCCAACTCCATGGAACAGATTTAAATATGTTACATGCTTTAAATCATCCGGTATGTTTTCCTTTACCTGCTCAACAACATATACGTTTGCCTTTTTCTTTATTAATTTGCCTTCATCACTATTGAATGTGTATGCTTTATATCCTAGCTTTCTAACATACTCCACCGTTTCTTCACTGTCACACATCCAAATTGGGTCAATATCCTTTCGATATTTATTTATGTAGATAAACAACCATTTTGGATTACCTGAAAAAATATTTGCTGTGTTAAAGATCCAAACATATTTACAACTTTTATCAAATATCTGAATCTGTTCATTTTTTGTTTTTAGAGCACTTTTAAAATAATTCATATTAGACACTATTCGTTTAAACATAAATTTTTTCTCTCCCACATTTATATAATATAAAACGTGTTCCCACAGTAAAAAATCTACTGCAGAAACACATCCCTTTTATTTATTCTCTACCATATAGTCTACAAGACGTTTGGAAGCCTTGCCATCACATTCTGCTAGATATTTCTGACGGAATGCTTCTAGCTTAGTATAGTCATATGCTGCCACATTTTTAATTACATCCACAAGTCCATACGTATCTGTTACTACTGGTCCTACCATTAAATCTTTATAATCGAAATAAGATTCAGTCTGATAGAAGTAAGTCTCATAATCCGGTGCGTACAGAACAATTGGTTTCTTTGTTGCTGCAAATAAGAATGTCTCAGGGCGATAATCGCCGACTACAATATCTGCAATGCTTAACAGCTCTATCATTGACATGGTTTCAGTCATATCTTTTAAGAACTCATCGTAATATTTTAAGAATTTAAGCTTTTCTTTTGGCGTAGGCGCATTGTAATGACATAATACTACGTATTCATCACTTAAGTATTCGTTCATAATGCCTGGATCCGCCAACACTTTACGTTTTGGTAATGTTAATGCATAACGATATTGTGGCATATAGAAAATAATCTTTTTATCCTTTGCATTTGGATAAACTTTATATAATTTTTCAAGTGCCTTTTTCTTGAATTCCTGATCAAACAAACTATCTGTCTGACTTGCTCCTAATGGTCTTACAACCATTTTGTCTGTAATGTTAAATGCCTTTTCAAATGTATCTACAAGGCCTTTGCTTGCTACAGGAACCAAGCCATAGTTATTATGAAGAGGTGCCGCTTCTAAACGTTTTTTATTATATCCGCTGATCACTTCTTTCGTACTATATCCAAATTTCAAGCTTGGGAATGCACTCTCCCATAACTGGATTACAACCGTATCCTTGCGCATATTCAATACATTGATTAATTCACAAGGATTTGCCAATATGATATACTTAGCAGTTGCAATATCTTCTATCAGCTTCTCATTTGGAATTTCATAGCCAAGGTATTTAAATGTACTAACCTTAAATTCTTTATGTTTTGCAAGCTCCTGTTTTAGCGGTACAAATGCCTTTTCATTTTTTACCTGCTCAATAAATACAACTTTTTCAGGATCTGCTACACGGTTTAAGCAAGCGCTATACATCTTGTTTGCCTTGTCTTTTAACTTCCATAAGCCTTTTATTTCTTCCTGGTTGGCGCTAAATAGCTTAGTTGCATCAGGTACTTTGTGATATTCTCCAACTAAAGGAGTCTTACGTTTGTAAGGTTTAATTCGATCTTCAAATACCATGTCAATAATACGTTCTGTTGCATGTCCATCACAGGAGCTCATAAACTTATTCTTAAAGTCAATGATACGCTGTTTGTCAAAACGAGTTTCAATATTCTTGATATAATCAATCATTTCTAAGTTCTTTGTAAATACAGGACCTGGTGCTAATTCATAATAATCATAGTAAAATCCGCGCCAGTCAAAGTATTCATTTAAATCATAAGAGAAGAAGATTAAAGGTCGTTCCAATAAGGAATATTCAAATACTAAGGATGAATAGTCGGAAATACAGATATCCGCTACACAAAGTAATTCTTCAATGCTCATAGTATTGGTAAAGTCCTGCGCAAACTCCTCGTATAAAGGTGAAATCTTTGGTGGACGTTTTACAAGTGGATGATGTTTGAAGATCAATACATATTCCTCTGATAATTCCTTGGAAAACATCTCGACATTCAGCATATCAGGAGACTGTCCGTTTGCTACTCTTCCTCGGAAGGTTGGTGCAAATAAGATCACTTTTTTCCCATTGGAAGAAGGCATGATGGCATGCAGTTTCTCATAAGCCTTTTTTTTAAAGTCTTCATCAAAAAATACATCTGTTCGGCTTGTTCCAACTGGCTTTAACACTTCCTTATTATCCTGAAGGTTCATTGCCTCTTCATAAGCCCAGGCAACCTCAGGACTGCTTAATGTAACATTGGTATAATTTTTATAGTATGGGAATTTCAACATTTCCTTTCGATTATCGCCAAAGATCAGCTCTGCCGTACTAAATCCAAATTTCTTAAAAGCACCACATCCGTGCCATGTCTGTGTTACGATGGTCTCTGGTCTCATCTTTACACTGCTGATTACATTGGATGCTTCATTTACAAACACATATTTCGCTGTTGCAATATCTTGAATCATCTCCGTACAACGCTTATTATATTCTTTTTTAGAAACGAAGCTATTACGTAGGAAATGACAATGTACATCAACTTCATAGTTTCTTACCAATTCATCATAAAGAAGCTTGAAGCTGTTTGTCACTTCAGGAAGTCGTACTTCTACAAATACCACCTTATCCTCTTGTACGGGAAGTTTTTTATATTTGTTATATTCTTTTGGAAAATGGTAACGTAACAGATAATATTTACTACATCTGTTCTTTATCCTTTTAATGTTCTTTTTACACCAAAGATATACATCTAATACAAATGTCTTCTTTAGCATTTCTTTTAATGCACTCATTTTAGTCCTCCTGCATTATATACTCTACAATACGTTTTGTCGCATTGCCGTCACAACTTGACATAAATTTATCTTTAAATGCTTTTACACATGAAACATCATAGTTATCCGCATCTATGATTGCCTTTGCCAGCTCTTCTTTTGTCTTAACTACCGGACCCGGTGTAAACTGTTCATATTCATAATAAAATCCACGTTGGTCCATATAATCTTGTTCATCATGGGCATAAAAAATCATAGGCCGTTCTAATAGCGCATATTCAAATATTAAAGATGAATAATCCGAGATACATATGTCACTGGCACATAATAACTCCTCTATGCTAAACTGATTGTCGTTATTTATTATAAAGGACTGATATTCTTCTGGAACCTTTATGTGATCCTGTACCACCGGATGATACTTTAAGACAATTACAAACTTATCTGCAAGCAGCTCATATAGATACTTATACTCTAGCACCGATGCCTCGCTTGCCCGATGCGCTTCCCCTCTAAAAGTCGGAGCATATAAAATCATTTTCTTTGTTCCGATCTGGAACTTCTCATTAACCTTCTTTGCTGCATTTTGAATAAAATCCTGGTCAAAATATAAATCCGTACGGCTTACACCGATTGGCTTCACAATCTCGTCCGTCAGCTGCATAGCTTCTTTGTATGCCCAGACGACTTCCTGACTGCTTACTGTCACTAACGAGTAGTTACGATAGAATGGCTCCTTTAATTCCTTGTTCAGGCTATGGCCAAACTTTTTAAATGCGCCGCATCCATGCCATGTCTGAACCAATTTTGTCTCTTTTCTAAGGTTCACAGCACTTACTACGTTACTTCCTTCATTTAAGAAAACATACTTGCTTGTTGCAAGGTCTTTGATCATTTTTTTACAGCGAGAAAGGTAAGCCATTTCGCTTACCTTCCCATTGTATAAGTAATGCGTCTTGATCTGGAATTCATCTTCCTGATTAAAATACTGATAAAGCAATGTGAAATTATTCGATAAGACCTCTAACCTGACTTCAATAAACAGGACACTTTTCTCATTTACTCTTCGCATTGCACATATCCGATAGTACAACGGAAAAAAGCAGTGCATAATCAATTGTTTTATTAGTTTTTTTAGCATATTAACCATTGCTATTCATCCCAGACCATCACAGTCTTACCAATTAATTTATGTATATCTGTTTCAAATGCTTCTTTGATATTTTTCACGTCACGGACATGAGTCTCTGTACCTACGATATTTTCAAGATAGGATACGATATCTGGATTTTCTTTGTAAAGTTCGATTAAACCTACAAAATCTGCTCTTCCGCTTCGACTGCTTCCAAAGATACGTAAGCCTTTTTCAAGGACCATACGTGTGTTGATTGGCACTAAGTCTTCACTAACTCCAAGGATTGAAATAGTTCCTTCCGGATTGATATAATCAATGATCTGGTTGATTGCCTTACTAGAACCATTACCCCCAACGCATTCAAAAGCATGGTCAAAACGTAAGTCATCAGGTATCTCAGAGACATGATACGTTGCATCTACAAAGGTAAAGTCAGAAAGCTTGTTTTGATTGACGCCAAATACATATACGTTAGTCTCAGGCATCATCTTCTTAATCAAAAGAGACGTTATATAACCTAAGTTTCCATCTCCCCAGATACCGATTGCATTACGTCTCTTGTGAGCAATCTTTTTAAAACGAGAAATCGCATGGTAGCTTACACTTACGATTTCTGTAAATGCCGCAACCGTCTTATTGATATCAGATGGCAAGGAAACCACACGGTCCGGATCAAGCTGAACATATTCCTGTAACAGGCCATCGAAACCGCTTCCTCTGAACTTACTAGAACGTAAATAGTTTTCTTCGATGATATCATCTTTTTCTGTCGGAGTATTAGGAATCATAACCACATCTTCTCCAACTTCAAACGTACCGGTAGGGTCATAGACAACCTGGCCAACTCCTTCATGGATAAGTGCCATCGGAAGTTTTTGCTTTAAGATCTTTTCATCTCTTTTTCCTTGATAATAACGCTGATCTGCATTACAAATGGAAAGATAGGTTGGTCGTACCAACACTTTTGTGTCATCAAGTTCAATATCTTCAAAACAGATTTCGAATTGTCTTGGTGCTTTTAATCGATAAACTGTATTTAACATCTTATTACTCTCCTCCTAATAACGCTTCTGCTACACGTAAGTCATATGGATAAGTGATCTTGATATTAAATACTTCGCCATCTACTAAATGTACATTCTGGCCTTTCATTGCAAAGATTTTACATGCATCTGTCAGAATATCCTTTTCTTCTTCAGAAAGAGAGTAGTATAACTCTTTTAATTTCTTAGCATTGAAGGACTGTGGAGTCTGTCCCTGATACATTTTAGAACGATCTGGAATATTAGTAATCAGCTGGTTGTCCATACTTTCCACAATTGTATCTGTTGCAGGGATTACTGTATCACAGGAACCAAATTGCTTTGCAAACTTGATGTTTTCTTCTAAGATTCTATGTGTTACAAATGGACGCACACTATCATGGGTTACAATGATTGTCTCCTCATTTAATTCATGATTTTCTTCGATGTATTTGATGGAATTCATAATCGTTTCGTTACGAGTACTTCCACCTTCAATTACAACGATGCGGTCATTTTGTTTAATATATTTATGTATTAGGTCTTGCGTATGTTTTATCCATGCTTTAGGAGATAAAACAATGACCTTTGTGAAATGTGGATTTACCACAAATTTTTCAATCGTATGTATAATGATAGGCTTTTCACCGACATTCATAAACTGCTTTGGCTTGTCTACATTGCCCATTCTGGTGCCTTTACCACCTGCTAAAACCACTCCAAAAATATTTGTTTCCTTCATTTTTTAAAGTTCCTCCTTGACTAATAAGCTAATGATGCGGTCTGTTGCGCTGCCATCGCATGCATTCATATATTTATCATAAAATTTATTAGCTTTCTCTAGATTATAATTTGTAAACTGATCGATTACCACATTTTTCAACTCACTGCTTGTCATTACCCGTTCCCCTGGAAGCTCCGATGAATCAAGGTAAAAGCCACGTTTGCTTGTATATTCCACATAATCCGGTACGAAAAATACAATCGGTTTATGTAGGATTGTAAATTCAAAGATGATCGAAGAATAATCTGTGATCAGCATATCAGCAACTGGCAGCAGTTCTTCTGTTGGCATACTGCAGTTGGACAACTTAAACTTTTCTTCCATATGAGGATGCAATTTGGTGATGACATAGTACTCGTCCCCTAATTCTCTAGATAGCTTCTCAATCTCTTTGTCACCTACAAGAATTGGCATTCCTGCATTCCCGCGAAATGTTGGTGCCCATAAAATGATCTTCTTATTACCCGCCTGAGGATATTGTGTATAGAACTTCTCTTTACATCGCTCTTTATACTCCTCTTTAAAGAATTGATCCGTCCTGCTGACTCCAATCGGCCAAAATGTCTCTTTTGGCAAATGCATGGCACTAGAAAAGAACGGTATACAGTATTCTGAACTTACGGTTACAAGATCTATATTCTTAAGAACATTTCCCCGATAATAATAAGGAACATCATCCATTGCGTCACGCCCAAATTTCTTATATGCTCCACAGGCATGCCACAACTGTATTACCTTAGTCTGACTTCTTTTATTGCATGAAGCAACAGGTAGATAATTGTCACACACAATCACATATTTCGCCCTGGCATATCGTTTCATAAAGAAAAGCATTCCTTTTACTGTATGAAAAAATGACGCAGTTGCATAATTCTGTATGTGCGTTTCAATTGTATATTGCTGTTTGCTCAATTCATTATACAAATATTCCATGCTGTAAGGCATGGAGCTATTGTGTGCATCTGCAAATATAACAAGGTTCTCTTCAATTGGCTTATACTTATGTAATGAATAAACAATGGGAAGAACGACAGACTGGACAAACATTTTCACATACTGCTTTAATACAAACTTAATATTCATAGCCAGCTCCCATACATTTTTCTTTTTATATCCACATAATACCACAATATGATACCACACGCCATTTTTTTATACAAGTCCCCTTAAAATGTTCTTATACATTCCTTGTTTTATTCCGTTCTTTACTTTTACTGTTACTTTTCCTTTTCCATAGATGGGCAAATGAATTTCTAAGACAAATCTCTTAAGGTCTTCGCCAATAAAAGCTCCATTCGCCCTCTATTTATCTTTATCAAACTAGAAAGTGACAGTCCTTAGCGAAACCTAGGATAACATCTTCTTGCTACTTCATTGGAAAGCTTATCAACCTTGCAGTTACATTCCTTTGCTTTTTCTACGTCACAACTTGCAGCAGTCGTATGACGTTTTGCATCAGATACTAGTTGTTCTACTTCTTCTTTTGCTTCCTTCAGTCCGCAGCGAAGGCTTTGACAGCAATTCGATCTGGAAGAATAGTTTTCATCCAGCCATTCCTCGATCTGATTGGATAGGCAGTCAGACTTACTCAGATTATTCTCAATACTCTTTAATGTCTTTAATGCACATGCCAGATACTCTTGAGCTTCTACAAGTTCTTCCTGAACCTCTTCCGTCACTTCGTTATATGCCGTTACCAGTTCACAAAACGCTTCTAAATTCTCGCTATTGGAAGAATTATTATTTGAGCATCCGTTATTGCAGCATCCATTATTTGAACATCCATTGTTATTATTAGAACAATTATTGTATCTATTGTTATATCTATATCCCATTCTTATTTTTCTCCTTAACAATTTTCTAGGCATTGCCTATATCATAATATTCGAAACTTTTCAAATGGTCACTGTATCTGAAATATAAGATAATATACCACAAAGTTACGCAAAAACCAGGTTACAATCCTGTTATAATATAAAATTTGATTTTTATACCCGGAATTGTCTATATAATTCAAAGGAAACTTACTAAGAATTTTGTTAACTTTTACTCTTGAAATAAATTTGAAAAAGACTAAACTACATAAGTATAAAAAATAAAACAATTTGGGTTTTAGAAATGAAAGGATGATTGATTATGAAAAATAAAAGTAGTAAATCAAATGCAACTAACAAAGTGTCAGATGCTGTCTCAAGTAGCTCGGATTCCACATCAACTGTTGTCCCTAACAAGAAACATCACAAAAAACCTAAGAAACAATACCTATAAGATGAAACGAATACTTACGATAAACAGCAAAAAAGCGATTGCGGTACCTAATTATTAACTGGTACCGCAATCGCTTTTTTATTCTATCCTATTATGAAACGTATCTATTTGTCTTCAAGTAATAAATACATATTTCCGGTTCATGTTTCCACTGGACATGTGCTATGCATTCCTTTACAATGACGTAAGAGAAATTTCATTATATTAAAATGGAGAAGCAAATGCAAATACAAATAAATGATCAACTTATTACTTTCCAAGTGCAGTATGCCAAGCGAAAGAAGATATCCATGGAACTTAGTGCAGAAGGCCATATCTTTGTAAAAGCTCCAACAAAGACAAGCGAAGAGTCTATTTTAGAATTTATGCGTTCTAATTCCAAGATACTCCTTGATTATCAAAAACGCTTAGACAACCGCAAATATATTTCCAGTGAAAAATCGTATGATGACGCTGAAAACTTCTTATATTTAGGACGAGCATGCAAGCTAACGGATTTATTAGAAGAAATTCCTGAAGATGATGCTTTAATTCAGGCAGGTCTTAAGAAATTCTATACAAAGAGAACAAAAGAAATCGTAAAAAAGAGAGTAAAGCATTTTGAAAAAGTGATTGGTGTCAAATCCAAAAGCATCACGATTGTGGACTCCAAATCAGCCTGGGGCACATGTAATTCCTTAAAGGAACTGACCTTTAACTATCGCCTTTCCATGGCACCCGAAAGCGTCATTGATTATGTAGTGATTCATGAGCTGTGCCATATCCTCCATATGAACCACGATCGTTCTTTCTGGAGAAAGGTAGGCATGTACGATGCCGAATTTAAGCAAAAGCAAGACTATCTAGCACATTTTGGCGGAGTTATGACAATCTAAGCCTAACGCGACATTCGCGACGGCCTTAGTCACCATTACAAGATCTTCCCTATTAAGGAGTGTGCAAAAGGGCTTCCTATTTTGGAAGCCCTTTTTAGACTGTAGACAAATGAAAAGCGCTGTTTCTTATTTTAAAACAAACCTATCTATTCCGGTAGCAACTCCGTCTTCACGTACATCATCTGTTATCACATCTGCATAGGACTTTACATAATCACTTGCATTTCCCATAGCAATTCCACATCCTACAGCCTGAAGCATATCCGTATCATTAATTCCATCTCCAAATGCAAAGCTGTCCGCAAGTGGAAGGCCTAAATAGTCAAGGACCCTGATAATTGCAGATGCCTTAGTATATCTTTTCTGATATAATTCGTAGACCTTTCCTGCCACACTGCTAAAGCAGTCAAACTCAGGGTTGCTTTTAAGCAGTGTTTCGCAGTGGATGGCTGCCTCTTCGTTAGGGCAAATGGTCTCCACTTTTAATACATGTAATTGGTCTAAGTCATAACTTCCTTTAATCCATCTTGGTGAGATGTTAATCTCCTCAAAGAACTGATAAAACTCTTTATATTCCTGTTTCGCATAGGAATAGTCTTCGCACTCTAATACATATTGGATGTCATGGGCTTCAAACTCTTCTGTCAGTTTCTTTATAAATTCCTTGTCCATATCTGCAGTAAAGATGGTGCGGTCCTTAAGGATAATCTGCGCCCCATTGGCAATGATCATGCCATCAAATCCAAAGTTTTTAATTGCCTCGCTTAAATATGCATAAGGTCTTCCTGTGGCTATAAACACATAATGTCCTTCTCGCTGCAATCTGCGAATCGCTTCCTTTACCCGGTCCGACATGTCGAACTTACCATCCATGGCATCAATTAATGTTCCATCTATATCAAAAAATACTATCTTTTGCACACCCATTCTCCTTTATAGCTCTTATTTATGAAAGATTTGATTTACCGTACACTCATTTCCACTTCGTAATTCTTTGGCTGCAAATATGTTTGCTACTGCTGCCTCATAGTCTGCCATCTTTTCTGTCTTACGAATTTTCTTGGCAAGCTTTTCAGAATCCTCAAAGATATGGCTTAAGTAGAACCACACTTCCTTCATCTTAAATAACACATTTCGGTCTCCCGAAAGCAATTGTTTATATTCACGTAATAATTCACTATGAAATGCCTTTAAGCACTCCTTATCCATAGTCTTTCCAGTTTTTATCTCATTGATTAATCCTGGATTGGCTATAATGCCTCTTCCAAGCATTACTCTGTCCACACTAGGGAATTCCTTGATAAATCTCTGGTAATCCTGTGGTGTAAATATATCACCATTATAACATACCGGATTCTTACTCATCTCTAGTGCCTGACGAAAGACTGTAAGGTTTGGTGTGTTCTTGTAAAAATCCTTTTGGACCCTTGGGTGGATGATCAGCTCGCTTATTTTATACTTATTGTAGACTTCCATTATTTTATAAAACTCTTCCGGATCTTCAATGCCAAGCCTTGTCTTAATGGAAATCTTCGTAACCTCTGCTGCAAAGATATGATCTAGGAAACGGTCTAACTCCTCCACATCGATAAGCATCCCAGAACCTTTTCGTTTAGCTACTACTGTTCCGGAAGGACATCCTAAGTTCAGATTGATTTCATCATACCCTAACTCCTTAATGACTTTGCTTGTATTCACAAAATCATTGGCATTTCCACTTAAAATCTGAGGAATTAACGTAATCCCTTGATTATTTTCAGGAAGGATATCCTGTAATTCTCTATGTTTTAGCTTTCCACTCTGATTTGTTACGACAAATGGTGCAAAATACTTATCGATACCATCAAAATGTGCATGCAGTGCATTTCTATATACAAACTTTGTTACGCCCTCCATTGGCGCAAAATAAAATTTCATAACTATATACTTTCCTTTCTCTTATCGGTTATTCTATTACTTCTTCTAAGCGTCTCAGCCTTTTTATTTCAAACAGGATACAAACGACAGCTACTATGGATGCAACGCCATCAGAAATTGCATTGCTTAAATAAATGCCTCTTGTCCCAAGTACTGGTGACAGTAAAAAGATAGCAGGTACTACGATTACTCCATATCGTAAAAATGATAATACACTGGAACGTTTTGCTTTTCCAACAGCCTGGAAATATTGAGAGCTAACCGTCTGCAGTCCTACAATCGGAAGCATACTTAAATAAAGCTTAATCCCTCCAGATGTAATCTGACCTAATTCTTGATCCGATGTAAAGATGCCAATCAGCACATATGGGAATACTTGAATAATGATAAATAATAAGGTCGACAATGCAAAGGCACTTATCAATGCCAAGGATAAGGACTTACGAACCCTTCCATATTCTTTTGCTCCCCAGTTGAAGCCACAGATCGCATTATTTCCTTGCACGATGCCATTGACCACCATATGATAAAATGTAAACACGCTGGACATAATTGTCAATGCCGCAATGTCCAAATCAGTTCCTACTTTCAGCATGCTGCTATTGATAAAGACATTTACCACTGTCGCAAGCAGCTGTACTAAGAAGGATGGCATTCCCATGCTTAATGTTGCCTTAACAAGCCTTGCTTCTCCTTTTACCTTGCTTCTGGACAAATGGATCATAAAATCTTTACGTTTTCGAAATGCATAAATCACGTATACCGTTAACGTAAACTGTGAAATTACAGTTGCAATTGCTGCTCCCGCAATTCCAAGATTTAATCCAAATATAAAAATCGGATCTAAGATTATATTAAGGATTGAAGTGGCAACGACTATTTTCATGGATGTCTTTGCCTGTCCAATGGAACGCAGGGAATTATTCAGACAATATCCCGGTATTCCTATAATCGAACCTATAATGATAATCGTAATATATACCTTTGCATAGGGCATGACTTGTCCAGATATGGACAACAGCCTTAGGATGGGCTCCATAAATACTAAAAAGATTGCTGCAAACCCGGTTAAAAAGATTACGATATATTTTAACGCAAGATATAAAATATCTTCGGCTTCTTCTTTATGGCCTTCGCCTAACTTTATAGAAATTAACGCAGAGGAACCTATGCCTATTAATAATACAAATGCCATCTGTAAAATCTGTATCGGCATGGTAATTCCCACCGCCGTAAGTCCAAATGAACTGACTTTACCGACAAAAGCACGGTCCACAATATTAAAGATCGCACTGCTTAACATTCCTAATATGGCCGGAATGCTTAGTTCCCATAACAGACGTCCCACTTTCTCTTTTCCAAGATTGTGATTCATTTCTTTCCTCCCAAAATTTTTGTTTTCACACTATAATACAAGTTTTTTCTCAAAATAGCTACATACTATTTATGTAAATGATGAGAGCTTTCAGAAAGCTCCCATTGTTTATTCGACTTCTTTTACAAATACAAATGTTGTATCATCGGATCTCTCTTCATTAAATACAAAGCCAAATCGATCAAATGTCTTTACCTGCTCCAGGTCAGTAATCTGGTTTTCTGCCAGAAAACGAACCATTTCACCACGTGCCATCTTTACTTGTGTGCTCTTCTCTCTTACTTTATCATTTACCAATTCCCCGAAGACACATGTAATAAAGCGCTGTTTCTCCGTTACATACTTACTAATGCATTTGCTGTATTCTTTAGATGCCAGATTAAGGATCACGTCCGTTTCGCTCCATATCTTATCTGCAAGCTTACTGCCCCAGTACTCGTATAAGTTCTTACTCTCATGTCCTGCCAGTTTTGCCTGCATCTCTAATCGATACGGAACAATACCATCTAGTGGACAAAGCACACCATAAAAACCTGAAATCACACGCAAATGCTCTTCAATATAGTCAAGGGCATCTTGGTCTAAAACATTTGGTGCCATATACTGATATTGGATGCCCTCATAAGAAAAAATGGCCGGTGTAAGATTACGAGTCAGATCCATCGTCTGAAAACGGTCATAATTAAGTTCGGCAATCTTGTCATTACAATTCCATAATTCTTTTGCCTCCGTATAGCTTAAGCCTTTCATATAGGCTAACAGGGCAGATGCCTCTTTCATAAAGGAAGGCATATCTCTATATTCTAGAAGATCGGTCTGATCTATCATCTTCTTTGCAGGTGATATTATTATTCTCATTGTTCATTTTCTCCGTAATATGTTTTCATTGCCTATTCTATCATTATTCACGCTATGTTTCTATTCTCCAACTTTATTTACCAATTCTTTTCAGCTAAGTGCATATCCTATGTCCTGCTTCTTTTATCACGCTGTTTCCCCATAATAAAAAATACACTGCCGACTGACAGTGTATTCCAGACTGTAGATAATTAGATGCTTTCATTTCCTTCAGCACTGGATGAAATCCTGATTTCATCCAAAGCTTGTCGACTTAGTCGACAAGCTAAAATACACTGCCAACTGACAGTGTATTTTTTAGTTCTATTTTATCTTATTCTTAATTGAATGATACGTTTTCTTAGTTCCTTCTTCTACTTGATTGGTAAAGCTTTCAACTTTATTCTTTACCTCTTCACTTCCATAGTACATCTGATTTCCTAAGCGTCCAGCGGTATTTTCCACTTTCTCGCATTTGTAGTCTGACATACCCATGCTTTTTCCAAGATCACCTATCTTTTCGCCACCTTTTGAAGTGACAATTCCAGTTGCCTTTGCAGCAGACTCAGCTACTTCGCCAAGCACTTTTCCTACTTTTGACATAGCCACACTACCTCCTATCAATTCTTGTATTCGTTAGTGTCTCCAACTCTGAGTTATTCCATGCAAAAAATACGTTCTGCAATTTTCTTATAAGAAGAAAGGTCTTCACAATCTTTTACAAGACTCCAGATTTCATCTGAATTTTTAAATATTGGATGTACATAAAACCAAAACTGTTTCATTTTTGATAATACAAAACTGTCTCCTGTCAGAACTTGTCCATAGTCGGTAAAGATACGGTCGTGAAGTCTAAAAAGGCTCTCCTTCGTTGCTTGCTCTCCAGTACAGATTTGATGAACCAGGCCTGGATTGTGAAGCAATCCTCGCCCCATCATAACCCGCTCAACCGAAGGGCATTGGGCATGAAAACTTTCATAATCTTCTTTTGTATAAATATCTCCATTATAGCAGATTGGATTTTTGCTTAACCTGGCCGCTTCTTTAAACATTTCACGGTTTGGTGTGTTTTTATAAAAATCCTGCTGAATTCTTGCATGTATGATCAGCTCATCTAATGGATATTTATTAAACAGCTCCATCAATCCATAGATTTCCTCCGGATTGTCTTTTCCAAGACGGGCCTTAATCGAAATCTTCATATCGACTGCTGCAAACACCTCTTCTAAAAATTGATCTAATTCATCTTTTCTTGCAAGAAATCCGCTGCCTCTTCCTCTTGCAACCACAGGGGCAGAGGGGCATCCTAAGTTCAAGTTTATCTCATCATAGCCAAATGCCTTCATCTGCTTTGCAGTTGCAATAAAGTTTTCTGACTCATTGGTCAGTACTTGAGGAACAAGGGGCATGCCCTTATTGTTTTCCGGCAGTAAATCAATCAGTTCCTTCTGCTTCACAATTCCCTCTTTGGCCGGAGATACAAATGGGGCAAAATATTTATCCACTCCCGGAAACAATGCATAATGGGCATTTCGATATACATACCCGGTCACATTGACAAGCGGTGCAAAATAAAACTTCATACTCTATGGTCTCCTATCCTAACAAGATGCCCTTGATCTTTGTATAGCGATGATTGAACTGCTCATAGAAATCCCCATTTGCATCAAATGGTGTCATATAGAACTGATTAAGAATATACATGCTTAATTGTTTGATCTGTGCTTCATCATCTGCTGTCTTCATTAATTCCTGAATATCCTTTACAAAATAATGCCAGTCAATGATAAACTGTTCATTTTTCTTAATGTCCGGAGTATCAATCCATTTGTTAACCTTTACTTTGGTACGGTTTTCTTTCCTGCATTCATGCACCTGTAAAATATACTGAAAACTTCTGTCTTCATAGACTCTTCCTAATGGAAAGATTCTGCAAATGCCAGGACGGTGTGCATGGATGCTGCATCTGCCTTCCTCATTTAGGAACGCACACTTTTCTGTCTCTTCCTGCATTTTTAAGTTTGGTAAAATCATGCCATCTACCACATTTAGCTCAATTTTTCCGGCTGCTAACAGCTGTTCAAAACTAAGACCTAAATTGCTTGTCATTCTGAAAATATCAAAAGGATCTAGGATAATGGAACTTCCCATTCCTTCACAGCAGGAAGAACATCCTTTACAGTCATTACAGCTTGCCTTTACCATGTCATTTAATCCATATAATTTACCGTCTGATATTTCTTCCAGACTAATATTTCTTTCCATCTGTCAATACTCCTTTATTGCCAACTACTATTTTAATTCTACTTCGGTTGCAGCAATTACCTCTGCTTCCACTTTGATATATTTAATGCTGATTTTATCTCCTGCCTTGGCAAATACAATCTGTGGCTCTAACTTGCTATAGAACGAATAGATCTGATTGCTTCCTTGCAGTTTAACATAATATAGGGTCGTTCCTTCTACTACTTCATTAGAAATCTGTTCAATTATTCCGTCTTTAGTCTCATATACTGAGTCGTCAAATACATCTGAGGTCTGTCCACTTGCAAGGGACTTAATGTATAAGTTCTGGGCATCTTTTAAATTATCTCCCACCGCTACTTTTGTATAATCTTTGTAAGAAACAAATGCATATCCAACCAGGTTTTGATTTTGATCTCTCATAATGGAGAAATAAGTCTCTTCCCCTGCCACTTTTAATAAAAGGGGATAGCTGGCACTATATTTTTTCTCCTGTACCTTGCCCTCTGCAACTCCTTGTGCTTTGGACTCTGCGATACCATATGTCTGATAAAGCTTAATTTCACCGGTTCTAGAGTTCATCATAATGATACCGTTACTAGACTCATGTTTTCCTGTAGATGTCCAGCCTGTATAATAATAGCAGACGCCATCGATATAGACTACATCAAAAGAATCCGTTGCTTCTTGTACTTCTTTTTGTCCAATTTTTGAATTCCAAAATCCGTGTTTGTACTTACCATAATAAGAAATATAATCAGTAAAGAATTCTTCTGGATATACACGGTCTACATAGGCTGGAATTTCGTCCACACCGTATTTTGTTATCTCACCTGTTTCCGCATTCATATCCAGAATACCTGTAACCTTTTTAAAGGAGCCAGCGGCATTTTGATCATATGTAGTTGCTACATAATGAAATACGCCGTTATCGTCCACTTCCGGACTGACATCTGTAATTCCTGAATGAGCATCAAAGGCTCTTAACTTTCTCATAGCCTTAGAACCATATGGTGCCTCAGTCGTATATTTCAGACTATGTTCTACAAACTTGGTTTCTCCTGTATTACGGTCAATTACAAAATATCCGTTATTTCCTTTGTCTTTATCCCATTTCGTAATGCTCTTAGGCTGTAATGGAATTACATAGTTTAAGCTGCCATTAATGCTCTGGCTAGTCAGATCTTCCTCTAATAACTCAAACTGACTTCCTAATGCCGGATATTTTCCCATTTCAGTCTCAGCTCTTTTAATTGCTTCCGGATTTCCATAAAGGGGAAGGTTGGAGGTATCTCCATCACTTCCGATTAAGTTTGGAAATGCACTTTGTTCGTCTGTATCGGAAATCACTGTTACTCTTTCCGCCACATAATTATAGTATTTCTTTGCTGAAAATAAAGGACTGTTAATCAGGCTGATCATACCACCTATTACAAAAATACCAATTGGAATAATCAGACCAAATCCCAGCCATTTTGGCAAGAATTGATCTTCCTTATACATAAAAATACCAGTCGCCACTAATACCACAACGGAAATGATCCCGATATTTACCCAGGTAATCCCAAAGTGCAGATTCCAGGATAATGATAGTAACCATGTTAAAAACCAATAAAGCCCTGCTGTTACAACTAAAAGCAGTGTCCCACCTATTTTTTTACCCATTTTCCTACCTATCCTTCCTTATAGAACTTTCATCTAATGATTAATTAGGAGTTTCTCTATGTCAAACTTCCCATCTTCAATTGTCATGACCGCCATGGTGATTTCCAAATCAAATCTGCGTTTTCCACAGCTGCCTGGATTTAACATAAAGACTCCCTCTTCCTCTTTTTCTTCGTATTTATGAGAATGTCCATACACGATCACATCCACCTCGGATAAGTCCTTCGGTATGTGCTTTTTGTTATGGACCATAAAGAAGCGTACCCCTTCAATTGTAACTCTGATGCTTTCCGGAATAGAAGCTGCCCATTCTTTATCGTTGTTTCCCCTTACGATATAAAGTGGTGCATAGCTTTTCATCTCGTCTACAATTGCCTGCGTATTAATATCTCCTGCATGTAAAATGATATCGGCTTTTTTTAGTTCTTCCCTTACCTCTTCACGAAGTAATCCATGGGTATCCGATAGGATTGCTACTCGTTTCATAGTCTCTCCTTACTTGATTTGTAATGTATCTTTTGTCACAATACATGGCTGTACTAACACTTTTACGCCATGCATGCTGGCATTTTTCAGTGCTTCGGCAAACGCTGGATCAGTGTCTGCATTCGCTTCAAAGGACGTAAAGTGCTCTAACTGTACCACAAATAGGATATAAGCATCGTAGCCTGCCTGTCTTGCCTTTACTAGTCCTTCAATATGCTTTACTCCACGGCTCGTTGGAGCATCCGGAAATTTGACCGCGCCTTCATTTTCCAAAGTCACGCCTTTCACTTCCATATATGCCTTTACCGTTTCCCCATTCTCTTCCTCATACTCAAAATAAAGGTCAAATCTGGAGTCACCGTATGTCTTTTCTGGCTTGATAAATGTGATTTTCTTCTTTAATCCGCCTGCTTCAAGCCATTCCTTTGCCACCTTATTTGGTGCCTGAGAGTCCATATTGATTAGCATCGCACCACTGCTTGTCTCTTTTACGACTGTAATCAAAGAGTATCTTGTCTTACGGGTCGTATTGGTTCCGTGATCCTCTACATAGACTTTTGTCTTACCAGGGATTAATAATTCCCTGCATCGTCCTGTATTCTTTACATGGCAGACCACTTCTTCTCCGTCAATCTCCACATGAGCGATAAATCGGTTTGGCCTGCTTATAAAAATACCTTCTACTATATTGTTATATTTCATTATTTACCTCTTTTTTTGTCAAATGACAGCATGCATATAGTGTATCAAATTATCGTTTTCTGTTCAAGGTTCAGAACAAAGTGTCTTCTGGGGCCTCCATAAATTTAAAAAACCAGAGCTGTTAAACCCTGGTTTCGTTTTTGCTGCTATATGACTTATTTACGCTTTTTATTAAACTTACGATTTCGGTCGCGATCGCGAAGCTTCTTTTCACGTTCTCTCTGTACAAATACATGCTCTGTCTTTGTCATCGCGTCGTCTTTCTTGACTTTCTTTGCTCTTGGCTCACGAACCTGCTTTTCTGTCTTCTCTAAGATTACCATTGGCCATTTGGATTCCATTTCTTCAATTGGCTTTCCAATATGGCGCTCGATATCTCTTAAGTTTTGTAAATCATCGAAGTTACAGAAGTTAATTGCATTTCCTGTAAGGCCTGCACGTCCTGTTCTTCCGATACGGTGAATATATGTTTCCGGTACATCAGGAAGATCGTAATTGATAACGTGGGAAAGTTCTGCAACATCAATTCCACGAGCTGCAATATCCGTTGCTACAAGGACATTTACACTACCTTCCTTAAAGCTTTTAAGAGCCGTCTGTCTTGCAGTCTGTCCCTTCCCTCCATGGATGGCAAGTGCTGTAATTCCTTCTCTTGAAAGAAGCTTTACAACCTTGTCTGCGCCATGCTTTGTATTGGTAAATACGATTACGTTCTTAATGTCTTCTTTCTTAAGTAAGGAAGTCAATAAACAAATCTTATTTTTCTTATCTACATAATAGACACATTGGCTGACTTTGTCTGCTGTACAGGTAACAGGAGCTACCTTTACTTTGGCAGGATTTCTTAACATGCCGGATGCTAATTTTTCGATTTCCTTTGGCATTGTTGCACTAAAGAGCAATGTCTGACGTTTTGCAGGTAATTGTTTTAAAATTCGTTTAATATCTGCAATAAATCCCATGTCAAGCATACGATCCGCTTCGTCTAAGACAAAGATTTCTATCTTATTTAACTTAATAACCCCTTGGGAAACAAGGTCATTCAGACGGCCTGGTGTTGCTACTAGAATATCTACCCCTTTGCGTAACATATCTACTTGAGGCTTTTGCCCAACTCCACCGAAAATAACGCCTGATCGTACGGAAGTATACTTACTGTACTTCTCAATATTTTCTTGGATCTGGATTGCCAGCTCTCTTGTCGGTGTTACGATTAGTGCTCGGATATTCTTACTCTTGCTCTTGGATAGGTGTTGTAAGATTGGCAATGCAAATGCAGCCGTCTTTCCTGTTCCTGTCTGCGCACATCCTAACATGTCACGTCCTTCTAATAATTGTGGGATGGACTGTTCCTGGATTGGAGAAGGAGCTGTAAATCCTTGCTCTTCCACCGCACGTAAAATCGGTTTTATTAAGTTCATTTCATTAAAATTCATTTATTTTTCCATTCTATTCTACCAGTATGCAATCTGCACACTGAAGGATTATGTTATTTTTAGTCGAGAGACTAGTATAACACAAATTTCATCAAAACAAATACTTATTTTTTTACAAATTTAGATTTTTAATGTTCTGACTGGTTTAAATGCTGTTCAATTGCCTGTTTTCCTTCTTCTGACAAAGCATCATACAAATGATTTCGTTTTATTTCTTTTTTCTCTTCAAATGCCTGAATTGCTTCTTTACGAGTACGTTCTATTTCATTCTTTAAGTCTCTTGCCGACAATAAGGCACTTCCAGCTCCTCGAATGATGATCTGCTCCAATCCATCGGAAGTGGCAACCGTCACCTGATATCTAGATGCATTCTGATGCACAAACTTTTCAATGTACTGATCAGCAGTCTCTGCTTCCTTTGTATAGACAACATGGATATTGTGATAATCATAAATTTCGGTTGGATGACCTTCTATGCGATATGCATCAAAGACTACGATTAAATTGCATTTCTTTACGCCCTGATAATCACAAAGATAATCCATCAGTCGTCCTCTTGCACCATCAATACTTACCTTGGCAAGCTCATTTAATTCCTCCCAGGTAAAGATCACATTATAGCCATCTACAAGCAGATATTGTTCTTGTGGCGGTCTTGCCTTTACGGAAGTTTTCACTGGTGCTGCATAGCTGCGTCTGATTACATCAGATTTCTTCCAGGCAGACTTGCTTCCACTGTTTGCATTGGTTGCACGGTTTAAGATCTGATCAATCTCCTCAATGTCAATCCATTCCTCATGGCTTGCTGAGGCCCCTTTGACAGACATGTTCTCAAAAGAGTCTTGTTTATTCTGATTAAGACTTAATTCAAGATGCATATGCTTATATACATCATCCCAAGGAACAAGGAAGCCCGAACCATGGGCACAAAACACTGAACCGGTAGGATTTTCAATATCACGCTCTGAATCGTATCCAAATGCTTCTATAACTTCCTCTTGGTTATGGCATGGCTCATACCCTTTTAAGGAACAGAATAGCCTTCCGTGCCCTTTTGTATAAGCAAGTACCTCTTGATGATAATTTTTCATGGTCACAACCGGTGCACTTCCGGTTAAGATAGAGAACTCTCCTTCCGACTGGGTAAGCTCACAAGTCCCATGCATCTTTTCAATGTCGGTCATGGCACGTCCTACCATCTTTTCCGGAAGCTCCAGCGAGAATTCATAATAAGGCTCAAGAAGAATAGATTCTGCCTGTTTCAATCCCTGTCGAACGGCACGATACGTTGCTTCTCTAAAGTCGCCGCCTTCCGTATGCTTGTTATGGGCACGTCCCGACACAAGCGTAATCTTCATATCTGTGATATAAGAGCCAGTAAGCACCCCACGATGCTCCTTTTCTTCCAGATGGGTTAACACTAGGCGCTGCCAGTTACGGCCAAGCACATCCTCGCTGCAGTCTGTCCCAAAGGTAAGTCCGCTTCCCCTTTCTCCAGGTTCCATTAACAGATGAACTTCTGCATAATGCCTAAGTGGCTCAAAATGACCTACGCCTTCTACTGTATTTACGATAGTCTCCTTATACACTATGTTTCCTGCACCAAAGTCTACTTCGATACCAAAGCGTTCTAGGATCATGCTCTTTAGTATTTCAATCTGCACTTCACCCATAATCTGTACTTGGATTTCCTGAAGGGTTTCATCCCATACGATATGAAGCTCTGGTCCTTCTTCCTCTAACTGACGTAGTTTAGGAAGCATTGCCCTTGCATCACACCCTTCCGGTAAAAGGATCTGATAGGATAAGACAGGTTCAAGTAATGGCAATGAAGACTGTGCTTCGCTGCCTAATCCTTCACCAGGATATGTCTTGGTAAGCCCGCTGACTGCACAGACTGATCCTGCCTCAATCTCATTTACAGCTTCAAACTTCTCTCCCGAATAAATGCGAATTTGATTTACTTTTTCTTCCCAGATTTCCTCTTTTCTTTGCTCTAAGCTGCCTAATATAGCTGCATGCTTATTGGTCAATGGGCTTTTCACCTTAAGGGTTCCCCCTGTAATCTTCATATAGGTTAAGCGGGCTCCTGTTTCATCTCTTGCAATCTTAAATACCTTTGCACCAAAATCCTGATGATAGACAGGTGTCACCGTATTTTCTACCATGCCTTTCATAAACTCCTCGACTCCGGTAAGCTTTAATGCAGAACCAAAATAGCACGGAAATACCTTTCTTTGCTGAATGGCCATTTTAATCTTATCTTTTCCTACCTCTCCGGACTCTAAAAACTCCTCTAATAGGTCTTCATCGCTCATTGCAATCTGATCATAAAACTCTTCAGAACCAGCCTTGTCAAAATCGATACATCCATCATCTAGCTGTTGCTTTAATTCCTCTATGATAAGTTCCTTGTCCGTTCCATTTTGATCCATCTTATTTATAAATAAAAATACAGGAATGTCATACATCTTTAGCAGGCGCCATAATGTCTTTGTATGACCTTGCACACCATCGGCTCCACTAACTACTAAGATTGCATAATCCAGTACTTGTAAGGTTCTCTCCATCTCCGCAGAAAAATCTACATGTCCAGGAGTATCTAATAAAGTAATCAATGTATCCTCAACCTGAAACATTGCCTGCTTAGAAAAAATGGTTATACCTCGAGCTCGTTCTAACTCATTGGTATCTAGGAATGCATCTTTATTATCTACTCTTCCTAGCTTGCGGATGGCACCACTTAAATAAAGCATACTTTCTGATAATGTAGTTTTTCCTGCATCAACATGCGCTAATATTCCAATCACTAATTTTTTCATTCTTTTTCGATGTCCTTCGCTTTTGTTCTTCTCCATTTACTTATTATCTCTATCATATCAATTAAAATCCTAGTTGACAACTTCCTTTCTTCTAAGTATGTACCTTGCACCCGCTTTTCAGGGTACTTTTTAATTGCTAGGAAAGTCCTTTCCTAGCAATTAAAAAAGCTCCCTTCCAACCGGAAGAGAGCTCAGACTGTAGACAAATGAAATCTTACATTCACTACAGCGCACTGCTTAGAGGAAAGTTTGAAAACCGTAGGTTTTCATTAAAATCAATATCCGGAAACCGCGCTTTTCGGATATTGGATTAGTGCGAATAGGTCCTGTTTCATAAGGACTTGCACGAGTGAGCACTAATCATTTCCTTCGGCACTGGATGAAAGCCTGATTTCATCCAAAGCTTGGCGACTTTGTCGACAAGCTGAAGCTCCCTTCCAATAGGAAGAGAGCTCAGACTTTAGACAAATGAAATCTTAATTTCATCCAAACCTTGTCGACAATTATGCAATTGCCTTTGCATTTTTTACAGAGGAATACTCTGAATATACTGTCACATTTCCAACTTTTTTAACACTTCTTACTTTATAGTAATAATTCTTACCTGCTGCAAGCTTTGTGTTTTTATAGGTAGTTGTTTTTACTGTTGCAATCTTTTTAAATCCCTTTGTCTTATTGGTGCTTCGATACACTTCGTAAGACGTAGCATCTGCTTGTTTTTTAATGCTTACGTTAATAACTTTTCCTTTTGCTGCCTTTGTGCTGCCTAAGGAAGGAGCATTGTGGTTCAGCTTCTTCGTATCAATCTTGATTGTAGAATTACTATTTTGTGAAAATACATTGGAAGTTAACGTTCCACTGACTTTCTTTGAAGAATCAAGGCAGATTGGGTACGTAGAGCGGCTAATCTTATTCCCGGAGATTGTAACCTTTCCGTTAAGAACACGGATTCCATAATTCTTCTTTGTTCCAGTAAGGGTATTATTCTTAATCGTTACCATATGGGAAGCAGAACCATTTAACTGAAGTGGCTGTCCAGTTCCCGTTATGGTTACGGTATTATTGGAAATTAATAAGTTCTTAGCTGTTGCCAGCACACGAATTCCGTATGTTCCACAACTGTTAAACTTATTCTGGCTGATTTCTTCTGTATAACAACCCGCAGAAATCTGCACACCTGCAAGTTTTGGACTTTTCACTGTATTCTTTGTGATTTTCTTGATCCATGACTTATTTCCTACATAAATGCCGCTTTCCTTTGTGTTTGTAATCACATTACCGGATACATTAGAAATCGAACTGTTATTTGCCACATAAATTCCATGGATTCCTGAATTAGAAATCGTATTGTTATAGACATTTCCATGTACCTTAGATGAGTATTCTACTGCGATACCTTTTGTCTTTGCATTGGATACTTTATTGTTATAGATATGCTTCTTTACAATACCTTTGTAAAGCTCGATACCTACTTCATCTGTATTGGAAACCGTATTGTTATAGATGCTTCCATCTACTTGGCCCCATTCATGGATATAAATTCCGTGTTCGCTCATGTTATTAATTACATTGTTATTGATATTTCCTTTTACAATGCCATACTGATCCACATAGATCCCGGACTGACATCCCTTTTTTTCTTCGTCTTTCCAGTTGGTACTGTGTTTATAAGTTCCACATTGCTCAACCACGTTATTACTGATGTTGCCAGTTACATAACAAGTTCCAAAACTTTGCTTATTTCCTGCATATACGGCAATGCCAGCATAGGTTACCTTGCTGATCTTATTACCGATTACTTCAGATACATAGGTTGGTCCATAACCGTTACGTACGCTGTCGATATTGATACCATAGTCACCATCTCCACCATTACGGTTTCCGCCAATTTCACGAATGGTATTGTAATTTAATGGTCCGCAGATTGCTCCATTATAAATTCCAATTCCATCTCCGGTACATTTTTCCACCGTATTATATGTGATTTGGTTTACACTGGCATTGTACGTCAACATGATACCGGATGACTTTCCATTTCTCACCTGGTTATAACACACATTATTTACTTTTGTATTCTTGCCTGAAATAAGTATTCCATAGGTAGTCATACTATTTCCAAAGGTATCAATCTGGTTATAGGTTAAATCCGTTACCTTACTTGCTTCATTTAAGTAAATACCAAATGTCTTTACTTGTCTAATCTTGTTCTTTGAAAGCTTTTCGATTGTAACCCCTTTGCCGTAAATACCCACATTGGAGTTGTTGACCACGCAGTTTTCAATTGCTGTAAAGCTGGCAGCATCTTTTGCATAAATTGCATTTTCAGGAGCCTTTGCTATCTCGATACTATCTAAAGTAACCGATTTTGCACCCTTTACATAGATCCCTCCGTTTACAAGCTTACCGCCTCGTACTGTAACATTTTCAGCTTCCGGTGCAATATAGATTGCATAACCGTCTGTTCCCTGATAAAGAATCGTGGCACCCTTTAATTCCACGATCGTGTTGCTTGGTATGGTCAGATTATTGGTAATCTCATATGTAGCTGCACTTAAAACAACTTTATATGGTTTCGTCTGTGTTGCATATTTCTTTGCCTGAAGCAACGCTTCCTTTAATTCTTCTGTGTCTTCTGCTTCTACTTCACGGTAAATAACCGTTGTTGCCTTTGCCTGCGCTGCTTGGGCATGATCCCCTTGCAGCACAGGTGCAGCCATAAATAAAAATACAAGCATCAGACTATACAGTACCTTTTTCATATAGTCCCTCTTTCGTATTCGTTTCTTTGTTTAAACTAATTGTAATCGCTTTAATTCATCATAGATACGATCGATGTTCTTGCCATCGTTAAAGCTATTGATGCTGTGATAATTCTTTTCATGTTCTTCTGTACGGCAACGGTCTAGTATTACATGACCGTCTTCTGTCACATCGCTCATGATCTGGTCAAACTCTTCTAAGTTAAATGCACGCTTCCCTATATATTCATCGGCATTTGGAATAAGTTCACCACATATTTCTTGATATTCTTCAATATCTTCTTGGTAAAATACTACGCCAGCACCTTGGTAGAAGCTGTTGTATCCAACTGAAGAATAATCTGTAATCATCAATTTGGTAATTCCAAGCACATCACTTACTGACTTCTGCCACATACGGTCCTTTAAGGATGTAGTCGCAAGTAGATACTCAATTCTTGGATGAGCAACAATTAAGATCTTGTCTTCTGGTACATATTTCTTTGCAATTGCAAATAAGTCTAAGATTGCATGATAATATCTGGAATTTTCAAAATCATCTAAACGTTCTTCATATGGCTTAAATGTAAGCATGATTGTTACATAATCCTCTGAAGACTGGTTGATATGCTTAAAGTCAATATTTGCAAAGATTGGAAGCCCTGTCACAAGTACACGTTCTTCCGGCAAATGCATCATATCCACAACGATATCGCGCTCCTTCTTGCTTCCAACAAAAATGTAGGAAGGCTCTGCTTCTCTGCCCGCAACAAACGCAGACATCGGTCCATGGCATTTCATATACGTAACACCATGTTGTAAGAATACAAATTTGTATTGGATCATTCTTAAACGAATGTATTTATTCGCACTACGTAAAATATTTAAATGTGCCGGAGCTTCTGTGGTAATTACATTGTTTGCACGATATGCAAGCCAGTAATATTTTGGAGTGTACTTTACAATCACGTTCTTAGTGGATTTGATACGGTCATAATCTTCAGAACGTTTGTCAATGATATAGTAGTTTTCAGACGTCGTATCCTTTAGAGTACGTTCAAACACATCAAATGCGCCTTCTTCTGCTTTCATTGTCTCTTTTTCAAAATATAAGTTTACTTGCTTTTTACTTAACTTGCGTGCTACTTTTGCAGCGCCATACATTATGGCAGAAACAAAGGTACTTTCCCAGAAACGGTAACTTCCTGTTCTTTCATACTCATCTAATGGACGAGTTACAAGAGTTATATTACCGCGGGCATTTCTACGTATAAATAACATAAGGTCGCCAACCACAGCTTTTGCGATTGGGGCATAGTATGTCTTTGATACCTTCAGTTTTCTCTTTCTCTTAGGAAGACCGTAACGAACCTGGAAGCCATTGATCGTAATTTCCGCAGAAATATTACTGCTGATTGTCTCAACATCCTCTACGATTGATTTTACAGGTACGCTTACCTTTCTGAGTAATCCCGATGTAATTACTTTTGCCTTACCCATAGCCTTTGCTTTAACAGGGAACTCAAATGGAGCTGTAATCGTATCTGACACACGAAGACATTGTCCGCTTAGTTCAAGGTCTTTATATTTATTAACATAGTAACCAAGTAATGTAATGGAAAGCTTTCTCTTGTTTAAGCTTACGCCCAATACTTTGACCTTAAGCTGCACTAACTTCTTTAACAATTCCTCCGGTTTCCCAACCGCATATTTAATCTTTTTCCCACTGGAAAAGATGATTACATAACGGCTAGGAGCTTCTTCCATTCCTTCTTCCGGCTCTGTTTTTTCTTCGTCAAGCTCTGTAAACATCAGCAAACGGTTAACATAGTCATCCTTTGTCGTCTTTACATAAGAGGAATATACTTTATGGTTTGCAAGTTCACTGATTTCTACTGTTTCTTGATCCATTGGATTTTTTCTTGCACGCACATTGGTGATATATAAAAATCCATCCTCAACTCTTGTTTCTATTTTACTCATACTTTCTCCTTCATCTGCATACGGCCGAAATTGTACTTCATAAAACGATATTCATAACCTATCGTATCTAGTATGCTTGTCGGAACTGTAGCCTTATACACAACTTCCTTGGTAAGAACTTTACCAAAACACTCTGCCTTTGGTTTCTCCATTACTTCTGTATCTTTTTCTAATGGATAAACTTCACCTGCATCATCAGTTATTAGATAGGTAAACTTTTGTTCCAACGGATTATTTATTGTAAGGAATACATCTGTCTGATCCCCATTTTTCTTCTTTTGAATTTTCTTAATAACATAGGCATTGTTTAAATTAAATACTAGCAGATTTCTAAACATAATTCTGCCTTTACGGTATTGTAATTCATTCCAGATTTCCTCTCCGTATTTTAGTTCAAACACATACATTCGTAATGCAGCATTTAAACCTCCTTTGGAAATGATCATATCATTCATGACCATAATACGTTCCTTTAAGAATGCAACGAAGTCCTGCTGTTCTTCTTCTGAAAGCTCTTTGTGCAGCTTATTCTTTAAACAGGAAGAAATCAGGTTCATAATGATATTCTGTACATAGTAAATTTCAGTTCCATAGAGTTGCACAGACAATTCATTTAATGTTTTTGCAAACTGTCCTAACTTTCCTGTATACCAGTCTTCTTCAACCGTAAGCACAGTTTTCTTATACTTAACAGAACACCTTGCCAAAGAAAGGTATGTCTTAGCTTGTAAACAAAGGCTTGTAATCCCTAGCAGACGTTCTAAAGGCTCTGCCTGAATAAGAGATAACACTTGCTCTTTGTATTTACTCTGAATCATCAATGGCGCTATATCCATCATAGCATTAGAAGCCTCATTTACAATATAATGAATGCCTGCTTCACCGCATGCCGAAATCAGTTCAGCTTCTCCAGCCTCCATCTGTTCCATTAACATAGGAAGGGAGTTTCCTTCCCAATACTCGCCTGCTTCCAAGACATTCAGATAGCTTCCTTTTACATCGCAAGAAGAAACCTCAGAAACGATTTCAACCTTATCCGTATATTCGTTAAGAACCTCTTTCAGTTCACTTATCTCTTCCGCCATCTCTACAATGACCTGAACCACATCATGGGATAACTTCCCATATATAGACTGAAGTGTCTTTTCAAATTTCTTATCCGTAGTCTCAGGAGAAACCTTTACAATAACAGATAGTACATAGTTATTTTTCATTTATTTTTCCTCCTTACTACATTTACCCATATTACAAATCGCATCATAAATACGTTTTGAATTGTTTTGATCAAATGCCAGATAGAACTTTTCAAGTCGTTCTTCATAAGTACGCTGCATCTTACAATCACGCTCAATTGTTTCGATGATTGTTTCAACTGCTTTCTCGTACTCTTCACATACTGGACCAAATCCATCACGTTTATAATCCCAGTATCCTTTGTCATAAACTGCATGTTCAAAGAATTCTTCTCTGTCAAACTGAATATAGATTACCGGTTTCTTAAGGTATGCAAAATCATATGCAACACTGGAATAGTCTGTAATCAGTAAGGAATTATTTAAGAATTCATCGCGATACGTAATCCCCTCTTTCTGAATTCGGATCACATCATTTCCATCAAAGTCTCCCACATTAGCAATATTATTTTGATGTAAACAGAATTTTCCGGTATACCCCTTCTTCTTCATTGCTGTAAGAATTCGTTCGTCATTGATTAAACGGTTATAGAAGTGATAGAATTCAGATTCTGCAAATGCAGGATTATAAGCACGATCACCTGTCTTTGGATCCATTTCACTTGCAAGGCTTGGTCTCCATGTTGGAAGGAAGATAATCTCTTTCTTAGCAGGATCTTTTTGTACAAGACGGTCATATCTTGCAAACCCGGTAAGAGCAACTTTTTCCTCTTCATAGTTATATTCATTTTGAACAATGGAGTCATATTCCGGTTTTGCTGCCGTAATAAATAATCCCAGGTTCTTATGAAACTTATTAAGCCAGGACGATAAATCATCCTTAGTAATTCCATGTTGTAAGAATACCATGTCAAAATGACATAATGAGCGTACAAATGGTGCTGCCGCTTCAAATGGATTTCCGATATGGTCTTCCGCATGAGAAGAAATCACTTTATCTGCAAGCAATGTGTATAGTAGATGTTTCGTGGATTTATATTTGATAACATTCCCTAATTTTTTCATTCGTTTATAATCTTTAGAGGTAGCTGAAATTACATAATATGCTTCGATTGTCTTATCCGGATGATTTTTCATATATTCAAAAAATGCCTCGCCATTATCGCCTGCATAATTAACACGGTCAGAAATCAGCCAGATTTTCTTCTTTTGACTCTTCTTTTTACGCCAGTAACGTTTTCTAAGCTTTAGCCCCTGTTTTGCAGCTGCAATCTCTGTATCGGACCAATTTCCGCTCTTAATGCCCGCCTTAATATCTTCGGTAAGCAACGCTTCCCATTTCTTACGGTTTTCAATGGTGTTTGAACTTGCTCTTACTAGATTATTGTCTACTGTAATCAGAAAGTCATCGTTTTCATAATACGTATATTTGGATTTTCCATTTATTTTACCAAACTTTCCAAATGCTACTTTTGAAGTAAATCGATGCTGATGAAAGCTACCACATAACTGATAGGTTCTTCCCTCTTTTAATGGCAGGCTGATTGCAAACTTCTGTGGATGTACTACTGTGATGCCAAGGAATTCTGCTTCACCGCAGAAGGTTGGCTCTTTTTCAATCGGATACTGTCTTCCCTCTTCATCTTCAAACCAGAATTTCATAAATGGTTCTAGCATTGTAAGCACACGACCTTCTATTATTAAGTCACTTGCCTTTACATCTACAATATCTGCACGAATGGTCATAATAGTATTCAAATTACAAATTGCAATGTTGTTAAAATACAGCTTGTCATTCATACAGATCAGTTCCTTACGAATATCCCTTCCATATTTCAATGACAGTAAGAAGATTTTTTCATTTGTATACACCCTTGCTTGCGTTGTGATGATATCATCTTCACATTCCTGTAACAGTGTTCGAATAATTCGATGATACTCTAGCTTCTGTTTTTCATCTAGCACATCATTCACTGCTTCACGAAGTCTCCATTGTAATTCATATACGAATAAGTTTTGATAATAAGGAATTACTTCACCAAACTTCTGTCTTGAAAGCTCCATTAAAGCACCATAGAAGGTAAGAGGAGTTTCTAAGAACCACTCAAATGACTTATGTTTATTCTGTACGGCAGAAGTTCCTGCAAAGCGTTTTCTGTAGTAGTATACTGGATCAGCAAGTACTCCATACTGTTCCTTTTCAAGAATGATTTTATTGATATATAAGGAATCTTCCCCATAACGCATCTCTTCTAAATACTTAAATTTTCTTGCAGCCTCTGTTTTAATCAAGCATGGTGCGGCATGGTTTTGTAACTCATCATAGTTATTATGAATGTTTACAATTCGATCCCTATGGTGCTTTGTTCTTGATAGTACGTGAACATGGCTTGCTGCCTCAAAATGAATGATTTTACAAGAAACCACGTCAATTTCATCGTAATGTGCTTCAAAGAAGTTATATGCCTTTGAATACGTATCTAAGCTCCAGATATCATCCGAGTCAAACACATTGATATACTTTCCTTCAGCATAGCTGATACCGTTATTTCTAGCACAGCTTACTCCTGAGTTTTCCTGATAAATATACGTAATGTTGTCTGGATATTTTTTTTGGTATGCACGACAGATTTTCTCACTATCATCCTTACTTCCATCATTCACTAAGATAATCTGGATATTCTCTTTAAAGCCAATGTCCTGATTTATTACTGATTCTAGTGTCTCCTCCAGATAATCTTCTACATTATAAACAGGAATTACTGCCGTTATCTTATACTTATACTCTTCACTACACGTGCTCATCTTCTGTCTCCTTTTTATTTCCTTTCAATATCTGAGCCTCAATTGCCTTACAAATACGCTCACTGTTTTTATCATCAACATATTTAAAATATTCCATATGCAATGTTTCCTGTTTGCTCGTCAATGCAAACTGGTTTTTTATACATTCTTCCATATTTTCAATCAGCTCATCTACGCTGTCTGCAGTTGGCCCAAATAATTCCTTTTTCATATCTATATAACTTCCATGAACCTCTAAATAATCTTCAAGGTCAAACTGATAAAATACTACCGGCTTCTTTTGATAGAACATATCCCAAGAAACACTAGAGTAGTCTGTCACCAACATTTTGCACTTCATCATAATTTCATTAAGAGGTGCTGTACCAAACGCAATAAATTCTATGCGGTCTGAATCACTTGCAAATTCACCGATGTAGTCCTTGAATTTTGGATGTAGATAGAACTTCACTCTAACATCATTTTTCTCAAGCATCTGATGAAACATTGGATTTTTAAGTAATGTCATATACTGCTTATAGTAATCACTTTCACGAAAAGCTGCTTCTGTATATTCTTCTAACCAGCTTCTCCATGTCGGCATGATCAAAATGTCCCTGCTTCCCTCCGACTGATCCTCTAATACATCCCATCTGGCAAATCCGGTAATCGGAATCTGATTCTCCCTATATCCAAAGTTTGCTTTAACGATTTCTTTTTCAAAGTCCGATGTGGTAATAAATAAATCGCATTCTCCTCGTTTCCCTTTACCGTAGAAGAAATCCACCTGCTTCATGGCAGTAACTCCATGTTGAAGAAATACCAGTTTCTTACGTTTGATAAATGGGAATAACACGCTTCCCTTCCTTCTCCAAGCATAGATATGTGCCTTGGCATCCGTACTCACTAAAAGCCTTGCTCCAAGTGCATACGTAATATGCCTAATGCTCATAAAGTCAATGACATTTTCCTTATATGGCATAAGCTTTTCTCGGTCCGGAGAATCCTTTGTGATGACATAGTAAATCTTACAATTCATAGCCTTTTCCATGTTATGTTCCATGCAATAGCGGAAGAAATAATAGCCATTATCCTGCGCCATTTCTGAATATTTTTCATATACTAGAAAAATATTTTTATGTTTTAGAATTGGAAACGTCAAAAGAAATCTGGCAACTGCTAGGCGTTCCTTCAGTTTGATTCTATAATCATCATAGTCTCCGTATTTTCTATACTGTAGTGCAATATTTCTAGCACTATTTACAAATGGATAGACAAACATACCATCTTCGTACTTGTAGGAATTTTGAAAGAATAAAGAACAATATTTGGCATAATTAGTATAATCACGATTTACAAGCTCCATTTCACACTCTTTACCGTCAATTTCGATCACTGCAAAAAAGAACCAAATCAGAGGTTTCAGCTTAAGAGCCTCAAAGTCTATGACACTTTCAAACGTAATCTGTCCCTTGTTCTCTTTTACTTTCACAAGTTCAAACAGGTACTGTTCTTCGTCTTGTTCTCTCTTTGCTGAATAGGACAGCTTTAACTGCTTATACATTGCCTGTTCCAGCTTAGGAACTCTTATCCTGTAATAAAGCAGGTTTCTCTTTACTTTTGCCTTTACTACTTTCCCTACGATTTTTTTCTCGCCTATTTTATCTATTAACTCATTTACTTCCATTCTCTTTCTATCCATGCTCCAGTAATTTCCCTTTATTTTTATCTTTCTTAACGAATAGTATGTTCAAAACACGTTTATTTTATATCCAGTCCGTTTTCTTACCGCCCAAAAAAATCCAAGTTTCTTGTCCACTTAAATCCTTTGGACATCCAAACTTGGATTTTCCTTTCGAAAGCCATCGCTTCCGAACACTGTCGTATTTTGTCACCTGTATATTTAGTGGAATTATAGCATATTTACTGGATTAGTGCAACAAAAAAGAGCATTTTTTATGGAATTATCCGTTAATATGACTATCTAATTTTTCGACTAATTCTTCAACCTCACAATTATGGGTCATGCATGCCTGTTCTAATGTCTCTCTTGGTGACATATGGCAGGAAACACAATTCATCCCCATCTCTCTAAAGCATTGTTCTGCCGTAGGATAAGATTGCAAGATTGCGCCGATTAATGAATATTTTGTAATAACCATGTTTTTTCTCCTTTTCGCTATGTATTGACTATTTATTCTATCATATAAACACAAAAAATAATATTTTTATTTACTCTTGACATTCTCTTTTGACAAGACTATTATTTAGTTAATTTAAACATCATTATACATATTATACCATTTTAAATTCATTGATGAGAAAAAGTAATATAAGATGTATTCCCACAGAGAGTCAGTGCTTGGTGGAAACTGACGAATATCCTTATATGAAAATCCTCTCTGAGAATTGCAGCTGAACCCATAAAGTAAGCGGCAACGGACGCTCCCCGTTATAGGAGAAACGTATTATTTGTACGTCAAAGAGTCATCTGAAACACAGATGGAACCAGGGTGGTAACGCGGAAATCAGACTTCGTCCCTTTTAACAGGGGCGGAGTTTTTTTACGTTTACGCCAACAATGAGCCCAAGTCTTATATGACCTATTCGGCTTTCAAACAAATTTTAAGGAGGGTGTATTATGAACACACTAAAAAAAATCAGTAAGTTTTTATCCAGCCACACATCACTATTTATCATTGCAGTCGCCGTTGTAACCTTCTTCCTTCCCAACCTTTTCTCCTGGGTAAAAGGAACCAGTCAGACCATCATTATCGGCATCATTATGTTTGGCATGGGCCTTACACTGACCACCGACGATTTTAAAATTCTTGCAAAACGTCCTTTCGATATTTTGATTGGCGCCGTTGCACAGTATACCGTTATGCCTCTGCTTGCTTTTTCCATTACAAGGCTTCTTAACCTTCCGGATGACATTGCCATTGGACTAATCTTAGTGGGATGCTGTCCTGGCGGTGTTTCCTCCAACATTATGTCCTTCCTCTGCCATGGTGATGTTCCATTTTCTGTTGGTATGACTACCGTCTCCACAATCTTATCACCAATCCTTACTCCAATCCTTGTACTTACCCTTGCCGGAAAATCCATCCAAGTAAATGCAGTGGGAATGTTCATTTCCATCTGTGAATCTGTTTTGCTTCCTATTGCCTTTGGTTTCTTGCTAAATCATTTTCTTGGAGAAAAGAAAGGATTTCAGGATGCCCAGGCACTTATGCCTGGAGTATCTGTTACCGGGCTTGCCTTTGTTGTAGGTGGCGTCATCGCTTTACAAGGTGCTAACTTCTTTAAATCTGGAATTATGATTTTTGTCGCTGTCTTACTACATAACACAATTGGCTACTTACTTGGATATAGTGCTGGTAAGTTAACAGGAATGCCAGTTGCCAAAAAACGTACGATTTCCATCGAAGTCGGAATGCAAAATGCTGGCCTTGCCACCAATCTGGCAACTGTCCATTTTGCTGCATTTCCACAGGCAGCCTTGATCAGCGCTGTTTCCTGTGTATGGCACTCTATCTCAGGAACCCTTTTAGCTGGCTTCTATGCTTATCTTGATACGAAAAAAGTAGAGGTTGTAAAGGAAGAACTTGTAGCTTAGGTCGTTTTTTCAGAACAAAGTGTGTGTTCCACACACTCTCACGCTTAAAATAACTGCAAAGAACACACACTTTGCCCGCGCCGAACTCGGTCGCGGAAGCGACATCTTCCTCTCGAGTGAGTGCGCAATCTGGCTTTCTGGTTTTTAGAAAGCCTTTTAATACATAGGAGGCTTCTCGAAGAGAAGTTTCCTATGTATTAAAAAAGAGACTGCTCTTGGAGCAGTCTCAGACTGTAGACAATTAAACTCTAGCAGTCACTTCAGCGCACTGCTTATAGGA
>JAUNJY010000082.1 GCA_030535455.1 bacterium
AAACACTAGCTTGTTTCTTATCGCGACCTTTACGTTCGAATCTAAGAACACCATCTACTAATGCAAATAAAGTATCATCTCCACCACGGCCTACATTTACGCCTGGATGGATTTTAGTTCCACGTTGTCTGTAAAGAATGTTACCAGCTAAAACGAATTGTCCGTCAGCTCTTTTGGCACCTAATCTTTTAGATTCGGAATCTCTACCATTCTTTGTAGAACCAACACCCTTTTTATGCGCGAAAAATTGAAGGTTCATTTTCATCATAGTCTTACACCTCCTTGACTTCAAGATTGATATATTCTTTGTTATATTCCTCTGCTACTCCTTGTAAGCCAAGCACTAGAGAGTTCAATAATAGTTTACTATCATTACTAATAGTATCTTCTAATTGAAATTTAATATAACCGCTCTCTTCTTCTGCTTCTGCAGAAAAATGATCTCCGGTAAATGTTTCAATAGAATTGATTGTATTTAGTACAAGCATGGAAACCGCTGCACATACAATGTCATGGCCGTATTCGGCATAACCTGCATGACCGCTGACTTCAAAGCCAGTATAAACACTGTCTTTTTTGAAGACTTTAATATTGATCATACAATCACCTATCGGATCAATTAAGCGTTGATTTTTTCAATCTTAACTTGAGTGAAAGATTGTCTATGACCGTTCTTTTTATGATATCCAGATTTTCTCTTATATCTGTAAACGATAACTTTTTTAGCTTTACCGTTAGCAACTACTGAAGCTGTAACGTTAGCGTTAGCTACTGTAGGGTTACCTACTTTAACTTCACCGTTGTTTACTACAAGAACTTGATCAAATGTAACTGTTTCGCCAGCTTCTGCATTAAGTTTTTCAACTCTAATTACATCGCCTTCAGCTACTTTGTACTGTTTACCACCTGTTGCAATAATAGCGTACATATGGCACCTCCTATAACAATTACTCGCCAGCTTTGGTGTCTACTTGCATAGAACTTGTACCTCGCTGTGCGGCACACTAATAGATAATAGCATACTAGAAAATATTTGTCAACGGCTTTTTCTAATATTTTTCGCTTTTTTCGACATTACATTATTTTACCAGGTCGAAGTCGACACAAATTGGATATCCTAATGCTTCGTCAAACATAAGTGTAGCATCAATCCCATAAAGAGTCTTTAGATTTTCTTTGGTAATCACATCTTTCGGTTTTCCCTCGAACACTACACTTCCCTTTTTCATTCCTATTAAATGAGTTGCAAACTTGGTTGCATTATTTAATTCATGAAGCACCATAATAATGGTACGTTTATAATCTTTGTTGATTTGTTGTAATAATTTTAAAATTTCTAACTGATGAGCCATATCAAGATATGTGGTAGGTTCATCTAAAATTAAGATTTCCGTACCTTGTGCTATTGCCATGGCAATCCATGCCCTTTGACGCTGTCCGCCTGATAATGCATCAATCTGACGATCAGCAAATTCATGAATTCCCGTTGCCTTCATTGCCCAGTCTACCATTTCATAGTCTTCTTGTGATAAACCACCAAATGCCTTTTGATAAGGAGCACGTCCATATGCAACAAGCTCACGTACTAGCAATCCAGATGGAACTTGTGGATTTTGTGGCAGTACCGCCATTTGCTTTGCAAGCTCTTTGCTTGCCTGCTTTTTAATCTCTACACCATTTACATGAACTTCTCCACGCTTTGGAGTAAGAATTCGTCCAATGGATTTTAATAAGGTAGATTTACCACAACCATTGGCACCAATGATCATCGTAATTTCCCCTTTTGGAACTGTCAGATTTAAATTTTCAATAATGATGTTGTCATCATACCCAACTTGCAGGTCTTTTACTTCTACTGCTTGTTCTCTGCTCATTCCTTACCCCTCCTTGCTTGTTAACATTAAATATATAAAGTATGGTACGCCAATCACACTAATCATGATACCTACTGGTAATTCCACTGGTGCAAATACCGTACGTGCAATTCCATCTGCAATCAGGATAATCATCATACTGATCACTGCCGCCACTGGAATTACTCTGCGGTGTACCGGCCCTACTAATTTTCTTGCGATATGAGGACTTAATAATCCTAAAAATGAAATATTTCCTGCTACAGAGGTTGCAACTGCTGAAATAACAACTGCAACGATTAACATTTTTCTACGTTCTTTTTCTACCTGAATGCCTAGACCGGTTGCAAGTTCATCACCAAGATCCATAACATCAAGTGTCTTGCTTTTGTACATTGCAACAAATATCAAAACTAACGTAACAGGAGCAACAATAAAGAAGAAACTATAGCTGCTTCCCCATAGACTTCCGCTTGTCCATACAAGAGCCTGGTTATAATCCCCTTGGCTCATATTTAACTGGTAGAATGTAATAAATGCTGATAATCCGGCATTTATACCAATACCATTTAAGATAAGACGGAATGGAGAAACGGTCTTCTTAATACTTAATACATAAATTAATGTTGCAGAAGCCATCGCACCAATAATTGCAACGAAAGGCATTAAGAACATATTTAAGGTACCAAGTTTGTCATAGTATACGGTACCGCCTGAAAAGATTAATAATACGACTGCAAGGGATGCACCTGCATTAATCCCGATAATCCCCGGATCTGCAAGAGCATTCTTGGTAACACTTTGTAAAATGCACCCTGCCGTGGAAAATGCCACACCTACTGCCATAGCAATCAGAATTCTAGGAAGTCTGAGATCAAAAATTACTGTTTGCTGCATATAGCTTCCCTGACCAAACAAGGTACTTACAATTTCTGTAAAGCTCATATGGTAGGAACCTAATTGTAACGTGAATATTACTGTGACTGCAAGGAGCAGGATACTTACTGCAAATACAATACGAAAACGATTTTTCATCTATACCCTCTCCTTTCGAATCATATATAAGAATAATGGCACACCAATAAAGGAGGTAAATAATCCGATCGGAGTCTCGTATGGTGCATTTGCAAGCCTTGCCGCAATATCAGACCAGATTAATAACGTCGCTCCAAATAGGAAGGATAACGGTACGATCTGACGATAATCCACGCCAATAAGCTTACGAACAATATGAGGAACGATCAATCCTACAAATGCAATGTTACCTGCAATTGCTACACTGACTGCACTCATTGGAATTAATACTAAGATAGTGGCAATACGTACTCTGGTTGGATTTTCACCAAGACCAATGGCAACGTCTTCTCCAAGGCTTACGATATTGATTTTCTTAGATAATAAAATAGAAAGTGTTACAAAGATAGCTCCGATGACAAGTGCAGTCATTACACCTGTCCATGTAGTACCTCTGAAACCACCGGATACCCAGAACGCTAAGTTTTGAGAACGGTTATTTACAAGTGCAATAATACTTGCCAAGGATAAGAAGAACGTGCTAAGTGCCGTTCCTGCTAATAATAGCCTTGTCATATTCAAGCTTCTTGCATTTTTCATACTAAATAATAAAACAAGGAGTCCACTAATTGTAGCTCCAATAAACGCAGCTACCGTAGTTCCGAACATTCCGAACACGGTTGGACTGACAAACAGGCAGGCAACTGCTAATGTTGCCCCTTGGCTGATTCCCATTAGAGAAGGCTCTGCAAGGGAGTTTCTTGTAACACCTTGCATAAGTGCCCCACTAACGCCAAGAAAACCGCCTACTAAGGCGGTACTTAAAGCTCTTGGCAATCTACTATTACGAATTACCTGCATATCGATATTATCTGGATCGAAATGCATTATGCTATCATATATAGTTTGAATGGAAATCGTTTTCGCACCTGCGCATATAGCGAAGAATAGCCCGATAATTGCTAATACACTACAGCCCACTGCTAAGAAAACAGATTTTTTACTCACTTAATGTTGTAGTGAATTCTTTTAATTCGTCTAAGAAAGCTACTCTACCGATTGGGCCATAAGTTTGAGTAAAGTAAGGACTTGCTGGTAACATGATTACGTGACCTTCTTTTACAGCACGTAAGTTTTGATATACTTTGTCATTTTCAAGTGTTGCACGATCTTCATCAGTTGCAACTACGAACATGTAATCTGCATCAATTTGAGCAAGACCTTCGCTGTCTACTACTGGTAAAGTCATATCTTCTTGTGCTGGAAGATTTGCTGGTTTTTGAAGACCTAAATCATCATAGAAGAAAGAACCGATTGCAGAGTTAGAAAATACATAGTTAGAACCAAAACTTGCAAGGAATGAAAGGTAAGTGCTGTCTGCGCCTAATTGTTCTTTCATGGATGCAGAAACTTCTTTTACTTTTTCATCGTATGCTGCAAGCCATTCGTTTGCTTCATCTTCACGATCCATGATTTTCGCAACGCTTAAGAAATCTTCTTTGAAATCAACTTGTTTTAAGTCTACTACAAGTGTTGGTGCAATCTTAGATAATTGATCGTAAGATTTTTCTTGTACTTTGGAGATTACGATTAAGTCTGGTTCTAAACCAATGATTGCTTCTACGTCTACTGTATCTAACATGCTGTATCCTAAGATTGTAGCATCTTTTAATGTTTCTTCAAGGTAAGTAGGTAACTTTGTGTAATCGTATGCATCTGAGTTACATGTACCTACAACGTTAAATCCTAATACGGATAATGTATCACTGGCACCTGATAAATCTACTACACGTTCCGGCTGAACTGGAACCTCTACTGTATGATTACTTACATCTGTTGCTGTACGAACAGTTGCTTCGTTATTTGTATTATTGTTTGCATCATTATTGTCCGCTTTTTGTCCACATGCGGCTAATGAAAATGTCATTGCTGCAATTGCAATGGCTAAAATTGATTTTCTCATTTTTGTATCTCCTTATAATTGTCTTATTTATTCTTGCTTTAATTGATTTTGATTATCATTTGCATAGTCGTATTGTATACTAGTCGAAAAAATTTGTCAATACTTGTCGTTTCAGAATATAGCTGGTAATATATTCCCGACAAAAATACTCGGAATTAAAATTAAAGAAAAGAGACTACCCTTACCTCTTCTTAAGCATAGTCTCTTTCCCAAATGCTATATTTATTCTTCTATTTGCGATACATTATAACGAACCAGTAAGGTAACAAATAACGTTGCAATTCCTGAAACTAATACCATTAACCAGACATGATTAATCATGACATCCAGAAGTGCACCAAAGATCATTTGTCCTAATGGCACACAAATGGTTGCAAAAGCTGCACCAAATGCAGAAATTTTTCCAAGCATATTATTTGGTGTCGACTGTTGAATAAATGTAGCACTTACCACATTTGCCATACCAATCGTCACCATAATACCCATGGCAAAGAACGTAAAGCAGCTAAACGCAATCAAATGTCCTGTATTGGTATCTGCAGCAAATGCCAATGCCGCTGCCATCATTGCCATACAGACCGATGCAAAGTAAAGCACACGGTGAATACGTTTGATGTGGAAACGTGCTGGCATACGTCCGACAACAACAGCTCCAATAATCATACCAAATGCAATTGCACCCTCTGCAAGTCCATAAAACTCGGAGCTTTGGTTTAGATGCACTTTAATGATATAAGGCGCTCCTACTGTCAAAAGAGGAACTAAGAATAGATTGTATAATCCTGAAGTAATACACATACGGAAGATTACACGGTTTTCATTTTTTAAATATTCATAGCTTTCTTTTAATTCATGTAAAAACCCTTGAATTGGAGAGGCCTTCTTCTCTTGCTTCGTGTATGGAATTGTAATAAACATTTCCATAACGGCAGACAAGAAGAAACTAATAAGATTAATAATAATAATCCCCTTAATGCCTAAAAATCCATAAATGACACCGGCAATAATGGGTCCTGCAAAATTACTGATACTAGATACTTGCTGAACGATACCGTTTGCCTGCATCAGGTTTTCCTCTTCCACAAGAAGTGGAATACTTGCAGTTACACTTGGCTGATACAATGTGGAAATTCCAGATAATAATACCATCATAATCGCAACGATTAAATAATGATCATTTCCTGTCATGAGAATTCCCGCATAAATGGCAAGAATGACAGAACTGATAAAGTCTAAGATCACCATAATGTTTCGTTTATTAAAACGATCTGCCATAACGCCAGCAAAAGGAGCAAGTAAAATGACGGGCACTATGCTAAATGCTAATATAGAAGCAAATACGCTAGCAGAACCCGTCATCTCTAAAATATATAAGGATAAGGCAAATCGCTGAATCGCACTACCAAAAAGTGAGACGATTTGACCAATTACTAAAAAAGTGAAATTTCTAGTATATAACTTTCTTTTGTTTTCTGACACTGATACCCTCGCTTACAACTAAATTTAATTTTTACGAATTCTATTTTACATAGTTTTCACGAGAATGGGACAGTTATATTCTTCCATGCATGCTTAAAGAATGATATCTTCCGCCTTAGCACCTACAAATTCCAGTAACGCTTTCGGCGCGATGTTGATCTGACAACCTCTGACACCGGCACTTACCGCTACTTTGTCATAATTAAGTATGCTCACATGCATAAATGTTGGAAATTTTTTCTTCATTCCAATTGGAGAGCATCCACCACGAATATACCCTGTGGTCGCAAGCAGATCTTTTACATGAAGCATTTCGATTTTCTTTTCACCAACCAATTTAGCAGCTTTCTTAAGATCCAATTCTTCGGCTGCAGGTATACAAAATACACAGACTCCGTGTTTTTCACCCTTTGCAACCAATGTCTTAAACACTTGCTCTACCGGCATTCCAACTTTCTTTGCCACTTCTGTACCTGCTAGATTATTTTCATCCACTTCATACTCTACGGTCTCAAATGGGATTTTGGCACCGTTTAGCAATCGTATTGCATTTGTCTTTATCATTTTGAATTCGCATCTCCTTTACCCTGCCTAGGCATATTATTTTTTCATTTGTTCATGTAATGGCTTACGTACTTTCTTACGAGTCACCTCAACCAGATTAAGTTTTGTCATTTCTACAACAATGGTCTTTACCGGGTCCTTGCTAAACTCCTTACGTAAAAGTTCCATTTCTGCTTCTTTATACTCTTCGCTTGCAACATCGATAAAATCAATAATGATAATGCCAGAAAGATTACGAAGGCGTACTTGTTTTGCAATTTCAATGGCTGCTTCCTTATTAATCTTAAAGAAAGTCTCTTCCGCACGCTTCTTCCCTTGAATTGCTTTACCTGTGTTAACGTCAATGACTACTAATGCTTCTGTCGGCTGTATTACAAGGTAACCGCCACTCTTTAACCAGACACGTTCCTGTAGTGCCTTTTCCACCTTAGTCTCAATAGAATATAGGTTTGAAAGGCTGACCATCTTATCCTCATAAAAATGAAGCTTATGCACGTCAGATGCTTGATTTTCCATCATAAATGCATGAATTTCATTATATAGTTCCTGATCATCCGTTACAATTTGTTCAATTTCTGCATCATATCCGTCACGAATATCGGATAAATAGTTCTTAGGAGCCTGATAGAGCACAGAAAAACAAGTCTTATGAATGCCATACTCTTTGACACGCTTATATTTTGAAATAAGCATTTCCACTTCTTCACGAATAACTTCCGGACTAGCTGCCTCGGCATTGGTTCTTATGACAAGACCATATTCTTCACTTTTATAGCCACTAATCACATTACGCAATGCTTTTCTATGACTATCATCTGTAATCTTATTGGATACTCCAAGCTTTGTCTTACCATAGGTAAGGATTGCATACTTTCCAACAAATGCAAGATTTCCTGTGACTACAGGCGCCTTAGTCTTAATGCCCTCTTTTTCAATCTGCACGATGATTTCATCACCAATGACTACCTTGTCGGTATTCTTATTGTTAACAAAGATTGGTGGTGTACTGTTTTCTAATGATAGATAACACATCACGCCATCTGCAATCTCAACAAATGCAGCATTGATATTCTTTACGATATTCTTAACTTTTCCTATATATATATTTCCTAACAGACTTTCCTGATCAAGATCTGTTGCATTGATTTGCACCAATTGCTTATTCTCAAGCAAACAGGATAAAATCTGATTGTTACGTTTACATATTACTAACTGATTACTCATTTATTGTCCTCCAGCCCATAGTTTAGGCATAAACATTATAGCATTGCATCATTTACTTGTAAATAATAAAGGGTTTATAGGTAGTTTTTTAATTTTTTATCTTATTTTTAGTCTAAAAATAATGTTTGACTAATATACTTTATTATATGTAATACTGTGTTTTTATTTGAAGAGGAGAATAAAATGAAGAAAACGAGCCTATTACTGCTGTGCGGACTCTGTCTTATGACCGCCTGCCAAACTACTACTAATGATGAACAGACGATTGCGTCTATTGCGCCAACCGTATACCAGAACCAGAATAAGATCGAAGAAAGTCCTGTGAGTGAAATTCAAGACACATCTAAATATGATTTTATAATAGAACGTTATCGTCTGAAAGATCCCGGCTCCAATATCAGTGTCGACAGTGCGTTAAAGCTGATCATTGATGAAATCAATCCTGCAATGCGAATCAAGTTGAAGTCTGGCGAAAAAATAGCTTATAAGTTCCATGGGTACCGTCTATTTGAAGATGGTAACTGTTATTTAATTGGATTTGGCACAAATTCCAATCAAGGTTTTGAAGAACTCTATCGTTTTGCAGTCTCCTATAATAAGACTATATATGAAAGTCAGGTTCATGACGGAAACGATATGAATTATTCTGTGGTATATTCCCTTGATGGAGACGAGAATAGCCAGACAGGCTCCATTACTGCAACCATAAAAAATGGAACATTGAGTATCAAGGACTCTTCCTCTAAAAAGGTAATCAATACATTTCGCTTATCAAAATATAATATTAAAGGTGCAACGACGTCAGACATTCACCTGATGGATATGAACTTCGATGGCTATAGTGACGTATCTATCCTGCAAAGCGACAGCAGCTACCATCTAAAATATTATGCCTTCCTATATGATCCTGAATCTAAAAAGTTCAAGTATGAAAATGCCTATTGCAATCTTCCTTCTCCAGAATTTGATACGGAACTTAAGACAATCATCTGTTCTGAGAAAAAAGAAGACAGTATCGTGTTTGATACCTATACCATCGTAAATAATCAGCCTGAGATCAAAGAGCGCCTATCATATAAATATATCAAAAATGAAAAAGTGTGGAGGATGGAACGTCTCGAAGGCGAAAACGGAGATTTACGCTTAATCGAAAGCAAATACTACACCTCCAAACAGGTAAGCGACGAAACTGGCGAATTCATCACCAACTAACTTTAGGCTTTGGATTAAAACATACACCGCCTAAATTAAAAATAAAGAGGCAGTCCTAAACAATAGTATTGTTAGGAGCTGCCTCTTTATTTTTTCAATAACCTATAAATATTTTAATTCATAAGCCTTCTACATTCCTTATAGCAAAAGCTTAACGAACTTCGAAATTTTCTAATGGAACTAGGTTTCTTACACCTTGTTCTGCTTCTTCTTTTGTTACATCGTTTGCATACATTTCTAAACGGTGGATTTGGAACGCGAAAGGTTTCATTTCCGCACCGATAAAGTTATAGAATGCTTCCATTACTAATTCAGGCTTTAAGTTTGCAACACTGCCTGAGCTAAGCTGAAGGAATACGACGTTATCGTTACTGTAAGCATCAGCAAAAGAGATATCGTAGCTGCCGTTTGTTCTTGCAGCAAACTCTTTGTCATCTAATCCATAATGGAAGATTAAAGGCTTGATATCCATTTCCACTTCGCTTTTCTTTGTCTTTTTAGTAATGACGATTTCACTCTGTCCAATAAATAAGTTGAACTTTTCTGCAAAGTTATCGATCACGTCATAACCATCTTTTAAAGAAACCATATAATCTGCTGCCGCTACTGCTGCCATAGATTTGATACAGTCATCTTTTAACGGCTTAAAGCTGATAACACTGATGCCTTCTGCCATCGTTTCATTGATCTTACTTAAGAACTCTTCCTCAGTAATATCTGAATTTAATTGCATATCCATATATTCGCCGTCACTTGTTAAGCCAACTCCTAAAGGAGATGCAAAACTTGTTAACTGGTGAGGGTTAAACCCTTGTGAGTAGGCAATATCAATCCCCGCACGGCGAAATGCCTTTTGGAAATATCTCATAATATCTAAGTGGCCGATGAATTTCATCGAACCATATTTATTGAACTTTAGTCTTGCTTTCATAGCATACACCTCCACCAAACTTAGCAGCACCACAACCAGAACATTTTTGGCGACAGTTTGGAGTAACTGTAGATGCCTTTGCTGTTTCGTATTCGTTTTGTAAGAATTTCTTAGTCACACCAACGTCAATGAAATCCCAAGGTAAGATTTCATCGTAAGAACGTTCTCTGTAGTTATAGAAAGCTACGTCAACGTTATTTTCTTCAAATGTCTCTTCCCATTTTTTCATATCAAAATGTTCTGACCAAGAATCGAAGATACAGCCTTTGTTGTATGCGTCTAATACTACTTTATTAAGCTTACGGTCACCTCTTGCAAAGATACCTTCTAATTCAGAAAGATCTGCTTCATGCCAGTTGTATTTAATACTCTTTGCATTAAGCTGTTCTTTCATTTTTCCTTTTAAGAAACGAGCCTTGTCTCTGAATTCCTGTTGTGTAGACATTCTTGACCATTGGAATGGAGTGAATGGCTTTGGTACAAAGAAGGATGTGGAGGAAGTAATTTGTACACGTCCCTTTCTTTCTTCTTTCGGAATTGTTGCATAGTACTCTCTTGCAATTAAATCAGAAAGAACTGCGATTGCTTCAACATCTTCTTCTGTTTCTGTTGGAAGACCTAACATGAAGTATAACTTAACACGGTTCCATCCACCAAGGAAGGCATCATGAGCACCTTTTAAGATAATTTCTTCTGTCAAACCTTTGTTGATTACATCACGCATTCTTTGAGAGCCTGCTTCTGGCGCAAATGTTAAGGATGATTTCTTAACATCTTGTACTTTACTCATTACATCAAGTGCAAATGCATCGATACGTAAGGATGGTAAGCTGATGTTAATTCCTTTGGAACCAAATTCTTCAATTAACCAGTAAACTAATTCCTGTAATCCTGAATAATCGGAAGAACTTAAAGAACTTAATGAGATTTCTTCATGTCCTGTGCTTGCAATCATCTTACGAGCACGGTCTTTTAAGAATTCTAATTCACGCTCTCTGATTGGGCGGTAAATCATACCTGCCTGACAGAAACGGCATCCACGGATACATCCACGTTGGATTTCAAGTACAACACGATCTTGTGTTACTTTGATATAAGGAACAACTGGAGCTTCTGGGTAA
>JAUNJY010000083.1 GCA_030535455.1 bacterium
CCATTCATTCTCAATTTTTGATCTAATATATGACTGTTTATATTCTCTCTATTCTTTAGCACCTGCATCATTATATCGTGGTCCTCAGGAAGATTACCTACGAAAACTTGAAGTCCTGGAAGGAAGCCACCAGAATATACATAGATTTGTTTCTCTGGTTTGATTCCTGTTAAAACTCTACGTTCTTCTTCAAGAATTTGTCTGTAGGTTGGCAACTCAAACTTTCCTGACTGTATATCCTCATACAATGGAGTTCCTGACTGGGGATTTAAAATCATACATCCAGTTCCATACGAGTTCATTTCATTAATGAGATGGATTGATTCTTCCACATGCTCATCTGAATCTGCCACACCGCCAAGGCCCAATATTATATTGCTAGAATATAATATGCCTGCTTCGTCCAACTTTCTGGATGCTTCAATAATTTGTTCCGATGTAACACCCTTTTTTATATCTGAAAGCACTTTATCGCTACCTGATTCAAGTGATGTATAAATCATCTTTACTCCAAGTTCCTTTAGTTCCTTTAACTCTTCCACTGATTTACGATAAACATCACGGAAATTTCCGTACATATTAACGTGATCTGCTTCTGGAAATACTTCTCTTATTTTTAATAAGATCGGACGTAATCTATCCATAGAGAGACATACTACATCTCCATCTGCTAAGAAAACACTTGGGACATATGGATACAGCTTTCTTGCTTCTAATATATCCTGTTCAATTTGTTCGTATGATTTTACACGAAATGGTTTATCTTTAAAGAAACTACAGAATGTACATTTATTATGAGAACATCCTAATGTTACCTGTAATATTAAGCTCTGTGATTCTGCACGACCTGGAATATATATTTGACCTTCATAATTCATAATTTGATTATCTCCTTTGCTTTTGCTAGAGATATCATAACTCATATTTATTTTTCTGATAACTACGCACTTTTTCTTTAGTGTTAAACACTATATTTATAAGAGAATTCATGCATATGTTCCATTATTTCGTAAGCTTTCTCGCCCTTTTCAGTTAGTTAGTAATCAACCCATGGGGATTTTGTACCATGATCTTCACGAATTACAAATCCTATCTGCTGCAGCCAATTCAGCTTTTCTTTTAACACTTTATGTGATATTCCTTCTATGGATTTCTGTAACTCATTAAACCTTGTTGGACTTTGATTATGCAAAATCCATAGTATTCTAGACGTCCATTTACTTCCAATTAACTCCTTTGTATACGATATCGCACAGTTTCCCTTTTCTCCAGTATAACCATTCCTAATTGCAAATTCATATACACTGGATAACACCGGAAATAAATCAATTCCTTTTGTGGTAAGTTTATATCCTTCTAGTGTCTTCTCCACCAAATTATCTTCCATCATACTTTTTAATTGCATATTTAGTGCTGTATCCGATATTCCTTCTATCGCATTTTTCAAATCCGAGAATGAACAAATTCCATGTTTATGACATTCATATATAATAAATGGCTTCCACCTATTTGCAAACATTTTAAAGCTTTCCTCTATTGCACATTATCGATTTTCCCAAAATAGTGTACCATTCACTTTTTCATTCTCTCCTTTATCTTATAATACTTTCAATATTACCTTCTATTTTTTTCAATGTCTAAAGGGTATTTTTCTCAGGTACGATTTTCTTTTATGCTCATTTGGTATATTTAAACATAATTGTAGAACCATCAGACTCTTGGAATACAGGTGGATACTCCCTATACTCATATCCAAGCTTATGATAAAATTCATGAGAACTTTTTGACGACGGTACTTCAATAATATTGCTATCAAGACACCATTCATCTTGCTCAAGAAACTTAATTAATGCTCTCCCGATTCCTTTTCCTCGATAATCCGGATTTACAAAAATGGCAGTAAAATAACTTTGTTTCTCTTGGCTACTATCTCTGCTAACGCCACCACAAGCAATAATTTTGTTATTATACCACACCTCATAATAATGTCTTGTAAGAATTATGTCTTCCAACCATTCAGTTGTAAACGAGACCAGATATTTTTGAAATTGTTCATATTCATAGTCTTTATAATTAACCTCTTTCATACACCTATGAATGATATTTAACATGATTTGGACATTCTTAATTTCAGCTCGTCTATAATATAGCTCATCTATATTCATAACACTCCCCCTTTATCATCAAAAACAAACATATCACCACGCTCAAGATATTTATCTATCATATTTTCCTGTTCGCCATCCAATAAAAGTAATTCAATGTATGTTTCTTCCCTCCCACAACTTTTCTTATTTCCATTACTCCTCTCTTTTTTATTTTAATTAGTATATCTATATTACTATAAATACGCCTTGGTTATCTTCTCACAATAATCCCATAATTTCTGTTCATTTTGTTTTGAGTAATATTTCTGTTTTGGCTGATCTTCTTTGCATTTATTACTGAAATATTTTCCGGATACTCCCTCTACCTCAGGCGATGATGCAAGGTAGATTTCTGATCTTGCTCCTTCCTCTGGTGTGACCATGAATTTAAGTCCAATCTTATAGATTAAATCCACTATAAATCCCTTCTTTTCCAATTGTCCAAATGTTGTTGCGGCTGCACCCGGATGCGTGATATTACATGTTACATTATTGATTTTGTCATCTTTTAATAGCCTTGCAAAATGTTGTGCCATCCAAATCGCATATAATTTTGATAAGTTATAATTGGACTGCGCGCCATATACCTTTTCACATTTCATATCTGAGAAATCCGGTTTTCTCGCAGATGAATGAGCTGCTGATGACTCCACAATAATTCTCGCTGACTTACTTTTTTTAAGGGCCGGAAGAAGAAGTTTGGTTAATAAAAATGGGGAAAATACATTTAATTGAAATGTTCTTTCCTCTCCATCTACTGTTAGAATTCGTTCCTTTGAGAATACAGCCCCTGCATTGTTTATTAACACATCCAGATGGTCGTATTTCTGATAAAATTCATCTGTCATACGTTTGATATCCTTAAATACCAGTAAATCACATAAGAGCATATCTAAATCTGCATCCTTCACCTCTGTTTGAATCTCACGAATGACTGCTTTTGCCTTTTTCTCATTTCGCCCATGCACAATTACCTTGTATCCCTTTTTCGCCAATCCCTTTGCTGTTTCTTTTCCGATTCCATCTGTTGCACCTGTAACTAATACTATTTTCTTTTCCATACTGCCTCTCCTTCTCCTTTATATCGTTTTAAGCCACTGGGAAACTTCTACCTGAAGTTCTTCCTGGGATTTTCGCTTTGGATATACAAATTCATGTCCCTTCCTCACTTCTGTACCTTTGCATAGTTCCTTGAAATCTTCAAAGAATTTTCCTGGAGCACCCTGATCAGAGCAAAAAGGAATCACAGTTTTCCCTGACAGGTTATATTTGTTAAGAAAACTTTTTAGAATTGGATTCACATCATATCCCCAGGTTGGTCCTCCAAGATAGATCACCTTATATTCTGATAAATCAAGTTCTCCTTTTAACTCTGGGAGTTTCTTTCTATAACTATCAATTAAACCTCTTGTCAATGAACCTGCAAATGAATATGGTCGCACTAGTTCAATCGCTTTTATATCTGCTCCTGTCTGTCTTTGTATTTCTTCCGCTACCGTTTTCGTATGATTTGTTACGGAGTAATATAGTATAATCTCTTTCATAGTCTCTCCCCACTTTATTTTACCTGATTATTTGCAGCGATCAGTTCCGCTAGTGTTACTTCTGGATTTCTCCAACGCTCTGTACTTCGCTCGCCTTTCATATGGATTGCTTGTTTCGGACAGGCATGGATGCACGCCTGACAACAGACACAATGATCATAAAACTCTACATGGTCGGTCACTTTAATGTTTGCCGCTGGGCATACCTTAGCACAAATACCGCACTTAATACAGTTTTCATCGACTGTATACTTCTTTGCATAATCGTCTTTTTCTGTACGGATCACAGAGGTGCAAAGCCATGTTGCAGCTTTATTAACAAAACTGCTTGTAGCGGTCACTTTTTTCTTTGCTTCTATATCCCGAATGATTTGATTGATTTGTTCCTCTACGTGTTTTCTAGGAAGCTTCTCCTTTTCTTTTGCGATATCAAACTGTGGCTGACAATTATCTAACATTAAGACCTGATTTACATAATCAAATCGGTATCCATGATTTAATGCCAGTTTCTGAGCGATTTCCATTGTCTTACCTTGTGTCATTCCATATGTTCCAATCGCAAACGTATAGTCTGCCTCAATTTTAACCTTTTCTAAAAAGCGGGTTACAATTCCTGGAACCGTACATCCATAGATTGGGAATATAACACCGATCACATCGTCCTTATACTCCAGTTTTTCTTCATTCATTACCTGCGCAATCGAAATCAGCTCACCGCCAATTCTTTTTGCAACTGCCAGACTATTTCCTGTTCCTGTAAAATAAAATATCTTCATTTTATATTCCTCCTACTTCATCCCCGTTTAAGTATCTTATGGCATTTCATTATAATCAATTTTTTCTGTTCCATCTGTTTGATGTAGAGAACATAATATTTAAGCCTTGCTATTACGTTTTATTTGATATAAAATCGATGTAACACTTGTTACGTCATGGCAATTGTATCAACTTGATATTAAAAGTTCAATACTTCAGGGCTCGGATGTAACAAATCAGGAGGAATTGTACCAATGGATTACACTACAGAATTACAAAAAAGAAATATTTTACGACAGAACAATGCGGAATCCAACGCGATTACCCGTGAATGTATAGAATCTGCATTAATTCAGCTTATGGAAGATAAAACTTTTGAACAGATTTCAATAACTGATATCACAAAAAAAGCTGGTGTTTCTAGAAATGCTTATTATAGGAATTATAATTCCAAAGAAGATATTCTCTCAAAATACCTGCAGAATATCCTATCTCATATGTCTGGTGCTTTAAAACAATATGATCCTATTACTCAGACAAAACAAGCATGGGTTGCCCTTCTAAAGGTCACAGAAAAATTTTCCCCACAATACAAACTCATTCTTAAGGCCGGCTATGGAGAACGCTTAAAAATGGAGTTTCAAAAAGAGATGAATCAAAACATTACACCGGGTCAGCATGCCCTATACTATTCAAACTGCTACTGGGTCGGCGCACTATGTAATATCTTAGCCGAATGGGTCAACAACGATATGGAAGTTCCGATCGATGAATTGGCAGACATCGGAAGCACTCTAATGGTTCATGGTATCCAGACAATTAATTTATACGGAAATTCCTGTGACTAAATATAAATCCAAAACATAATGACATAGTGCCTATAAAACAGAGGAAATACGGACATTAAAGCATCTATATTTTTACAACCTCTTATATCATAATATAAAAATAGCTTCTGAAATTAATAAATAATCTCAGAAGCTATTTCTTAGTTCTAAACCCTACAACTGTTTCTCACATACCTCGCCAACAGTTCTATGTATTTTTTTATTTTTCGTCTTGCATTTCCATATACCGCAACTACTTTCATTTGATTCTCCTTAAGTTTTGAATAACTCAACTGTTGCTTGCGGTAAATATTGGAGAATGCAGTTAGGTTCTCTGTTCAAATGGTTAATTAACTGCTTCTGTCATTTTATGCCGTAATGAGATATAGCCATTACATCATACTCTAAAACTTAGACTTGTCATAGTTATATGGTATGCTGGTTCCCACCACTGCATCTTCAATCTTTGCAGTTCCCTTTTCCATAAAATAAAGAATTTTTCCTTCGAACACTCTGCTATGTGGAATGTTCTTTTTTTCTATTTCTTATGGCTAAAAACAACACTAAAATAATCCATCCGAACAAACAGCAAAATTTCAATGATGTAATAAATGATGCAATTGGCACTACAGTTACTGAAATCTTTTCTTTTAGTAAAAGTGCAAGAAGTATATCCTCTACGATATCCAGCAGTCCTCTCATCATCGCAAATACCAAAATAATTTTACATTGAAACTGCTTCCCTTTTGTCACTGACTCTGTTATCTCATACTGGACCCAAAACAATGTAAGAATAAAGCCAAAATCAACAGCGAAATAATACAAATAATGTCTGATTCCATCCATTCCGATCTTGCTGAGCGTCTCTTTAAATGTATCTACCGAATATAATAACTGCATATCAAATAACTTGAACCCACTCCAGTACTGCGTAATTCCAGGAACTCCTATATTTGTTCCATACATGATAAAAAGCATAACGCACAATAACACAATCGAAAGCAAATTTAATCTTTTATTTTTCACTTTTCCTTCCTTGCCTTTCCGTCATAATATGGATTGATATATTGAGGATTTCCCTGCGTTTTATTTCCCACCTGAAGTGCCCTAGTGGGGCAGACATTCACACAGGCAAGGCAAAACACACACTTGCTCTTATCTCGCTTTGGTTTCCCCTGTTCCATCGTAATTGCCTCCATTGGACAAATATTTCTACATTTTCCACATCTTACACACGCATCACTAAAAATAAACTTTTCCGTTTTCTCAAGAACCGCAAGTTTATGTAATCCATAAGAAAGTAAAAATGAATGCTTTTCTTTTGTATAGTTACACTTTTGCAGCTTCACATCATTCACAATCGAATCAATAGTTTCATCACATTCTGCAAGATATTTTTCTACCTTGTCTTGTGACAGATGCTTCTTTTTTGTAATATAATTCCCCGGCATCAACACACCATAAAAACCGCTGATCGTTAACCCTTTCTTTTTTGCAGTTTCTTTCATAATACGAGATGTGTATTCCGGTGTTCCTGCACAATTAAATACAGAATATATGTAATTACTCTTATAACCTATCAATCTGACTTTTTTTATAAACTCTGTCACAATGTCTGGTGGAGCACAGGCAATCACAGGATATACAAATCCGATTGATTCATCCTTACCAACTGTCAGTTCATACTGTTCTCTGCAAGTCAACTCTGCTATTGATATAATTCTATCTCCCAATGCCTCTGATAATCTCTTTGCAATATAGAGTGAGTTCCCTGTGCCTGAAAAATATAATATCATTTTGCTTATTCTCCTTTCAAATGTTCTCTCAAAAAACTAATAATACATTCCTTAATCTCCATCTCAAGATTTTCTTCATCATCCTGTAATTTATATTGAAGCAGGAAAAATGGAGAATAAAACTGCAGAGCCATCATTTTTGCTGACTCTCCCTTAAGTACATCAAACTCCAATAAATTCTGAAATACTTTCTCAATATACATTAACTGTCGATTCATAAATATTTCTATAAAAATATCACGAAGTGATTCATTATGAAACTGCTCAATTGTAAGAAATTTTCGAAATTTCATCACAATATTATTCTTTTTTTGCTTTAGCAGCATCTCGCTACAAAGATTTGCTACCTCTTCCAGCTCCATACTCTGATATCTTGAAATCGATGTAACATCATTCGTATCTGGGACATTTAAATCAACAAACATTTTATCAATCTCATACAATGCTTTCTCAATAATCGCATCTAAGATAGCTTGCTTACCAGAATAATGCTTATAAATTGAACTTTCTCTTATCCCAACAGCAGCTCCAATATCACGCATGGAAACTGATTCAAATCCTTTATTTGAAAATAACTCAAGCGTTTCATATAAAATACATTCTTTTGTTGTCATTTTTACCTCCCAAATAAATTATAGTGGCGAACAAGTGATAGCCTTTAAATTCATATTAGCTATCATCTGTTCGTCTGTCAAGAAATTTCTATATTTTTACATATTTTAGTTGTATCCATTTGACCTCATGACTTTGGCTCGTTATTCGCGTAAATAAAAAACCTTCTGTAATTTCTTAACAGAAGGTTTTTCTTATTTTACAAATTATTCGTTATTAGTTTTATCTCTTTTTTCATTCATTCTTTTTTGATGTTCTTCAAACCATGTTGTTTGCAGAATATCTAAAAGTTTATATAATTCTTCTTGTTGGTCTTCATTTAGTGGTGCTAACATCTTACTTTCATCAATAGCATGTTCTAACATCTTTTGAGATTTATGTTGTGCAATTTTTCCGCATGTGATTAGCTTAGCTACTAATTTATTTTTACTTTCAACTTGCATTGATGGTTTTCCACCATTTTTAAAATAGTCACGACCTCTTTGACATTTTAAATTATCTTCCTCACAGCCTCTAGGGCATTGATTACAATTCGCCATCTTATTTCTCCTTTTGTAGTTTGAAAATGTGTGTCACAAAATAAGTTAGACTTACGCTTTCTATTACAACAATAACATATTTATTTTTTAGTGTCTATTAATTAACTTAATAGACTTGCTGTTAAAGAGCTTATTTTCTTCTCTGCTCATCTAAATAAGAGAGTACTAAAATATCTTAGTTAGCGTTCTACTAAAAATCTGGCTTAACGTACTCTCTGGTATTTCCTCATTACTATAAATCTGTAACATACCCTTTGGTGTCAACTTGTATTGCTTTAATTGTTCTTTATACTCCATAATTGCTTTTGCTTCTATATTGATGTGATCTTTAAATGGAATAATTCGAATAAATCTTTCTCCCAAGTAATAACTAGGTAATTTAGCATACAATCTCTCATCAACTTTATAAGGTACACTTTCAATAACAAGGTTTCTTAATTTAGCAAATAAATTCTGTATTTCATCACTATATCTCTCAATATAACTGTGAACTTCATTCTGCATTAATATCCCTCCACAAACTTTAAATGATGTATGTATTTATTTTTTATCCTTCTGAACACAAGGATTTACTATTTCTCTTTCACTTCTGACACAATCCGGACATCCTGTGCATCCGTGAAATGCTTTTCTGGTTCTTCCAACAAATCTTCTTGTTCCCAGGTAACAAAATGGTATTTCAGATATAGCTCAAAATCGTCATTATCCATTGCGTCTACAGCTTCACGTGTCAAGGTTTGGCTCTTTTCGCCATCTGTTGGCGCTTATTTTATCCTTTAAAAATTCTTCTACTTTGTCTAAATCAGCATTCAAATAAGAAGTAATTACTCTCATTTTGGATATTTTAATAGTGCTAATAATCTGCATACTACAGGCCCCTACCACAAGACATTTTTTAACATTTATCACCTTTTATTATGACTCAACTTCTAGTATTTGTCCATTGCTTACAAGTTTGATTATGTTTAGTGAGTTAAAAAATCTAATCCTTATCTTTCTTCCATATATAATAAAAAAGCCTTCTACTATCATTTTCTGATTTTAGAAGACTTTTCATTCTGTGTTCGTCTACTCTGGAATACTGTTTATATTGTACAAATAGTGCACCTCTAATAACATAGGAACCCCTTCTATAACCATATCTAATCATCGAATTATCACCTAACTACTCTCGTAAGAAAGGCTGTGTACTACATCGAAATGATCCACCCATGCTTCTTGAAATGGCAAAATCAATATATTCTACCTTTATATTTCGCTTCTCTAGTTCTTTCCCAATAGTATCTTTAAACTGAATGTCTGTAATATAGGTCTCTTCATTGATTGGAAGTCCGTTTATGGTCAAATATTGTATTTCCTCTGGATCAACACTGATTTTATCCCAGTCTTTGAGCACTTCTGGTATCTCATTTAATAGAGCCTTCTCGCTGACAATCATAAGTCCTTCTCTGACAAAGCTCATAGCACAATCAAGATGTAAGACATTTGGCTCAAGTACTACCTGTATTACTTCATATCCCATAGGCTCTAAGAAATGTTTCAGCCAGAAATATCCTCTATCGTTTGATGCAAGTCCGGATTTTCCAACAAATACGTATTTTCCATAAACCAGTACGTCTCCACCTTCCAAAAATGGTCCTTTCTCTGAATCATATCCTTTCGAATTATCTGGTCTTGGGACCGAAACATACATTGCATCACTTTCTAATACTTCCTGTTCCAACAAATCACGAACAGGTAATATTTCATTTCTGCGATGCATAAATCTCAAGGAACCTTCTATCACCGCATTTCCAATTGTAAAAAACGGATCTCTTGCAAAGAAATTACTACAGCCATGTTCAGCATTCATTTCCTTTTCAAAGTCTGTCAACTTTCTTGGCCTGAATACTTCCACACCATATGACTCTAATCGCAAAATCAACTCTTCTCGTTCCTTCTCCCAAAGAAGCTGTTTCTCTGGATATGCCTCTTCAAAAGACTTCCCTGCGATCTCCTCTGTATTTTGCATTTCTTCGCTTAAAAAATCAACGTCTTTAAACTGCTTTGGGAAATATATCTCTGACTGTGTTACAACTACTTTTTTCAGTGGTGCAAACTCACTTTTTACATAAATATGTTTCATAATGTCCTCTCATTTCCTTATGATTTCTCATCTATTTTTTGTCTTAGTTCAACTAAATATCTTTCTGTCAATCTTAAAAGTTCTTTACGATCCTTGTCACTCCAACTGTCTAATACTTCATTTTCCATTTTTATTAGTGGCGCAATCTTTTCTTCTGCAAGATTTTTACCACGCTCTGTTAGGTAAATCGTATTTATTCTTCCGTGACCAGGTCTAAGATTAAGCATCCCTTCTCTTTCCATTTTCTTAATGGCTGAATTAATTGTCTGCTTGCTAGAGCCTGATAATCTACAGATATCACGTTGACTGCATCCTTCTCCAATGCTTGATATTACGTAAAGAATTTCTGCAACACTATCGGTTATATTGCATGATAAAGCATATTCATGATATAGCGCATCAGTCTCTTTCACTAAATAATTAAACTTTTTTATATCTTCTGACTGTATGTTCATATTCCCTCCATGTATGTCCGATATCGGACCATTACATCTTAACGGATTCTTCAATAAATGTCAATGGAACAAAGTGTTTTGCTTGCAAAACACTCCGCGCTGAACGCGATCACGAAGTGATAAACTCCTTCCGCGTAAGTGCGCATCTTGGCTTTCTGGTTTTTAGAAAGCCTTTTTTTAATTGATAGGAGACTTCTCAAAGAGAAATTTCCTATCAATAAAAAAAACCTTCTATGGAAAATGTTATCTCCATAGAAGGTTCTTATTATACGATTTATTCTACTGCCTTTTTTACTATCTTTTCACCTTAAAAATTCATTTATATACCTGTTGGAAAAGCGATTAAATATATCTGGCCTTCTCTATTCCTACTGTTGTAAAGTCTGAATGTCCGGAATAAAGAATTGTTTTCTCAGGCAAAGAAAAAATCTTACCAAAAATACTCGCTTGTAAATCTTTTTTATTACTTCCTGGATACTGAGTCGAGCCAATACTTCCTCTAAAAATAGTATCTCCAACAAATGCTAGTTGTTCTGCCTCTGAATAAAAGA
>JAUNJY010000026.1 GCA_030535455.1 bacterium
CAGACTGTAAATCTGTTAGCAGCGCTTTCGAAGGTTCGAATCCTTCTCCATCCATTGAGTTTTACTCAAATCAATCTAATAACAAATGTCGCGGGGTGGAGCAGTCTGGTAGCTCGTCGGGCTCATAACCCGAAGGTCATAGGTTCAAATCCTGTCCCCGCAATTTAAAACTTTTAAGTTTTATGCCCAGATAGCTCAGTTGGTAGAGCAAGGGACTGAAAATCCCTGTGTCGCTGGTTCGATTCCGGCTCTGGGCATTATTAATCAGAACAAGGTTATGCGGGTGTAGTTCAATGGTAGAACACTAGCCTTCCAAGCTAGATACGTGGGTTCGATTCCCATCACCCGCTTTATTTTTTAGGACGATGATGATATCGTCCTTTTTTTATTGCGCAGGAAACTGCCAAAGAAGTGCCCTAGTATGGAAATTATAGATGTGGTATACTACGGGTAGTGTTTTATAAGAAAGGGAATAATGATGAAAATTTTATTAGCAGCAATTAATGCAAAATATATCCATTCTAATCTTGCGGTGTATTGTTTAAAAGGATACTGCAAAGAGTATGAAGATCAGATAGAAATAGTGGAATTTACAATTAATAATCAATTAGATGCGATTATTGCAGGTATTTATAAAGAGAAACCAGACTTTATTGGATTTTCCTGTTATATCTGGAATATCAATATGGTTTATGACCTTGCGAAGGAGCTTCATAAAGTATTGCCAGAGACTAGGATTTGGGTAGGTGGACCGGAAGTTTCTTATGATGCTGTTGATGTGCTTAATAATCATCCTTATATTGAAGGTGTAATGATTGGAGAAGGTGAAGAGACATTCCATGAAATAATGCAGTATATGATTGATGGAAAAGGTGAATTGAAGGATATTGCAGGAATTGCATATCGAAAAGATGAGACAGCGGTAATGACATCTCCTAGAGAAATCATGGACTTAACAAAAGTACCATTTCCATATGAAAAGATGGAACAATTCCAAAATAAAATCATTTACTATGAGACAAGCAGAGGATGTCCATATTCTTGCAGCTATTGCCTGTCATCGGTAGAGAAAAAAGTACGACTTCGCGATCTTGAAAAAGTAAAGCAGGAGTTAAAGTTCTTCTTAGATCAGAAAGTAGTTCAAGTTAAGTTTGTAGACCGTACCTTTAACTGTAATCCTGACCATACGATGGGGATTTGGGAGTATATTCATGAGCATGACAATGGTATCACGAATTTCCATTTTGAAGTATCTGCAGACATCTTAAGAGAACGTGAGATTAACCTGCTTAACAAGATGCGTCCAGGACTTGTTCAGCTTGAAATTGGCGTTCAGTCTACCAACGAGGAAACGATTACGGCAATTCGTCGTAAGATGGACCTTACGAAGTTAAGAAAGGCAGTAGATGGGGTTAAGAAAGGGAAAAATGTTCATCAACATTTAGATCTTATTATTGGACTTCCATATGAAGATTATGCAACCTTTAGAAACTCCTTTAATGAAGTTTACGATATGGAACCAGATCAATTACAGATTGGTTTCCTTAAGGTGTTGAAAGGTTCTTATATGCATGAATGCTGCGAAAAGTATGACATCGTTTATAAGGATACGGCCCCATATGAAGTGCTTTCTACAAAATGGATTACTTTTGATGATGTATTGAGATTAAAAGGTCTAGAAGACATGGTTGAAGTATATTATAATAGTGGACAATTTATTAATGCTGTAAAATATCTTGAGCATTTCTTTGAAACACCATTTGATATGTATACAAAGCTTGCGGATTATTATGAAAAGAATCAATTATTTGATCGCAATCATTCAAGAATTCAACGTTTCTATATCTTGCTTGATTTCTATAAAGAAGAAGTAGGACAACATGTGAAGGAATTTGAGGAGATCTTAACTTACGACTGTTATTTACGTGAAAAGATGAAGAGCAGACCAGACTTTGCTGTTCAAGAAGATCATGAATATAAAATGATGATGGAAGAACTACAGGCACAGGAAGAAAAACTTCGTGTTGCAGGATATGAAGATGTTCCATTTAAGAAGCTTATAAAATTGGTTCATGTTGAGAAGTTTACAATTGATGTGGAACGTACGGCAGCTTTAGGTGAGGCGGTATATGAGCCACAGATCATCGTTTTTGATTATAATCACCGTAACCCTCTTAATCATGATGCAACAACTTATGTGGTAAACAGATAGGAGAACACATGGCAAGAAGAATTAGCAAACAAGAGCGCGAACGTATTCAGGCAATCCTTGATTTGCTTGATGAGCATTATACAACGGAATATAAATGTTATCTAAACCATGAAAATGCATGGCAGTTGTTAATTGCAACCATGCTAAGCGCACAATGTACTGATGAGCGCGTAAATATTGTAACTAAGGATTTGTTTCAAAAATATAAATCCATTGAAGAGTTTGCAAATGCAGATTTAAAAGAGTTAGAGAGAGATATTCATTCCACAGGATTTTATAAAAACAAAGCAAAGAATATTATCTTGTGCATGAATAAACTGATCAATGACTTTGGTGGAGAGGTTCCTAGGGATGTAGATGAGCTGACATCTCTTGCAGGAGTTGGTCGTAAGACTGCCAATGTCATTCGTGGTAATATTTATAATGATCCAAGTATCGTAGTGGATACCCATGTAAAGCGTATCTCTACAAAATTAGGATTTACCAAGGAGACAGATCCGGATAAGATTGAGCAGGACTTAATGCAGGTAGTCCCTAAGGAACACTGGATCCTATATAATATTCAGATTATTGCCCATGGAAGAAGTATTTGTACGGCAAGAAGTCCACAGTGTGAGACATGCTTTATGAATACGCTATGTAAGAGTTATTTAAAGGATAAGAAAAGAGGAAAATAAATGGTACAGTCATTTGTTGCAATTGACGTAGAAACGACAGGATTGTCACCGGATAAGTATCATATTATTGAAGTTGGGGCACTTAAAGTAAGGGATGGGGAAGTTGTTGAGACTTTCTCTTCTCTAATTAACCCAGGATATGAACTATCTTCTACGATTGTTAATCTAACAGGTATTACTGACTCGATGCTGTCAGGTGCTAAAAGCTTTAAAGAAGTAGCAGAAGAGTTACGCACGTTTCTTGGAGAGGAAACCCTTCTTGGACATAATGTCAGCTTTGATTATCGATTTTTAAAGACGGAATTTATGAGGGCAGGATATAAGTTTGACCATCCGGTCATTGATACCCTTGCCATTGCAAGACAGATGCATAGTGATTTAAAGAGCAGAAGCCTTGAGAACCTTTGCAGACATTATGGATTGTATAATCCAAATGCCCATCGTGCTTTTGATGATGCTAAGGTGACAATGGAATTGTATTTTGCAATGATGAAAAATGGTGAAAGAGGGATTAAAGAGGTGGCGGGTCTTGACCAGCTAGCTAATCCAGGAAGCTATTCTTATAAGATTAAGAAGGATTCTCCTATTACGCCTCGTCAAAAAAATTACTTGATTGATTTAATGAAATATCATAAAATAGACAACGTACAACAGGTAGAAAAACTCACAAAACGTGAGGCTTCCCGCATGATCGACCAGATTATTTTTGAAAAGGGAAGGATTCAATAGTATAAACTTGTTGCCTTTGCAAATGATAAGAATATAGAATAAATAATGCTCTGCAAATTGACTCGCAGAGCAATTTTGTATACTTTATAAGAAATTGTATTGCAATCCCCTGTAAAGTAAAAAAAGGCTTTCTAAAAGAAGAAAGCCAAGAGGTGCACTCATCCGAAAGGAAGGTATCGCTGACGTGACCAAGTTAGGTACGTTGTTCTGATTATTCAAAATATTGATAGTATCGAATTTTTTCGATTTGAGATAGGAAGGCTTCACTTTTTTCTGGGAGCATTTCTTTGACATGGTTTTCAAGTTCTATAATTTTAGTATCTTCATTATGATCGGCATAAATCTTTGCCAGTGTCAAGAAGGTAAGCTTAATATCAGAGCCAATGGAAACCGCATATTCTAATATGTTTCTTGCATCCTCGTATCGTCTGGTCTCATAAAGGGAGCAGCCATAGGAGGTCAATGTATGGATTAGTGAGAAGTAATTCTCATCGTACTGGCTAAGTAAGTCAAAGTTTGCAATTCCGTAGTTAAGCTTGAGTTCCGTATTTGCATAATTGGATAGGTTTACGATTGGCTTCCCGCTAATCGCAAGAAGGGAATCGATGTACTCGTCAAGGGTCTCATCTACGCCTTTCTGAATGGGCAGGGTATGAATAGGAACCGTAATATAGTTTAGATTGCTAATATCTTTCTTACGAGCAATCTGTGCTTGTTTTTCGGTATTGATAAACGCTTCCCTTGCCTCGGTATCTGTTTTTGTGGCTTTCTTTCGTTCATAACGGAGCCAGACGCAAAATAGCAGTACCAAACATAAAATAGTAGGCATAACAGCACAACCTTTCTTTGGTTTTTAAAGATATTTTTGCGGCTGTTCATATAAGCTTAGACGTAAAGAGGTGAATCTATAATGAACATGTATAGTAAAAAGACTAGAAAAGTGGTTTCTACAGTAATCATCGCATTTTTAATTTTAGCAATGCTTATAAGTGTTGTTGCCGCAGCATTTTAATCATTAATATTGAATATACATAAAATGTATCAATCTGTCAATCGAGATTGCAGTGGGTTATGATTTTATGGATATTACACTGATGCAAGCATATAAAAAGGGGATTGAAGTTTATGAACAAGAAAAAAATGATTATCATAATACTGTCAATTATAGTACTTGGGATTTCTGCAGGCATAATTACTCTAAATGTGCTTACACATGTAGATGAAAATAGTATTTGCGAGAATGTATATATTGATACATTAAATATTGGAAGTATGACTAAGGAGCAGGCAAAAGAGGCGCTTGATGCTTACGTTGACCAGCTCAAAGAGACAAAAGTTACTATCACGATCAATGGCAAAGAGGTTAATACTACGCTAGATAAGCTTGGTTTAACAGTAGATGAACAAAACTATATTGATGAAGCAATGGATGCAGGAAAGACAGGGAGCCTGATAAAGCGTTACCTTGACTTAAGAAAGATTAAATCTGAAAAATTAGTGTTTACACTAGCATTCACATTAAATGATAGCAATATCGATAAAGTTATGAAAAAATGCCAGAAATACGATATCGACCCTAAAAATTCAGTTCTTACAAGAGAAGATGGAAAATTTGTTGCCACAGAGTCTGAAAGTGGAATTGTCTTATCAGTAGATCAGACAAAACAGGTATTGAATGAGGCAATTAAGAACTGGAATCGTAAGGATGCGATTACTTTAGAAGCGGTGGTTGAAAATACCGACGCTGAAATTACAAAAGAAAAAGCACTTTTATGTGATACAATATTAGGAACGTTTTCCACATATTATGGAAGCTCTAGTGCAAACCGTAGAATGAATGTAGAAAATGGTGCAGCCAGAATTGATGGGACTGTATTATATCCAGGTGAGGAGTTTTCAGCCGCTGCCGCAATGGGGCCATTTGAAGAGAATAACGGTTATGCGCTTGCAGGTTCTTATTTAAACGGTAAGACTGTAGAAAGTTTTGGCGGTGGGGTATGTCAGGTATCTACCACACTTTACAATGCATTACTGTTAGCAGAAATGGACATTACAGAACGATTTAATCATTCTATGACGGTTTCTTATGTAAAACCGAGTATGGATGCTGCCATTTCTGGCAATTATAAAGACCTAAAGTTTAAAAATAATACAGATGCTCCTGTGTATGTGCAGGCATATACAAGTGGCGGCAGATTGCACTTTACAATCTGGGGTCATGAGACAAGAGCAAAGAACAGAACAATAGAATATGTAAGTGAAGTTACATCTTATATTGAACCAGGAAATGACGTAGTTACAGAGGATCCGACTAAGCCAACAACATACCGCAAGGTAGAGTCAAGTGCTCATCAAGGATGTAAGGCAAATCTATACAAAGTGATTTTCATTGATGGTGTAGAACAAAGTCGTGAGCAAGTAAACTTTAGTTCTTACGCAGCAGCACCAAATTATATTACTGTTGGTACACAAGAAGAGAAGAAGGAAGAAGAAAATACTGCTGAAGATGGTGCAGCAACACCTGGACCAGAAGCTACAGCAACACCGGAGGCTAGCCCAGAGGCAACAGTAGCACCAGAGGCAACAAAGCAGCCAGCTGTTTCAGAAAAGCCAAAGGAAACGGTATCACCTTCTGTAACTCCAAAGCCAACACAAAAAGCGCAATAATGTAAATATAGCAGTCACAAGTTGGTCTGTGATTTTTTTAGGGGGCTTCACGCTACAATGTAATGTGAAGGCCCCATTACAATACGAAAAACTTTGAGGTGAAGAGATGAAAATAGGAAAAATATCCGAATCAGTTTTGAAAAGATCCGTATTTAAGCAAATCAGACATAGAAGAGATGAAGTTTTAATTCGTCCAAATGTGGGAGAGGACTGCTCATATGTAGATACGACAGAATCTGAAGTTATGATCCTTTCCACAGATCCAATCACTGGTACTGTAAATGACATTGGTAAACTAGCAGTTCATATTACGGCCAATGATATTGCATCTAGTGGCGGAGAAATGATTGGAATTATGGTTACTTTACTGCTTCCTGAAGATACAAAGGAACAGGAATTAAAAGCGATCATGATGGACTTAGAGCAAAACTGTAAGGATTTAAATATAGAAATCATGGGTGGCCATACTGAGGTTACGACAGCAGTAAATCAGCCGATTATCTCTGTAACAGGAGTTGGTAAGATTTCAAAAGAAGATATGGTTACCACAAGCGGATTAGAAGTTGGACAGGATGTCGTTATGACAAAATGGGCTGGACTTGAAGGAACTGCAATTATTGCAAAGGATGAAGAGGAACAGCTTCTTACAAGATATACAAGAGACTTTATCAATAGTGCAAAATCATTTATAGACCATATCAGTGTTGTGAAAGAAGCTAAGATTGCGAAACAGTATGGTGTTACAAGCATGCATGACGTGACAGAGGGCGGAATGTATGGTGCACTTTGGGAAATCGGTTCTGCATCCAATGTTGGCCTTGAAATTGATTTAAAACGTATTACCATTAGACAAGAGACAGTAGAAATCTGTGAGTTCTTTGATCTAAATCCATATTTGTTGATCTCAAGTGGATGTATGTTAATGGGAACCCATAGAGGAGCTGACTTAGTTGAGGCTCTTAAAAAAGAGGGCATCGAGGCTGCCGTAATCGGTAAGGTTGTGGAAGGTCATGAACGTATCGTATTTAATGAAGATGAGAGAAGATTTTTAGAACCACCGAAGAGTGATGAGCTATATAAGGTCGGAAATAAAGTAAAGTAAGAGAAAGAGAGCGAAGAAAAATGATTAATGTAGTTTTACATGAGCCGGAAATTCCAGCAAATACAGGAAATATTGGACGTACTTGCGTTGCAACAGGAGCAAGACTTCATTTGATTGAACCATTAGGATTTAAACTTGGTGAAAAAGAGATCAAACGTGCGGGTCTTGATTACTGGGATAAGCTAGATGTTACCGTTTATGAAGATTTCGACGATTTCTTAAGACGTAATCCTGGCGCAAAGTTATATATGGCAACTACTAAGGCAACTCATGTGCATTCCGATGTAACATATGATGATAACTGTTTTATCATGTTTGGAAAAGAGAGTGCTGGTATTCCGGAAGAAATCTTATTAGAACATGCAGATACTTGCATCCGTATTCCTATGATTGGAGACATTCGTTCTCTTAACCTTAGTAACTCGGTTGCTGTTGTTGTATACGAAGCACTCAGACAACATGGATTTGAGAAAATGACATTGGAAGGCCATTTACACAATCATAGCTGGTCAGAGGCAAAATAGCGGCACCGAGGACGGTGCCATCAGATAAAATCTTATTTTATCTGATGTTAAAAGTAATGAAAGGGTCAAGTACGCAAAGCGTACTTGACCCTTTTCGTGTTTCAGGAAGTGAATTCCTGAAACACGATTCCAATGGGGGGATGAATTCCCTCTGGAATGAAGATAACAGAGTACCAGAGGTTCTCCGGGTCACTCCGTATTGGGTGACAGAAGTGAGTGAGAAGAAGTTTTTCAAATAAATTACATAAATGGGATTGACAACTATACTTGTCATGCATATAATGTGACTATAGCAAGTGACAAGAAAAGTTGTCATATTGACAAGAAAGATAGTCAGAGGTGAGCAGATGCCATTATACAATCGATTAAAGGAATACAGAGCAAAGATTAATGTGAACCAGCAGGAGATGGGAAAGATGGTTGGAGTGTCGAGACAGACAATCAGCCAGATTGAACGTGGAGATTATTCGCCATCGGTTACGTTGGCGTTGAAGATTGCAAAGGTATTTGAGACGTCAGTAGAAGAGATATTTCAGTATGAGGAGGATGGGGAACATGAGTAAGGAAAAGGTTTGTGAAATTCAGAGGGAAAATAAGAAGGCATTTGGGAAATTTATTGTAATCATGATTATGTCTACATTGATTGGTGCCATTGTTGGTATGCTTACAGCAAAGCTTCCAGAGAATAGTACAGAGGCTATAGCAAGAGGAATTATGGCTGGACTACATTTGATTACGCCATATGCAAATCTAGTGATTGTTAGTGTAGGGACAATTGTGGTTACGGTTCTTTTTAAAATAAGTAAACAGCGTTTTAAGACATGGAATGGCGAAGATGAGGATGAGATGGAACGAATTGATCGTTTACTCTCTTATGCAATCTATATCACTACAATGATTATGATTTTGGCATGCTTCTTTTTCGCTGCTGGAATGAAAGTATTCCAGTTTGTTGAGTTGCGTGAGGATGCAGCCAAAACAATACCTGTGGTATGCTGGTTTGTATCTTTTATTCTAGTATTAGTATTTGTTACAGTCTCACAGAGAATACTTGTTGATTTCTTAAAGCAGATAAATCCTGAGAAAAAGGGAAGTATTTATGATATAAAGTTTACTAAGAAGTGGGAAGAGAGCTGTGATGAGGCAGAAAGACTCCAGATATATAAGGCAGGGTATAAATCCTACCCGGTAACTAGCATGACTTGTTTGGTATTGTGGATAGTATGCTTGATGGGGTCAGTAATTTGGGACTTTGGATTAATGCCGGTAGCCATGGTAACCGTTGTTTGGACTGTGCTTACGACAAGTTATACATGGGAAAGCATGAGAGTATCAAAGAGAAATAAGTAAAAGAGTCAATGTTTGTCCTTAAGAGAATTAAGGAGTATTTTATCTAAATAATCAGCTGGATACTGAAAAGGAATGGCAGCTCTTTACAATACAAGTGTTTTGTACTGTAAGGAGCTGCCATTCCTTTTTATGTTTATCAGATATCACTTAATGGAAGGCTGAACGTGAATTCTGTTCCGGCACCTTCAGTGCTAATAACTGTTATATTTTCATTATGGGCGTTGATGATTTCCTTTGTAATGCTAAGTCCAAGACCAGTTCCTTTTTTGTCCTTGCCTCTCGAGAGATCGGTTTTATAAAATCGTTCCCAAATCTTTTTAAGAGAGTCTTTGGGGATGCCAATGCCATAATCTTTTATACTGATAAAGGCCTTGTTGTTTCGCTCGTTAATCAGGATGCGTATGCTGGAGTTATGGTGGCTGAACTTGATGGCATTATCAATCAGATTGTAGAACACCTGCTGGATTTTATCCATATCTGCATCAACAAACAGCTCTTCCGAAGAAAACTCAAGATTTATGGTAATCTTCTTTTTGGTACAAGTTCCTTCAAAGGTGCTAACCGTCTTCTTTATTACACTATTTATATCAAAGCTTGTAATATTAAGCATGCTGCCATTACGTTCAAAGGTGTTAAGTGTTAATAGATTATTGGTCAGCTTATTTAGACGCTCTGTTTCAAATACAATGATATCGATATACTTGTTTTGCATTTCATAAGGGATTGTCCCGTCTAAAATGGCCTCGGCATATCCTTTGATAGAAGTCAGCGGAGAACGAAAATCATGGGAGATATTTGCAATAAAGTTCTTTTGATATTCATCTATGCTGTTTAACTCAGTGGCCATAAAGTTAATTGTATTTGCCAGATCATTAAACTCATCATTTCCACGAAGGCTGATTGAAGCATCAAAGTGACCAAGGCTGTATTCCTTTGCAGCTTTGATTAACTTATGGAGTGGACGAATACTGAATAGGTACATACAGACAATCAATATAATTAGCGTTACCATAAAGTAGAGAAGAAGGGTATTGATTACATTGGTAATTTGAATGGTATCTTCTAATACTTTATCCTCACTCATAAAGACAAAGATATAGCCAACGGTATTGTAATTAACGATGATATTACTCTCGGCCATAATCATTGGAGTATCAAAGTATCCAGGATATTTCACTCCGCTTTTTGTATTACTGTTTAATATGGATGGGTCAATGGCTAGTACATTTGTGGTCACGCCAGACATGGAGTCCTCGGTATCTAGTAGTAGTGTACCTTCATGATCGGTCATCCAGATGCGGGTGTTTGTTAAGGAACCAACGGTAACAAGCTGTTTATAAAGAAAGCTTTTTGTTATGGAGTTTGCATAATACTCTTGGACGTACTGATTACAAATGGACTCAGATTCTTGATATAAGGCAATCTTCTTTTGATTGACTAGGTTTGTTTTTATCTGGTTGCTTCCGTAGGTATTCAACAGAATGAAAAGAGATAGAAATACAAGGAAGAAGCAACAGCAGTATTTATATAATAGGCTTGTTCGCATAGGCTTAAATCCTTCTAGTTATTTTTCAATTCAAATTTGTAACCGATACCCCATACGGTAGCAAGTCCCCAGGAAGGGTTGTCTTTAATCTTTTCTCTTAGTCGTTTGATATGTACATCTACAGTTCGAGTATCACCGATGTATTCATAGCCCCAGATATGGTCTAATAACTGTTCTCTTGTAAATACTTGATTTGGATGGGAAGCTAGGAAATAGAATAGTTCCAGCTCTTTTGGCGGCATTTCGATGCGAGTGCCATAATTGATCACCGTGTAATTGGATTGATTAATGATTAGGTTATCATATTCCACAAAATCGCCGGTTTGTTCTAGGGCAGCCTCATTGGTAGCGGCAGTCGGAATGTTAGTCTGTACGGGATGAAATCTGCGTAAGACGGCTTTGACTCTTGCAACTAATTCCTTGGAATCAAATGGTTTGATTATATAATCGTCAGCCCCTAGCTCCAGGCCTAATACCTTGTCAAAGATCTCACCTTTGGCAGAGAGCATTATGATTGGTACGGAAGATGTCTTTCTAATTTCACGGCATACTTCATATCCATCAATGCCAGGAAGCATAAGGTCTAGTAAGATAAGGTTTGGTAAATAAGTGGGGAAGGCATCTAGTGCCTCTTCCCCATCATTTACGATTAAGGTATCAAAACATTCTTTGTTCAGGTATAAGGAAATCAGTTCGGCAATATTATTATCATCATCTACGATTAGTATTTTCTGTTTTGTTGCCATAGGTAAAACCTCCTGATTTTATTATTTATGATAACAGAATAAACGATTTGCATTCAGTCTGTTATTTGAATTCTACGATGGTAACGCCGTGGTCACCTTCACCGAATCCACCTACTCTATAGGATTTGATATATTTTATTCGTTTTAAATGTGCGTGGATACCGTTCTTTAATGCACCGGTTCCTCGACCATGAATAATCGTTACTTTTGGCAAGTGAGCAAGATAAGCATCATCTAGATATTTATCTAGGATAGAGAGTGCCTCATCTACCGTTTTGCCGATTACGTTGATCTCTGGGCTGATAGCAAAGGACTTATTCATCTTGATCTTACCAGAGCCTGTCTTTTGCATATTTGGTGCAGTGATAGTTGGTTCATCAATTAGCTCAAGGTCTGAGATGTTTATCTGGCTTCTTAGAATACCCATTTGTACAAAACAGTCACCTTTTGCATTTGGAAGACTGCTAATGGTTCCTTTTAGGTTTAGGCTTGTAACAAATACCGCATCGCCAAGTTTGAAGTCGGCAGCTTTATGCTGCTTTTTAGGTTTTGCTTTGTTGCCGGAAAGAAGAGAGGTCTCGCTGCCCTTCATTCGATTGCGAAGCTCATTACGCTCGCGTTCCATCTGTTTGCTTAGGCCGCTTTCGTTGGACCATTTATTGTATTTCTTGATTGTGGTATCCGCATATTCCTTGGCATCCTGCAAGACTTTATAAGCTTCCTCTTTGGCTTCTTTTAGAATACGGTCACGCTGTGCCTCGAGTTTTTCATTCTTTTCTTCAAGCTTTTGCTTCTGAGCTTCCATTTCTGCTTTATAAGCTTCAATTTCTTCACGTTCTTTTTCAATTGCAACACGATTTTCTTCTAAGTCAGCAAGCAAATCTTCAAAGCTTTGATCCTCAGAGTCGATTAACTCTTTTGCAGAGTCGATGATTTCATTGGATAATCCTAGTTTGCTTGAAATGGCAAATGCATTACTCTTACCAGGAATACCGATTAATAGACGGTAAGTTGGTCGTAACGTCTCCACACTGAATTCGCAGCATGCATTTTCCACGCCTTCTGTTGTAAGGGCGAATACTTTTAATTCGCTGTAGTGAGTCGTCGCCATAGTGCGAATTTGTTTATTATGAAGGTAAGAAAGGATGGACATGGCAAGTGCTGCACCTTCTGTCGGATCCGTTCCTGCACCTAATTCATCGAATAATACTAAGGACTTTTCATTGGCATGTTCTAAGATAGATACGGTATTTGTCATATGGGAGGAGAAAGTACTTAAGCTTTGCTCGATACTTTGTTCATCTCCGATATCCGCATATACGTCTTCGAATACTGCAAGGGAAGAACCGTCAAAGGCAGGAATATGAAGTCCGGCCTGTCCCATTAGGGTAAATAGTCCTACAGTCTTTAAGGAAACGGTCTTACCACCTGTATTAGGTCCAGTAATCACGAGGAGATTAAATTCTTTTCCTAGGTAAATATCAATAGGAACAACCTTTTTGGAGTCAATCAATGGATGACGGCCTTTTTTGATGTTTACATATCCGTCTTCATTGAAAACAGGAGCAGTGGCATGCATTTTCTTGGCAAGCATTGCTTTAGCAAAGATAAAGTCAAGGGATACTAAAATCGATAAATTGGATTCAAGTGCTTCCATTTGCTCTGCACATTGTTCGCTAAGTTCGGCAAGGATACGTTCAATCTCTTCTTGTTCCTTTAATTCTAGTTCACGAATGGAGTTATTTAATTGCACAATGCTCATTGGTTCAATAAATAAGGTTGAACCGGTAGAAGACTGATCATGAATCATGCCAGGTACCTTGGAACGGTATTCTGCTTTCACAGGGATACAGTAGCGGCCATTACGCATGGTGATGATGGCTTCTTGTAACATAGTCCTTCCAGTCTGGGAATTTACGATCTTATTTAATTGTTCGTGGATCTGGCCATTGGCATTTTTAATAGAGCGACGAATATTCTTTAATGTGCTGCTTGCTTCGTCACTGATTTCTTCTTCGGAAATAATGCAGCGTTTTAACTCATTGTTAAGTGGAGTAAGTGGTTCAAGCAAGAAGAAACGTTCACTTAAAGAGTCCTTGTCTTCCTCTTCTTCATCATGGCTGCCATAGGCTTTTGCACGAAGGGCACAGTCTAATAGGGAACTGATATTCAAGAGTTCGACTATTCCAAGAGTGCTTCCAACTTCAAGACGTTTTAAGCTGGCACCAATATCTTTAATTCCACGAAGGCTTAGGCTCCCTTTCTGCAGAATTCGAGAAAGAGCATCTGCAGTTTCTTGTTGTGCTTCATTAATGGACGTAAGGTCACAAAAAGGAAGCAATGTATGACAGAGCTCTTTTCCAAGAGAGGAACTTGCGAGTTCTGTTAATTGATCTATGATTTTATTAAATTCTAATGTTTTTAGAGCTTTTTGGTTCATTTTATTGCCTTTCTTTAAGGTGTGTTGTGTCCTTGAATGAAGGAACTGTTAAGTTATATTTTACCTTATTTACAGTGAAAATAAAACATATTCTTTTGAATTATGAGGTTTGTTTACAAAGTATTCATATCTTGTTCATAACTTAATGATATACTTATTCTATAGGACTTTAGAACGAGTATTAAAGGAGAAACTCATGGCGGACGAAAATAAATCAGTACATAATGGTCCATCTGAAGAAGAACAATACACCTTTGTAAAGGAAACCATTCGGCCAAAGAAACGAAGCAAAGCAAAAAAAGTTGGATTTACTATAGGAATGGCAGTAGTATTTGGAATTACAAGCTGTATTGTCTTCTGTTTATGTTTACCATTATTTTCGGATTACTTTGAGATAAACAGTAAACAAATTACGATCGGAAAAGGCGATGGGTTTGAAAGTGTAGCGACTAAGACAATTTCGCCAGAGGGAACATCTGTAACAGCAGTTCCTACAGCAGTTCCGACCAAGATAAAGACGGAACAGCCAAAACATACTAGTACACCAAAGCCTACAAAGACTCCTGCGTCAGATGCAGTTGTCTCAATAAGCAAGAAGATCCAGTTTATCAGTGAAAAGGTCAATACTTGCATTGTTAAGGTTACTTGTGTGCAGAGCAGTTATGATTTATTTGATACTCCAGGTCAGGATACCAATTCTACTTGTGGAATAATCGTCGGAAAGAGTGATGAGTATTTATTGATCTATGTTGCCCAGTCGAAGGTAAGTGCCACCGATAATTTGATTATCACATTTGCGGATAATTCTGTAGCAAATGCAAAACTATTTAATAAGAGTGACGATCTGGGAATTGCAATCATTGCAGTTGAAATTGCAAAACTGACGAAAGAGCAGCTAGCTTCAGTTGATGTGGCAGAGTTTGATACAACGTATGAGCTAAAGACAGGAGAGACCGTGATTGCATTAGGCAGTCCTAATGGCCATATGTATTCTGCCCTTTATGGAACAGTTGCAAATGAACCATACAATGACTATATCGTGGATAATGCGGTTGCACTGGTAAATACTACGATAACCTATAATAGCAATGGGGAAGGCGTTCTTGTAAATCTGGAAGGAAAGATTGTAGCGTTTATTACTCATGTAGCTAACTTTACCAGCCAGCTAAATGCAAATGTAAATACCTGTTATAGTATCCGCAGTATTAAGCCAATCATTACAAAGCTGGTAAATAAGAAGGATTCTATATATTTCGGTATTACTGCAAATGATATTTCGCCTGAGATTGCATATAAGATTGGCATGGATAAGGGCATCTATGTTACCAAGGTAGATAGTGATTCTCCTGCTTTTAATGTGGATATAAAAAAGGGAGATATCATTACTGAGATTAATGGCGTAGGGATTACGGATGTTGCAGAATTTAATGCGATCATCAATAACTTTCATAACAAAGACCATATACAGGTGACGTTTTATCGCACCCAGGGAGATAAGAAAGTAGAGGAGAAAGTTTTGCTAGAGCTTAGCATTGTAGAGTAGAACAATTGCATTGGAAGGATATACAATAATAAAGGGGGGATAACCCCCTTTATTATTGGTTTAAAGTATATTATAATGGGAAGTAATAATGAGGACATTTATTGATTAGAAAGGTTAGGTATTAAAATGATATATATAACAGATTTACACGAAGGGGATTCTATTAAAGGAATATATTTATGTAAATCCAAAAAAACATGTCAGAAGCCTACGGGAAAAAGTTATTACTCCTTGACGTTACAGGATAAGACAGGTACTTTAGACGCAAGAGTATGGAATTTGACAAGCGGCATTAATAATTTTAATACAATGGATTATATCCATGTAAAAGGAAAGGTAGTTTATTTCCAAAATGCACTTCAACTCCATATTGATCAAATTCGAGTTGCGCAAGAAGGAGAATATGATAAAGAGGATTATGTCCCACTATCAAGCCAAGGCATCGAGAAGATGTATGGCGAATTGACAGATTATATTGGTACGATTAAAAATAAGTATTTAAAGAAATTAGCAGAAAGCATTTTTATAGAGGATGCAACGTTTAAAAGAAGATTTACAAGCCATTCAGCAGCAAAAAGTGTTCACCACAGTTTCCAAGGAGGACTCTTAGAGCATACGCTTAGCGTAGTTAAGGTAAGTGAATTTATGGCAAAGCAATATCCAATTGTAAATCGTGACTTGCTATTAGTTGCAGCGATGTTCCATGATATTGGAAAGACAGAAGAAATTTCAGCATTTCCAGAAAATGATTATACCGATGATGGACAATTGTTAGGACATATCATGATTGGTGTTGAAATGGTAGGAATAAAGATTCGTGAGATCGAAGGATTTCCACACGATCTTGCAAGCCAGTTAAAACACTGTCTGATTGCACATCATGGTACATTAGAGTACGGTTCTCCAAAGAAGCCGGCAACAATTGAAGCATTGGCACTTAGCCTTGCAGATATGCTAGATGCAAGAATGCAGACCATGAAAGAAGGATTGGAAGCAGCAGATCCTAAGTTAGACTGGATTGGCTACAACCGTTTCTTTGAAACAAATATTAGAAAGACTACGAATGTAGATTAATAAAAAGAGGACTCCAATGGTAGAAAAGAACGAAGAATTAATAGTAAAAATTGATGCTTACGGATCTGAAGGAGAAGGAATTGGGCGTATCGACGGATACGCTCTTTTTGTCAAAGATGCCGTAATTGGTGATACAGTCAAAGTAAAAGTAATGAAAGCTAAGAAGAATTATGCATTTGCAAGACTTATGGAAATCATTACTCCATCCAAAGACCGTATTGAGCCACCTTGTACGTTGGCTAGAAAATGTGGTGGATGTCAGATCCAGCATATTGATTATGAAAAACAGTTAGAATTCAAACATAATAAAGTGAAAAACTGCTTAGAGCATATTGGCGGTTTTAAAGTTGTAGAGCAGGGAACAGTGGAAACAGATGTTGATGCTGTGGATAACGTAGTCGTTATGGAACCTGTGTTGGGGATGGAAGATGCATTTTACTATCGTAATAAGGCGCAATTCCCAGTAGGAACGGATAAAGACGGAAAAGTAATCACAGGTTTTTATGCAGCAAGAACGCATAATATTATTGAGACGACGAGCTGTGCAATCCAAGCGAAGGAAAATGATGAAATTCTTCAGATCGTACGTGACTTCTTAACTGAATATAAAATCTCTACTTATGATGAAGAGAGTCATAAGGGGTTAGTACGCCACATCCTGACTCGCGTAGGATATAAGACAAAGGAAATCATGGTGTGCTTAATCCTAAATGGAAAGAAACTTCCACATCAAGAGGAACTGATTGCACGTCTGATCAAAGTACCTCATATGACAAGCATTACGATCAATGTGAATACAAAGAAGACAAACGTGATCTTAGGAGAAGAATGTATTACATTATGGGGACAATCCTATATTACGGATTATATTAAAGATGTTAAATTCCAGATCTCACCTCTAAGCTTTTATCAGGTAAATCCAGTACAGACAGAACGTCTTTACAGTCAGGCACTTGAATATGCAGACCTTACTGGAGATGAAGTGGTTTGGGATTTATATTGTGGAATCGGAACAATCAGCTTATTCCTTGCAAAGAGTGCAAAACATGTATATGGTGTTGAAATCGTGCCTCAGGCAATTGAGGATGCTAAAATAAATGCAACGATCAATGACATTGACAATGCAACTTTCTTAGTTGGTGCAGCGGAAGAGGTAGTTGAGGACCTTTATAAGAAGAAAGAGGCAAGAGCAGACGTGGTCATGGTAGATCCACCAAGAAAAGGATGTGCTCAGAGCCTGCTTGACACCATTGTTTCCATGGGACCTAAGAAAGTGGTATATGTAAGCTGTGATCCGGCAACATTAGCAAGAGATTTAAAGTATCTTAGAGAAAAGGGATATGTGACAAAGACTGCAAGAGCAGTGGACATGTTCCCGAATTCTATGCATGTGGAAACTGTTGCAGTGCTTTGTCGCGCAGAGGGCTCATCCTCTAAATAAAATAGAACACTTCGACAAAACTGTGCTATAATAAATGAAAAATCAGTTTGGCATAAGGAAAAGAGGAATAGAAAAATGGAAAAGAAACTTGGCCGTAATGACGCTTGCTGGTGTGGAAGCGGAAAGAAATATAAAGCTTGTCATGAAGCATTTGATGCTAAGATTAAATCATTTAAAGATAAAGGTGTATTAGTTCCTAAGCGTTCAATCATTAAGACGAAAGAACAAATCGAAGGAATTAAGGCGAGTGCAGCAATTAACATTGCTGTATTAGATTATGTTGCAGAAAATATTCGCGAGGGTATGACAACAAATGAAATCGATAAGCTGGTTTATGATAAGACAACAGAATTAGGAGGCGTTCCAGCACCATTAGGATTTGAAGGCTTCCCTAAGAGTGTTTGTACTTCAATCAATAGCCAGGTATGTCACGGTATTCCAAGTGATGAGGATGTACTTGAAAGCGGTGATATTATAAATGTGGATGTCTCTACAATTTATAAAGGATACTACTCAGATTCTTCTAGAATGTTCTGCATCGGTGACGTTTCTGATGAAATGAGAAAATTAGTTGATGTTACAAAAGAATGTGTTGAGATCGGGTTACAACATGTAAAACCATGGACAAGATTAGGTGATATGGGTTATGCTGTTCATCAACATGCTTTAAAGAACGGTTATACAGTTGTTAAAGAAGTAGGTGGACATGGTATTGGCTTAGAGTTCCATGAAGAGCCTTGGGTAAGTTATGTAACACAGCCAGATACCGGAATGCTTATGGTACCAGGATTATGCTTTACAATCGAACCAATGGTAAACATGGGTACGGATGCAGTATTTGTAGATGATGCAAATGACTGGACAATCTATACAGATGATAATATGCCAAGTGCACAATGGGAAGTACAGGTTCTTGTTACGGAAGATGGATATGAATTAATTTCATACTAGGTAAAGATAAAACAGATTTAAGTAAAGACACTTTGCTTAAGTCTGTTTTTTTTATAAGAAAGACTTAAGGCTCCTTGCCAATGACATTAATGCAGGAGAGCAGATTATATCAATGCTTGATAAGATGACACAGGAATATCACAAAAGCGACATATAATGGTTATATATGAGGGTGGTGGATAAAAGAAAAGAGGTACCATATGAATCAACTGGCATATCAACAGGATGCGATTGATGAGAAAATGGGAGACGTAATTTTAATACCATTTGAGGAGACAAAAGGGAAGTCTCAGAAAAGACTGATCAGGGCAATCCTAAGTAACTTAAAAATAGGCTTTATTGGCTTTGGAGGAGGAAGTATTCTAATTCCTGTAATTGAAAAGGAAGTGGTGGAAGAACAGGGGCTTATATCAGAAGAGCAGCTGAATAAGGATATTGTAGTGGCCAGCATTACACCAGGCGCTCTTCCTGTAGAGATTGCATCAGCAGTCGGAAGAAGAGTTGGTGGAATAAAAGGAATGGTGCTTGCAGCAATGGCAATGGCACTGCCGGGAGCTTTTTTAATGGTTATGCTGCTTTCGGTAATTACAGCATCTAGTGACGGCATACTAGAGCAAATTCAGTATATTGCCATGGGAATTAATTGTTTTATTACATTTTTGCTGACAGAGTATGTTGTAGGGGCAATTAAGGTTTGCAAGAAAGAAAAGAGGCTAGAAGCAGGTATTATAATTATGCTGCTTGTCGTGTTTGCAACCTGTGGAAAAGAGATATATGGGCTGCTTGGAATTGAGAGGACGCCAATTTTTGATGTATCAACATTGAGTGTGCTCAGTGTAACATTCTTTGTTATCTTTTTTACTCAGGGAAAAAGAGAAGGACATAGAGTTTTTATTGCCGGAGTCATAAGTACTCTGTATCTGCTATGTGTTGGGAAGGCAGGAATTATTTCTGGCCAGGCAGTAAAGAATACCTTAGTAGCAGTGATGGTATTATTATCGATTTATGGAATTGTCTGCTCCTTAAGGGAGAAAAAGATAGAGGTAAATTGTCCATATAGCAAAATGATAAAAGAGACCATAAGTTGTATTGCAGTCATTTTTTTGTGTTCGCTTCCTGCAATTGTTATGGTAGAAAATATAGTTATGTACATAGGAAAAGGTTTAATTTCCACAATGCTGTCCTTTGGCGGAGGGGACGCATATCTAACCATTGCAGAGAGTATGTTTGTAAATGATACGATGGTGTCGTCGGAGCAATTTTATTCTCAGCTTGTGCCCATTGCAAATGCCTTACCTGGAAGCATATTGTGCAAAATGCTATCAGGAATTGGGTATTACATAGGATATAATCAGACCGGGACTAGAATAGGCGGATACCTTGTTGCAATATGCGGTTTTGCTTGTAGCGTCATGACATCATGTGGTGTCTTTACGTTTATTTGTCATGTATATGAATTTTTTGAAGAAATATCGGTTTTAGAACTACTTAAAAAATGGATACGTATCATCATATCTGGACTATTAGTAAGCATTGCATTGTCACTGATCTTAGTAAATGTCAGAGTCAGCCATGCAGCTGGCTTCCATGTAACAAGTGTGCTAGTCTTTTCAGGAATTGTATATGTAGTAAACTGGATCGCAGTAAAACGAGGTTTTAAGCACCATATGGTGTTGGTAGCGCTATCTGGGATTTCTATGCTGATGTTTTTAAACCATTTATAAAAAGAGAGTGTATGAACGGTTTCATACACTCTCTTTAGGCTGTAGACAAATGAAATTCTGATTTCATCTAGAGTTTGTCGACAAGTTTACAAGTATTGATATAATTCATCCAGATGCTTAATCTCTAAGTCCACCGTGGCATTGGTATGATTGGTTTCTCCATTTGGATTGTACCAGCAAGTAGTAATGCCGGCATTGTTTCCGCCTAAGATATCACTTGTTAAAGTGTCACCGATGATAATCATTTTAGCAGGATCTGCATTAGGAATTTGCTCATAGCATTTGTTGAAGAAGCGCACATCTGGTTTTTGATATCCTAATGTTTCAGAGATAAAGATGTCTTTCATGAATTTGTCCAGACCAGACGCTTCTAAGCGCTTATGCTGAGTTTTGGCAACACCATTGGTAACAATATATAAGTCATAGTGATCAGAAAGATACGTGACAAGAGGAAGGGCTCCTGGCAGCAAGTAGGCACCTTCGGCAAGCAGTGCCTGATATTGTTTTTCAAAAGCAACGCCATCAAGAGGGATACCCAAGCGTTCAAAAAGACGAACAAAACGAGTGTACAGCACAGTGTCGCGACTAATTTCTCCAAGCTCGTATTGTTTCCATAATCCATGATTGATTTCATCATATAAGGCAAGTGTGGAAGTAGTAAGGTCAAGAGCGTTCTGCTCAAATACACGCTTAAGTGCAGCTGACTGTGCTTTGTTAAAGTCTAGTAGGGTGCCGTCTACATCCAGTAAGATAGTTGTGATTTCTTTCATTTGTGTCCTCCAAGTCGGTAGTTATTCTGCATTACATAGTTTGTCCCAAGGGGAAGTAGTCATTCCATCTTTGCGATAAGCCCTTGGGGAAATTCCGTATACCTTTTTAAAAATATCTCCAAAATAGTTGCTGTCGTTAAAACCACATTCCAATGCGATTTCTGTAATTGGCTCGCTTGTATCTTTTAATTTACGAGCAGCCTCTTTTAGCCGGATCGTATTTAGATACTCTTTAAATCCAAATCCCGTCATTGCCTTGAATTTCTTTGAGAAGTAAGTGGTACTCATGTTTACCTTTTGAGCAACATCCTCTAAGGTAAGCTCATGTTCAAAGTTTTCACAGATATAGCGGGCAGCAGTGGTAATATCGGAAGCTTCCACAGGCTCCTCTAACTCATGCCTGCTTGTCTTTTGTAAACGCAATAAGTAAAGAAGAAGTTCTTCCAGACGGTTTTGTAATATTGTCATAGAGAATTCATCGCTAAGTTCTTGCTGGGAAGACATAAACGTCAGTAGTTCCAGAAGATATGCCTGGTCGTTTTCCGGGATCGAACATTTTGGATATTGGAAGCAGGAAAGGATTGTGTTTCTGCCATATTTATTATATAGCCGGTCTAATTCGTGTTCATCAAAGTAAATCACAATACGTTCATGAGAGTGATCAGTAAGATAGCTGGTATGATGCAGGTCACCGCCACGAATTAACATCATATCATGAGGATTTAGTGTATAGAAGCTGTGGTTGATAAAGCATTTTCTAGTTCCGTCTAGCAAATAATACAGCTCAAAATAGGCATGCATATGATCATTTTGCATTTTAAATTTTGGTGGTCGAACGATTCGCTCGACAAAAATACTTTCATTGTGAAGACGATTCATATAGTAACTCCTTAATCATTATGTAAGTTTGGATACATTATATCACAAAAAAACAGTACTTTATATATGAAAAAGGCAGATAATTCATGGTATGTGGGAAGTTATTGCTATAGAATAAACGTGTAAATAAGAAGTAGCAATGCTTAGAAGGTAGATAGAATATGGAAAAAAGCGAAAAAGGGCTTTCAGAGAAAGACAGAAAAAACAGAGATTTAATTTTACACGGGAATATGTGGACGGTAGTGTTTAAGATGTGTGCACCTCTTGCCCTGTATCAGAGTTTAAACCAATTATTTAAAATACTAGATACACAGATGGCAGCACATATCAGTTCCACAAGCGTATCAGCAGTAGCGTATTTATCACAGATCAGCCTTATGTTATCAGCGCTTGGCGGCGGACTTGCAGTAGGTGCAAGTTTAAAAGTAAGTGAAGCGTATGGTGCAGGTGATTATGAACTGGTTAAGAAGAGAGTAAGCAGTTTGTATATGATGTGTGTCGCAATTGGAGCTGTAGTACTGATAGGAATTTTACCATTCACAAGGCAGTTTTTACGGATGGCCAATACGCCAGAGACATTGATAGATGTCGGTCAGAAGTATTTTGTCATTGACCTGATCTCAATGGTCATTATGTTCTTTAATAACGTATACATATCCATTGAGAGAGTAAGGGGAAATTCCAAGCGTATCTTATATCTCAATATGATCGTGATTTTCGTAAAGCTTTCCATCACGGCCTTATTCGTTTATGTATTGCATGGTAATATAACATCCATCGCATTTGCTACTTTGCTATCACAACTTGCGTTATTTGCATTTGCGATTATAAATAGCAGCAAGAAGGGAAACCTATTTAGTTTTTCGTTAAAAGCAATCTCGCTGAAGAAAAAAGTAAATGCTCCAATGATCTTTTCCTCTATTCCGGTCATTATGGAAAAAGTACTTTTTGCTTTCGGAAAAGTTGTGGTAAACTCCATGTCTACAAGTTATGGAGATTTAACAGTTGGTGCCCTTGGGGTGTCCAATAATATTGGTGGAATTACCACAAGTCCTCAGAATGGATTTCAAGAGGGTGGGGCCGCTATTATTAGTCAGAACCTGGGAGCAAAAAACTATGCACGTGCATTAGATGCATTTAAGAAAGTTATGATATTTAATGTCAGTATCGGTGTATTGGGATATTCGATAACGACAATTTGGTTGTCACAGATTAGTGAGATATTTGCGAAGAATGATCCGGTATTTCATCAGATGATCATCCATATCTATTCCTATGAAGCACTAGGAGCAGTAATGCTTGGGATTAATGCATCGATCTTAGCTCTTCTCTATGGTTATGGTCTTATGCGTTATACCTTTATTATCAATGTTAGCAGGGTATTTGTATTCCGTATTCCAGTCTTATGGGGACTGCAGCGGTTTACCAATATTGGGAATGAAAGTGTTGGTATTGTAATGATGGTGAGCAATGTGGCAACAGGAGTGTTTGCCTTGCTAGTAATGGCTCATGTTTTAATTAAAATAAAGAAAAATACACTTCATGGATACGATTTTATGGATGAAAGTGTAGCAGCGTAGTGGGGACTATAGTTTGAAATGAGAGAATAGATAATATAAAAGAGCGGTAACGTAATGGAATGTGGTGTACGTTACCGCTCCTTCTTTTTCTCTATGTTTGAAAGGAGATAAAGATAATCTATTTAGAACAAGCATAAGCTTGTTGCTAACTTAAAATATTATTTTGTAACTGTTTCTAAGTCAAAACCGAAGTAGTTTACGGCATTGTTGTAAGAAATGTTAGTTACCATTTCGCCAAGAGTCTTCATATCAGCTGGGTATTCGCCATTTTCAACCCAAGTACCGAATAAATCGCAAAGGATTCTTCTGAAGTATTCATGACGAGTGTAGCTTAAGAAGCTTCTTGAGTCAGTAAGCATTCCTACGAAACCAGCAAGATATCCTAAGTTACCAAGGCTGATCATTTGATTTTGCATACCTACTTTGTGATCGTTGAACCACCAAGCAGAACCTTGTTGAATCTTAGCTGTAGCAGTGGAATCTTGGAAACATCCAAGAATAGTTCCGATTGCTTCGTTATCGTTTGGATTTAAGCTGTAAATGATTGTTTTTGGTAATTCATCTGCAATGTTTAATGCATTTAATAAATCAGCCATTTGTGCACTTGGAGCATAGTTGTTGATGCAGTCATATCCTGTATCTGGTCCAAGTTGTTTATATCTAAGCTCGTTGTTGTCACGTTTACAGCCATAGTGCAATTGCATGATCCAGCCAAGAGCGTGATATTCTTTACCAAAGAAGATCATACAAGCTGTTTTGTATTTTAATTCTTCTTCTTTTGTTACTGCTTCACCATTAAGGCGTTTTGCGAAGATTGCTTCGATTTCTTCCTCTGTTGCAGGAGCGTACATAACGTACTCAAGTGCATGGTCAGAAACTTTACATCCTCTTGTATTAAAGTAAGACATACGAGCGCGTAATACGGCTTTTAAGTCTTCGAAATTATCAATATGTTTTCCGCTTACATCATAAAGTTGTTTTAAATATGTTGTAAATTCCGGTTTTTCGATGTTCATTGCTTTGTCTGGTCTCCAAGCTGGAAGAACCTGAACGTCAAAGCTTTCATCTGCAGCAATTTTTTCATGCCATTCTAATGTGTCAATTGGATCATCTGTTGTACAAATTAATGTAACATTTGATTTCTTGATTAAGTTTCGTACGGACATCTCTTTTTCTGCAAGTTTTGTATTGCATAAATTCCATACTTCTTCAGCAGTATCGCCGTTTAAGTAGCCGTCAAATCCAAAGTAGCGTTGAAGTTCTAAGTGACTCCAGTGGTAAAGAGGATTTCCGATGGCTTTTCCTAATGTCTCTGCCCACTTTTGGAATTTTTCACGGTCAGAAGCATCACCTGTTATGTAGCGTTCTTCAACGCCGGCTGAACGCATAAGTCTCCATTTGTAATGGTCTCCGCCTAGCCATACTTGAGTTATGTTCTCGAATTGTCTATCTTCCGCAATTTCTCTTGGGTTGATGTGACAGTGGTAGTCTAATACAGGTGTTGTTTCAGCGTAGTCATGAAAAAGTACTTTCGCAGTTTCAGTAGATAAAAGAAAATCTTTGTCCATAAATTGTTTCATAAAATAGCCTCCATAAATATGAAATTAGAATGCGGTCGTTTCTCGCTTTACAATTTCCGCTGGGAAAATAGTCTTTAGCGGAACTGGTTCGTCTGAGAAAACTCCCATCAATGTTGAAACGCAGTTTTTACAAACCGTTTCAAGCTTGTTATCAATTGATGTAAGCTCAGGATCACAACATTCAGCATAAATAGAGTTATTATAGCCAATGATAGATAGTTCTTCTGGAATGGCTAATTTTAAGGCTTTGGCGTATTTGATCGCGCCAACTGCTAAGCTATCGTCACTTGTAATAATACCCTTGAAGTCAAGTCCATTTTGTGAAAGGGAAACAAGGTGGTTTGTAACACTTTGTAAATCACCCGTAAAATACGAAACGAGTTCTTTTCTGTAAGCAATTCCATTATCCTTTAATGCAGCCATATAACCATCAAGTTTTTGCTTGCCGCTATATGATTTTGAATTATAAAGATATAGAATATCTTTGATGCCATTTTGAATAAGGGCATTCGTAGCATCATAGATTGCTTGGAAGTCATCACATAATGCACAGTAGATATTTTCACCGCTAAGTGCTCCATTCAGAATTAAGATAGGAACCTTTTTGGCAGCAAGTCTGATATAGTCATTTTTAGAATCTTCTGCTTCTACAAAATTAGAGCCAACAAGAATCATTGCATCTACACGTTTTGAAAGCAGTAAATTCAAATACTTTTGTTTTCCTTCTAATTCATATCCTGTACAGCAGAGGATCACATCATAACCATTCTTTCTAAGCATTTGTTCTAAATAGTAAATTGCTTTTGCTAAATAAGGGTCGGATGAATCCGCACAAGAAATACCTACAGTGTTCATCGTGTTAAGTCCAAGACCTCTTGCAAAGGCATTAGGAGTGTAGCCACATTCCTTAATGACTGCAAGGACTTTGTCCTTAGTCTTCTGACTAACATTGGTATTCCCGTTAATAACCCTTGAAACAGTAGCAATTGAAACTCCTGCTTCCTTCGAAATATCATAAATGTTCATACATGCACCTCTTCAAAAAATAAAATGTAAGCGACTATGCTTACACCAAATTGTAAGCCCTTTCATTAAGCTTACATTGAGTATACTATAAAAAAAAGCCGAATACAAGCCATAGAAACCAAAAAAGTAGGAAGCCTTTTTCTGGCATATAATAAGGAAGTAAGTCCGAAAAGCATAAAAAAATGGACAAAAATGAAATAGTTACCAGTATGAAAATAATCTTGACGAAATGTTTGAATAGAGTTAAAATGCATGTAAGTACTTACAATAAAATTTTCGCAAGAGGTAATGGGAATGAATACATTAAACAAAGAACTTGTAAAAAAGGGCAATCGACCTATTAAAGTTTTACAATTTGGTGAAGGTAATTTCCTTCGTGCATTTGTAGATTATATGATCGATGTAGCAAATGAAAAAAATGTTTTCGATGGTGATGTTGTATTAGTAAAACCAATCGAATTCGGTAACTTAGATCGCTTCCACAATCAAGATTGTGTTTACACAGTTTCTTTACGTGGATTAGTAGATGGAGAAGCAACTGAAATCAATCGTGTAATTACAAGTGTAGCTGATGCAGTAGATGCTGGATTAGAATATGAAAAATACAGTGAATTAGCAAAATTAGATTCCTTACGTTTCATCGTTTCTAACACAACAGAAGCTGGTATCGTATATGATGAAACTGATCAGTTCGAATTAAACCCACCAAAAACATATCCTGGTAAATTAACAAAATTATTATTTACAAGATATGAAGCATTCAAAGGGGATGTAAACAAAGGACTTATCATTCTTCCGGTTGAATTAATCGACGACAACGGAATTAAATTAAAAGAATGTGTTCTTAAATTAGCAAAACTTTGGAACTTAGAAGAAGATTTCATTACTTGGTTAAATGAAGCATGTGTATTCTGCTCCACATTAGTTGACCGTATCGTAACTGGATACCCATTTGATGAAGCAAAAGCAATCTGTGAAAAACTTGGTTACGAAGATAACTTATTAGATACTGCTGAACCATTTGGTTTATGGGTAATCGAAAGTGAAAAAGACATCAGTGGTGAATTCCCACTTGATAAAGCAGGTATGCCAGTAATCTTTACTGACAATCAAAAACCTTACAAACAAAGAAAAGTTAGAATCTTGAATGGTGCACATACATCTTTCGTTTTAGCATCTTTCCTTGCTGGAAACGATTACGTATTACAATCTATGGACGACAAATTAGTTCATGATTATATGTACAGTACATTATTTGACGAGGTAATTCCTACGTTAACTTTACCAAAACAAGATTTAGTAGATTTCGCTAACGCTGTAATCCAACGTTTCAGAAATCCATATATCAAACATGCATTATTATCAATCTCCCTTAACTCTGTTTCTAAATGGAGAGCAAGATGTATGCCAAGTTTCTTAGGTTACATTGAAGAATTTAACAAACTTCCAAAACATCTTACATTCTCTTTAGCTGCATTAATTGCATTCTATAGCGGAAATGAAATGAGAGACGGTGCCTTAATCGGTAAACGTGGAGACGAAGAATACAAGATCATGGACGACAAAGATGTACTTGAATTCTTCTTCAATCATAAAGATGCTGAAAGCAAAGTAGTTGTAAAAGAATTCTTAAGCAATGAAAAATTCTTCGGCCAAGACTTAACAAAAGAATTAGATACTCTTGAAGCTGTAACTGCTTACCTTGATGACATTAAAGCAATGGGCATGAGAGAAGCAATGGAGAAACATTTCGCATAGAGGAGATTAGTTATGCAAAAAGCAATCAGAATCAATGAGAATGATAATGTTGCAGTTGCATTACAAGACATTACTAAGGGAGAGAATTTCTCCTTTGGTGATGTATCTGTAACAGTAGCAGAAGACATTCCACGCGGACATAAATTCGCGCTTACAAACCTTGAAGCAAAAACACCTGTAATCAAATATGGTTTCAGCATCGGTAATACGACTGAAAGCGTTGAAGCAGGACATTGGATCCATACTCACAACTTAAAGACAGGTCTTGGAGATCTTCTTGAATATTCCTATAATCCAACAGAAAAGAAAGAGCTTACAAAAGAAGAAGCATATTTCAATGGTTTCCGTTGGGAAAATGGAAAAGTTGGTGTACGTAACGAAGTATGGATTATCCCAACTGTTGGCTGTGTAAACAATATTGCAACAGCAATGGCTACACAAGCAAACAAAATGATCAAAGGAAGCGTAGAAGGCGTTATCGCATTCCCACATCCTTATGGTTGTTCTCAAATGGGCGATGATCAAGATAATACAAGACAAATTCTTGCAAACTTAGTAAACCATCCAAATGCTGGTGCAGTATTAGTGTTAGGGCTTGGATGTGAAAACAGCAATGTAAACGAACTTAGAAAATACATTGGTGAATACGATGAAAATCGTGTAAAATTCTTAGTCTGTCAAGATAGCCATGATGAAATGGAAGATGGCCTTGAATTATTAGAAGAGTTAATCGACTATGCAGCTAAATTTGAACGTGAAAAAATTAGCGCAGACGAATTAGTAGTTGGCTTAAAATGCGGTGGTAGTGACGGGTTATCCGGAATTACAGCTAATCCAACAGTTGGTGGATTTTCCGATAAGTTAATTGCAAACGGTGGAACAACAATCCTTACAGAAGTACCTGAAATGTTTGGTGCTGAAACACTTCTTATGAATCGTTGTGAAAATGAAGGATTATTCCATCAGACAGTAGACTTGATTAATAATTTCAAAAATTATTTCACAAGTCATAACCAAACGATTTATGAAAACCCAAGCCCAGGAAACAAAGCTGGTGGTATTTCAACACTTGAAGATAAATCATTAGGTTGTACACAAAAATCCGGTAGTGCAGTAGTAAAGGGTGTATTAGGATACGGTGATATCGTAAAGACAAAAGGCCTTAACTTACTTAGCGCACCAGGTAATGATCTTGTTGCAGCTACAGCTTTAGCAGCATCAGGAGCACATATTGTATTATTTACAACTGGTAGAGGAACACCATTTGCGTCTCCAGTACCAACTGTAAAAATCTCTAGTAATTCCAATCTTGCAGGACGTAAATCTAACTGGATTGACTTTAATGCAGGCGAATTAGTAGAAGGTAAGACAATGGAAGATATGGTAAATGGTTTATTTGACTTTGTACTTGAAGTTGCTTCAGGCAAACAAGTTAAGAGTGAAGAAGCTGGTTTCCATGACATGGCAATCTTTAAACAAGGTGTCACATTATAAAGAAATGTTAATTTTTTAACTTGTGGGAGGCATCATGTCTCCTGCAAGGATAAATATAGTAAATACGATTGGAAAAAGTAGGAGGATTTTATCATGAGTAACAAAATTATCGACGAAGTATCAAATATTGGTATCGTACCTGTAATCGCATTAAACGACGCTAAAGACGCTGAACCTTTAGCAAAAGCACTTATCGCTGGTGGTCTTAACTGTGCAGAAGTAACATTCAGAACAGATGCAGCTGAAGAATCTATCAGAATTATGGCTGAAAAATTCCCAGAAATGATCGTTGGTGCTGGTACAGTTCTTACTGAAGATCAAGCAGACCGCGCTATGAACGCTGGTGCTAAATTCTTAGTAAGCCCAGGTCTTAACCCTAAAATCTTAGCTTACTGTGTAGAAAAAGGATATCCAATGATCCCTGGTACTACAAATCCATCCGACGTTGAACAAGCAATCCAATTAGGATTAGATGTTGTTAAATTCTTCCCAGCTGAACAAGCAGGCGGAATTAACATGATCAAAGCTATGTGTGGACCTTACACTAAATTAAGATTCATGCCAACTGGCGGTGTTAACGCTGGAAACTTAAACAACTACTTAGCATTCGATAAAATCGTAGCTTGTGGTGGTACTTGGATGTGTAAAAACGACTTAATCGAAGCTGGAAAATTCGATGAAATCGAAAGATTATCCAAAGAAGCAGTAGTAAACATGTTAGGTTTTGAATTAAAACACATCGGTATCAACACTGATAGCGCTGAAGAAGCTGAAAAAACTGCAGATATGTTTGAAGCTATGTTCGGTTTCGCTAAAAAAGTTGGAAACAGCTCTGTATTCGCAGGAAGCGAAGTAGAAGTTATGAAAGCTAAAGGAAGAGGAACTCATGGTCATATCGCAGTAGCTACAAACTCTGTTGATCGTGCAGTATACCACTTAGCAAAACAAGGATTTGAATTTGATATGGACTCTGCAGCTTACGATAACAAAGGCAATATGAAAGTTGTTTACTTCAAAAACGAAGTAAGCGGATTTGCTGTTCACTTAGTAAGAAAATAAGCAGTCTCTTCCTCAGAGGATATAAGTTTCAAGGATAATAATATATAAATTACCCTAGTTGCTTCTTATTATATGTAGAAGTGACTAGGGATCAAAATAAAAATGAATGTAAGATTGAAAGGAATTATAATTATGAGTAAAAAAGTAGTTACATTTGGTGAAATCATGTTAAGACTAGCTCCAGAAGGATATTATCGCTTTGTACAAGCTGATAAATACGGCGCTACATACGGCGGTGGAGAAGCAAACGTTGCAGTTTCTTTAGCAAACTATGGTTTCGATGCAAAATTCGTTACTAAACTTCCAAAACATGAAATTGGTCAAGCTGGAGTTAACTCCTTAAGAAAATTTGGTGTTGATACTTCTTACATCACTCGTGGTGGTGACAGAGTAGGTATCTACTTCTTAGAAAAAGGTGCTTCTCAAAGACCTTCTAAAGTAATCTATGATCGCGCTGGTTCTTCTATCGCAACTGCTACAACTGCAGACTTCAACTGGGATGAAATCTTCGAAGGAGCTGAATGGTTCCACTTCACTGGTATCACTCCAGCATTAGGAGATAACGTAACAGAAATCTGTTTAGAAGCTTGTAAAGCTGCAAAAGAAAGAAACATCACAATCAGCTGTGACTTAAACTACCGTAACAAATTATGGTCTAAAGAAAAAGCTGGCGAAGTAATGGCTAAATTATGTGAATACATCGATGTATGTATCGCTAACGAAGAAGATGCTGCTGACGTATTCGGTATCCACGCTTCTAACACAGATGTAACTTCTGGTCAATTAAACTTAGATGGTTACACTGATGTTGCAAAACAATTAACTGATCGTTTCGGATTCAAAAAAGTTGCAATCACTTTAAGAGAATCTATCTCAGCTAACGATAACAACTGGGGTGCTATGTTATACGAAGATGGTAAGAGCTACTTCTCTAAGAGATACAAAATGCACATCGTTGACCGTGTAGGTGGTGGAGATTCCTTCGGTGGCGGATTAATCTGCGCATCTTTAAATGAATTAGATCCTCAAGCTACAATCGAATTCGCTGTAGCAGCTTCTTGCTTAAAACACAGTGTTGAAGGTGACTTCAACTTAGTATCTGTTGATGAAGTTAGCAAATTAGCTGGTGGCGATGCTTCAGGTCGTGTTCAAAGATAATTAAGGTTAAACAGCCAATCGCTCTGTGAGAGCTGGTCTATTTAATAAAAACATCCTGATGTTTCGAAGAAGCTTTGAATACAAATTAACTTAATAATAAGTTGTTAAAGATAGCGTATGTTTCCATAGGGGGCATGCGCTATCCTATAAGAAAGGAAGTAATACTATGGAATTACGTACAGCTGCATCTCCAAAAGACGTGAAACATTATGATACTGCACGTCTTAGAGAAGAATTCTTAATCCAAGATTTATTTACACCAGGAGAAGTGAAAATGATCTACAGTCATATCGACCGTATCATTACAGGTAGTGCTGTTCCTACCCCAAGCTTAACTTTAACTGCAGGTGATGAATTACGTGCAGAATATTTCCTTCAAAGAAGAGAAATGGGTATTATCAATATCGGTGGAAAAGGTACAGTAACAGTTGATGGAACTGTATATGAAATGGATTACAAAGATGGTTTATACATCGGTATGGGCTCTAAAGACATTGAATTCAAATCCAATGACGAAACTGCTCCAGCAAAATTCTATTTCCACAGTGCACCAGCACACAAGACTTATCCAACAGTATTTATTAAACCAGAAGATTGTGTAACTGAAGAATTAGGTTCTTTAGAAACAGCTAATCATCGTACAATCAGAAAATACATCCTTCCAGGTCAAGTAGAAAGCTGCCAATTAGTAATGGGTATGACTACACTTGAACCAGGCAGTGTTTGGAACACTATGCCATGTCATACACATGACAGAAGAATGGAAGTTTACTTATACTTCGAATTACCAGAAGATGCTGTAGTATTCCACTACATGGGTGAACCTACAGAAACAAGACATATCGTTATGAGAAACGAAGAAGCAGTAATCAGCCCAAGTTGGTCTATTCACTCTGCTTCCGCTACACAAGCGTATACATTCATCTGGGGTATGGTTGGTGAAAACCAAGCATTTGATGATATGGATCACGTTAAAATGACAGACCTTAGATAGAGTTAAGGTCTTCGCTACATAATTGTGGCAGTACTTTGAGTATTAGAAGTGTTGCCTTTAAAAAAAGGTGCACTTTTATATAAAAATGATAATTAAAAGGAGATTTAACAATGGATTATTTAAATAAGTTTTCATTAGAAGGTAAAGTAGCATTAGTTACAGGTGCTTCTTACGGTATCGGTTTTGCAATCGCTAAAGATATGGCAAAAGCTGGCGCAACTGTTGTTTTCAACGACATCAAACAAGAATTAGTTGACAAAGGATTAGCTGCATACAAAGAAGAAGGCATCGAAGCTCATGGTTATGTATGTGACGTAACAGATGAAGAAGCTGTAAATGCTATGGTAGCAACAATTGAAAAAGAAGTTGGCGTAATCGACATCTTAGTTAACAATGCTGGTATTATCAAACGTATCCCTATGTGTGAAATGACAGCTGCTGAATTCAGACAAGTTATCGATGTAGATTTAAATGCTCCATTTATCGTAGCAAAAGCTGTTATCCCTTCAATGATCAAAAAAGGTCATGGTAAGATCATTAACATCTGTTCTATGATGAGTGAATTAGGTCGTGAAACTGTATCTGCTTACGCAGCTGCAAAAGGCGGTTTAAAAATGCTTACTAGAAATATCTGTTCTGAATACGGTGAATTCAATATCCAATGTAATGGTATTGGACCTGGTTACATCGCTACTCCACAAACTGCACCATTACGTGAAACTCAAGCAGATGGAAGCAGACATCCATTCGATCAATTCATCATTTCTAAGACTCCAGCAGCTAGATGGGGAGAACCAGAAGATTTATCCGCTCCAGCTGTATTCTTAGCATCTGATGCTTCTAACTTCATCAATGGACATGTTCTTTATGTTGATGGTGGTATTTTAGCTTACATTGGAAAACAACCACAGTAAATTTTTGTATAATATTAGTATCCAATTTCCAAAAACATGAAATCGTTTGCATAAATACGATGATTGTACGTCAATTTGTACAAAAAAAGTGTGCATGATGTGTAAAATATCACGATAGACATATGAATTGCATAATGGTATATTTAAAGGGCAAAGTAAATATGCATAAATTACACAAAGTTTACATGGAATGGCAATGTAATTTATGCATATTTTTTACAATTGATTTGCAAAGGTTTGCAAGGAATTAAACCCAAAAGGAAAAGGAGAAAGAGATATGAGAAACTTTAAAAAAGTAGTTGCTATGACTCTTATTGCTGCTTCTACTGCATCTTTAGCAGCATGTGGTTCAGGTTCATCTGACAATGGTAAAAAGAAAATTACATTAGCTTGGTGGGGTGGTGACTCTAGACATACTGCAACAAAAGCTGCTGTAGAAAAATGGAAAGCTACTCACACTGATTTCGAAGTAGATCTTCAATATAACTCATGGGATGGTTATGAAGATAAAATGTCTACAAAATTCGCTTCTAAAACTCAAGCAGATATCAACCAAATTAACTGGGGTTGGTTAAACTCTTACGATAAAAAAGGCGATTTATTCATGGATTTAAATGATAGCAAATTAAATGGCAAATTAGACTTAACTCAATTTGATGAAAAATACTTAAATCAATGTAAAGTTAACGATAAAGTAGTTGCTGTACCAGTTTCTATCACAGGTAGAATTTTCTACTGGAACATGACAACATTCAAAGCAGCAGGAATTGAAAAAGCTCCTACTACATACGAAGAACTTAAAGCTGCAGGTGCTGCATTTAAAGACAAATTAGGGGATGATTACTATCCTTTAGCACTTAACGAATTAGATAGAACAATCCTTATGGTTAACTATCTTGAATCTGTTTACAACAAAGAATGGGTTGTAGATAATAAATTAAACTACACTGAAGCTGAAATTACAGAAGGTTATAAATTCATCCAAGATCTTGAAGATAACCATGTAATTCCAAACCTTAAAAAATTAATCGGTGATGGTGCTGACTCTCTTGATAAGAACAGCAACTGGATCGATGGAAAATATGCTGGTATCTTCGAATGGGATTCTTCAGCAGTTAAATTCCAAAAAGCTCTTAACAAAGAGAAAAACCCTGAATTCGTTGTAGGTGATGAAATCAAATTCGGCGAAAACAAAGGTGGTTACACTAAGATTTCCTTAGCATTTGCTATTTCTCAAAACACTAAATTCCCAGAAGAATGTGCTGACCTTGTAAACTTCTTATTAAACGAAGAAGAAGGCGTTAAAGAAATGGGTCTTGAACGTGGTACTCCACTTAGCAAAAAAGCATTATCTACTTTAGAAGCTGCTGGTAAGTTAAAAGGTGATATGGTTACTGAAGCAAACGCAAAAGTAATCTCAAGCTCTCCATTCCAAATGGATCCTACATTTGAAGATCAAAAACTTAAAGGATCTACTGGTGCTTACTTCACAACTATGCAAAATGCTAGTTACAAAACTAAGTCCAATGAAGAAGCTGCTAAAGATTTAGTAACAGCTATCGAAGCAGTACTTGCTAACAACAAATAGGTAATTCAAAAGTCGCCAAATAGTAATATTTGGCGACTTCTTAAAGAGATAGGAGAAAGCCATGGATATAAATGACTGTATAACAGACTATCTAATAAAAGTTATAGAAAACGATACGCTCAACAATGAACATAAAAACCAGTTCGTCGTTTGTCTCAACTATTTATACAAGGCATCTAAGGATGATCAATGTAAAAATGTAGTATATAAGATAGCGAATCAACAGTGCAGTCAGGAGACATTTGGTTATTCTGACTCGGATCTTGGTACAGTACTATATGACTGTTATTTAGAAACCAATAATTTAAAATATCGAAAAGCGATAGAGCTATTTATGTCAGAAGTAAATAGCAAACTTCAATCTGAATGGAAAGACTTTTTTAAAAGTGAAGAGTGCAAGGCAGAATCCTGTGTGGACAGGTTACATAAAATGATGCCTTTCTATATGGCTTATGAGACAGCCTTTCATAATAAAGAAAATTATAATGAAATTGTAGATACATTCCTAAATGTAAATTCTTATTTAGACTTACATAATAAGTATTCATTACATGTAGCAGCGGTATATGCAATGACATTAATAGATACATTGGATGTGATGTCAAAAGAGATATTTGAGCATTATAAGACACTTGAGACATTATGTAAAACATCTATAAAACAAATATTAGAACATATCAAAAACGAAAACAAATTAATTTATCAAACAATTGATAAAAGTGAAATAGACAAAAGTACACTTTCGGATTTAGCAAGAGTAGCGTATGTATTACTAAAAGCATGCCGCATGAGAGTGCTACTACCAGAAAAATATCAAACAACCGGTATGGATCTTTATGATTTCGTATGTAGCGGTGTTGATAATATAATGGAACAAGAGTATGAGTTAATGGCAATGAGTATACTGGCGTATGCTGAAAAACTTATGCTTGAGTCCAACTAATAATTTTAACAGCCAGGAATGGAGGAAGTTAGTATGGCGAAGAAACAAGCCTCTGCTGCGGTAGCTGTACCAAAGCAAAAATTTAGTTTTAAGAAAAGTGTCGAAAACAATATGGGATTCTTCTTTATCTTACCATGGTTAATTGGTTTCTGTATATTCAAATTATACCCATTTGGTGCATCACTTTTCTACAGTTTCACAGATTACAATCTCTTCAGAGGTATCAGTGAATATGGTTTCATGAACTACCAGACAATCTTCAGCACTGAAGAAATTGTAAAAGCATTAATCGTAACTTTTAAATATGCATTTATTACAGTTCCATTAAAACTATGTTTCGCATTATTTATTGCGTACATCCTTAACTTTAAGATTAAAGGTGTTAACTTCTTTAGAACAGGTTACTATATCCCTTCTATCTTAGGTGGTTCTGTTGCAATCGCAGTATTATGGAAAGCATTATTCAGAGATGAAGGTTTAATCAACACTGCTTTAGGCTTCATCGGTATCAATGGACCAAACTGGTTATCTGATCCTAACTATGCATTATTCGTAATCTGTGCATTAAGAGTATGGCAATTCGGTTCTGCGATGGTTATCTTCCTTGCAGCACTTAAAAACGTACCTGCTGATTTATACGAAGCTGCTTCAATCGATGGTGCTGGTAAATGGAGACAGTTCTTCAAAATTACAGTTCCAATGATTACACCAGTTATCTTCTTCAACATGGTAACTCAGCTTTGTCAAGCATTCCAAGAATTCAACGGACCTTACGTAATCACAAAGGGTGGCCCTCAAAACTCTACAAACCTTATTTCATTACTTGTTTACAATAGTGCATTCAAGACAAATGAAATGGGTATGGCAAGTGCAATGGCTTGGGTAATGTTTGTTATCGTAATGGTATTAACTATTATTTCATTCATTAGCCAGAAACATTGGGTATATTACTCAGATGAAGACGGGAGGTAATTAGAACATGAGTTTAAAAGCTAAAAAAACAATTGGTAATTTCTTTAAATATTTTGTACTAATCCTTGTAGGTTTCTTCATGGTTTATCCATTATTATGGATGTTTGGTGCAACATTTAAAGACAACAGTGAAATCTTTAACGGCGTTGGTCTAATTGCAAAGAACCCAACATTAGATGGTTACAAAAATGCAATGAACAGTGTCGGTGGTGATATTAACATTTGGTCATCATTACTTAACACATATAAGTTTGTAATTCCAAAAGTAGTATTTACAATTTTCTCAGCAACAATTACAGCATTTGGATTTGCTCGTTTCAAATTCAGAGGAAGAAACTTTTTATTCAGTGTATTAATGGCAACATTATTTATTCCTCAAGTAGTACTTAATATTCCACAGTTCGTTTTATTCAACAAACTTGGATGGGTGGATTCACCATTCTACTTAGCAATTATGATCCCTTCTTTATTTGCAGCTGATACTTACTTCGTATACATGTTAATTCAGTTCTTACGTGGTGTTCCAGTAGAACTTGAAGAAGCAGCAAAAATCGATGGATGTAACATTGTTCAAACATTATATAAAGTTATTATTCCAATGATCAAACCAGCAATCGTTTCTTGTGCATTATTCCAATTCATGTGGTCAAATAATGACTTTATGGGACCTTTGCTTTATGTACAAACACCAAATTATTATCCAGCTTCCCTTTTTGTTAAGATTTCTATGGATGCGGATACAGGATTTGAATGGAACCGTGTATTAGCAGTTTCCTTAATTTCCATCATCCCATCATTAGTTATTTTCTTCTTAGCTCAAGATTCCTTCGTAGATGGTATCGCAGCTGGTGGTGTTAAGGGTTAAGACCCTTGGAGGTTGTCCAATTTCATTGGACAACCTTTTTTTAATTTAATGGCAATATGCCATTAAATTAAAAAAAACGCTCCGCTAAGGATGCGCACTCACCTGAAAAGGTAGATGTCGTTTGCACGACCAGGTTCGGCGCGGACAAAGTGTCATAGCCACTTTGAATGAGAAGGGCAATATGCCATTAAATTAAAAAAACGCTCCGCTAAGGATGCGCACTCACCATTTTTATTTATAGGACATGCTGTCGGAAGCACGGCAGTCTGTCCTATGAGTAAAAATAAACTTTTATGATTGCTCTAAAAGCTAGTAACAAAAGAGGAAAAAAATCAATAAAGTTACAAGTAGTGAAAGGAAGATAGAATAGTGAATATTAAAATACTTATGACAACTGCCAGAAGTGCAGTCCTTGAGATCGAGGATGGCAGTTTATATGAAACGAAAAAAACATATGATGTGTATCTAAATGGAGAACTTGTAACAAGTACAAAACGAGTGATCACCAATCTTTTTTCACTTGCTCCGGATACAAAATACCAAGTGTCGGTACTAGAAGGCCAGACGCAAGTTGGACAAACCAGCTTTCAAACCAAATATGAATTTGTAACCTTAAATGTAAAAGATTTTGGTGCAAAGGGTGATGGCATACAAAATGATACAAGCTTTATCCAAGCAGCAATCATGGCTTGTCCAAAAGACAGCCGCGTATTAATCCCAGAAGGAACTTATCTGGTGACAAGCTTATTTTTAAAGAGCGATACTAATATTGAGATTGGAAAGGGAGCAAGAATTGTAGCACATAAGGATCGCAGCCTATATCCAAAACTACAGGGATTGATTGAAAGCTATGATGAAACTAAAGAATATAATCTAGGAACTTGGGAAGGAAATCCTCTCATTATGTTTGCTGGCATTATAACAGGTATTAATGCTGAAAATGTATCGATTTATGGAGAAGGTATTCTTGACGGAGATGCTACTTTTGAAGATTGGTGGAAAGAACCAAAAGTTATGAACGGTGCATTCCGTCCAAGGCTATTATACTTAAATAAATGTAAAGACATTACGGTGCAAGGATTTACATTTAAAAATAGTCCATCATGGACAATTCACCCATACTTTAGCAATCAATTAGGATTTTACGGCTTGACTGTAGAAAATCCAGCAGACTCCCCAAATACAGACGGATTAGATCCGGAATCTTGTGAAGATGTTAAGATCATAGGGGTGCGTTTTACCTTAGGAGATGATTGTATTGCAATTAAGTCCGGAAAAATCTATATGGGCAAGAAGTATAAGGTGCCTTCAAGAAATATTGTGATCCGTCAATGTTTAATGGAAAATGGACATGGTGCAGTAACAATCGGTAGTGAGATGGCTGCTGGAGTAAAAGAAGTCATGGTACGTGACTGTGTATTCCGTCATACAGACAGAGGATTACGTATCAAGACAAGACGCGGCAGAGGTGAGGATGCTGTTCTTGATGAAATCATCTTTGAGAATATCGATATGGATCACGTAATGACACCATTTGTTGCAAATAGCTTCTATTTCTGTGATCCAGATGGAAGAAGTGAGTATGTACAGTCCAAGGAATTTTACCCTGTGGATGACAGAACTCCGGCAATCAAGCATTTAGCATTCCGCAATATTAAGGCAACCAACTGTCATGTAGCGGCAGCTTATTTTTATGGATTGCCAGAACAAAAGATTTCTTGTATTGAAATGAAAAATGTATATGTTGATTTTGCAGAAAATCCAAAATGTGATGTTCCTGCCATGATGACAGGAATTGAACCATGCAGTAAGATGGGCATTTTTGCAAAGAATGTTGAAACTATGATAATGGAAAATGTAGAAATCGTCGGCCAGACAGAATGGCAAGAAGACGAAGAATAGAGAGGGAATAGTATGCAAATAGGATTACGTTTACACGATGCAAAACAGCTTCCATTGGAAGAACGTTTAGAAGTAGTACATGAGCAAGGTTTTAAGTGTGGTCATTTAGCACTTTCTAAAGTAATTAACGAATATAGTGTTGCAAACAGCGCATTAACACCAGGATATGCGATGTATTTAAAACGATTATTCTGGAAGAATGAACTAGATGTGGCGGTACTTGGCTGTTACTTGAATTTAGCAAATCCCAATGAGGAGAGCTTAAAACAAATCATGAAAAAATATGAGGCACATATTCGCTTTGCTTCTGCATTAGGAGTTGGAGTCGTTGGTACCGAGACAGGTGCGCCGAATGAAGAGTATAAGTATGTGCCAGAATCCCATGGCGAAGAAGCATTAGAGACATTTATTAGAAACCTTCGTCCAGTGGTGGAATATGCTGAAAAAATGGGAGTGATCTTTGCAATTGAGCCTGTATGGAACCATATTGTATGGAATCCAAAGAGGGCAAGACAAGTATTAGATACAATTAACTCACCAAATCTAAAGATTATTTTAGATCCTGTAAACTTATTATCCATTCATAATTATGAACAGAGAGAAGAAGTAATCAAAGAGGCAATTGAACTTCTTGGGGAAGATGTTGCAGTTGTCCATATTAAAGATTTCATCGTAAAAGATAATGACCTGGTATCTGTTGGGGCAGGAACCGGCATGATGAATTATAAGGAAATCCTTACTTTTATTAAAAAAGAAAAGCCATACATTCATGTGACTCTTGAAAATACAACTCCAGAGAATGCAGTTTCATGTAAGAACCATATTGAGGAAATCTATAACAGCATTGTATAATAAAATGTGTTAGAAGATAGGAGAGAAGGCTATGGCAGTTACAATTAAGGATATTGCAAAGCAGGCGGGTGTATCTTATTCTACTGTATCCAGGGCACTTAATAATAGTGACATGGTAAGAGATGATAAGAAGGAAATGATTTTAGAAATTGCAAATGAGTTGGGCTACTTTCCGAATCAAGCAGCCATAAATCTAAAGAATCAAAAAGCGAATACCATTGGGTTGTTCTTTTCCAAATTTGGAAGGATTACCTCTCCATTCGTACTACATAAGTCATTAATCGGTATGTATGAGGTAGTAGAGTCTAAGTACAACATCATTGTAAAGGGTATCGATTCTCAAACACCAGGTTCTTTAAATCCTACCAATATGGATGGAATCATTGTAATTAGTCAGAAAGAAACAGATAGCATATTTATTGAGGAAGCAATTAAGAAGAACATTCCTGTAGTCGTATTAAATCGTCCGGTTTACTTGGGGGTATCAAATGTATTGACGGATGAGACAAAAGGAATGAAACATGCAATGCTACATTTGCTTGAAAATGGACATCGTAATATAGGAATTATTGAAGCAGGTTCTGAGCTTGCAAGTACAAGGGCCAGACACAGAGGATGGGTAGAAGCAGTACAGCAATATGGATTATCGGAGGATGATTTTATTGTAGAGCGTGGAAATTACTCCTTTGAAAGTGGATACAATGCAGCAAAATATCTAATCCAGTCGGATGAGATTACAGCAATTTTATGCTTCAACGATGATATGGCATTTGGTGCAAATCAGGCAATTGCGGAAGCAGGACTGCATATGCCAAATGATATTTCTCTTGTGGGATATGACAATCTCGATATTAATCGAGTTGCCGAGCTTGGTCTTACTACAGTAGAACGTAATATGGAAAAACTAGCAGTGGAGGGAACAAAGCTGCTATTAGAGAAGATTGAAGACGGTCTGATAGAAAACGAACGTATTTACATGGAAACTAAGTTAATTGTTCGAAGTTCTGTAAAAAATATAGGTTAATTATAGTTAGGGATGGGACAGTCTGTCAAAATGGCCGATATAGTAGATAGAGATATTGGAGGCGCTTTATGACAGAAAATGTAGATACTAGCATTCACCTAACAAAACTTAATATTTCGGATGGTCCTCTTGTATATCGTATGTTACAACGAATTCCAAGACTAGAAAATGGGTTTTATAATGGAGCATATGGCTTGTCTTATGATGCATTTAAGAAATGGCTCATCAGGCAGGATGAGATATCGAGAGGAATTAATCTGGAAAAGGACATGGTTCCTCAGACGCTATATTGGTTAATCGTGGATCATATTCCAGTGGGATGTGGGAAGCTTCGACATGAGCTGACAGAGATATTAAGAGAGACAGGTGGTAACATATCCTATAGTATAGAACCGCAAAGGAGAGGAAATGGCTATGGAACGTTGCTCTTGTCTGGTCTGTTGGATGAGGCAAAAAAGACGGGACAGCAGGAAGCCATTGTGACCGCATATAACTATAATTATAAGAGTATCCATGTTGCTAAAAGAAATGGCGGCATTAATTATCGCATTACAAATATAAAGCACTATTTTCGTTTCCAGCTATAATGGCTTGGAGACGAAAATAGTGCTTTTTTCATTTGTCTAGCGGTTAAGCCAGTCGAGTGCAGATTTTACAGAAGAGAAGAACTGGTAATGAAATGGATTGCGATCCTCCTTTACCAGCTTTAAACGAAAGACAGGACGTTCATTTACCGGAATGCCTACAATGGCAATTTTATCAATGGTATCTTTATATGTAAGAAGCTGATGTATGTACTGTTCGATTACTTCGGAAGTAACATTGGTGTTATAAAAAAGAGTGCATAAGTGAATGCATTCCTCTTTGTGAGACTTAAGATATTCGTTCTCCAGTTCCATAACATGATAGAGCTTATCGTAATCACTATAAAAACTATTGTAGTTTAATGTGTATACAGAGGTATCCACACTATGAATTAGAGTTAATTCTTTGGTACTGGGCTTTACTAGCATCTGTATTCCTCCTATAGTTTTAGTATGTAAAAAAGAAAAACATCTAGTTAATATTATAATATACCAGGGAACGGTATGCAATAAGACAAGCACAAAGTGATGAGACATACATAATATGTACTATAACTAAGTTAAGACCTAGAAAGGAGTAATTGATATGGAGCAATGTAATGCATGTAAATGCAATAAGTCTTGTAATAATGAGTGTAAGAAAGAGTCTAAAATGGATTGCAAATTAGACTGCAAATTAGATTGTAAGCTGGATTGTAACAAATCCGGAGTAAATAGATCAGCTTGTTATACTGAAAAGACACCATGTCAACAAATGAAGAATAGGACTGCATGTTATAAAGAAGAGAAGAGATGTTATCCTAAGTATAATTGTCCAGAGACAGCAAATGATGAGATCGGATGTATGCCACTAGCAATGTCATATGTACCTTGGCAACAATGGGGAGATGTATTCACGGCAGAATGTGGGTTAGCTCACGGAACCGTATTCCCTGATTTAGTAAAACCATTCTGGGTTAATTGTGGACAGTAGGATTAGGGGGAAGCAAAATGTGTGAAGAAGAGAAATTGTTACAATTTATCAGAGAAGTAAGTTTTGCAGTGACGGATGTAGGATTATATCTGGATACTCATCCTTGTGATCGTTATGCATTAAAATATTATGCAAAATATAAAGAATTAAGGGAAAGAGCATTAGAAGAATATCAGAAAGAATATGGTCCATTGCTGGTAGATGGCGTAGAAAGCTGCGATTACTGGACTTGGGTAGAAGATCCATGGCCATGGAAAGGTGGTAAGTAATTTATGTGGAACTATGAGAGTAGATTACAGTATCCTGTAAATATAAAGAAATGTAATTTGAAGGCTGCTCAGGTTATTATGAGTCAGTTTGGCGGACCAGATGGAGAGTTAGCAGCAGCAACAAGATATCTTTCTCAAAGATATATTCAACCTTATAAAGAAGTAGCTGGACTTTTGACCGATATCGGAACAGAAGAATTAGCTCATATTGAAATTGTAAATGCAATTATATATCAACTCACAAAAGGTGCTACTCCTTGTGAAATCAAGGCAGCAGGCATGGATAAATACTTTGTTGACCATACACTAGGTCAATGGCCACAATCTGCAGGCGGCGTACCATTTACCTCTACTTATATCCAAAGTAAAGGCGATCCAATTTGTGATTTACATGAAGATATGGCAGCAGAGCAAAAAGCAAGGGTAACTTATGATAATATCTTACGTCTAGTAGATGATCCTGATGTTTGTGATCCAATTCGCTACTTGAGAGAGCGTGAAGTAGTGCATTTCCAGAGATTTGGTGAAGCACTTCGCATTACTCAGGATAACTTGAATGCAAAGAATTTCTATTATATCAATCCAGCATACGACATGCCATGCAAGAAACGTTGCAATACTTGTAATACTTGCAATAGCTGTGACAGCTGTAAAAAATGTGGTGAGTAGCTTCGTAATATAGGAGGTAACCATTTAATTAAAAAAAGGGGTGGGAGAAGAAATCTTCCATCCCTTTTTTAGAAAAAAACTGCTCTTTAGTCCTCTTTGCTTTGTTATTTTCTTAGTGAAAGTTACTATTGTAAAGTATAGGGACTTCTTATAAAATAGAACAATGTATAGATTACATATAATAAGAAGCAAAAAGGAGGGACAAGATGAAAATACAAGCGAAAAATATGAGAAAGTCCATACATCGAGTAAGTCTGTTGTTGGCATTTAAGAGGGCAAGAGTTATAACCATATGCTTGTTACTGTTAGATTTAGTGCAGAGAGTATATTATAGGTATCCAATCACAGGAATTTATATTGTATTACTCTATATACTACTTCCTTTCGTGCTTGGAATACTACTTCGTCCCTATATAAATCAAGAATTAGAACAAGAGCTGCCGATCATGCAGAAAATTTATAAATATACAAAAAATGAATATTATTCATTAACAATTACAACAGTGATTGTGAGTCTGATGAGTGTCCTTTGGGGAAGCGGGACAAGCCAAACGAAAAATATTAGCGAGCAGTCATGGCATATGAGGATGGGACCCCTTCTGATTTGCGGTGTCTGTATAAGTGTAATAATTGGAGTCTATTATTATAATAGGAAGGAACTAGTGAAACGTCTAAAAAACAATGCACTATAGTCATAATTTTACAGAAAAAGAGCAATAATATGAGGGAAACACTGTAATTTAATTAAAAAGAGTAAGATTTGCCTATAAAATTAAAATTTGATTTGAAAAATAGTAGAAACAGTATATAATATAGTATGTATGTTTATGTATATTATTTTGTATATATTTTGGAAGAATTATTGACAGTATAACTTAGATACTATTGGTAATATTAGATAGATAATAATAGAGAATATAGAGAATGAGTGTTTGAAAGGAGAACGTCATGTTAGGTAGTGATATCGGTATCGATTTAGGAACGGCAAGCGTGCTTGTTTATATAAAAGGAAAAGGTGTTGTATTAAAGGAGCCATCAGTAGTGGCATTTGATCGTGATACAAACAAAACTAAGGCAATTGGTGAAGAAGCAAGATTAATGCTTGGTAGAACACCAGGAAATATTGTAGCAGTAAGACCTTTAAGACAAGGTGTTATTTCTGATTATACAGTAACAGAAAAAATGTTAAAATACTTCATTCAAAAAGCAGTTGGCAAAAAGCCATTCAGAAAACCTAGAATCAGTGTTTGTGTGCCAAGTGGTGTAACAGAAGTTGAAAAGAAAGCTGTTGAAGATGCAACATATCAAGCAGGGGCAAGAGAAGTTGCAATCATCGAAGAACCAATTGCAGCAGCAATCGGTGCAGGTATTGACATCTCAAGACCTTGTGGAAACATGATCGTTGATATCGGTGGTGGTACTTCTGATATCGCTGTAATTTCTTTAGGTGGTACTGTAGTTAGTACATCTATCAAAATTGCAGGGGATGATTTTGATGAAGCAATCGTTCGTTATATGAGAAAGAAACACAATTTATTAATCGGTGAAAGAACTGCAGAAGATATCAAAATCAAAATCGGTTCTGCTTACAAACGCCCAGAAGTTGTAACAATGGACGTTCGTGGACGTAATTTAGTAACTGGTTTACCAAAAACAATTACTGTAACTTCTGATGAAACAGAAGAAGCATTAAAAGAAACAACATCTCAAATCGTAGAAGCTGTACACAGTGTGTTAGAAAAGACTCCACCAGAATTAGCAGCAGATATCGCTGACCGTGGTATCGTATTAACAGGTGGCGGATGTTTACTTTACGGATTAGAAGAATTAATTGAAAGTAAGACAGGCATTCAGACTATGACAGCAGAAGATCCTATGACAGCAGTAGCAATCGGTACTGGAAAATTCGTAGAATTCTTATCTGGTAAAAGAGATTAATTAATATAGAAATTAGAACAAAACTTAAGTGGATTGCATTTATTCTGCTTAAGTTTTGTTTAGTTTTGTCGATATAATATATGATAAGTATAATTAGCAGGAAAAGAAGGGAAAAAGGTTATGGTTAAAGGGTTATACTCCGCCTATACAGGATTGCTTAGTGAACAAAAACGATTAGATATTGTTTCTAATAATGTAGCCAATGCTGCAACGGTAGGATATAAAAAAGAAGGCGTGACGAATCAGGCATTTGGGGAGCTATTAGCAATTAAGACAAAAGACGCATCTGTAGACCAGTCCATTGGTTCAATGAGCTTAGGGACAAAGCTAGGGGAAGTTTATACAAACTATGATCAAGGTTCTCTTCAAGAAACAGGGAATACATTTGACCTGGCAGTGTCGGGAAATGGGTTTTTCCAAGTTGCTGTAGCTGATAAGAACGGAAATGAAACAACAAAGTATACTAGGGACGGAAGCTTTAAATTAGATAGCAATGGCTATATCCTTGATAGCGATGGAAATCACTTGATTGGTGAAAATGGATATGTGCAGGTTCCAGATACCAATGGAACGATTGCAATTGATGCCTCAGGAGCAGTTTATTGTAATAATGTGCAGGTAGATACCATTGAATTAAAGGATTTTGAAGATTATAATTACCTAAAAAAATACGGAAACAACTTGTATGACGCAGTGGATGGAGCTGAAGAAAAAGATGCATCAGGGAATGTATTGCAAGGATATTTAGAGCAATCCAATGTTCAGACTGTAGAGGAAATGGTAAATATGATTACAATCACAAGAGCGTATGAAACAAACCAGAAAGTAATGAATACTATGGACAGCATGTTAGATAAAGTAGTAAATCAGGTAGGAAGCATTTAGGGAGGAAAAACGTAACTTATGATGAGAGCACTATGGACAGCAGCAACGGGTATGTCATCCCAGCAGACAAATGTTGATACGATATCAAATAATATTGCCAACATTAACACAACAGGCTATAAAAAGGAAACAGCAGAGTTTAAATCTCTTTACTATCAAACCATTCAAGAAACACAATCAGATAGTGAAGGAAATCAAAAGCCAGTAGCGGCACAGGTAGGTTTAGGTGTACGAAATTCAGCGATTACATCTAGATTTGAACAAGGTGCGTTGACGGAAACAGGAAACTATCTTGATCTTGCAGTATCAGGAAGTGGCTTCTTTGCAGTGCAGTTAAACGATGGTTCCATTGCTTATACAAGAACAGGTGCATTTAATGCTTCTGTGACAGCAAATGGAACTACGATCTGTGATGCAGATGGTAACCCATTATTAGACGTAGATGGTAATCCAATTGAAATTCCAGAAGGAATGAGCATGAGCAAGATGAGTGTTGATTCCAGTGGTGTGATTAGCTTCCCTGATGCATCAGGAAATTATCAATCCACAGGAATTAAGATTGCAATGTATCAGTTTGCCAATCCGGCAGGTCTTGAAAAACTAGGAAACTCGAACTATAAAGAAAGCAGCGTATCCGGAGCAGCACAATTAGAAAGTGAATCCGATGCATTATCCATCAGTACAATCAGACAAGGCTACTTAGAATCTTCGAATGTACAAGCGGTTGATGAAATGGTTAACTTGATTGTTGCACAACGTGCATACGAAATGAACTCAAAGATCATTACAGCAGCAGATACTATGATGCAGCAGGCAAATAATCTTAGAGGATAATTAAGATAGGAGAGAGCATTCATGAGTTTATCAATTGACAGCAATTCCTTATATAGTCTATATGGGACAGGCACTACCTCTTCTTCTACAAGTAAGCTAGAAGCTACATTAGATTCAAACCTTACAACTTCAAATGATGAAGAGTTAATGGAAGCATGTAAAAGCTTTGAGACTTATTTCGTGGAACAAGTATTTAAAGAAATGAAAAAGACAGTACAAAGCAGTGATGAAAACGAGTATACAGAATACTTTGGAGATATGTTATATCAACAGTATGCCGAAGCAGCTTCCGAACAAGGGAATCTCGGAATTGCCCAGATGCTTTACGAATCCATGAAACGATAATAAATACAATAGAGAAAAATAGAGGAAGACTGTTTTATACTAAAATAAATTTTTAGTTTTAGAACAGTCTTTTTCATGTATAATAATAGTATGGAATGAAACGCATGGAGGTGACGAAGTGGAAGAAGAAGTACTAGAGGGATATGTGGATCGAATTGTATATCGAAATAGTGAAAATGGATACACTGTACTAAGTTTAGTACGTGATGATATAGAGATGACCGTAGTCGGAACATTTACTTTTATTAATGAAGGCGAATTTATCTGTGTTACGGGAAATTATACAAAACATGCGGTATATGGAGAACAGCTTGTGATGAAAAGCTATGAGGTCAAAGAGCCGGAAGATTTGTTTTCCATGGAACGTTACTTAGGTTCGGGCGCCATAAAAGGTGTCGGTAGTGCACTTGCAGCAAGAATTGTAAGGAAGTTTAAGAAAGAGACATTTACAATTATCGAGCAAGAGCCAGAGCGCTTATCTGAGGTAAAAGGCATATCAGAGCGTTTGGCAAGAGAAATCTGTGAACAGTTTGAGGAAAAGCGGGAAATGCGAAGTGCAATGCTTTTCTTACAAAAGTATGGAATTTCAACAACTTACGCGGTTAAAATATATAAACAGTATGGTCAGCGCATGTACGAAGTAGTAAGGGATAATCCTTATAAGCTGGCGGAAGACATTAGTGGAATAGGTTTTAAGCTGGCTGATGAGATTGCAAGAAATGTAGGTGTTAATGTAGACAGTGAGAACCGTATTAAAGCAGGAATCATGTATGCATTATCCAATGCAACGGCATTTGGCCATACGTATCTTCCGGAAGCAGAGCTATTATCCACTGCAAGTGAGCTTCTTGGCGTAGAAGCAGAAAAGATCAACCATCAGATTATGGACATGGTAATCGAGAAGAAGATCATTATTAAAGAAGTAAATGAGAGAAGAGTCATTTATCATGCTACTTATTATTATATGGAACTTAATTGTGCCAGAATGCTAGTGGATTTGGATATTAAATATGATGTGCCAGAGGCTGCGCTAGTTGACCATGTGAGACAAATTGAGAAGACATCAGGCATCCAGTTAGATGAGATGCAGAGGATGGCAATCTGTGAAGCTGCCAGAAATGGTCTGTTAGTAATTACAGGTGGACCGGGTACTGGTAAGACGACTACGATCAATCAGATCATTCGTTTCTTTGAGACCCAAGGATTAGAAATCTTACTTGCAGCACCGACCGGAAGAGCAGCAAAGCGAATGAGTGAGACGACAGGATATGAGGCACAGACAATTCACCGACTGTTAGAATTAAATGGCGGCATGGAAGAGAATGGAGGGCGAATGCATTTCGAACGAAATGATGAAAATCCATTGGAGGCAGATGCCATCATTATCGATGAGATGTCCATGGTAGATATCAGTCTGATGAATGCATTTTTAAAGGCAATCAGTGTTGGTACCAGAGTAATCCTTGTTGGTGACGTTAACCAGCTTCCTAGTGTTGGGCCGGGAAATGTGTTAAAGGATATTATTGATTCTGAATGTTTTAATGTAGTTCGATTGAATAAGATCTTTAGACAGGCAGCAGAAAGTACGATTATCACCAATGCCCATAAAATTAATGATGGGCAGCCAATCAAGTTTGATAATAAGAGCAAGGACTTCTTTGTATTACAGCGAGAGGATACGACACTGATTCAAAGGGTAGTATTATCTCTTGTTATGGAGAAGATGCCGAAGTATGTAAATGCATCACCATTGGATATTCAGGTGCTTACTCCGATGCGTAAAGGTGAACTTGGAGTGGAGAAGCTAAATGAGATCCTGCAGAAATATATTAATCCGGAGTCTCCTGAGAAAAAAGAGAAGGAGTCTCGTGGCATTGTATTTCGCGAAGGTGATAAGGTAATGCAGATTAAGAATAACTATCAGTTAGAATGGGAAGTAAAAAACCAGTATAATATTCGATTAAATAAGGGAACAGGTGTATTTAATGGAGATTGTGGAATAATAAAGGAAATAAATACTTTTGCAGAACTGATGGAGGTAGAGTTTGAAGAGGGAAAGACGGTAGAATATCCATTTAGTAACCTGGATGAATTGGAGTTAGCATATGCAATCACAATTCATAAATCACAGGGTAGTGAATATCCTGCGGTTGTACTGCCAATCCTTACAGGACCAAGAATGTTATTTAATCGAAACCTCTTGTATACAGCGGTTACCAGAGCGAAAAGCTGTGTTACCATAGTAGGAAGTGCATACATGGTGCAAAAGATGATCGACAATACAATGGAACAAAAACGTTATTCGACACTAGATACACGATTAAAGGAAATAATTGGTTTGAAAAACTAAGAAAAATATAATATAATAGAGCATAATCTAAAAGGAGAAATATGAATATGAATTGTACATTAGTTATTATGGCTGCAGGCATGGGGAGCCGTTTTGGTGGCATTAAGCAATTAGAACCAGTAGGTCCAAGTGGTGAAATCATTATGGATTATTCAGTATTCGCAGCAAAAAAAGCTGGGTTTACAAAGGTAGTATTTATCATTCGAAGAGATATTGAGGAAGCATTTAAGCAAGCAATCGGTAATCGTTTAGCAGAACAAATCGAAGTTGAATATGTATTCCAAGACATGGAGGCACTTCCAGCAGGATATGAAGTTCCAGCAGGAAGAACAAAACCTTGGGGAACTGGACAAGCAATTCTTGCAATCAAAGATACAGTAAAAGAACCATTTGCAGTAATTAATGCAGATGATTACTATGGAGAAGAAGGATTTAAGAAAATTGCAGAATTCTTATCTACAGCTAAGAATACAGATGGAAAATACAATATCTGTATGGTAGGTTTTGAATTAGGCAATACATTAAGTGATAACGGTGCTGTTACACGTGGCGTTTGCGAAGTAAATGAAGCAAACAAACTTGTAGATATCTGTGAAACAAGCGGTATTGAAAAAGTAGATGGCGTGATCAGATCTGATATCGAAGGTCAGAAGTTAACTGACAAGACTCCAGTATCCATGAATATGTGGGGCTTCACACCAGAATTCATTAACGAATTAGATGCAAGATTTGCAGCATTCTTAGATGGTATTGAAGGAAATGAATTAAAAGCAGAATACTTACTTCCATCAATCGTTGGTGATTTAATCGAAGAAAATAAGGCAGACGTTACTGTTCTTACATCTTCTGATAAATGGTTTGGTGTAACTTATAAAGAAGATAAACAAGTTGTAGTAGATAGTTTTGCAAAACTTGTTGAAGAGGGTGTATACCCTAAGAAATTATTCTAAGGAATACTTTTTAATATAGGGAGAATGAGTTGGGATTATATAAGAACATAATAGGACTTATATATCCACAACGATGTCCAATCTGTGAGAAGATTGTGCTTCCCAAAGGAGCATTTATCTGTTCGGAGTGTTATGACAAACTCCAATGGGTAAATGCTCCTTATTGTATGAAGTGTGGAAAGCCAATAGCAAGCAACTATAAGGAATACTGTTATGATTGTGAGAATAAGAACTTTCATTATGAGTATGGATATGGTATGTGGATATACGATGAAAACTTAAGAAGGTCCATCGTAGGCTTTAAGTATAAAAATCGCAGAGAATATGCAGATTTTTATATTCAGCAGCTGGTACTGCACTACAGAGAAAAGATTAACCGGATGCAGGTAGATGTGATTGCGCCTGTACCAGTACATAAAAAAAGATACCGTCAAAGAGGATATAACCAGGCTGCCATATTGGCGGAGGGATTAGGCCGAGAACTTGGTTATCCGGTAGAGGATGAGTTATTAGTGAGATGCAAGTATACAGCACCTCAAAAGACACTAAATGATAAAGAACGTTTTCTTAATTTAGAGAAAGCGTTTAAGGTAAACAGGAAGAAGATATCCGAATATGTTGGGAAAAAGGTATTGCTTGTAGATGACATATATACCACAGGAAGTACCATTGAAGCCTGTACCAATGTGCTATTACAAGCAGGAGCAGCAAAGGTATACTATATCAGCTTGTGTATAGGAAAAGGATATTAGGAGGAATACAAATGGACGTAAGAAATTGTAAAAGTTGCGGAAAACTATTTAACTATTTTGGAGGACAACAGTTTTGTCCAATATGTTTAAATGAATTAGAAGAGAAGTTTAAGGTGATAAAAGATTATATTTATGATCATCCAGAAGCAGATGTACAGGAAATCTCAACTGAGTTCCAAGTGGGAATACCAATCATACACCGCTGGATAAGGGAAGAACGTCTTTCATTTTCTGAGAACTCAGCAATCGGACTGGAATGTGAAGGGTGCGGAGTGACAATCAAGACTGGCCGCTTCTGTAAGAAATGCAAGAATGATCTGACACATGGATTTGCTAATGCATTTACCAAGCAAGCACCTGTTAAGAGAGAAGAGAAGACCGTTGCAAGTCCTAAGATGAGATTTTTTAAATAAGCAAAAAGACGGGAGTTCCAATTAACTGGAACTCCCGTCTTTTTTGTGGCAAAGTTGCCAGGCTTTATGCTACAGGACATGATCCGGCAGCAGACTAAAGCCAATATTATAGTTTATAAGAGCCTTTTTCATCCTGACGAATTTTGTTTTCTTTCATTAATCGTCCAAGAGCTCTTTTGAATGCATTTTTACTTAGGTTGAATTCTTTCTTAATTGCTTCTGGAGCAGACTTATCATTGAAAGGAATAAATCCGTTATTAGCAGTTAAGGAATTATAGATTAAAGTAGCATCATCATCCATTTGGATATAAGTTTTTTCACGTAGGCTAAGATCTAATTTTCCATCTTCTCTTACGTTGCTGACACGAGCCTCAATTGTCTGACCAACACGTACTGGCTCAAATAATTGTTGTCTTGTGATTAAGCCGGAGTATTTTTCGTCAACTGCAACGAATGCACCGAATTGTTCGCTGATTTCATAAACCATACCAGATACTTTGTCATCTTTTTTGTATGGAGAGTCTGTGCTTAAGTATTCGTATACTTTCATTGTTGCACAAAGACGATCACTCTTATCGATATATAAAGTAACTAAGGCTTGTTCTCCTTGTTTTACTTTATCTGTTTGCTCTTTAAATGGTAAGAATAAATCTTTTGCAAGTCCCCAGTCAAGGAATGCACCGATTGTTCCAACTTCTTTTACATTTAATTTATTTACTTGTCCCATTACTAATGTTGGAGTCATACGAGTAGCGATTAGGCGGTCTTCGCTATCTTTGTAAATAAATACGGAAATTGTATCTCCGACTTTTGTATGTTCTGGAACCTGGCTTTTTGGTAAAAGCACTTTATCGTTAGAAGTTTCTTCTGTTGCTAAGTAAACACCGAAATCTGTTGTTTTTACAACGAGAAGTGTTTGTTGTTCTCCAAGTGAAATTGTTTTGTTAATGCTCATGTAGTAAATCTCCTTATTTCTTTATGAAAATGACAACGCAGTAAGGGTAATCATCAGTTCCTGCAAGTACCACTGTACATTTGTTGTCTTCTATTGTGACCTTTGGAATAATTGTATCGGATAAAACGGCAGATTTTCTATACTCTGCACGCATCTCTTTAATTTCAAAATCTTCAGGAAGATAATCAGTAGCCATCTTTATATATTGACCATTGTTTACGTGGTTATTCGTATCAAGATTACTTTTTGTAACTGAAAATGCTTCATGAGTGGTATAGTTTTCAGGAACCGGAATTTTGCGAGGAGCTTTCTCCATCGGATATTTTTCTTCCAGTTCATATTTTATAAGCTCTTCCTCTGTTAGTTTGGTAGGGCGCATGCGCTTCGTATCCATCAGAACCCAGATAGAATTAGCGACAGCCAGAAGTTCACCCTCTTCTGTTTCCATTTTAAAATTACGGTAGCCAAACATGGTTTTAAATTCATAAGGCCAAGTACTTATAATGATTTTTTCATTTAATTTTGGGAAACGAGTTATGACGATTTGCCAGTTTGTGATAATCCAGACACGGTTAGTTGCGTTTAAATAATCAATGCCAACACCAACATCTTCTGATTGGAATGTACTGCAATCTTGGAAATAGTTTATGATGCCAGCTAAATCAAGCTTTCTGTTTGGATCAATTTCACTATAACGAACTCGACTTTGAAATGAATACATAATTAACTCCTTTGTTATTGACATTGTTGTAATTATAACATTTTATAGGAAAAATACAATAGAAATGACGGGAAATGGGTACTGGACTGGTTTTTTTATGAAAAAAAGTATATAATAAGGAAGAAAACCATTAAAAGGAGTAAAAATAATGAAAAAGATAATTAACACTGAAAAGGCACCAGCAGCAATTGGTCCATACTCTCAAGCAATCGAAGTAAACAACATGGTATTTACTTCAGGTGTAATTCCAATTGATCCAACAACTAACACATTAGTAACAGGACCAATCGAAGAACAAGCAGAGCAAGTTCTTTTAAACTTATCAAACTTATTAGAAGCAGCAGGAACAAGTACAGATAACGTAATCAAGACTGTTGTATTCATTAAAGATATGAATGATTTTGCAAAAGTAAACGAAGTTTATTCTAAATACTTTACAAAAGATTTCCCAGCAAGATCATGTGTAGAAGTTGCAAGACTTCCTAAAGATGTTCTTATTGAAGTAGAAGCAATTGCAGTAAAATAATTGATTGTTGGGGGACAATCGTAAGGAGGCTTTAAGGTTTGAATAATAAAAACAGCGTGATAAAGGGAAATGCCCTATTTTTCGTGATTATCATTAATTATTTAATCTTGAATATCGGACTAAATATAATAGTAGGGATTTTCAATATCCAATTAACATATATTGAAAGCATACTGATTGCACAAATCGGATATGCATTCCCTGCCATTGTATATGCATTTTCAAGAAAACGACCAGTAAGAAATCATATACGATTAAGAAAAATAAATCTGCTTACGATTTTACTTCTAATTATATTTGCATTTGCAATTATGCCGCTAATGACATTTATAAATTCGTTATCCCTTCTTATTGGACATAATACAATAGGAAGCACGATAACAGGAATGCTAGAGCAGACGAACTTTGTGTGGTGTCTGCTGGCAATCGGAGTATTGCCGGCAGTTATGGAAGAGTTCGTGTATCGTGGTGTGATTTATAATGAACAACGGGAAGGAAATATGGTTAAGGCTATTTTATGCAGTGGTCTGTTCTTTGGATTACTTCATATGAATATCAACCAGTTCTCCTATGCATTTGTGTTAGGTGCAATCTTTGCAATCTTGACAGAAGCTACGGGGACCATTCTGAGTTCTATGATTGTACATGCTACAATAAACTCGTTCTCAGTGAGTCTGTCAAAAATACAGCCTTATCTTGTAGAACGATTAAATCAGATACAGCAAAATGCAGGACAGGAAGTAACTCCAATTAAAGATACTCTGTCTAGAGCGGATATTATACAGCTGCTTCCATCGTACTTTATATCAGCAGTGTTTTCTGCAGCATTTTCTGCATTTATTGTATATTTAATTGTAAAATATAATAAACGTGAAAAGGAAGTAAAGCAGATTATTGCTTCAACTCCGGAAGAAAAAAGCAGAAGAAAACAAGTAGCATTTGCAGACGTATGGTTTATCCTAGCAGTAACCATATGTGTGGTAATCATGCTAAGCAGAGAAATAAGTCATTGGATATAGTATAAAAAAAGGAATGTAACATGTTCGTATGTTACATTCCTTTTTGATTCTAAAGCTTAATGTCAATATGCTGTCCTACGTTAGGATCAACAGACTCTTCTAACATGGCAGTCATAGCGTCGCCAGTAGCCTCAACTTGGTCTAAGCTTTTAGATAGCATGCCGATGCTGATCGCAGAAGAAAGACTAGATTGGCTCATTGCGATTGAAAGTGATGCAATATCCATACACATACACTCCTTTCCTTATATAATACATATCGGAATAGAAAAGAGATGTCTTAACCGAAAAAGAGTATCAAGTGATATTTCTAAAAAGTTAATAGAATGTTACAAAAATAATCAAAAAAGTTATTAATTACATAATATTCGTAAAGAAAATTCCATAAAATACATTGGTTTTATTGACAGCGTTAACCAACTTTGTTATACTAAAGTTAAGATATTTAACAATTTTGTAATAATTAGAATATAACTTTTAGATAAATTGGAGGCTAAAGTATGAATAAGGCTAGATTATGGAAATCTACCATTGGTATGACTTCCGCATTGGCATTGTTTATGTCAGTTAATACAGTATCTGTAAGTGCAACACCTGCCAATACAGATAATAGTCAAAACGTAACAGTTTCTTCAGCAATAGACGGATCTGCAAATTCATTAGCAGGAATTTCATTATCATTAGAGAATTACTATGCTGATAGTTTAAATAATATAGATGTTGCCGATGATGTGGCAGCACAAAATACAAAAGCAGCGGCAGCAACTGCAACAGCAGAAGCAAAAGTGGCTGAAGAGAATAAAGAAGAAGTAAAAAAAGAAAGCAAATATGCTAACACAGGTATTGCAATCGTTAATAAATATGTAAACATTAGAAAAAAACCTACAACAGATAGTGACGTAGTTGGTAAGCTTTACAAAGGCGGATCTGCGAAAGTTCTTAAAGTTTCTGGAGATTGGGTTAAGATTGAGTCTGGTTCGGTTACTGGATACATAATGAAAGATTACTTAGCAATTGGCGAAGATGCTGAAAAAGTTGCTGAGGAATACGGACGTGTATACATGGTAGTTAAAACTGAGACATTACGTCTTAGAGAAAAGAAAAGTACAGACAGCAAGATTATCACATTACTAGCAGGCGACGAAAAGTATGATGTAATCGGCTATAATGATAAATGGGTAAAAGTAAAAGTAGACGATGAAGTTGGTTATGTAGCTAAAGAATTCGTAAGTGTTAAGGTTAAATTTACAAAAGCGATTTCCATTAAAGAGGAACAAGAAGCAGCAGCAAAGAAAGCAGCTCAAGAAGCAGCAATCGCAGCAGAAGAAGCAAGAAGACGTGAAGAAGCACAAGCGCAAGCACAAGCAAGCAGTAGCTCTTCAAGCTCAAGCTCTAGTTCAAGTTCATCATCAAGCAGACCAAGCAGCTCATCAAGTTCAAGCTCTAGTTCAAGTTCATCATCAACAAGCAGACCAAGCAGTTCATCAAGCTCATCAAGCTCATCCAGTACAACTTCTTCAAGCAAGTCTGGAAGCTCAGTAGCAAGTTATGCAACTCAATTTGTTGGTAATAGCTATAGATGGGGCGGTACAAGCTTAACAAACGGTACTGACTGTTCTGGATTTACAATGTCTGTATATAGACATTTTGGTATCAGTATCCCTAGAACATCTTCTTCTCAAGCTGGTGCTGGAAGAAGTGTAAGTACAAGCAGCTTACAAGCTGGAGATTTGGTATTCTATGGTAGTGGTGGATCTATTAGCCATGTAGCAATCTACATTGGCGGTGGAAAAATCGTTCATGCAAGTAATAGAAGAGATGGTATTAAAATTTCAAGTGTAAACTACAAAACTCCAATCTGTGCGAGAAGAGTTTTATAATATAGAAAGCAGTCCTAGAGATAGGGCTGCTTTTTTTGTGTAAGAATACTTTATTTTGAATTTTTATATGGAAAAATATGTAATAAATGGTATAATGAGTATAGCTAATTGTTAATAGATGACACAAAATCGATTATTAGGAGGAATAATATGCATCTGCAGGATCGTAGAAAGGATAAAAGGCTTCCCATAGAATTACATTTAGAAATAAACCATATGTTTCGTCAAGGAGAAGAAGTAATAGATAATATGGATGCCCAAATTGATGTAATCAATATCTCAAGGTCTGGAATTGGATTTATAAGCAAGGCATTCTTGCCAATTGATTATTACTTTAATGCTAGAATTACTTTAAGTCCAAAGGAGTTTTTCTTTGCAGTGATTAAGATTAACCGAAAACGACAAACGGAGGAAAGTAATTATTTGTATGGGGCAGAATTTGTTGGCTTAGCGCCATTTCTTGCAGATAAGATAGATGTGTATGAACAAGGCTTATATGAAAAAGTAATGAAATAATACATTTAAATAAGTAATATAATCTATTACAATAGTTAGAATACTATATTACTTTCAATAGAGTTAGTAAAGTGTTAGAATATTTGTTTTGGCCATTATTTCATAGTATAGCAAGTGAATTGTGCAAATTGCACAAAAAAGAAAGTATTATATAGTTCTATATTCCGGGAGAAAATGACAGATGTGGATAGACTGGATAAAACAATCCACATGTGAACTCATGATAAAATCAATAAAATTGAGTTATGCACCAAGTTATCCACTTTATCCACAAGTTAATGTGTGGAAAATGGGCTTCATAATTATTGTCAAGTTCGAATGTTTGTTTTGTTGTAAATGATAAATCACCTGAAATTTAAATTAATAGTTTTACTTGTTACTAAAAATGAATTGTCATGAAACTTAATGAAATAATGTAAATTATAAGCATAATTGTAAAATTAGTCACAGTTATTAGTGAATATCAATATATAAGTATTACTCACTAAAAATAACAGACTTAATTTGGATATGGGTTGATATCTTTGGATAAGATTGCTATAATATTATTAAATAATACATAGTTCTTCAATTTACATAGCCTTATCAGAATGACGTTGTATTAGGATAAAAAAGCTTTTATAAGTACATAACTCATATTAGAATATAGCCACACATCCCAATATGGAAACTCCACTTATAAAAGTTAAAAAAGGAGTTGGATCTTATGAAATATATTATTAGCGGTAAGAACATTGAGGTAACAAATGGTTTGAAGTCAGCAGTATATGAGAAGATCGGTAAGCTTGAAAAATTCTTTACTGATGAGACGGAGGTTCATGTTACTTTAAGTGTTCAAAAGGACAGACAAAAGATTGAAGTAACAATTCCAGTGAAAGGAAACATTATACGTGCAGAACAAACAAGCACGGATATGTATGTATCTATCGATTTAGTTGAAGAAGTAATAGAACGCCAACTTAAAAAGTACAAAAACAAATTGACCCTACATAAACAACAGGCGGCAATCAATTTTAATTCTGCTTTTATTGAAGAAGATGATGACGATGATGAAGCAATCAATATCATTCGTTCAAAACATTTTGCAATGAAGCCGATGGATGCCGAAGAAGCCTGTGTTCAGATGGAGCTTTTAGGCCATGCCTTTTATGTATTTAGAAATGCAGATACAGATGAAGTAAATGTAGTATATAAAAGAAAAGGCAATACGTATGGACTGATTGAACCAGAATTTTAAAAAATAAAAATTTGAATATAATAAAAAAGGGAAGCTAAGTAATGTTAGCTTTCCTTTTTTTATTGAACAAAAGCATTCCTTTGGGAAGTCTATAATCAATAAAAAATGGCTTTCCAAAAAAAAGACAGAAAGCTAAGACATGGTTCTTGTCATTTGTAAGTGACAAAGTATGAAAAATGTCATATATATAGGGGTTTATGCGGTTTTCCTTAGGGAAAAAAGAGTTGCTATGTCTATATAGTAATGTTACAATAAGACTATTATGAT
>JAUNJY010000003.1 GCA_030535455.1 bacterium
ATGATAACGGAATCACCGGACCGGATTAGGGCCACTCAGAGGTAGTTTTCAAATGCTTCCGGATAAGATACTCACAGCTACCATATCTCTCTCTGAATCGTTCCACATCTTACTCTTCTCATCAACGTGTTTTACTACTTGTGATTATATCACGTCGACTATTTTTGTCAAGAAATAAAATCATTCAACACTAAGCTCAATTCTTATATAGTATATCCATATTACAAGACTTTATCCGTATTCTCTCGCAAGTAATTTTCAATAATCTCAGCGCTTTGACGAATAAGCTCTGCACAAGGTCGCTTCTTATAATATTCTGCCGTTCTAGCCTCCGGTCTTGTATCCGTATTATTCTTAGTATCTAATCCTAACAGCTCTCGGCAGATTATTGTATGGTTTGTTTCCTTAAACTGAGCTGCCAGCTGCTGCACTACATCATAGTTATGCTTTTTTCCTTCAATGTCTCTGCCTTCGGTTGCACCAGTTTCCATTCCTGCCACCATAAACATTCCAGACACCGAACCGCAGACTTCGCGCATACGTCCCATGCCGCCTCCAAAAGAACTGCTCACTCTTAATGCTGTCTCCTGATCCATTCCATATAAATCTGCAAATGCTGCAAATACAGACTGACTGCAATTATATCCTTGTTTAAATAACTCTACTGCCTTATCACTTCGTGTTGTTGCCATGCTTCATTTCCTCCCTAGTTTAAATCTGTCCTGTCAGCTTATATTTTAAAACTGCCAATCCTTCGCGAGTATAGTAGCTGACTGCCAATATTTTATCCGTTGGTGCTGCAATTCCACTTACATTTACAAGCCCCTGTTTCGATGCAATCCTCATTGCACGATACAAATGAAAGGAGTTTGTAACAATTGCCACACTCTTTGTATCATCCTGTATAATGTTACGAGAAAATTGTATGTTCTCGTCGGTATTGGTTGATGCATCTTCTTTAATAATACGATTACTGTCTAATCCCTTCTCCACCAGATATGCTTCCATTGCTGATGCTTCAGTAATATCCTCACCTGGACCTTGTCCACCTGATACAATCACCTTAGTATTTGAGTGCTCATTTAAATATTCATAAGCAGTATCCAACCTGCGGGCCAAAGACTTCATAACCCTAGTTCCATCTACCTTTGCACCTAATACAATGACGTAATCAACCTCTTCGGCCGGCTCGTCATGACTTGTACTAATAATAATGCCTTCTACATATCCAAAGATACCAGCGCCAATCAATACAAGACTACATAAAGCAATCTTTATAACGCCTGGTATCTCAATATGATGTTTTGCAAAATATGAGCCGATGTAAAGCACTCCGCCACATGCCGCTGCTGCCGCAAGCCATACAAATGAAAACGTGCTCGAAACACCTGCATAACAGATACAAATTAAAAAATACAGAAAACAAAGACCCCCAAGTACTGCAATAATAGCATTAACCATACGCATTACTTCCTCCTATGCTTCCACCCATACTGGATGACTCTCAATTACCTTATGATACACTTCTTCAATACGTTCTGCAAACACTTCTGTGGAATATGGTTTCATCATTTCTTCCGAATTCTTACGGTAATCTACACCATTCTCCTCAAACAGAACATGATCTAATCCCTCTAAAAATTCTTCATCAGTCGTAAACTGATATCCATTTACTCCATCTATCAATATATCCTTTAGACAATCATCCTTCTTTGCAACAACTGGCAAACCTGCTGCCATTGCCTCGAAATACGTAAGCCCCTGTGTCTCACTTTGGCTTGCACTTACAAATACATCGCCAAGCTGATAATACAGTGCAATCTGATCCCAAGGGCGTTCGCCTGCAAAGATTACCATGTCCTGAAGCTGTAACTCATTTACACAGTTGTACAGATTTTCAATATCAGGACCAGCCCCGACAATTACAAACCTTACATCATTATGTCTTTTCTTATACTCAGGCAATATCTTTAATAACTTATCAATATCCTTTTCCGGAGATACACGGCCAATATAAAGAATTACCTTTTCATTTTCCTTAATTCCAAGTTCATTCTTAACAAGGTCTACCTGCTCCTTTGTATAATTTCCGCGATAGAATTTCTTAAGCTCAATTCCCGTTGGAATAACATTGATATTACGGTATACATTATAACTGGTTAATAGCTCCTGCACCTTTTCCGTGGGCACAATAACCTCTTCTACAAAGTTACAGCAACGTCTTGTATAAAATCTGGCAAATGCCTTTGCACTATTATTCAGAATTGCAATCGGTGCAAAATAATGTGTGTAATCTTCATATATTGTATGATACGTATGAACTAGCGGTATCTTTAATTCCTTGGCCATAATAATTGCAAACATACGCATTGAGAATTCAGTATTGGTATGAATGATATCAAGATTTAATTTACGGATCAAACTTGCCAGTTTTCTCTGATAAACCATCCCCACCCTACGATCTTTCATAAATACAAATGGCATGCTATGAACACGAAACACGTTGTATTCATGTTTTGGAGAACCTGGCGTAGTCGTCGTAATCACATAAACATTATGCCCTCTCTCTTCTAACTCTTTTTTTAATGTATATACTGAATTTGCAACACCGTTTATCTCAGGATAGTACGTGTCAGTAAACAGTCCAATATTCATATTTTTAACCTCTCATCTATTACAAAGCAATCTAATTTTTATACATAACAATCTATTTATACTATAGAATACCAGCTTTCTTTTGTAAATAAAATAAACCTTACGGTTTCCTAACGAATTTGTAATATCTGTCTTTTGCTAAGATTATAACCACTCTCTATGTATTTATAGCCGTTTCTTTTGAATCAGCGTGTCATAAAATCAGACGAGACCATCAAACAGTTACTGATCGATGGTCTCGCTTCTAAGTCTTCTTTATTTCAATATTTTCAGCATATTCTTATCCTGAGCAAAATTAATCGTATTATATAACAACAGAATATCGCTCACCTTAGACTCCTCAATCAGCTTCTTAGTACTCATATTATAGTAACGGTAATCAATCATAATGATCTTCTCATAATGATCGGCTAGAAATGGCACCATGCTGTGGGCAAAGGAGTCTTTAATTACAAGCAAAGTCTTTCCATTGTTACATCCTCCTGTAATCTGGACAATTGAATTATTACCGCCTAAAAATACCGGATACTTATCCTTCTGGTCTAGTTTTTCCATATCAAACAGTCCATTCATCTGTTTTTGGCCATTATTAATATCTACCTGATAGGATAGCGAACCATTTAAAGAATACAGGTTGATTTCATCCGCCTTAGACTTAATATTCACTTTTGAATACGTAGTTCCTAAAAAAGCATCTGTTGCTTTTGTAATAGTGTAATCTTCTTCTTTATACGATGCAAATCCCATTTTTTCGCCAGCCTTCTGATATGCATAAAATGCCCCTAGGCTTGTCCAGTGATGATCTGTCCTATAATATACGTACTCATCCTTATGAGCTGTCAAGGTATCCTCCACATTAATATAGTGATCCTCTCCTATTGCAGCCTGTATCTGGTCCATCAACCCCTTCTGATCGTACTCATTGGCATACTTGGGCATTTTGTCCTTAAGAATATAGCTGGATGTGGGAACAATCATTACATTTATATTTGCCTTGTCCTTATACTGCTCAATAAAAGTCTGAATACGTCCAACGTTTTTATCTACCAGGCTTTGGTCAATCTCACTGGCTAAATTCTGTTGTATCAGATAATGATCCTTTCCAAAATAAACACCATTAATGTCTTTCTTCTGTAATGCCTTTTCTGCATATACTTTCATGGCAATCCATTGATCCCTTGCAACAAACTGATCCGTAACATAGGTCTCATATTCTTTTGTAAAGGTTCCATCAAACAGGCGCTCTGCACTAAACTCCGGCCTCTGCTGCAGGATGCGGTTCTCATTTGCTGAAAAAGAGGTATCATTCTTTATGAGAGAAGCAATCGTAAGTCCAAAGATCAAACCTGTAAATACAATGGTAAAACTAATGCTTCTGAATTTCTTACTATTATTCATGTTTACTCCTACCCCTTCCTGCTAAAATCTAAAGTATAAAAATGGATTATAGGAACTGTCTACCAGATAGGCAATTGACAGAATGCATACTATAACCAGAAATACATTTTCCAGTATGATATAGCCATAGCTTGCTGCCAGCCTGTTTTCTGAAAAGCTGCGAATTCCTGCTGCCATTCGTTTCGGAAGATTGGTACAGGAGAAAATCAAGATAATAAATAACACTCCATAATTTGATAGCAAATATAATGTCTCCGTATTTATCATGCCCTGACCACCACCAAACATGGCAATCAAATAACTTCCTGCCTTGCTCATATCTTCAAATGCAAAGATGACCCAGCTGATAATTACAAAGAACATAGTATAAATATGGCCTACCACCGCCTTGGTCTTTCCAAGCCAGTTTAATAATACTACCTTTTCGATTAATAATAAAACTCCAAAATATGCGCCCCATAATACAAAGTTCCAGCTTGCTCCATGCCATAATCCTGTAAGCAGCCAGACAATTGCAATATTACGAAGCTGTATCTTCCTCCCTCTGCGGTTGCCGCCTAACGGTATATATACATACTCCTTAAACCAGCTACCAAGGGAAATATGCCATCTTCTCCAAAACTCAGTAATGCTTTTTGACAGATATGGATAGTTGAAGTTCTCTAAGAACTCAAATCCAAACATCTTTCCAAGTCCAATTGCCATATCAGAATATCCTGAAAAATCAAAGTAAATCTGGAATGTATAGGCAAGGGCTCCCATCCACGCAGTAGCAACCGGAAGCGTTGCTGTATTCATTATGGAAATCTGATCCCATAATGCTCCAATGCTGTTTGCCAATAACACCTTTTTTCCAAGACCTGTTACAAACCTTACAACGCCATCTGAAAACTGGTCAAAGGACTCGCGTCTATGGTTCAGCTGTTCGGCAATCGTCTTATACTGTACAATCGGTCCTGCAATCAATTGTGGGAACAGTGCTACATACGTACCAAAGGATATTATATTTTTCTGTACTTTTGCGTGTCCCCGGTATACATCTACCGTATACGACATCGTCTGAAATGTGTAAAAGGAAATCCCAATCGGCAATGATAATTCCAGCAAGCCAATACTTGTCCCAAATACGGAATTAATATTCTGAATTAAAAAATCTGAATACTTAAAGAAACCAAGCAGACAAAGATTAATGATCATGGAAGATGCCACGACCCTCTTTGCTTTTTTCCTGTCGTCCTTTAAAAGAAAACTATTTACCATTCGTCCATGGGTATAATCCACCACAGTGGAAAACAGCATGATTACCACGTAAACCGGCTCACCCCAGGCATAAAAAAATAGACTTGATAGAAACAATACCAAGTTCCTAAATCTTTTTGGCATTATAAAGTACAATACCAGTACGATTGGTAAAAATCGAAATAAAAACAATAAGCTACTAAAAACCATTTTTCTTTTTTCTCCCCTAGCTATCTACACCCTGAATTCAGGGTATTTTAGTTGATAAAACATTCTGAAACCCTTTTCTATAAAACAAAAAAGTATAAGAGACTAAGTTTAAATATAATGCCGACTTAATCTCCTATACTTTATCTAAACTTATTTACACTCACTCTCAATAACTGCTTCTACCTTATCTTTATCGTTAGCAATTACCATGATTACATACTGCTCTTTCACCTCAAGCACTGGCGCTTTTAGCTTTGCAACTTCCTCTGGCTTATAATCCTGGTTTGCCTTAATATCATCATCAATCTTACTTTGTAATGCTGCTTTTACCTTTTGAGCACTCTCCGTATCCTTGGCTTCCACTACGACAATCTGTTCTGTCGTTGCTCCGGTGCCAACATAAGCACACTCCTTTACTACAGTATCCATATCAACCTGACTGTATTGTGCTTCAAATAACTCTGTATCTAATACTGATAACTCGTCTTTAAATCCTCCACACTTGGCAATCTTATCTGCCAGCTTATCCACATCAATTGCTGCTAACTTAGGCGCATTAGTCTGTGCCGTAATTTCATTTTCCGAGGCTGACGGATTTTCTGTTTGCTTCGAATTACATCCTATCATGCTTACCGCCATCATTCCCATTGCAAGTACTGCTATTATACACCCCTTACTATTTTTTTTCATCCTATTTCATCCCCTCTATTTTTTCTTGTGTCTTTACTTTGTGTTTTCATAAAGATAAGACACCCAGCGTTTATTGTATTCACGTTTCATATGCATGCCATCGACAGCTGCCTCTGCCGGAAGATAGCCGTCACTATCTGCGACACTGTCCCATACGTTTACATAAATACAATTTGTCTTTTTGGCCGCATCCTTCATGACTTCATTAAACTTTTTCATGTTGCTTTGACCATACTCCTTGTCAGAGTCTGCCACTGCCTTTGAAACAGGAAGCAATGATTGTATGTAAATTGTTGCATCTGGTTTATTCTCTTGAATTTTCTTAATCACTTTTATGTAATGCTCTTCATATATCTTTGGATATGGCCATCCGACTTCATTAATGCCAAACATAACATATATTTTAGAGCACTTAATATCTTTCAACGCCTCTAGCGCTGTCTTGGTTCCACTTGATGTCTTTACAAACTTCCTGGTAAAGACATCATTTACATTTAAGCTTGTTGCCGCTAGATAATGTGCACTTTTCGGTCCTCCTGCCAATTGCAGTCCTGCTGGCAATGAATTTCCTATAAAAGCTGTATCTTTAAAAAATGCTTCCAGTTCATCCGCTGTCGGTGCTTCTTTTTCTGGTTCTACTGTTGCTTTAACCTCTGAAGCAGGTGTCTGTGTCACGCTTGCTGTTGCTGGCGTAATAACTTTCCTCTTTGGTATCTTCTGTTCACTTACTGCCTTATTATTCTGAGAAGCATTTTGCTGTTGTTTGTCCTTAACTTCTACAAAAGGAATTGCATCCCCTGTCGCTGTTGGAGCCGGACTCTGCGTAATGGTATTCGCCAGTTCATTCTCATTATTCTGACCCGGCTTATTATCCTTTAATTCATATTTGGTAGATGCATATGAGACATCTGTCTTAGAAAGGTGGAGTCCCACTGCGGATACAACCACTCCTCCAAGAAATAACAATACTCCAATCCCTGCAGTCACCATAACTGCATTGGAATGTTTGCCAAACCATCTTCTCTTTGTTGCAGTTGAAGTGGTCCTTATCTTGGTATCCAGTTCTTTCAGCTCTTTTTCCAAAGACTTGTTTAGCTGGTCAAAATAGTCTAACTCATCAAAATAAGCAAGATCACCTAAGTACTCTACATTGACACCTATCTCATCTGTCTTTTTTCTTTCTTCATCTGTCTCTACATTAAAAATCTCTTTTTCATACTCAGAAATATCAATATGCTGTAAGAAATCAATATTATCTAAATACTCATAATTATCATCCGTAGTGCTTTTCCCAACATTGGCTTCCGCTTTTGTGTGTTGTTCTATTTCCTCATCAGTCTCGGAATTATGCACTATTTTTCTTATCATACTTCTAAACCCTTCTATCTTATACTATTCCTTGCTTAGGTACCCATCTACTGTAAATACATCTACTTCCCTTTTTGTACCTTTTCCTATGTATATAGTAAATACAGAAGTTATATGTATTGTTCACATGGTTCAATCACATTACTTATTTTGTACTGATTTAAGATTTTCGTCAATAGAGTATAGTTATATTTAACATATTTAATAAATTTGAAACACTTCTCAAACACATTAACAATATTTTCGAAATCTTTCGCACAAATTCAACATTTTAACGGCATGAAATGCTTGGTAAAAACTTCTTTCCTTTTTCTAGAAAAAGAATTATAATATAAAAATAGGATATAATCTTAAATGAAAGGAAGATGCGACTATGAAGAAATTCGGTAAATTCGTATTTACAACAGTATCCATCGCTGCTGCAATTGGCGGAGCTGTATATTTCGTAAAAAATGTATTAAATAAAGACAATAACGATGATTTCGACGACTTTGACGATTTCGATGACGATTTTGATGACTTTGATCTTGATACTGAAGAAGACAAGTCTGCACCAAGTAATCGCGAATATGTAACACTTAATATTAACGATGAAACTGCTGAAGAATCCACTGAGGAAGCTTCTCAAGATGCATCTGATGAATCTGAAACTTCGGAAGAAACTACTGCTGAGACAAAAGAAGATTAATTCATAAACGCTTTGAAAAAAACAGGACAACCTATTGTTGTCTGTACTATTTTTTCCAGCAAAAAAGAGAAGCAAATGCTTCTCTTTTTTTATTACAATTTTATGAACAGCTTTGGTAATACTTATTTTATTTTTTGCTTTGCTTTTTCTTCTATATTAACTGTAATGTCTTCATTGAATTCCAAATACCATCATCATCGATTGAAGTTGTCACCACATCTGCTAAGTCTTTTGCACGCTTTGTGCCATTTCCCATTACAACTGCCGTTTCCACAAAACCCAGCATTTCCAAATCATTATTGCTATCGCCTACCCCTATGGTTGCCTCTCTTTTGATTTCCAGCAATTCTATAGCACTCTTGATACCTGTTGCTTTGGTAAATCCCAATGGTACTAGCTCTATTAATCCATCCGTTAAAATTCCTTTTTTCACTCGTTCGTGAACAATCACATTAAAGTCTTTCGCTAATTCCTGTCTAAACGCTTCTAACTTGATACCACAAAGATCTTCTGGAGGAACTAAAGTAATCTTGCTTGCATGGATTTCACTATACTGTTCAACCACCTTTGCAATTGAACTCAGGCTTTTTACAAACACACTGAAATAAGCACGTTCTTCCTGTTCTGCTCCCTTTTCGTAATAAACATAGTCTGTTCCTTCGAACAAATAAGCACAATTATACTTTCTTAAGATTGGAATGGTCCTTTTAATTAGTTCTGTAGACAGCTCTCTATATACAAGCTGCTTTCCTTGAAACTCTACTTCTGTTCCCGCTCCTAAAACAAACCCGTCAAATCCAAGTTCATTTATTACCTCCGGTATCATGCATCTGGTTCTCCCTGTACAAACGAATCGAAGATGACCTTTCTCTTTCAACTGCTCTAGCGCATTTACTGCACTTTCTGGTACGACTGCCTTATTATTTAATAACGTTCCGTCTATATCGAAAAACAAAATTCTTTGCTCCATAGTTCCCTTTCCTTTCGTTCTTTGTAATTAACTTAGGTATTTAAGACAAATTATACTGATACAGGCTGCTGTAAACCCCATTCAATGCAAGAAGCTCTTCATGAGTTCCTTTTTCTTTTACGCCTTCTTCGGTAAGTACCAGTATATTTTCCGCATTACGTATAGTCGTAAGTCGATGGGCAATGACGAATGTTGTCCTGTTCTTTGCCAAATGTTCCAATGATGCCTGTACTACTTTCTCACTCTCATTATCAAGTGCCGAAGTTGCCTCATCAAAAATAAGAATTGGAGGGTTTTTCAAAAATACCCTTGCAATACTTAATCTCTGCTTTTGTCCGCCAGAAAGCTTGATGCCTCGTTGTCCAATATAAGTATCATATCCATCTGGCAGTTCCATAATAAAATCATGGGCATTGGCATTCTTTGCTGCTTCAATAATTTCCTCTTTTGTTGCGTCCAATTTGGCATAACGGATATTGTCCATAACGGTACCTGCAAACAAGTATACATCCTGCTGAACTACACCAATATTGTTACGAAGGGATTTTAAGGTTAAGTCCTTAATATCCTTGCCATCAATCTTAATGGTTCCTGCACTTACTTCGTAAAATCTTGGGATCAGACTGCACATGGTTGACTTCCCAACTCCTGAAGAACCAACGATTGCTACATATTCACCGGCTTTTACATCTAAGGAAATATCCTTAAATACTTCGTTGACTGTGTCATTATACTTAAACGATACCTGATCAAAGGTTACATTGCCTGAAACATCAGTAAGATCCACAGCATTTTCAGAGTCCTTAATATCCGGCTCTATCTCCATAATATCCATGAAACGCTCAAACCCTGTAATTCCATTTTCAAACTGTTCTGTAAAGTTAATCAGCTTTTTAATGGGATCTACCAATATATTAATATATAGAAGGAATGTAATCAGATCGCTTACATTGATCACTTCTTTTGCAATTAATAATCCGCCCCCAATAATGACGATTACATTGATTATACTGATTAAAAAATTCAGTCCGCTATGGTAAATCGCCATTGCAAAATAGCTTTGTTTCTTGCTGTCTAAGAACTGATCGTTTCCTTGTTTAAACTTCTGAAACTCTTGTTCTTCATTGGCAAAACTCTTTACTACTCGAATACCAGAAAGACTGTCTTCGATTCTTGCATTTACTTCTGCGATTTCTTTTCGATTACGTTTAAATGCAGTCTTCATCTTCTTACGTACGATACTTGCAAACACTACCATAATCGGAATTACAATAAATACTACAAGTGTCAGGTATACATTTACCTGAAGCAGGATTACAAATGCCCCAATAAACTTAATCAGGGAGATGACAACATCCTCCGGCCCATGATGCAATAACTCTGTAATATCAAATAAGTCATTGGTGATACGGGACATTAGCTGTCCTGTCTTCTCATTGTCAAAAAAGTTAAAGGATAATGTCTCCAAATGGGAAAACAGATCATTTCGCATATCATACTCGATTTTCGCTCCCATAACATGTCCTTGATTTGTGATAAAGAAATTGCATGCCATTTCCAAAAGTGCCAGGCATACCATGGCAACCCCCAGCTTGATGATAATGTCCATTGCTTCTGTAATATCATATTTCAATAACAGATTATTGGTGATATAACGCACGATTAATGGATTTACCAATGATATTGCTGCTGCGAGAAAGGCACAAAACATATCTGCGAAAAACACGCCTAAATATGGTTTGTAATAACTTAAAAACTTCTTACGCCTATTCATAATTTCCTCCGTTTTATCCAGACTGTTTCTCTACTATAAAGTGTCTTCGAAATACAAACTTCTAATCCACTTCTTGGCATATTATAGCGGATTTTATAAGAAAAGAGCAAGTGCCGTTAATGTGGCAACCTGCTCTTTTCTTATAAAATATTCATATAACATCTATTATCTAGATAATTTTCTTGCCATTTGATAAAGATTTTCATCAATATCCTTTTTCATTTCAAGAGCTTCTTGAATGTCGTAATCTACAAATTCACCTGCACGATATCCTACTACACGGTTTGTCTTTCCTGTACGTAATAGATCGACTGCTCTTGCACCCATTGCAGATGCATACACTCTATCTTTACATGTTGGACTTCCGCCACGTTGAATATGTCCAATGATTGTTGCTCTTGTTTCAATTCCGGTTGCTTCCTCGATACGTTTTGCCATACCATAAGAATCACCAATACCTTCTGCATTTACGATGATATGATGTTTCTTTCCAACTTTTCTTTTCTCGATGATGTTATCGATAATACGTTGTTCATTTCCATCATAACGTTCTGTAATTAAAATATCTTCTGCACCATTTGCAATTCCACACCATAATGCAATATAGCCTGCATTACGTCCCATTACCTCAATGATTGAACATCTTTCATGAGAAGTGGATGTGTCACGTACTTTATCGATTGCTTCCATTGCAGTATTAACAGCTGTGTCAAATCCAATTGTATAGTCGGTACAAGCAATATCAAGATCTATTGTTCCAGGTAATCCTACTGTGTTAATTCCTAAGTTAGCTAAGATTCTGGCACCTTGGAAAGATCCGTCTCCACCGATTACTACTAAACCATCTATTCCATGTTTTCTACAGATTTCTGCAGCTTTCTTTTGACCTTCTTCAGTTCTCATTTCTGCACAACGTGCTGTATAAAGGATTGTTCCACCCCTTTGAATAATATCAGCTACACTAATACTAGACATATCAACAATATCTTCTTCTAAAAGTCCTGAATATCCTCTTCGAATTCCTTTAACCTTCAATCCACTTGCAATAGCTGTACGAACAACGGCTCTTATTGCAGCATTCATGCCAGGTGCGTCACCGCCACTTGTTAGTACACCAATAGTTTTTACTTGTTTACTCATAACGTCTAACCTCCAATGGATATTTGACCCCTTTTTTGTATTTATTTTAATACAAACGCTAGAATTTATCAATAGTGGAATCGACAACTTTTACATTCTCTTCCCCAAAATTCCCAATAAACGTTTCAATTAATTCCTTTGAAGCAAGGATATGAGGTACTCTTTTTTGACGTTTTTCCTTTTCGCAATAAACCCAAATACTGTCATTTCCTTCACTGGATGCAATGGCCGACGCAATACTTCCTTGTGCTGCCTCATAAGCTGCCATATCCGCAAATTTAAGCCAGATTTTCTTTGGCACTTGTTCAAATGGGATAATTCTCTGGCAGATTAATTTGGCTGGCTTATCTTCTTCCACTGCAATACGCCCTTTAATGAAGATCTTGCTATCCTCTTCAATATAGTTACGGTTCTTCTCATAATCTCTTGGGAAAATAATGACTTCTACTGTTCCAAATAAGTCTTCTAATGTAATAAATGCCATTACACTGTTAGTTCTAGTGGTCTTGATTGTCTTCGTCGTAACCATACCACCGATTACGGTCTCAGCTCCATCATAAACTTTTACCGAATCCGTTTCTTCATCAATTGCAAAATCAAGAGTTGTATTTTTGATATTCTTTCGCCAAAGCTCTTCATACTCTTCTAATGGATGTCCGCTAACGTAAATACCAAGTACTTCTTTTTCAAATGCCAGCATATCCTCTTTTGTGTACTCTCCAACATCCGGCATAGTCACTTCAAAGGCTTCCTTCTCTTCCTCTGACACAAGGTCAAAGAAACTTAACTGGCCTTCTAAGTTCTTTTTCTTTTCTGCCGCAACTGCATCCAGTACCGGTACATAAATCATCATTTTCTGTTTTCTTGTACCAGGCATGCTGTCAAATGCTCCTGCCTTGATAAAGCTTTCAATGGTACGTTTATTTACTTCTTTTCCTGACAAGCGGGTTGCAAAGTCTTTCAAAGAGAGAAACATTCCATTTCTTTCTCGCTCTTCAACAATGGCATCGATTACAGATCCGCCTAATCCTTTGATTGCAGATAACCCATAACGAATGGATTTATCCGATACACTAAATGCTCTTTCCCCTTCGTTGATATCTGGTGGAAGAATTTGAATTCCCATTTGACGGGCGCTCATAATATATTCACTGACCTTACCGGAGTTATCAATTACAGAAGTTAATAAGGCTGCCATAAATTCTACTGGGTAGTAGTACTTTAAATATGCTGTTTCATAAGAAACTACCGCATATGCTGCTGCATGGGATTTGTTAAATGCGTATTTTGCAAAGTCGGTCATTTCATCGAAGATATGGTTTGCTACTTCTTCCGAAATGCCATTATTGATACAGCCTTTAACGCCTTCTTCTTCATTTCCATATACGAAGTTTTGACGTTCTCTTGCCATGACGTCTGCCTTTTTCTTAGACATTGCTCTACGAACAAGATCGCTTCGGCCATAACTGTAGCCCGCAAGATCTCGAACGATCTGCATTACCTGTTCCTGATACACGATACATCCATAAGTTGGTGAAAGGATTGGTTCTAGCTGCGGACATTCATAAATAATTTCATCCTGTGCATTTTTTCCTTTGATATATTTCGGAATAAAGTCCATTGGACCTGGACGATATAAACTGATCCCGGCAATGACATCTTCAATATTCTGAGGCTTTAGCTCTTTCATGAAGCTTTTCATACCAGCACTTTCTAACTGGAACACACCTTCACATTTTCCAGAACTGATCATCTCATAAACATTTTTATCTGCCATATCGATCTTATCGATATCAATCTGCTGATCTTTTGGGAGTTTCAGATTGGCCAGACGAACTGCATTCTGTATTACCGTAAGAGTACGAAGACCTAAGAAATCCATCTTTAACAGACCAAGCTCTTCTAATGTTGTCATTGTATACTGGGTAGTAATCGTATCATCACCCGATTTTGATAATGGTACATAGTCATCAACAGAACGATTACTGATTACGACACCAGCTGCATGCATGGAGGTATGGCGAGGTAACCCCTCTAAACGTTTAGACATATCGATCAGGTGTTTTGCCTGTTCATCGTCTTCATATAGTTTTCTTAGTTCCGGATTTTGTTTCAGCGCCTTGTCAATGGTAATTCCAAGCTCAGTCGGAATCATTTTTGCAATAGTATCTACATAGGCATAGCTGTAGTCCATGGCACGTCCAACGTCTCGAAGTACACCTCTTGCTGCCATGGTACCAAAGGTTACGATCTGAACAACCTGCTCTTTTCCGTATTTGCGTACTACGTAATCAATTACTTCCTGTCTTCTTTCATAACAGAAATCGATATCAATATCGGGCATTGTCAAACGTTCTGGATTTAGGAAACGTTCAAACAGTAAGTTATACTTAATCGGATCGATATTGGTAATTCCTAATGTATAGGAAACGATACTTCCGGCTGCAGATCCACGTCCCGGTCCTACCATGATGCCATTGTCTCTTGCATACTTGATGAAATCCCATGTGATTAAGAAGTAATCCACAAACCCCATACCTTTGATTGTAGATAATTCATAATCTAATCGGTCAGTTAATTCTTTTCCTGGATTTTCGTATCGTTCTGCTAAGCCGTCATAACATAGCTTTCTTAAGTATTCATATGCGGTATAGCCTTCCGGCACATCATATACTGGAAGCTTATAGTTACCGAATTCAATTTCAACATCACAACGTTCTGCGATCTTATGTGTATTTTCTAAAGCTTCTTTTGCATAAGGGAATAGTGCCAGCATTTCTTCTGGACTCTTTAAGAAATATTGTCCCCCGTCGTATCTCATTCTATTTTCATCCGTCACTTTTCTCTGTGTCTGGATACATAGCAGGATATCATGTGCTTTTTCATCGGTATCATAAATGTAATGCACATCGTTGGTTGCTACCATTGGTATTCCTGTTTCTTCATGCAATCTTAAAATACCTTGGTTTACGGTCTGCTGTTCTGCAATTCCATGATCCTGTAATTCTAGATAGAAATTGCCTTCTCCGAAGATACTTTGTAAATGAAGTGCTGTTTTCTTCGCTTCTTCAAAAAATCCTCTTCTTAAGTTGGTCGCTACTTCACCTGCCAGACAGGCGCTTAATGCTATGATGCCTTCATGATGTTTTTCTAATAGCTCATAGTCTATTCTTGGCTTATAGTAAAATCCTTCTGTAAATCCTTTGGATACGATTTTCATCAGATTGGCATATCCTGTATTGTTTTCTGCCAGTAACACTAAGTGATTGTACTTTCCACCTGACTCGTTATTTTCTTTATCGAATCGGGAATTCGGTGCAACATATACTTCACATCCAATGATTGGTCGAATACCTTGTTTTTTAGCTGCTTTATAAAAATCAATTACACCATACATTACTCCATGGTCTGTAATTGCCACACTATCCATACCTAATTCTTTTGTTCTAGCAATAAGTTCGTTGATCTTACTTGATCCATCCAACAAACTGTACTCTGTATGGACATGCAAATGTGTAAAGTTCACTTGTTCCACCATCCTTTCCTGTTATCTAAATAGTTTGTTCTATCATATCATTTCCCCTTAAATTATGCAATTCACCTGGTCATGTAAAATCTAGGGAGGAGAGGTGATACACGGCTCACTACGGAATAGACACGGTAGTTGTTTGGATATATGTACGGGTAAACAGACACAGAAAATAGATAAAATAAAAATCGTCAATATGTACAAGCGGTGCCCCCTTAAGTATTACCAGCATCCTTGGGTTTTATAGTACTCAATACAGTGGAGCTAGCAGCCATACGTAGGGTTCGTGTGTCATCAAACCACAAAAAAGGAGCTGCCATACGGCAGCTCCCTTCCTATTTATTTTATTCATCACATGAAAGATATTTTTCAATATTATCCATAGCTGCTTCCTCATCGGAACCATCTACTACAACAGTAACCTGTTCTCCTGCTGCTAATCCTAATGTCATCATACCCATGATGCTCTTTGCATTGACACGCTTGTTTTCCGACTCAACGTAAACACTGCTCTCATAATGGCTTGCAACTTGAACAAGCAATGCAACTGGTCTAGCTTCTAATCCTGTAGGTAACTTAATGGTTATACTCTTTGTAATCATGCCCTATCTCCTCCTTTTGTTCCCTGATCTGTTCAGCAATAATACTTAACTTCCTCAATCTATGATTTACACCCGATTTACCAATCGGTGGATTAAGTAAGGAACCTAACTCTTTTAACGAGGCCTCCGGATACTCAAGACGTACTCTTGCAATCTCCTCCAGCCCTTCTGTTAATTCACCAAAACCGACGGTCTCTTTGATATAAATAATATCATCCATCTGCTTGGTAGCTGCTACTACGGTCTTATTGATATTGGCTGTTTCACAATTCACTTGTCTGTTAATTGAATTTCTCATATCTTTCAAGATACGGATATTTTCAAAATTCATCAGTGCTATGTGCGCTTCCATTACATTTAGAGCCTCGACGATTTGAGAACCCTCTTTGATATATAAAATGTAATGCTTCTTACGCATAATAATCTTTGCTTCGATCTCAAATGCCTCTAAGATCTCTTTCAGCTGAACCGCCTTCGGCATCGTCGCTAATGCAATTTCGTAATGATATGTCTTTTCAGGATCACTAATGGATCCAGATGCTAAAAAAGCACCTCGCAAAAAGGAACGTTTACAACATGTGTTCTGTATTACTAAATTGCTGACTACCGATAAATTTTCTTTTACTTCACCAAACTCATTAATTAACTTTGTTGCCGATAGAACTCGATATGACTGTTTCTTATCTTTCACTGTTAATATATAAGTTTTACTACGTTTTAAGTACTTATTCCTTTTTACTGAAATTTCAGTATTTATATTAAACGTTTTTTTCAATAATGTAAAGCACTTTCTTGCTACAGGAAGATTTTCTGTATGGATTTGGATACAATATTCATCATTTTGATTAATTTGTATATTTCCACACATACTTATGATCGCAGCAATCTCGGCAATACGGCAATGCCTTGCAGGACTTATCTGTCTCGACAACTCCTCTTTCACATCTTTAGAAAATGACATGATCTTTCCCCTTTATTTCTTTCTTAGAGCGTCCTTCTCAATATCTCGATGCTCTACCTTCACTCCATAGGATAACTTAGCCAAACGTTTTGTAATTGCATTTGCAAGAGTTACAGAACGATGCTTTCCTCCTGTACATCCAATACTGACAACTAACTGATTTTTACCTTCAATAATATAGTTGGGGATTAAAAACGTAAGCATATCTTCTAATTTGTTTAAAAACTCCACTGCAGCAGGTGCCTGCATCACATAATTATAGACCGGTGCATCATTTCCCGTCTGCGGCTTTAGCTCTGGGATATAATACGGGTTTGGTAAAAATCTCACATCAAATACTAAGTCTGAGTCATTCGGAATTCCATATTTAAATCCAAAGCTTAATACTGTGACAATAAAATTATGATACTCGCCTTCTTCTAAAAAGATCTTATCGATTTCTGCCTTTAGTTCACGAATTAGAAGCATACTTGTATCAATAATATAATTTGCTTTCTTCTTTAGGAAATCAAGACGCTTTCTTTCTTCTTCAATCCCTTTATCCACCCTGCCCTCACGTGCCAGTGGATGGGTACGTCTTGTTTCCTTATATCTTTTTACCAGCACATCCGTGGTGGCATCTAAGAACAATATCTCATATGGGATATGATTTTCTTCAAAATTCAGCAGGATATCACCTAACTGTTCCAGGTTCTGACCGCTTCGAATATCTACGCCTAATGCAACCTTGTCAATGGTGCTTGTGTTCTCTACTGTAAGTTGAGAAAACTTTGGTATCAGCTGAATAGGTAAATTATCTACGCAAAAATATCCCATATCTTCTAACATTTTAAGCACAGAACTTTTTCCTGCACCGGACATACCTGTAACCATTATAAAACGCATATTCATCATAACCTTTCCTTGATTTAACGGTATCTTTAAAAACTTCCAATCATACGTATCTCTGTTTCAAGATGTACGTTGTATTCGTCGAATACTTTTTTTTGTACGTCATGAACTAACGTCATGACCTCCGCTGCAGTCCCGCCGCCTGCATTTATAACAAATCCACAATGTTTCTCTGAAACCATGATGTTACCCACACGGTACCCACGTAATCCACAATCATCGATCAGTTTTCCAGCAAAATATCCTTCTGGACGTTTGAATGTACTGCCGGCACTTGGGAACTCCAATGGTTGTTTTTCTCTACGCTGTTTTGATAACTCTTTGATACGGTCTTTAATTGCCGTAACGTCCCCTTTTTCAAACAGGAACTTAGCTTCTAATACAATATACGGTTTCTTTTGGATGATACTTGTACGATACCCTAATTCTAATTCTTCATTAGAAAGAGTTTTGATCTCTCCATTTTCATCCACAACAGTTGCTTCAATGAGCACATCTTCAATCTGTCCACCGTATGCTCCTGCATTCATTGTAACAGCTCCGCCAATGGTACCAGGAATTCCTGATGCAAATTCAAAATCTTTCATTCCTTCATTGGCTACTAGGTTTGATAATTTGGAAAGCATAAGCCCAGCACCCACTGTCACCTGGTATTTAAAACCTTCTTCGCCTTTTACTTCCTGCATTTCATAAGATGCCATATTGGAGCCGATTTGGATGATCACGCCTCGGTATCCAAGGTCTCCTACTAACAGATTACTACCATTTCCTATAATATAGAAGTCAAGTTTCTCTTCTTTACATGCTTTTACTAATTCTACTACCTGTTCCATCGTCGTTGGCATAACGAAATAATCTGCCGGTCCACCGATACGGAATGTCGTATGTTTGCTCATTGGTTCATTAAGTGAGAGATTTGCTGCTCCTACGATTTGTAATAATTTATTATATATTAATTCTTTCATCTTTTTCACTCGTCATTTCTATTTGTTTTATTATGATAAATCTATGTCTAATGTTCTTATTTTACTATAACTTTCTTCTACCATATCCTGCCGATATGATAGCTTACACCAAAGTCCATCATATAATACAATGCTACAAATGGCAAGTAAAAAGCTACTGTAAAATACTTTCACTATTCGTATTCGACAGTAGCTCACTTTTTTCGCTTTTATTTACTGAATAACCATATAGGCACTACCATATATTCCTGCATCATTGCCTAATGTAGCCAGACAGAATTCACGCTCTTTTAATGCAAACATAACGTTATCAGCGTAATTTTTCTTGATTACATCAACAAGAACTGTACCAGCCTTGCTAACTCCACCGCCAATTACAAATGCTTCCGGATCCACTACTTGGGCAATCTGTGCACAGGCAAGTCCTAAATACCAGCCTAGCTTTTCTACTAGTTCATTTGCTACTGGGTCACCTTTTTTCGCATAGTCAAAAATATCCTTTGCTGTGATCTCTTTTAAGGTTCGTAACGGAGTCTCTTTGTCTGTATGAGACAGCAATCGTTTTGCTTCTTTTACAATTCCCGTTGCGGAAGCGTATTGTTCAAGGCAGCCACGTTTACCACAGCCACAGATATCTGGTTCATCGTAATTTACCATCATATGACCAATCTCACCTGCTGCTCCCTTGGAACCGGTTACCATCCTATTGTTAATAATGACTCCGCCGCCAACACCTGTTCCTAATGTAATCATGACAAGGCTTTTAAATCCCTGTCCACCGCCTTTAAACATTTCTCCAAGCGCAGCTACATTAGCATCGTTTCCCACTTTGACATTTTTAATACCTGTAAGACGCATTACCTGTTCTGCCACATTAAACACATCCCAGCCTAAGTTTACGCATTTTAATACAGTTCCATCCTCTGTAACAGGTCCAGGAACCCCTATACCGATTCCTTTGACTTCCTGATTTGCAATGTTGCGGTCCGTAAGCTTATTATGTATAGATGCCGAAACATCTAATAAAATTCTTGCTCCGGCATTATCTTTCCTTGTTTGGATTTCCCACTTTTCAACCAATGTTCCATCCACTTTAAATAGTCCCATCTTTACTGTAGTTCCACCAATATCTACGCCTACACAATACATTTATACTGCTCCTCCTACTCTATTTGTTCATTAAATTATTAGTAACGCGGTTGTATAATTCTCTTGCCGCATTATACCCCATTTTCTTCTGACGATAGTTAACCGCTGCAGATTCACAAATGACTGCAAGGTTACGGCCTGGTCGGATTGGTATGCTATGGCATACTACCTTATTTCCTAAGAATTCGGTATATTGTTCTTCCAAACCAAGACGGTCATACTCTTCTGATTTATTCCATTCTTCTAATTTAATAACTAAGTTGATTGACTGTGTATCCTTAACACTTTCAACACCAAACAGTGTCTTAACATCGATGATACCAATACCTCGAAGTTCAATAAAATGTCTTGTAATATCCGGTGCTGTACCGATTAATGTATCATCACTAACTTTCTTTATTTCAACGACATCATCGGATACTAAACGATGTCCACGTTTGATTAATTCAAGGGCAGCTTCCGATTTACCAATGCCGCTTTCCCCCATGATTAAAAGACCTTCACCATAAACATCTACAAGTACCCCATGAATGGAGATACGCGGTGCAAGTTCTACATTTAACCAGCGAATTACTTCTGCCATAAAGGAGGAAGTGGATCGTTCTGTCTTTAAAATTGGAATGCCGTACTCTTTTGCCAAAGCAATAAGAGATTCGTCAACTTCTAATCCTCTACAAAAAACAATACATGGGATTCTATATTCAAAGATTCGACGAAACATATTCGCACCATGGTCTGGAGCCATTTTCTTCATATAGGTAAGTTCTACATTACCGATAACCTGAATTCGATTGGAATCAAAGTAATCAAAGAAGCCAGCTAACTGAAGTGCCGGTCTGTTCACATCGGTCTGTGTAATCTGTACCTCATCTGTATCAATATCTGGTGTGCAATTTTCTAAGTTCATTTTTTCGATTAATTTAGTTAACGAAACAGAATACATATCATCAATCCTTTCATTCGCCCTTTTTAAAAGCTTTTGCAAAGCGTTTTATACACATTTTACCACATGCGACAGTTTACCGCAACAAAGCGCTAGTTATTTTCATTCTCTGCTTTCTTTTTGTGGAAAAACAAAAATACTTCCTCTGCTGCCTTTTGATTCATGCTCGGTACCTGCATCAAATCATCTACTCCAGCATTTTTTACTGCCTCAATGCTTTGGAATTGTTTCATTAACGCTTTACGTCTTGTCGGACCAATTCCCGGAATATCATCTAAGATGGAATGAACTTGTGCCTTTTGACGTAAGCTTCTATGATACTCGATTGCAAATCGGTGAGTCTCATCCTGAATTCTTGTGATCAGCTTAAATGCCTCACTTCGAACATCGATTGGCAATTCTTTATTCTCAAAGTACAAGCCTCTTGTCCTATGGTTATCATCCTTTACCATGCCGCATACCGGAATGTTAAGTCTCAGTTCATCAAGTACCTTTAATGCGATATTTACCTGGCCACGTCCACCATCCATTAAGATCAGATCTGGAAATCTTGTAAAGCTTCCAACATCCTCGGATAAATTCTTCTCTTTTAATTCGTTGGCTTCTTCTAATCCATGGGATAGACGTCTTGTAAGGACTTCTTCCATACTTGCATAATCATCCGGCCCAATGACTGTCTTAATCTTAAACTTACGATAGTCATTTCGCTTTGGCTTTCCATCTTCAAATACTACCATGGAGCCTACCGACTGATAACCGCTTGTATTGGAAATATCGAAAGACTCCATTCTCTTTAAGCCTTCTAGCCCTAAGATATCTGCTATTTCCTGTACCGCACCAATTGTCTTCTTCTCTTCTCTTGCAATTCGCTCACTGTCCTGCTGCAATACTAAAGAAGCATTCTTATATGCTAATTCTACTAATCGTTCTTTTTCGCCCTTCTTTGGAACTCTGATATATACCTTTTGTCCACGTTTTGCAGCCAGCCATTCTTCAATGACTTCGCTTTCTTCCAATGGCTCCTGTAAATACAGTTCCTTTGGAATAAATGGAGTTCCTGAATAAAATTGCTTTACAAAGCTGGTAATGACTTCGCTTCTTGTATCATCCTTTACTCCAGTCAATCTGAAATGTTCCCTTCCGATTAACTTTCCATTACGGATAAAGAATACCTGTACTACAGCTTCATCATCTGCTCTGGCAAATGCAATGATGTCTCGGTCTTCCTGGTCGGTTGCCGTAATCTTCTGCTTTTGGGCTACAAACTTGACGCTGTTCATAAGGTCACGAAACTCTGCTGCTTCTTCAAAAGCAAACTCGCTGGCTGCCTTTTTCATCTTCTCTTCTAGCATGGTAATGACCGGTGTATAGTTTCCATGTAACAGTTCCAATGCCTGAGTGATATTCTTTTTATACTCTTCCACACTGATCTGGTTTTCAATACAAGGGCCGTCACATTGCTTGATATGGTAATACAGGCATGGACGTTCCTTTCCTGCATCCCTTGGCAAATTGCGGTTGCAAGTACGGATATGATAAATCTTACGGAGTAATTCCAGGGTATCCTTTACTGCGGTTGCACTTGTATAGGGACCATAGTATTTTGCCTTGTCTTTCTTCTGTTCCCTTGCAAATAGCACTCTTGGATAAGGCTCATTTAATGTTACCTTTATATAAGGATAACTTTTATCATCCTTTAACATCGTATTGTATTTTGGACGATGCTCCTTAATCAGATTACATTCCAGCACAAGTGCCTCTAGTTCGGAATCCGTTACGATATATTCAAAGTGGTCAATACGAGAGACCATCTGTATAATCTTCTGTGTCTTATTTCTGCTGCTTTGAAAATACTGTCTTACTCGGTTTTTTAAACTGATTGCCTTTCCTATATAGATAATTTCATCCTTTTTGTCGTGCATGATATACACCCCTGGCTTGCCAGGAAGCTTCTTTAATTCTTCTTCAATGTTAAACACTTGTGTCACCTCTTTTCTCATAATATAACTATGACTAGTAGCCGCTGGTCAACAGCAACTACTAGTCAGTATTGGTAGAACTTATTGTATTTTACTCTTAATTCTTAAGATTCTGTTGAAACTTCTTCAAAGGAAAGATCAAGAACTGTCTCTTTTTCTTCCTCTTCTGCACCAGTTACCTCACGATAGATTTCCATGAACTCTTTACCAGTGATTGTTTCTTTTTCATATAAGAACTCAGCAATCTTATCAAGGGTATCTTTATTTTCAGAAAGAAGCTTTTCAGCTCTTTGATAACATTCTTTTAATAGACGCATAACGACACGGTCAACTTCACCGGATGTGCTTTCTGCACAGTTACGGGCAGCCCTGCCATCAAGGTATTTGTTCTCAACGCTTTCTAAGCAGATCAGACCAAATTCATCTGTCATACCATATTGAGTAACCATTGCCCTTGCAAGCTCTGTTGCTTTCTCAATATCATTGGATGCACCTGTCGTAATACTATTAAAGATAATTTGTTCTGCTGCACGTCCACCGAATAAAGTGGTAATACGAGAGAGCATTTCATCTTTGCTCATTAAGTATTTCTCTTCTTCAGGAACTTGCATAACGTAACCTAAGGAACCCATGGTTCTTGGTACGATTGTAATTTTCTGTACTGGTTCTGCATCTTTTAATAATGCAGTAACTAAAGCATGACCAACTTCGTGGTAAGAAACGATTTTCTTTTCTTCCTTGCCTAGAATACGGTCTTTCTTTTCTTTACCTGCGATTACTACTTCTACTGCCTCAAATAAATCTGCCTGACATACGCTCATGCGTCCTGCCTTAACAGCCATGATCGCAGCTTCATTAATCATATTGGCAAGGTCGGAACCAACAGCTCCGCTTGTAGCTAATGCAATCGCATCAAGATCTACTGTTTCATCCATTAATACATCTTTTGCATGTACGCGAAGGATGTCTTTACGTCCTTTTAAGTCTGGCTTGTCAACAATGACACGACGGTCAAAACGGCCTGGACGAAGAAGTGCTTTATCAAGTACTTCTGGACGGTTTGTTGCTGCTAAGATTACTAAACCTTTTGAAGAATCAAATCCATCCATTTCAGATAATAATTGGTTTAATGTCTGTTCACGTTCATCATTTCCACCGAAACGGCTGTCACGGCTCTTACCGATGGCATCTACTTCATCGATAAAGATGATACATGGTGCTTTTGCCTGTGCTTCTTTAAATAAGTCACGCACACGGGATGCACCTACACCAACGAACATTTCTACAAAATCAGAACCTGATAATGAGAAGAATGGTACTTTTGCTTCGCCGGCAACTGCCTTAGCAAGTAATGTTTTACCTGTACCAGGAGGTCCTACAAGGAGGGCACCCTTTGGAAGTTTTGCACCGATTTTCGTATATTTACCTGGGTTATGAAGGAAGTCTACTAATTCTGTTAAGGACTCTTTTGCTTCTTCCTGTCCTGCAACATCTTTAAATGTTACCCCTGTTTCTTTTTCTACATATACTTTGGCATTGCTCTTTCCAACGCCCATCATTCCGCCACCGCTCTTAGAAATCATACGGTACATTAACCATAAGAAGATCCAGATGCCTGCTAATGGCAGGATATAAGAACCTACAAAGTTAAGGATGCTTGAACTGGAGTCTTGTTCCTTTGCCTTGTAGTCAGCACCAGAACTTTCAAGACGATTTAATAAATCTTTATCTGCAATTCCTGCAGCATAGTACGTGATGTTCTTGTCATCGCCTTTTAATTTGTACTCAACTTTATTACTAGTTACTACTACTTCTTTTACTTCTCTGTCCTCTAAGGATTGTACAAACTCTTTGTATGTCTTTTCTTTATAAGTACTAGCATTGATCATGCTTTGCATATAAGTAAATAAAAGAAATAGCATTAATGTAATAACCACACTGATAATGATTATATTTTTATTATTCTTTTTACGATTATCCTTATTACTATCGTTGTTATTCTCCATGACACGCCTCCTCTTCTTTTTGAAGCTTTTCTATATATATGCCTATACATAGACAGTTTCAATTATAATGAAACCCTATATATAAATCAATAGACGAAAGTCTTAAAATTATATTAGAAAAATGTAAATTTTTATAATTTTGACCGTCATCTATATCATAGATTACCGTTCTATTTTGTCTTTTTTGTGAACGCTGATACTTCTTTCTTACTAATCATTATATCCAAATTAAGCACTATTTACAATGAAGTAGGAAACAATCTGTTTAGATATCTAATTATTTTATGGTAAAACCTAAGATTATTACGAAAACGGTTTAAGGTATGGATTTTTATACTTCATAACGTTATAATGTTTCTTTGATTGTTTTATATTTTTAATATGAATTTCGACAAGATTAGGGTATTAGTCCTATCTTTCTACCAATAATCTTGTTTGAACTAGTTTGTTATATTAACTAATCGTGATCTATAAGGAGGAACAAAATGGCTGTAAAATATGTATTTGTAACAGGTGGCGTAGTATCAGGTCTAGGAAAGGGAATTACTGCAGCATCTTTAGGACGCTTGCTTAAGGCACGTGGCTATAAAGTAACGATGCAGAAATTCGATCCTTACATAAACATTGATCCTGGTACAATGAACCCAATTCAACATGGAGAAGTTTTCGTAACTGATGATGGTGCAGAAACTGACCTAGACTTAGGTCACTATGAACGTTTCATCGATGAAAAACTAACGAAACAATCCAACGTTACAACCGGAAAGATTTACTGGTCTGTACTTAACAAAGAACGCCGTGGTGATTTTGGCGGAGGTACGGTTCAGGTAATCCCTCATATCACAAACGAAATCAAATCTCGTTTCTACCGCAATGACGGCTGTGACGAACAGCATATTGCAATTATTGAAGTGGGTGGAACCGTAGGTGATATTGAAAGCCAGCCATTCCTTGAGTCTATTCGACAATTCCAACATGACATTGGAAGAGAAAATGCAATCTTGATCCACGTAACTTTAATTCCTTATTTACATGCTTCCGGCGAAATGAAGACAAAGCCTACCCAAGCCAGCGTTAAGGAATTACAAGGGATGGGAATTCAGCCTGACGTTATCGTGTGCAGAACTGAACTTCCTCTTGATCAAGGAATTCGCGACAAGATTGCTTTATTCTGTAACGTTCCAAACAAACATGTTATACAGAACTTAGATGTGGAAACTCTTTATGAAGCTCCACTTGCAATGGAAAAAGAACATTTGGCAGATATCGTGTGCGAATGCCTTCGCATTAACTGCCCAGTACCAGACCTTTCTGACTGGAAACAGATGGTGCAGTCCTTGAAACATCCAGAAAAAGAAGTAACAGTTGCCTTAGTCGGTAAATACACTGCACTTCATGATGCCTATATCAGTGTTGTGGAATCTTTAAAACATGGTGCTGTAGCCCATAATGCAGCAGTAAACATTAAATGGATTCCTTCAGAAACGCTATTGGAAGAAAATGCAGAAGAGTTACTTGGCGATGTAAGCGGTATCTTAGTCCCTGGCGGCTTTGGTGATCGAGGTATTGAAGGTAAGATTACTGCAATCAAATATGCCCGCGAACATGGTGTTCCTTACCTTGGCCTTTGTTTAGGAATGCAGCTTGCCATCGTTGAATTTGCTCGTAATGTAGTAGGTTTCGGAGATGCTCATTCTGCTGAGCTTGATCCTAGCACAAGTCATCCTGTCATTCATTTAATGGCAGACCAAGACGGCATCGAAGACATTGGTGGTACATTAAGACTTGGTTCTTATCCTTGTGTATTAAAAGAGGGTTCCTTAGCTGCTAACGTTTATGGAAGCAACAAGATTGATGAACGTCATAGACATCGCTATGAAGTAAACAATTACTACCGTAAAGACCTTTCTGAACATGGCATGGTATTATCCGGTCTGTCTCCAGACGGTCGTATCGTAGAAATGCTTGAAATCCCTACACACCCATGGTTCCTTGCAACGCAAGCACATCCAGAATTCAAGTCTCGTCCAAATCGTCCACACCCACTATTCAATGGTTTTATCGGTGCGGCTTTAGAACATCAAGAAAAACACTAATAACCAATGAGGCTTCCTGATCACCACGCATGAAAGGGAAGCCTTTCTTTCATCAATTATTCCTACTATACCACTATGTATATGGTATTTTAATCTTTACATGTAATAAAAATATGGTATACTTGGGATAATGAAACTATACATGACTGAAAGAAAGAGGATATTATGTCAGAACAATTTGTAAGAACAGAATTACTGCTTGGCAGTGAAGCTATGAATAAATTAAATAACTCACGCGTTATCGTTTTTGGCGTTGGCGGTGTTGGCGGTTTCGTCGTGGAAGCACTTGCACGTACAGGTATTGGTACTATTGATATCGTGGATGATGATAATGTAAGTGTATCCAATATTAATCGCCAGATCATTGCTACTCATTCTTCCATTGGAAGAGCTAAGGTTGACGTGATGCGCGAACGTATCCTTGATATCAATCCAAACTGTAAAGTTAATGTTCACCAATGCTTCTTTACACCAGAAACTGCAGATCAATTTAACTTTGCAGACTATGACTATGTTGTAGATGCCATTGATACAGTAACAGGAAAATTGGAATTAGTGGTTCGTGCCAATGAGACACACACTCCAATCATCTGCTCCATGGGTGCAGGAAACAAACTTGATCCAACTCGTTTTGAGATTACTGACATTAACAAGACAAGTGTTTGCCCACTTGCCAAAGTAATGCGTAAAGAACTAAAAAACAGAGGCATCAAAAAGTTAAAGGTAGTATACTCCAAAGAGCAGCCTTTAAAACCAATCCAAGATGAAGCAATCAAGTCCAAAGAAAAACCTGCTGCAACGCCACTTGCTACAAGAAGCAACACAGCAAAACGCCAGACTCCAGGAAGTACTGCATTTGTTCCATCCGTAGTAGGTTTAATCCTTGCCAGCGAAGTAGTAAAGGACTTAACTAGCAAGTAACAAAGTGTTTTGCTTGCAAAACACTCCGCGCCGAACGCGATCACGAAGTGATAAACTCCTTCTGCGTAAGTGCGCATCTTGGCTTTCTGGTTTTTAGAAAAAGGAGAAGAAATTGTCATAGGACATTTCTTCTCCTTTTTTGTATGCCTATAGCATTATCTTTACAGCCTTAATATCCTGCACTAGCTTATTTAAGATCTGAGTTGCTTGTATATATAGCTCTTCTGCCTCTTCTAAATGATTGTTTTGTATTTCATAATAGCATTTTACTGCACAGTCATGTAATTCTTTATGATTCTTTTTAAGAGCAATGAAATTATGATTGGTTAGCAGGTGTTCCTCTTTTACCGAAGCAATCCATTTGCCAAGCTTGCAGCCATCTGAATTTCTTAAGGAGTTGACCTCTAATTGTTCAAACTTTCCCACTGCATTATGTAATCTCCACGTGAAAATGATATGGTCTGTTTCAAAGATATCCATCCATTCTTTCTGATCAAGATTAGCCGTAAATCTGGCAAGTGCACCACGAATACGGTCTGACTCACGTATGATGGTAAAGACATATTTTCCTGCTTCCCCGCACAGGCTTGCCAGCTCATCGTAAGAAGCACTCATTCCGTCAATTGACGTTAAAAATTCTCCTGCGGTAGTATCTTGCTTCTTAACATATGAAAAGATATGTTCCATCTGTCTATTGATTGCCTCCATCTGATGATTGATGGACTGAATGTCAGTCACTGACTTTTCTACAATGGAATTTCCATTTTGCAATCGAGAAGACATCTGCTCAATATTCCCTACCAGATTGTCTGTGCTGTCCTGCAATTCTTTTACATACTTCATAATGTCTTCTGCTGAAGCGGTAGTACTCTCTGACATTACCTTTACTTCACTTGCAACTACTCCAAATCCCTTTCCTGCATCACCTGCTCTTGCAGCCTCAATCGATGCATTTAAGGCTAACAGGTTGCTTTGAGCAGCCAATTGTTTTACTATGTCAACAATCTCATTGATTTTTGCTGTCTTTGTTTTAAACTCCTGAACCATTTCATAGATGCGGTTCATATCTTCTGTCGATTGATTTACCACTTCAATACTCTGGTTCATATTATGTACGCTGGTTACGGTGCTTCCCACTGCATGAGAAACAGACTCCCTTACTTCTTCCACAATTCCGGTTATATTTGAAATAGACTCTCCCAATTCCTTGCTGGAGTCCTTCATATGATCGATAGAATTAGTCTGTTTTGAAACAGTGTCTAACATTTCCTTTATAATTGAGTTTTTGGTTACCACCTTTAGCGATTGGTTCATACGTTCCACATACTCATTATTTTTGGATTTTGTTGTAGCGATCAGCTGGTTAATTAAAGAAGCCGCCTCTTTATCTTCTAAGCTGTCTATCTCCAGCTCACTACATTCTCCATTGATTACTTTTTTAATCTGATCTAGTAAACGTTCCCTTTGGTTATGTAATAATTCTACTTCTTTTGACTTATTTAGTGCAAACATATTTATAGTCTTCTCCCTTCGACATATTCTGAGCGCATACATCATTATACTACTTATAATTGAATAATTCCATTACTTCTACTTTTAAATAAGAAGAAATCCAGGTACTCCTGCCCCAGACTTCTTCTTACTACAATACTTTCTCTATTTTACAGTAAAGATTTCTTCTCCTGCTTCACATTCACCTGCTTTTGTGTGGTAGACGTTTTGATCGTCTTTTAAGTTGGTAATGACAAATGGAGTTGCGATATGGGCAGCATTGTCCCTGATAAACTCTAAATCAATTTCCATCAGCTTGTCACCCTTCTTCACCCTGTCACCATCTTTTACAGCTACCTCGAAGCCTTTTCCATCTAATTTAACCGTATCAATGCCAACATGGATCAGCAGTTCCATACCATTGTCTGCTGTCAATCCAATGGCATGCTTTGTTGGAAATACAAAGGTAACCTCAGCGTCACAAGGTGCATATACCACATTGTCCGTCGGAATGATTACGACGCCGCTTCCCATCATTTTTTCAGAAAATGCAGTATCCGGCGCTTCTGTTACATCCTCTACTCGTCCTTTGATTGGATTTGCAAAGACAGCTTCTTTATGCGTACTGTTTGGTTCTTCTACGACTACTGGTTCTTTCTCTGTCTCTTCTGGCTCTTTTGAAGCTGCTTCTGGTGCCTCGGCATCCATATAATCTTCTAAGTTTGACTTAATGACGCTTACCCTAGGGCCATAAATTACCTGTACACCCAGTCCCTTCTTGATCACACCTGCTGCTCCCGACTCTTTTAGTACTGCCTCATCTACTTTCTTTGCATCTTTTACTGTGCAACGAAGCCTTGTTGCGCAACAATCCACATCGGAGATATTCTCTAATCCGCCCAATCCTTTGGTGATTAAGGCAGATACCCTGTTGTTATCAGACTGGCTGTTCTTAGTTCCCTTCTTCTCTTCTTTGGCTGCATTTACATCCGCTCTTGTATACAGCTTGACTTCATCCTCATCTTCTCCACGGCCTGGTGTCTTATAATTAAATGCTTTGATCAAGAATAGAAATAGGAAATAGTACACTACAAAGTAACCAATACCAACCACCACAATCATAATCCAATTGGTCTTTGCATTTCCTTGCAGGATGCCAAATAAGGTCATGTCAATCAGACCTCCGGAAAATGTCATCCCGACACCAACTTTAAATATGTGCATCAGCATATAGGCAAGACCTGCAAATACACAATGAATAACATATAAAAGAGGAGCTACAAATAGGAATGTAAATTCCAATGGCTCTGTAATTCCTGTAATCATGCTTGTTAAAGCAGCAGACAATAACAGTCCACCTACTACTTTTCGTTTCTCTGGTCTTGCTGCCTTATACATGGCAAGTGCTGCACCTGGCAAACCAAAGATCATAAGTGGAAACTTTCCTGACATAAATCGAGTAGCGGATACACTGAATTTGGTCACTGAACCATCTGCTAACTCTGCAAAGAATATATTCTGGGCACCTTCAATCAGCTGTCCGCCAACGATTGCAGTACCACCAACTCCTGTCTGCCAGAATGGCAAATAAAATACATGGTGCAGACCAAACGGTATCAGGGCTCGTTCGATAAATCCATAGACCCAGGTTCCTGCATAGCCTGAACGTAATACAAGATCACCTAATGCGTAAATACCACTTTGTATTGTAGGCCAAATAAAGGACATAAGTATACCAACAAATACGTAGACTAAGGATGAAATGATTGGAACAAATCTGGCTCCTCCAAAGAAGGATAACACAGGTGGCAATTCAATCTTATAGAAGCGGTTGTGTAATGCTGCTACACCAAGTCCTACGATGATACCGCCAAATACACCCATTTGTAAGGAGCTGATTCCCACTACGTCTGCAACGGATCCTGATGGAAGTTTATCGGCTAATCCTCGAATATCAATCATGGCTGCAATGGCAGAGTGCATAATAAAGAAAGCAATGGCTGCGGCTAATGCTGCCACTTCCTTTTCCTTCTTTGCCATACCGATGGCAACACCAATTGCAAATATGATTGGCAGATTTGCAAATACAATGTCACCACATTTATTAAATACTGTAAGCAATCCGTATAAGAAGGTTCCTTCTCCTAAAAATCTGGTTAATCCATATGCATCTACCATAGTCTGGTTTGTAAACGAACCGCCAATACCTAATAACAGTCCTGCTACCGGCAGGATTGCAATTGGCAGCATAAAGGATCTGCCTACACGCTGCAGTACACCAAAAACTTTATCTTTCATTTTTGCCTCCAAAAATAGTTTTCTCACAAATATATTACTTGATTATGATATGCGGTTTCCAAGTTTTCATACAAGCATTCCTGGAGTTTGCCTGATGAGGCTTTGCTTAGGCATAAAAAAAACAGGCATCTGTCTCTACGTAGCAACTTGTTGTTTGCTCATGTAGGACAAATTCCTGTTTCTTTCTTTTATGATATTAGTTTACTTTTTTTGCACATGCAACCGCAAGTGAACCCGGTCCAATATGGCAAGCCACACTAAGACCTAATGGATAAATCACGATATCTGCGTTTGGCCAGATTTCTTGTAATTCTTTTTTAAATCCTTCTGCTTGTTCACGGTCTTCCGTATATGCAACACCTAATGACATGTTGTTGCATTCAGGATCATGAAAACGTTCTTCTAAGTCTTTTTGAATTGCAGAAATCATAAGCTTCTTTGCACTCTTCATGGAACGTGCTTTTGCAAAGGAATCTAATTTTTCACCTTGAATCGTAAGGACTGGCTTAATGCTTAATACAGTTCCTACTGCTGCTGCAGTTGCTGTAATACGTCCGCCCTTTTTCAAGTACTTTAATGTATTTACAGTAATGTAAATGCTTGATTCATATTTATCTGCTTCTAAGCATTCACGGATTTCTTTTGCAGTCTTTCCTTGCTCTGCTAACTGTTTTGCATTTAATGCAGATTGTAATTGTGTTAAGGATACGCGGTGGTCATTTACCACTTCGACCTTGCCATCATAATCTTCTGCTAACATCTTTGCTGTCTGACAAGAACCACTAAGACCTGAGGACATTGGAATATGCACGATCTGATCGTACTCTTCTAAGATCTCGTCCCATAATGTCATAATGGAATCTGGTGTTGGCTGACTAGTTAAAACATCTGTATTATCTGCTAATTTATTATAAAATTCCTCTTGGGATAATGTAATACCCTCAAAAAAAGTTGTTTCATTTATCATAAATGGCATTGGAAGAATAAATAAACCTAAGTCTTTACCTTCTTGTTGTGTTACACCACTATTACTGTCTGTTACAATTGCAACTTTCATCGGTATACTCCTTCTCTAATACTAATCTTTTTCGATATAAACAATATTATATAATAAATTGTCCATAAAAGTAACCTTAAATTGTATTTTTCCTCAAGTTATGCATTTGCTACAGTATTTGCTAATTCCTTATACTGCTGCTCTAAACTTTCCTGCCCTAATTTGGCATAACATTCAGAAAGGCGAATATATGCTAACTTCCCTTGATACTTTAAGGAAAGACTGGCTTCTGCCTCATGTACGGCATTGTAATACCAAAGTGCCGCCTCTTCGTAGTCTTCCTGTTCTAAATAAAATTCACCAATTTCATAACAGACCTCGGAACATGGCGTTGTGACCATTGCCTTCATTGCATATTTGAAAAATAGGATCGGGTCCTTTTTCAGTCTGGCACAATGAGAAAGTACACAAATCGTATTCAAGACTTCTTCGGAACTTCTCCCTTGTTCATAAAATACACTTGTAAAATACGCTTCTGCCTCTAAGAAATCCTGATCATTTCCTGCAATAAACAGTTCCTTGGCATACATGGTAAGGATACGGCTTCCCAAACGTTCTCCTCTTTTTATTGCCTTTTGAAATGTGGCAAAATCCCTGGACGCATGATTTTCATGTGGCTTATGGGTAATCACAATTTCACTGTCATAAATCACAGGATCTATTCTTAGAGTCTCATGAACGGGATCAATAAATTCAAATTTTCTTATTCGTTTAAATAATTTTGGTCGATACTCTTCGTCGTAGTTATAGACCGTGTTATGTTCCATCTGATTTCCGTACTTCATCTGTACAATATCGATTTCAGGAAGGAGTACTTGCTTTAACTGTGAAAATCTCAAATGGTTTTCTTCATCTAGTACCTCATCGGCATCGGCAATATAGATATAATCTTTGGTTGCCTTGCTGATACAGTAGTTCCTTGCTTTGGAAAAATCATCTTCCCATTTATATTCAAATATCTTTTCTGTATATTCTTTAGCGATTTCCTTTGTCTGATCGATGGATCCGGTGTCCACGATTATGAGTTCATCCATAAGTCCATGAAGTGAATCAAGACATCTTCTTAAGTTTCTCTCCTCATTTTTTACAATCATACATAATGAGATTGATATCATTTGCATCCTCCTAATTTCCCTTTTTAAATAGTTGTGCGATGATGCAAACCGCACCTCCTAGCATAATAAACATATCGGCTAAATTAAATACAATCTTCTTTAATTTCTTACCAAAGTTAAAGCTAAAATAATCTACCACATATCCATATTGGTAGCGATCGATCATATTGCTTAATGCGCCCCCTAAGATTAATGCCATTCCCAATTGAAAGAGCCTGCTTTCCTTCTTGTGCATCAACCAGCATAACAATATCAATAATGCCCCTATTACAGTGGTAGTCAGTATTTTTACGTATTTTGTATACTTGCTGAAATAGCTTAGTGCGATTCCCTTGTTATGAAACTTATTCAGTAAAATCTTATCTTTTAAAATAAGATGTTCTTTTTCTAGGTTCTCTTCCATGTGTCGCTTGATTATTAATTCTAGAATTATAATTGCTGCTATGATATAAAACATGACTCCACTCCTTTGCTTTTTTGTATTTTGTTATAGGGTTATTTTAACCTATTATGAGGAAGATGGATAGAGGGGATGTAAATAAAGTCGGGAGGATTAACACAGTTTGCCCGCGCCGAATAGGGGCGTGTTATCGATATGCACCTTTTCGGCGAGTGTGCATCGTACGCTCTGTCGCACATTAATTAAAAAAGCTCCGCCCCGGTAGTCCCAGGACGAAGCTCATTGTTGTGTTTGATTTCGTTATATCGTACTTATTATTGAAGTAAGGATAATACACCTTGAGTAGAGTTCTTAGCTTGAGCAAGCATAGATTGAGATGCTTGTTGAAGAATAGAGCTCTTAGAGTATTTCACCATTTCTTCTGCCATATCAACGTCACGAATACGAGATTCTGCTGATTGAAGGTTTTCAGAAGAGTTATCTAAGTTTGAGATAGTGTGCTCTAAACGGTTTTGAACTGCACCTAACGCAGAACGTTGTTTAGAAACTGTTTTGATTGCTGCATCAATTGTATCTAATGCACCAGAAGCTTTAGTTGATGTTGAAACATCAATGCTCTTAATTGTAAATGTATCACCATCTGCATAATCAGTAGATGCAAGCCCTAAAGAAGATAAATCCACTTTAGTTATTCCATCTGTTAATGTGTATTCTTTTCCACCAGCTGTTGTAGTTGTACCAACCAGTTCACCATCTTTTAAAAGGTTTGTTCCGCTGATTTTGTAATCACCTGCAGACAACTTATTTCCTGCTGTGGCACCTAATGTTACTTGAACATCCGCATTAGTAGTACCTTTATTAGAAACAGTTATCTGTGCACCTTCATTTAATGGAGTTGTTAATTCAACAGTCTTACTATTAGCTAATGTAATAGTAGTCTTATCAGCAGCATTTGTAAAAGTACCAAGTACGTTACCTTTATCATCTAATAGGTTACTTCCCTTAACTGTATAAGTTCCTTCTGCTAACTCATTAGCGTTTGTAACACCAGTCTGTTTGTTAAGTACGATACCACCTTTTAAACCTAAAGAACCTGAATTCATAGAATCAATGTTAACAGTTAACGTTTGACCAGAGTTAGCACCGATTTGGAAAGTACCTGTGTAAGAACCATCAATTAAGTTTTTCGTATTGAATTGAGTTGTATCAGCAATACGATCGATTTCTTTTGTTAATTGTGTGATTTCTTCTTCAATTGCAGTTCTATCTTCTTTAGCGTTTGTATCGTTAGCTGCTTGTACAGATAATTCTCTCATTCTTTGAAGAATGTTGTGAGTTTCATCTAAAGCACCTTCAGCTGTTTGAATTAAAGAGATACCATCTTGAGCGTTTGTAGATGCTTGATCTAAACCTCTGATTTGTCCTCTCATTTTTTCAGAAATTGATAAACCAGCTGCATCATCACCAGCACGGTTAATTCTGTAACCTGAAGATAATTTTTCTGTAGATTTTGAAAGGTTAGTTGCGTTGATTCCTAATTGTCTGTTAGCATTTGCTGCTGACATATTGTGTTGTACTATCATATGTAATTCCTCCTTGAGTTTACTTAAGCTTTTGCTTAAGTTCTATTCCAATAGCATCCGTGCTATTGTTTATCTTTCAGTAAATTTCTTTACCTGTTTAATATATCGGAGGGTGAAATTTAATCTTTATATTTCTAAGTATTGATTTTTTAGTTTTTTGGTAGTTTTTTCTTTTTTAGTATCTAATAGTTCTTTTTTAGCAGGAGTCTTGAAGAGAGCTTTTCTGTTCATTAAAAATAGGCTGACGAATAATCGCCAGCCTAAATAAATTACATAATTTAAAATTATTGTAATAAAGAAAGAACGCCTTGAGTAGAGTTCTTAGCTTGTGCAAGCATAGATTGAGATGCTTGTTGAAGAATAGAGCTCTTAGAGTATTTAACCATTTCTTCAGCCATATCAACGTCACGAATACGAGATTCTGCAGATTGAAGGTTTTCAGAAGAGTTATCTAAGTTAGAGATTGTGTGTTCTAATCTGTTTTGGATAGCACCTAAAGAAGAACGTTGGCTAGATACTGCTTTGATTGCTGCATCAATTGTAGATGTAGAACCAGATGCATTTGAAGAAGAAGATACATCAACACCAGTGATAGTGAATGTTTTACCTGCAGCAACATCAGCATCAGTTAAACCAATTGAAGTTAAATCAAGAGCAGTTCCATCAGTTAATGTAACTGCATCTGCTTTATTACCAGCGATTGTACCAACTAATTTATCACCTAATAATAAGTTAGTTCCGGATACTTTATAGTCACCAGCTGCTAAGTTTTCTAATACTGCAGTTGCATCAGCAGATGCTGCTGGTTTAATGTTCATTTCAACAGCTTTTCCGTCTTTGATAGTGATTGTAGTTCCAGTAGTTGCTGCATGAGTTGCAGCAGAAGCAGTACCACCAGCTGGAGTAATTGCACCATCAGCTGCAATTGCACCTACATTGTTTCCATCTTGATCTTGTAAGTTACTACCAGATACTGTGTAAACACCATCTTTAAGACCTGTAACAGCAACATCTAAAGCGATTTTAGATCCGCTTGTTAAACCTAAAGATGCAGAACTCATAGAACCGATTTCTACTTTTAAGTTTTGTCCGTTGTTAGCACCGATTTGGAAGCTTCCTTTGAAGGAACCGTCAATTAAGTTTTTCGTATTGAATTGAGTAGTTTCAGCAATACGATCGATTTCTGCTGTTAATTGAGTGATTTCTTCTTTGATTGCAGTTCTATCTTCATCAGCATTTGTATCGTTAGCTGCTTGAACAGATAATTCTCTCATTCTTTGAAGAATGTTGTGAGTTTCATCTAAAGCACCTTCAGCTGTTTGAATTAAAGAGATACCATCTTGAGCGTTTGTAGATGCTTGATCTAAACCTCTGATTTGGCTTCTCATTTTTTCAGAAATTGATAAACCAGCTGCATCATCACCAGCACGGTTGATTCTGTAACCAGAAGATAATTTTTCTGTAGATTTTGATAAGTTTGTTGCATTGATTCCTAATTGTCTATTTGCATTTGCTGCAGACATATTATGTTGTACGATCATTGTTATTCCTCCATGATTTTGAAATATTATTAGAGCATCCTTGCTCTTTTATTGGGTAAGAATTAATTCTTTAAGTATTATTTCTTACTATTATTTATATCGGATGCACAAATTGAAAACTTTATAGGAAGAATAAACTTTTTTTATTTTTTTTACTAACAAAAAAGACCAGCGTTCTATCTTATTTACAGATACTTCGCTGGTCTTTTATTTATTTTTATTTATTTCTTTTGATCCATGAAATAGGATGCATTATGATGAGTATTCGCCATATTTTTATAATAGCTGCTTGCTATCTTATTACTTATGGTTGCTGTTTTTACCTTTGCTTTTCCTTCTGCAATTCTTCTGTCTACCAGAAGTTTATTACGTTTTTCCAATACTTGCAGGTCTACAGCTTTTGTTGTTACTTCACCGATAATCGTCTGAAGTTGCACGATCTTCTCTTTATATTGCTCTTTATCCGAAACTAAAACATCTTTAATTCGGTCAAAGGTCTGGCCAAAGCCGTTATCAATTGTAATCAGCTCGTTAATCCATACCTCTTTCTGATCAAGCAGTTCTGTAAACTCATCCAGTTTAAATTCCACCTGCTGTGCTACACGCTCTTGCTCTTTTGATATTTTAGTTAGTTCCACAATGATGTTGCCCTTTTTTTCAGTTGCTTGAATAAGGGCTTCTAAATAAGTCAACACAACTTCTCTGTTCATTCATAACTTCCTTATCTCTTTGTTTTCGTAATTTCCATTACCTGTTTCCAAGTATCTCTCATTTCACGAGTATAGGTTAATGCCTGTTCAATCAGTTCTTGATCTTTCTTCATGTTTCCTACTACAAGTAAATCGCTAATATGACTATATACTTTTTCAAAATCCTTTGCAACTGGATATTTATGATCTAAAGAGGATCTTAATTCTAATATAATTTTCTGTGTCTTGATTAGATTTGTATTTGCTTCTGCAATATCATTTTTCTCTAAAGCTACGATTGCTCTGTTTTCAAATTTAATTGCACCCTCTAATAATTTTAAAATAATATCTGCCGGTGATGCGGTCTGGATACTTGTGTTTCTATATAATGCTGCTGCGTTTAATGCCATTTCTAGTTCCCCCTAACTATATCTGTCACTTCTACACTACTACTGTCCTAACAAGCTTGATAAACTAGATTGCTGAGCGTTTAGCTTGGACATTGCTGTTTCCATCGCTGTAAACTGTGCATAATATTTGCTTTCTAATGTCTCTAACCTATCTTGCATCTTTGAAATGTCTGACTCGTATTGTGTATTGTTTTTTGTCAATTGCTTATCGTTATAAAATGTAAGCGCACTACTAAGTGATGTGGCTGACATTTTCTTTGTCATCGTATCGTATAATTGGGTTGAGATACCTTTCATGATTTCACATACAAGATCAGGATCTGTTTCTAACATATTCATCAACGTATTATCAGAATCTTTATACGTGCTGTCTTCACTGTCACCCTTAATGTGAAGTAAGCCTTTTTCTGTATAATCACTGGATGTAACAATTCCTAGAGAGCTTAATGTATATGTCTTGCCATCGGATGCTGTTACTGAAGCGTTCATTGCTGATTTCGTTGCAGTTAATAAACTTCCTAATGTACTATCTCTTCGAAGCAGGGAGTCCTTGATTTTGGTTTCCCATTTTTCAATTTGATCATCGGTCATTGCTTCTCGTTCTTCATCTGTTAATGGATCATATCCTTTGGATGAAGTTGCATAATAGGCATCATTCATTGCGCCAAGGATATCATTATACCCTTTAATCAGACTTGAAATCTGATCATATACTGCCTGTGTATCGTTACTTACTGTAATGGTTGCTTCTGATGTGGTCACCTGTTTTAAGGAATACTTCACACCATTGATGGTAGGTTCATTGTTATCGCTTTCAAGAACTGCGCCATCTAATTTGATAATTGCATTCTGGGCTTTAACAAGAGTCATTCCTGTATTGGCTGCTCCTACTGCAACATCCTTCCCATCGGCTGTCTGGTTGATTTCACCAAGACCTAACTTATCAGATAAGGCTGATGTATTACTGCTTGTAAGGGTAAATGCCTGATCTGCTCCTGAATTGGAAGAACTAAGGAAAATTCTCTTTTGCGTCTTGTCAAAACTTGCATTTACTCCCTGTTCCTTAAATGCAGTCATCAAATTTGCTACGGTTGTATTTGCATCTATGGTTAATTCCTTCGCTTCAGTTGTTCCACTTCCTTTAATAGTAATGGTATCTCCCTCTACAAACCCAAGTGAGGTCAATTTATCACTTGTATCTGAGATGCTTGTTGCGGCACCAGTTACATACTGCGCAGATGCTAACTGATCAATCTGAATTTTATGAGCACCCGCTGCTGCATTAGAGGTAGCTGTTGCTTCTACAAAATCAGAATTGGAACTGCTTGCTTTCTTTGTCTGATAGCTTGTTGTCAGACGCGCCTTGCTTAAGTCGCCAGTATATAAGGCATAAATCTTTGTATTTAAATCTTTCCACTTATCTTGTGTCCAGGTATTTTTTGTCTTCTTGTTCTCAATCTTTGTCAGTTTTAAACTATGAGCTGACATTAATTCTTTAATAATCGATTCCGTATCTAATCCCGAATTAAGTCCCGTTAATTTAATTCCCATACCTTTTTCCTCCTAAAGTTGATGATCAATCAATAGTCCGGTCATCTCTCGTAATGCTTCGATCGTCTTAAGTGCTTCTTCAGATGGAATTTCTTTTACTACTTCGTCCGTTTCGTTATCAATTACCTTGATTGCAACACGATTTGCCTCTTCTACAAAACGGAACTCACAGTGGCGATTACTTATCTGTAATTTGTAATTTGCCTCTTCGACCTCATCCCTTAACATATCCTTCTTCTTATCTGAACCATATGTTAGGGGCTTATTGTCCTTTGTCTGGTTTTGTTCCGTATGCTGATGCCTAACCTCATTGTTCCCTTGTTTCATTGATTTTTGCATGATTACATTTGAGTTTCCAATGCTATTAACTTCCATCATTTCCACCTCCGTGTGAATAAATGCTCCATTTATCTTTGTTGTACTTTTTTCTTATAATAATGTCTTTAAGAATTCTACTGTCTCTTCTGTATTGGATGCAGCTTCCTTGTTTGCTTCCTGGATTTGAAGATAGATTTCTTTTCGATAAATCGATATTTCTTTTGGGGCATTGATGCCGATTTTCACCTGTTCTCCTTTTACTTCAAGAACAGTGATTTCAATATCCTTCCCAATGATAATCGATTCTCCTACTTTTCTTGTGAGGGCTAGCATGTAGATCCCTCCTTATTTGTTAATATCTCATAGACACCGTATTTCACACTATAATCCTGATTGTTTACCACGACCTGTGCTCCCTTACGGCTGTCTGAATTTATGATGATTGGTGCTTTCAGGTTTGCTGACATCTTCGTAATATCACCTGGCACGGTAATAATAAGAAACATTGCAATATTATCTTCTGTTAAGTCATCTAATTCGGCAATTGCATCATCATCCACATTTGGATTATACTCTGCATTTACGATTAGTGGATTGATCATTGGAAATGCCAATGCTGGCTCGTCCATACTCTGTAGCCAATGGATACGAGTCTTTTCTGCCTTTTCATTGTTGAACAAAATTGTGAACTTCTTACAGTCCTCAAATCCAAATAATCCATGTTCAAAAGTAATGATCTTTTCCTCTTCTATATCTACTTGTCCAAAACATTTTGTCTTGATAATCATTGTCTGCTCCTATTCTGGCACCTTCCTAGATATAATCTAACAAGGTATTCTTCACAGCTTTTGCTGCTACTGATAATGCCGCATTATATATTGTCTGTTGAGAATTGTACTTGATTACGGTTTCTACAAGGTCAGCATCTTCATTGGTAGAGATTAAGTCCTCTAACTCTGTCTGCTGATCCTTTAAGCGGTTTTCTGTTAACTCTAATCGGCTGTATCTTGCACCAAGGTCAGAGACTGCAGAATTCATGCTTGTCTGAAGCTCCTTGGTTGTCGTCATGCCTTTTGAGAACTTGTCCGACATAATCTTTGTCTGTAATGTATATTGCGTATTTAACTGCTCTTCTAATTTTGTAAGAGCTGCTCGCTGATCTGTTGATAAATTATCTTCTGCAAGCTTATTTTTAACATCTGCAAGATCTGCTTCTAAAGATGCCATCTTATTTAAAATAGCAGTAAGCTCTTCTACTTCTCTGGCAAATGTATGCGTTAAACAATCTTTTCCTTGTGTATTAACAGTAAGCTTTTGTCCAAAATTGATTTCATACTGAATCTGTTGGTCAGACATTGTATAAGTTGTCGTATGGCCAATTTCCCCTGCCGCTTTCGTTGTATCTGTAACCGTCGTATTGAAGTAATGCTCTGGTCTTAAGTCATATTGATTGAAACTATCTTTTTCATAGGTAATGCTGATATCATTGTCCTTTGCAGTACTGAATGCATCATACTGCTTCTTACTGAAGATTAATTCTCCTGTTTCCGGAATAAAATGCGCTTCTCCATCTTCTGCTACTGTATAGGCATCTGGATCTGAACTGCTTACGATTTTTGCTTTGAATGTGTCATCTCCAACCTTGTATTCAATCTCCCCACCTAAATCTGCTTCATCATATGCTAAATTACCATAAGATAAGCGGATTCGATAGGCCTCAACTGTCTCCGGTGTATTGGTAAACTGCGCCTCTGTGGATGTTGCCGGATCATATGCTCCGGCAGAATATCCATTTACTACTGTAGTAATTGAAGAAATGTCCTTACCACTGAATGTTTCTGTAATTGCATAGGATAAATGCTTTGTATCTTCTGTAAAGGAAAGACTGGTATCTGTCTTGTATCCTGTAAATACATATCTTCCTGCATATTCTGCATTTCCCTCTTGATACATTTGCTTTGAAATCTCTTGTAGTGTCTTAAGGATACTGTCACGATCGGTAACGCTTAACGTATCATTGGCACCCTGGGTAAACTGCTCATATGCTGTTGTAAGCATGGTATTCATATTGGTTAACGAGCCTTCTGTCTGGTCAAGCCATGACTGTGCACTCGGAATATTCTTTTCTAAATATTGATTTAATTCCACATAGTTGCTTCGTAACTTAAGAGCACGAACTGCAGTAATTGGATCCTCAGAAGGAGTACTTATTTTCTTTCCTGTTGAATATTGCTGTTGCAACTTGTTCAACAAGTTCTTATTTTTATTAATGTCGTTCAGACTATTGGTAGTCATCATCTTGTTAGTAATTCTCATAGGTATGCTCCCTCCTATACCCCTGTGTAATTAATTAATTTATCATAAAGTTCATCCATGATCTGTACTACTTTTGCAGATAAGTTATAGGCATTCTGGTAACGTACCAAGTTCATTGCCTCTTCATCCGTATCTACACCAGACACTGACATTCTTTGTGTCTCGATTGCATCTAAAATATTTTGTTGGCTCTTTGTAGCCGTTGCAGACTCCTTAGAGTAAATACCGATATCTGCAACAAATGTCTGTAAATAAGACTGTGGTGTTCCCTGATTAAACATTCCCTTATCGTTTAATTTGGCAATCAAGTCTTTTAATAAGTCTGTATTTTCCACACCATCTGTATTGTCATAAGACGTTGCAATGGCATTTGGATTGTTGAGAATTGTATTACTTACACTAAAATTCAGGCAGTTCATCTGTGCATAGGAATTGGATGCGTTCATTGCCTCGTCTTTTCCGTATAACACGCTGTCTTCTCCCGTTACAGGATTTCTAGCAGTAAAGAAATCGACTCCTGAATTTCCTTCTAAATTTGTTCCTTGTTTGTGAAGATCATTAAACTCTTTTGCAAACGTACGGACAAACTCATTTAATTTTGACATATAATAAGGAATTCCTTTGTAATCAACTGCTTCCCCTACCTCTGCTGTCTTTCCTGTGTAGTCTCGCTTGCTGTTTGCATCTTCTGGATCCAGATTGAAGGTATACGTAATGTTTCCGCTGGCATCCTTACTCATTTCATAGCTTGTATAACGAACTTCAAAATTTCCAAGCTGAATGCTTCCACTGGCTGGAAGGTTCACTGTCATTTCATTATTGATTGTCGTGTTTGATAAGGTAACGCTTGTGACACCACTTGCATCTGTTGTCTGGCTTGCTACGGTTCCACTAAAATTAACGTTATTATTACCATCTCGCATTGCAAATAGTCCTGCTAAAGCGCCTGATAATGATAAGCTTGAGTCATTGAATTCTTCTCCGTCTGACCAGTAAAGATCATAAAGTCCATCTGCATCGGTCTCGTTTACCTTGTCTTTTCTTGGTTCACAAGATAAGGTATTATATTCTGTCGTGTTGACTAAAATCTTATCATCAAGCTTGACTACATACGTTGTCTTTCCTGTTCCGCCTGATACGACATTTTCAGAAACGGTTACGTTTGCCAATGTACTAAGCTCGTCAATCAGATTGTTTCTGGAGTCTCTCAGATCATTTGCCATCTGTCCGCCAATTTCCATTGTATTGATCTGTTGTGTCAGCATTGTGATCTGTTGAGATAAAGAATTGATACGGTCAACTGTTGTCTTGATTTCTGTATTGATGTCCTTTTGAATACCTTGTAAGTTATTTGCAACACTGTTTACATGCTGTGCCATGGATTGTGCATACTGCATAGCGCTTGTTCTGTTTGCATAACTTGAAGGATCTGTAGATAAATCCTGAAGTACACCGCTAAAATTATTCATTGCCTTAATGAAGCCATCGTCATTTAATTCATTGAAATAATTTTCTACCTGTGTCATATAGTAAGACTTCTTATCATATGCCCCTTGAATGGATGCATTTCCACGATACTTTACATCATAGTAGCTTTCACGTACTTGAGTAATGCTTACGCCTGTAACACCGGTACCAACCATACCATATGATGTATAAATGGAGATTGGCTTGTTTGCCTGTGTATTTAACTGTTGTCTGGAATACCCTTTTGTCTCTGCATTGGCTGCATTATGGGCAGTCGTATTGATTGCTGCTTGATACGTATATAAACCGGATGTCCCGATATTAAGTCCAAAAAATGTGGATGCCATGTTGTCACCCCCTCCTAACTAAAAAATGAATTGATAATCGTTTCTAACATATTGTTTACCGTACTGATATATCTAGAAGAAGCATTGTATGCATGCTGATATTTGATCAGATTTGTAAGTTCTTCTTCCTGAGATACCCCTGTAATGCTCAGTCTTGAATTATTAATGGCATTTACCATGGTCTCTTGATTTTCTGCAATTACAGTAAATGTATTTCCTTTTCCCGCCACATCACCGACTAAGGCAACGTAATACTCCTTAAACGTATAGCTTGTCAAAGAATTTGGATCCAATGTGGAAAATGCATCATTCCACATGGCATTGATCTTGTCTACCACGGTTGCATCATAAGCACCGGTTCCTGCATTATCACTTAATGGAAGTAAGTTTGGATTGGAAAGCACGTCTTCATTGATTTCCATCTGACCTAACGTATAGAGTGTCTCTGGCTTGCTTGGATCTTCTTCGTTATAAATCCAAAGTTCTCTTTCTGTCTCTACACCATCTTTATCCACAAAGGTTACTGTTTCCTTACGGTATCTTGGAGTTCCTGATCTTGTAAATAGTTCCGTACCGGCAATTTGGTTTCCGTCTCCCATACCGATTGGTGCATTTTCTTCATCTAAATACTTAATTGTCACTAACTCTCCATCTTGTAAAATGGTTCCTGTGGCATTTGGACATAAGATATCATTAATGGCAGTTACGACGCCATGCACTAATTGGTCAAACTTTGCCTGGAAACTCATAATGCTGGAGCTTTCAATCACATTGTTATAGTCTGCTACCTCTTTTTCATAAGCCGAATATGCCTTGTTGTACTCTGCTTCTGTTGCAAAGTCATCCTTATTTGGCTGTTTTGGAATGTCCGTATAGTTTGCAGCATAGTCACCGCGTGCTGCCAAGATACCTTTTAAAGAACCAACATCCGTATTATTTTGTGAGTCATACTCTCCAACACTTGTATAAACATCCTGATCAATGGATGGCCATACTGGCTTTAAAAGGGTTGAGTCTTCGTTTAGTACATCGACTCCCATTTCAGTGAAGCTGTCTGCATCTACAAATCCAACGCCTTCTACGCTGACATGTACGGTGCCATCTGCTGCTTCTTTATATGAAATATTCACAAAGCTTGATAACTGGTCTAAAAGCAAGTTTCTTGAATCTCGAAGATCATTTGCATTTTGTACGCCGCCAGCTTCATATCTGCGAATTGCTATATTCAAATCTGCTATTTGCTGTCCGATGGAGTTTATTTTCTCTACCGTAGCAAGAATTTCTGAATTTAATGATTTCTGATAATCATCAATTTGTTTTTGTATCTGACTTGCTCGTTCTAAGAACACTTTGGACGTATTGATTGCCGTCTGTCTTTGAACGATATCTGTGGAGTCATTCACTAATTCACTAAATGATGTCCACAAGTCATCAAGAGAAGTTCTGAATTCTTCTCCTTCTGTTTCCCCGAGTACGTTTTCAATCTCTGCAACTGCAGAATACTGAACATCGTAAAATCCTTGGCGTCCCGCCTCTAATCTATATTGTTTATCGTAAAATTGATCTCTTACGGTTCTTACTAATTGAATACCAGTACCGCTACCAACCTGATTGGTAGATACATGGTTAATTGAAACTGTCTTATATGATTGATCTTTGATAATTACCTGTTGTCTTGTAAAACCGGTAGTATCGATATTTGCTAAATTGTGCGCAGTTGTATTAAGGGCATTCTGACTTGTCTTTAAGCCTGAAGTACCTACGTATAAGCTACTCATTGAGCCACTCATGATTTCACCACCATTTCCTACTATTGTTTCGCGTCAAACATCCGTGTCTGCGAAGTCGGGCCATATCCGTTTATTGCCCCTTTAGTATAATTGTTGTTCCCTGGCGCCATCCGTGTGCTCTGAATGAAATTCATATTGAACTCTATCATCTCAAGGGATTGATTAATTAACGATTTGTTACGATTGTTGACTTCCATCAACTTCTGAATTGTTTGTCTTAACTGATCATGTAGAATTTGTAATTCTCTTTGTTCACTTGGTTCTTTCACCAAATATTCAATAATGTCTTTTGATTTAATCTGTGCTTCTTTCTTTCCTAACACGATTGCAATATTCTTTACAATCTGCAATCTTTTGTGTTCCTGAACGGTAATCTCATCTACCAGTTCTTGTTCCACCTGTGTGATCTTTTCCAGTTCTGCCAAGTCATTCTCTACAATGACAGGAGTCTTTGACTCTGCAACCGGAAGTAAGTCTGTATAAAGTTTTGTCTCTTCTTTAAGCACGGTTACTAATTCTTCTACTAAACTTGCCAAATCTAAGGCTCCTTATCTAATAAATCTTCTGAAAGAAACGTTCTACAAGCTTATCTGCAACATCCTTGTTGGATACTTGGTACGTTCCGGCTTCCATCTGTTTTTTGATTGCTTCTACTTTATCCGTTCTAACATCTTCACTGGCTTTCGCTGCTGTTAGCGCTGTCTGAAAGTCTTTTGCTGTCTCAGATATTTGCACTGAGTCTTTCTCATTATTCTTGCTCATTTGTTGCATTCTGGTCGTTGAATTGTTCTGGTAAATCTGGTTTACCTGATTTATAGAGTTTATTCTCATTGCATTTCACCACCTTTAAAGACTATTTAATTTGTTCCTACCTATTTTATCGGTCATTTTGCCTGTTACATTATATCTATCCTTAAAAATCTTTTAAATTTCTCCCTACTTGTGAGGTTTCATTTTGTGACTCTTTGTTTGCTTCATACGCACAAGCTTATTGTAAAGGAAAAACACACGTTCGTAAACCGTAAAACCTCTAAAAAACCAGTAAACATCAATGTTTTATCCATTTCTGACGGAAGAATGACAATCGAACATATGGTTTTTTTTATTAAAACATGATATACTATGTGGAAGAAGTACGAAAAATACATTCATTTTTTCGGAACATATGTAGTTGTAATAAGGAAACATAATAGAAAGGGAACAGTCAATGGAACAATATAATGGCAGTCAAATTGTGATCTTAGAAGGACTAGAAGCCGTTCGTAAGCGTCCGGGCATGTACATTGGTAGTACTGGAACAAGAGGTCTTCACCATCTAATCTGGGAGATCTTAGATAACGGTATTGATGAACATCTTGCAGGCTTTTGTAACCAGATCGGGATCACACTTCAAAAAGATGGAGGCATTACGATTGAGGATAATGGTCGTGGTGTACCAGTCGACCTTCATCCTACAAAACACATTCCAACTGTCCGAGTTGTATATACAATTCTTCATGCAGGCGGTAAATTTGCAAGCGATGTATACAAAGTATCCGGTGGTCTCCACGGCGTAGGTGCTTCGGTTGTAAATGCATTATCCAGCAAGATGATTGTAGAAGTAAAACGTGATGGAAAAGTATATCGTGACGAATATGAACATGGTGGTCATCCGACGATCGAACTTGAAAATGGCTTGCTTCCTGTAGTTGGAACATGTGCAAAATCCAAGACAGGAACAAAAGTTACATTCTATCCTGATGCTGAAATCTTCGAAACTGTTGAATTCAAATCAGAAACAATCAAAAAGAAATTGCAGGAAATTGCATTCTTAAATAAGAACTTAAAATTAACGTATAAAGATGAAAAAGCAAATGAAACCATTGTCTATCAAGAGGAATATGGTATTCAAAGCTATGTAAAATATCTTACAAGAGACTTGACTCCTCTTCATGACGATGCCATCTATGTGGAAGGCACCAGTGGAGATATCGAAGTAGAAGTTGCATTCCAATATACAACTAACTACTCTGAACAGATCAATGCCTACTGTAACCGTATCAATGTAGTAGACGGTGGTACGCTTGTTACTGGTTTTAAAACAGCATTAACACGTGTTATGAATCAGTACGCAAGAGAACTTGGCGTATTAAAAGAAAAAGATGAAAACTTCGACGGAAAAGATATCCGTAACGGTATTGTCTCCATTATTTCCATTAAACATCCAGATCCTCAGTTCGAAGGTCAGACAAAGACCAAACTTGGAAACAGTGATGCCAAAAGTGCGGTAGACGATATCTTCTATACAGAAGTACAACGTTATTTTGATAAGAATGTAGAAATCTTAAAGACCATCCTTGAGAACTCTTTAAAATCCTACAATGCAAGAAAGGCCTCTGATAAAGCCAGAACTGCCGTATTAAAACAATTAAATGACATAGATACTAAGAGTAAGCTTGCCAGCTGTTCTTCTAAGAAACCAGAAGAATGCGAGGTTTACATTGTCGAAGGTGATAGTGCCGGCGGTACCGTTAAGACTGCAAGAAATCGTAGAACTCAAGCGGTCCTTCCTCTACGTGGTAAGATCTTAAACGTAGAAAAGGCAACTTTAGAAAAAATCCTTGTAAATAATGAAATCAAATCCATGATTGCAGCACTTGGCTGTGGAATTGGCGATGAGTTTGATATTAGCAAGTTAAAATATGATAAGATTATCATCCTTACTGATGCCGACGTCGATGGCGCCCATATCAGTACACTTTTATTAACCTTCTTCTACCGCTTTATGCCAGAATTAATCAAAGAAGGTAAAGTATATCGTGGCATGCCGCCACTATATCGTGTGGAATATGAAAAACAAGGAAAATCCCGTAAGGTAAAACATATGGAATACCTTTATAATGACTTTGAACTTGAGAAATTCCGTAAACGTGAAGGAAACAAGATTATCGCATTACAGCGTTACAAAGGTCTTGGTGAAATGGACGCCCATCAGTTATGGGAAACCACTCTTGACCCTGAACAACGACAACTCGCACGTATCGAAATTACCGATACCGTTGAGGCAGATGAAATCACTACTACCCTAATGAGCAGCAATGTTCCTCCAAGACGTGCGTTCATTATGGAAGAAGCACAATACGCTAACTTAGACATTTAGAAAGGATCATATATATGAGCAAAACGGATAATTTTATCACGATTGACTTTTCAGAAGAGATGAAAAATTCCTATCGTGATTATGCCATGAGCGTTATCATTGCCCGTGCTCTTCCCGACGTTCGCGACGGGCTGAAGCCGGTACAACGAAGAATTCTGTATGCCATGCGAGAGCTTGGCCTGCATCCAGATAAACCACATCGTAAGAGTGCACGTATCGTCGGAGATACCATGGGTAAATACCACCCACATGGTGACAGCTCCATCTACGAAGCATTAGTACGTATGACAGAAGACTATTCTCTTTCCATTCCATTAGTAGATGGCCATGGTAACTTTGGTTCCATCGATGGAGATAGTGCCGCTGCCATGCGTTATACCGAAGCAAGACTTAGCAAAGGGGCTCTTACGCTTCTTGATAATCTGGACAAGGGGTTAGTTGACTTTATCCCTAACTTCGATGATAGCGAAAAAGAACCTGTGGTGCTTCCTGCTACAATTCCTAACTTGTTAATCAATGGTACGACAGGAATCGCGGTAGGTATGGCAACCAATATCCCACCTCACAATCCTTCCGAAGTCATTGACGGCGTGATCGCCTACATGGACAAGAAGAACATCAGCATTCCGGAACTTATGAAATATATCAAAGCTCCTGATTTCCCAACTGGTGGAACAATTATCAATGCAGATGAAATTGAAGGCATGTACGAACGCGGAGAAGGCAAGATCAAAATCCGTGCAAAACATGAGATTGAAAAAGGTGATAACGGCCGAAGCAATATCGTAATTACAGAAATTCCTTATACGGTTGCTGGAAATAAGACGAAGCTTGTAGAAAGCTTAGTTTCCCTTATGAAGGACAAAGTATTTGACGAAATGTATGATGTTCGCGATGAGTCCAGTAAAGAGGGAATTCGTGTCGTAATCGAAGTAAAGAAAGACCGCGACATTGATAACCTGTTAAATGGTCTTTATAAGAAAACTGCTCTAGAAGATACATATAGTATGAATCTTTTAGCAGTCAAAGAACAGCAGCCAATCGTATTTAACCTAAAATCCCTAATCGAAGAATTTGTATTCTTCCAAGAAGAGATTTATACAAAGGAATACAAGTATCTGTTAGATAAGGCATATGCCCGTCTTGAAATCGTAAAGGGCTTAATCAAGGCAATTGATGTAATCGACTTGATCATTGAAATCTTACGAGGAAGTTCTTCCATCAAACAAGCAAGAGCATGCTTAATCCATGGTGATACATCAGATATCAAATTCAAGTCTGAAAAATCCAAAAAGATTGCTGCCACATTAGACTTCTCAGAACGTCAGGCGGAAGCAATCCTTACCATGCAGCTTAGCAAATTAATTGGCCTTGAAATCATGAAGCTTCATGAAGAACAGGACAGCCTGCTTTCTAACATTACAGAATATGAATTAATCCTAAGTGATGAACGCGAGTTATTTAAAGTAATCAAGGCAAGACTTCGTTCCTATAAAAAGGCATTTGCCGGAGAACGCAGAACCCTTCTTCATAATGTGGAAAAGGTGGAATATAAAGAAGAAGTTAAGATCGAGGATATCTATGTATTGATCGATCGTTTTGGTTATACAAAATCCATTGACTCGGGAAGTTATAACCGTGCCCAGGCAGATACCTTAAAAGAGTATGCCCATATCGTAATGATGAAGAACTTAGACAAGCTCTGCATCTTCACGGCAGAAGGCAATATGTATCAAATCAAAGCCAGCGCCATTCCAAAAGGCAAGTTAAAAGACAAGGGTACGCTTATCCAGTCCTTATGTAAGATTGGAAAAGAAGAACCGCTGCTATATACTGGTTTTGAACAACTCTATGAGTCACAATTATTATTTGCAACAAAAAATGGTTATGTGAAATTAGTATCTGGTACGGAATTTGAAACGATCCGTTCCATGATTACCTCGACAAAATTAGATGACGGCGATACTGTAGCCGGTATCTGCATGCTTACTGCTGCCGATGCAATCGCTGCTGACCGAAAAGTTGTCATGCTTACGGAAAAAGGAACAAGCCTTGGCTACAACTTAGATGAAGTAAGCGAGCTTAAGAAAACAAGCCGTGGTGTCAAGGGAATTGCCTTAGATGCCAAAGACCATGTAAGTTTTGTAGGTGTATTTGACAGTCAGACTGACACCTTTATGTATAGAGATCAAGAATTAAGCGTGCGAAAGGTTCGAAACCGCAAGCGTGGTGCAAAGGGTCAGAAAGCTACTCTTACCTTGTAGATTTCCATCGCTAATTCTTAGAAAATAAAAAATAGCTGGGATCCTGATACTACAAATATATACTTTCGTAGTATCAGGCCCAGCTATTTTCTTTATAGTCTATAGCAAGTCTACTGCTTTAGCTGTTTAAGACTGGCTAAAAGATGCTGATATCGGTTCTCTAAGGTGTCCTTTTCCTTCTCTGTGGCAACACTTAACCTGGAGATTACGGCTACCAGTTCCATCTCTAGGGCCTCTTTTTGAATATGGAGAGCCTCCTGTTCTTTATTTCTTGTAAGACTTGCTATATAGTCCTTATATGGACCAGCAAACTGGTTTACCTTATGGTCGCTCACTTCCAGAATATCAGTAGCTACCTGTCCAATTAAGGATAAGTCATGACTGACTAACAACAATGTCCCCTCATATTCCTTTAACACTTCTGAAATAGCTTCTACAGAAGGCATGTCTAAGTAATTGGTCGGCTCATCTAAAAGGAGTACATTCGCATCTGATACCAATAGCTTTCCTAATGCCAACTTCATCTTTTCGCCTCCGCTAAGCGTGCTTACTTTCTGTTTCATATAGCGCTCACCCAGCAAAAGCCTTGATAAAATGCTTCTTGCAACGCTTTCCTCTTGGATACATTCCTTCATCATATTAGCATAGACTGTCTCTTCTTCCAAAAGTCCTTCAAACTGCTGACATAAATAGCCCAATTTGGCTTTGGGAACAATATAGATTCCATCCTCACCACTAGTAATACAATTTAGCAATGTGGTCTTTCCTGCCCCATTATCACCAATTACTGCATAACGATGGCCATTTAATATGCGAAACCTGACTTGGTCTAATACCTTTTCTTTTCCATAACAATAACTAAGTTCTTTTGCCTCTAAGATCCGCTTATTCTCAGGTGGATTAGTTAAGGTAAAGTTGATTGCGATCTTTGGAACCTGTCGTGGCTTTTCTTTTACCTCTAGATGCTCCATCCTGCTTAATACGGCCTTTGCACTGCGTTCAACTCTTTGCTGCTTACCATCATATGGTCTGGATGCCAGAAAGTTTCGCAGTCTTGCCTCTCTTGGCGAAATATCCCGTGGTTGCTTTCCTACTTGGGCAGACAGCTGTTTCTTTTGTTCAAACACACTCTGAAGATGCCTTTTTTCCTGAACATATCCTTCATACTCCCGTTGCTTGGTTCGTTCTATCTTCTCTTTTTGCTGATTATATGCAGTATAGTTTCCTGTATAACTGATAATCGTATGATTGCCTACCTCAATGATACGGTTGCAAAACTCATCTAAAAGCTCCCTTTCATGGGTCACCATTACAAACGTCTTAAGCTTTCCTAATGTGCGCTTTAGTCTCTGCCTTCCCTCTTGATCCAGATTAGAAGTAGGTTCATCGAAAAAGGTTACCAATGCCTCTTTTCTTATTGCCTCAGATAGACGAAGCTTGGTATTTTCTCCTCCGCTTATTCCCTTAGTTCTCTGTTCCTGTTCAAATTGACGGTAATAGGCAATGTCTGCATATCTGGTTATCACTCCATGTTCTGGTGAAATATCTCCGTATAGTAAGTTAAGCAATGTCGTCTTTCCTTCACCATTTAAGCCTACCAGACCAATTCGGTCTCCCTCATTAATCCATAAACGGTCAAACTCTAGAATTACATGCTCTTTAAAACTCTTCCTTATATTTTCTGCCTTTATATATAATTTTGATTGTTTCATTCTTCCTCAGCTCCTTTACGAATACTTGCAAAGGATGGACTTTGGGATACATGAACAAAGTGCGTGTATCTCTTGGCTCTTTATTCACGTAAAAAAATCCATCCAAATATTTGGACGGATTGAATTTATGCGTGGGGAATTCTAGTACTATCCCATGGTTTCCAATAAATTCAATCGCACAAAACAGGTCATCAAAAAAAGCAGGCATTCCCGCTGTTAACTTTAACACCTATTCTGTTTTACAAAATTGAATTATTTTCTCCACATGATCAACTTACCGTTTCCCTTCCTTTATTTCATTATAATGCATATTTACAATATTTCTGTTTTACGCAAAAATAATACCATATTATTCCTTATTAGTAAAGGTCCAACATGGTATTATTTAAATTCTATAATTCAGCTGTTTGTTTCTGTTTACGCATTCCGCAAACTGCAAAGACTGCTGCGCCTGCAACAAATAAGAAGATTGAAATAAATTGTGATGTGCTTAACTGTCCAACACTGCCACGAATTAAATCGCCTCTGTAATATTCTAAAATAAAACGTCCAACGCTGTATAACATTAAATATAATGCGCCAACTTGTCCATCTGCTTTCTTACGTCGGGCAAATAATACAAGTACGATACATAATAAGAAATCTAATCCACTTGAGATGATCTGCGTTGGCACTAGGCTGACACCATTTGGTGCTAACTCAGAATTACGGAAGGTAATCCCGTACCAAGCATGAGTTTCTTTTCCATAACAGCATCCTGCCAAAAGACAGCCAATACGTCCAAATGCCTGTGCTAATGCAACACTTGGCATTGCTAAATCAAAATACTTTAAGAAGTCTATTTTCTTTACTTTACAGAATAAGAAACCACCTAATGTTCCGCCGATAATTCCGCCGTAAACAACAAAGCCGTTTGCAAGCTTGATTATACTCATTCCACCATCAAGAATGTCTTTAAACTGTGTAATGATATATAACACTTTTGCTCCAATCAGACCGCCAAACAGACACCAGATTACAAGACCAAATACCAGGTCATCTCTCAGACCATCTTTCTTTGCTCTTCTTTCTGCCATGACATATGCAGCCAGTACACCGATTGCAATCATCAGGCCATATCCATATATGGTAAATGGTCCTATTTTTAATAACTCATTTTTCATCGTTTTACCCTTTCAATATTATTTAGTTTTACTAAGTATAACAGATTTCCCTGTTGTTTTAAACCTGTTATTTCTGGGGTTTCATTTACTGTCCAATGACTAAATTCTTACCTTTTTTTAATTGCAGCTTTTCTGTTTCTGACACAAATGGCATTACCCATCAAACGAACTAATCTTTCAATAAGTAATGCCATCTTTATTCTTATCCCTTTATTAGCGAATTACAAGATAGAGGCCCTTTTCCTCTTTCTCCATACGCTTTTTGATTGCAGTAAATACAATTCTGGCTTCTTTTGAAAAAGTTGCCTGGTGCTCCATAAGCTTTGCCTTTGTATTATATTTATTCTTAAATGCTGTAAATGTCTCGTATAAGTCGCCCATTTCATCCTGATAATCCTTTGCCATTTTACTTAATGCCGGATCATTTCCCTTAATGATGGATGGATATAAATACTGATCTTCACCTGACAGATGCACCCTTAATACTCCTGCCATCTTATTAATCTCACTAGCAATGTCTGCAAGCTGTGCTGTATAGTCTGGCTTCGTCATCTTGCTCTCAATTCCTTTGATTAATTCCCTTACTTCCTCATGTTGTACTAAATATCGTTCTGTAAACATACCGTTCTCCCTATCTTTCGTTTCACTTTTGATAAGGAGATTATAGCAAAAACATTTGCTTACATCCGTAACATTTGTTACATTTTCTATTTCTTATATCGTTCTACTTGTTCTTTGATCAGATCACCATCTTCAAAGTAGTTGATTTTCATTGCGTCTTTTACTTCATTTACGGTTTCCGCTGCCTTAGCTCTTGCCTTTTTACATCCCTCTTTAAGAATGTCATAGATCTCAGGAATTTGACCTTCTAATTCTTTTCTTCTTGCGCGAATTGGCGCAAGCTCCTCTTGGATTACTGCATTTAAGAATTTCTTCACCTTAACGTCCCCAAGGCCGCCTCTCATATAATGTGCCTTAAGTTCATCTAAATTCTTATATTCTGATAGGTAACGTTCAAAATGTTCTTCCTTGCAGAATGCATCCAAGTAAGTAAATACTGTATTGCCTTCTACTTTTCCTGGATCACTTACCTTGATATGATCTGGGTCAGTATACATGCCCATTACCTTTTGACGTACTTCTTCTTCCGTATCAGATAAATAAATGCAGTTATTTAAGGATTTACTCATCTTTGCCTTGCCATCTGTACCTGGAAGGCGAAGGCATGCTTCATTATCTGGAAGAAGAATGTCGGGCTCAATTAAAGTATCTCCATAGGTGGAATTAAACTTGCGCACGATTTCCTTTGTCTGCTCTAACATTGGAAGCTGGTCTTCTCCTACAGGAACAGTAGTTGCCTTAAATGCCGTAATATCTGATGCCTGGCTGATTGGGTAGTTAAAGAAGCCTACTGGAATGCTTGCTTCAAAGTTACGCATCTTAATCTCACTCTTAACTGTAGGGTTACGCTGTAACCTTGAGACCGTTACAAGGTTCATATAAAAGGTTGTCAGCTCACATAACTCAGGAACTTGGGACTGGATGAACAACGTAGACTTTTTAGGATCCAATCCACAAGATAAATAATCTAATGCTACTTCGATAATGTTCTGTCTTACTTTTTCAGGATTGTCTGCATTATCAGTAAGTGCCTGTGCATCTGCAATCATAATAAAGATTTCATCATAGTTTCCTGAATTTTGAAGCTCAACTCTTCGTTTCAAAGAGCCAACATAATGTCCGATGTGTAATTTTCCGGTTGGTCTGTCACCAGTTAATATAATTTTCTCCATAATCTCTTCCTCCATAATCTCGTTATACACTCCTGCACCAAACGCCCATAGAAATAGAGTTTTGCTTGCAAAACTCTCGCACCAAACGCCGGCAGCCACAGCTGCCATCTTCCTTTGGCATTTGTGTGCATCCTTAGCGGAGCGTTTTTACTATATGAGTACAACTCATATAGTAAAAAAAACTCCTATCCTTACAAAGGATAAGAGTTATCGTCTTATTGTTGCCACCATTGAATTTCATCACATACTATCATATGCTTCCCGTATAACGGCCAGGATACCGTCAACGCCTACTATTAGTTCGGGTTGCCCTCATGAGCCCATTCAACCAATTATCCAATCGCAAAAGCATCTTAATGCTAATGGCTTACGCCTACACTCTCACCATGTGTAACTCTCTTTAGATCTTCATAATTGCCTACTCTTCTCAATCATAGGTTTTCTATTTGGTTTATTTAATTTTTTGTTTCTGTACTTGCCAGGCAGTAAATACAGAACTGTTTTCCATTCGATAAGAACAGAATAGTCCTCTTTCTCCCTTATGTCAAGGCTTTACGACCAAAAAATTCCACTTATGCCGATCCCTTCTGCCTTAACTCCCGTAAAAAAGCTAGAACAAACGGAATTGCTGTCACCGTAGTCAATAAATCAGCTCCCATTTGCGCACTCTCAATTCCTGCAATCCCAATTACCTTAGGCAAAAATATAATCAGTGGAATAAAGAAGATACCACTTCGTAAGGATGCCAGCAAGGAAGCAATCATGCTCTTTCCCACACACTGAAACATCATGTTTGCATACACGCTGATCGGCTGCAGTACCAGGGAAATACATTGAAAATGCAGTGCTGCGACACCTATTTTAACAACTGCAGGATCCTTTTGAAATACTGCTACGATAGGCGCTGCAAACAAGAATCCAAGACTAACAATTACAATTAAGAAGCCTTCTGCAATCTTAAATGTAAATACATAAGCATCCCTAACCCGCTTATACTGCTTGGCTCCATAATTATATGCTGCAACCGGCTGGAATGCCTGTCCAAGACCAATTACAATTGCCACGATGAACATACCAATCCGATTTACAATACTCATTGCCGCAATGGCAGTATCTCCATATACTGCCGCACTCTGGTTTAAGATCATCGTAGACATACTGTTTAGCCCCTGACGAATCAAACTTGGAAAACCATTTTTCAGTATATTAAACAGTTCCTTAGGCTTCTTGGTCACATAACTTAAACGAAGCTTGCTTTCACTCTTTTCACTTACAAACATAAACAATAATAGCAGAAAGCTAATCAGCTGGGACAATGCCGTACTCAGTCCTGCACCATCCATCCCCATATGGCATCCAAACATCAGGATCGGATCCCCAATCATATTAAGAATTCCACCGGATGCAAGTCTAACCATGGCAAGGGAAGCCTTCCCCTCATAACGCAATATATTATTTAACGTGCAGCTGCTTGTCACTAAAGGAGCTGCAATTACTATGTACCTGCCATACGATTTGGCATATGGCAAAATCGAGTCTGTACACCCTAAGAATTTCAGGCAAGGCTCTAAGAACAGTAAAATCATACTTCCAATCAGAGCTCCTGCTCCTAAAGAAAAGAAGAAGCTTGTAGAGGCATACCGGCTGGCGCTCTCTCCATCCTTTTCTCCCAATTTTCTGCTGATAATCCCACCTGCTCCATGTCCAAACATAAATCCGAATGCCTGAAGGATTGCCTGGATACTTAAAATAATCCCTATCGCTCCACTTGCAGAAGTACCTAAATTACCTACAAAATAGGCATCTGCAAGATTATAGATGTTGGTAATCAACATGCTTATAATCGTGGGAATCGACAGGGATATAATCAGGTGTGGTATTGGGGTGTCAATCATCTTATTACAGTCACTTTTGGTTTCTGTACCCATTTCCTCATCTCTTTTTTGTTATTTTATCGTGCTAACCATCCACCATCAACGGCTAATGTAAATCCATTTACATAGGAAGCTGCATCCGAAGCTAAGAATACAACTGCTCCCATCATATCCTGAGGTGTTCCCCAACGTTTTGCAGGAATACGGGATAAAATTTCATCATTACGTTTTTCATCGCTGCGAAGTGCTTTTGTATTGTTTGTTTCCATGTAACCTGGTGCAATTGCATTAATATTAATATTGAAGCTTGCCCATTCGTTAGCCATTGCTTTTGTAAGACCTAAGATTGCACTCTTACTTGCTGTGTAAGCAGGTACTCTGATACCTCCTTGGTAAGATAACATAGACGCAATGTTGATGATCTTTCCGCCATCCCCTTGTTTTACGAATTGATTTGCTGCCGCCTGGCTTAAGAAGAACACGAACTTCTGGTTAATGAATACAACATCATCCCATTCTTGTTCTGAGTATTCTAATGCATCTTCTCTCTTAATAATCCCTGCATTATTTACTAAAATATCTACTCTGTTAAAGCGAGCAACAGTTTCGTTAATAATACGTTCTACAGGTTCCATGCTTGATAAGTCGGCCTGAATATGTAAGAATTCTCCTCCTACAGCCTTTACTTTCTCTTCTGTTTCATTGCAATCTCTTCTTGCAACACCAACAACCTTTGCTCCTGCCTCTGCAAGTGCTACGCACATACCTTGTCCAAGACCAGTATTTGCACCAGTAACAATTGCAACTTTACCGTCTAATCTGAAACTGTCTAAAATCATGTTATTTCTCCTTTATGTAACTATTTGTCTCTCTATTATAACCAAATAATTACCAACTGCCAACCATTGTTTTAGTATTATTGATTGGAAATAACTATCATATTTATAGATTTTTGTAAATAATATCAAATAATTTCTTGTAGCATCCTTTTTATATCAAAGATTTCCTCAAACATAAAGTCATCTGCCAATGTCTCAAGATTATCCTCTGAATGTTCTACTTCTTTGGAATAAATTCTGGCCACATCAATTCGGTCCTCTACGGTAAAGTTCCCGCCATTGCTGTGGAAGCGTTCTACATCCATATCGCGGATTACCAAAAAGCTGGCCACCGCAAACTTGATCTTTGCTAGGAAGTCCTGATCATAAACGGCTTTCATGCCATAACGGAAAATGAAATATACCAGTAGATGTTCATATTCATAGTCTCGCCCCTGCTCTTTGTAATAAGAAAGGAAGCCTTCTCGATACTGTAAATACTGCTCTTCTGTTACCGTATCAAAAAGTGCTGTCACTCTTGCTGCTGACTCTTTCCATTCGTCGTCTAAGATTTCTAAACCAAGGAAGCGTTTAAAACGCTCTTTAAAAAGCAGCTGTCTGTCATTCTCTAACGTTAAGTTATGAATTCCCTCAGCTTGTTCCTTCACTTTTACGCCACTATAGTCTTTTATTATAGCATCAATACTTGAAAGCCCCTTTTCATTTAAATCAACTTGCACATCCGAAGCAAATCGAAGTACTAATGCTATACGGTCGGAGATCGGAAGTTCTCGGTTTTGGATAATTGTAATTGCATGGTCTCTTGCCTTTGTAAGCTCTCCTACCATCTGAAGCTCATCCTCATCCTCTTCATAATCAAACGGAATACTGGTTTCCTCAAAGGTAGTCTTTTCAGTGTCTAAAAAGACTAATCTGCCAGCCTCCTCACAAGAAAGACCTAGGCATTTCTCACGTACATTTCCATACTCCAATGTAAACCTAGGATATTCCGTGCAGATTTCGCACAGAGATGACTCCCCAAGTTCCGTACATATATCACAAAGGTTTTTCTCATTTAAAAATGGGCATCTTCCTTTATTCAGCACGAAGCTGGTCTCTTTCCCTGCCTTCATATGGCTTCGTAAACGGTCACCAAATGGCCCTTCCACTGCTTCATAATACTGGTACGTATCAGGGTCAATGTCTATTTCCCACCCAATACAACAGCTGTCCTTGCATCGGTCAGCCAGACATACAAAGTCTTTATAGTAATAAGGAACCCGTAATATCATAAAATACTCTCCAATCTCAAACTAACATAATACTATTTCAATAAAGGCTGCCACACATAAAAGAATATTCTCTGATTTGTGTGGCAGCCATATTGGTAATTCTACTTTTGTTTATAATCTTGTGTATGAAGCAATGCATTTGCATTTTCAATACGTTCTTGGGTTGGAGCTGAAATACCTTCTAACTTATAGTCAATTCCAAGCTCTTTCCACTTAAATGTCCCTAATGTATGGTAAGGTAACACTTCTACTCGTTCCACATTGGATAATCCTTTAATAAATGCATCTAGTTGCTTTAGGGATTCATCATCATCTGTCTTTTCTGGAACAAGTACGTGACGAATCCAAACTGGCTTATTGATTTCACTAAGATACTTACACATGTCTAAGATATTCTTATTGCTCCATCCAGTCAATTGTTTGTGTTGCTCGTCATCGATATGCTTAATATCCACTAATAAAAGATCAGTATATTTCATAAGCTCGTTAAACTTACCAATGAAAGGTTCTTCTCTTGTAAATGGAGCTCCGCTTGTGTCAAGAGTCGTATTAACACCCTTTTCTTTTGCTAGCTTAAATAATTCAATTACAAAGTCAATTTGAAGCAATGCTTCGCCACCACTTACTGTGATGCCGCCATTCTTCTTCCAATAGTTTTTGTAACGAAGTGCTTGTTTTAGCATTTCTTCCGGTGTTGCTTCCTGTTTTGCTTCCATTCTCCATGTATCTGGGTTATGGCAGTATTGACAGCGCATCTTGCATCCTTGTAAAAAGATAATATAACGAACGCCTGGTCCATCTACTGATCCAAAGCTTTCGATGGAATGAATATAGCCCTTGATTTGATTTGATGTTGTGTTCATAATTCCTCCCATCTGCACTAGGTAGCATTGTCTACCCATGCGTAACACTTTATCGTTTAAAAACACCCCCTAAAGGCATAGCCAATAGGGGGTGCCATATTAATGACTAGTATCTGCCATTATTTATAAACAATTACATTCTTGTATGACAAGTTCTTGCAATAACGTCTAATTGTTGTTCACGAGTTAAATCGATGAATTTAACAGCGTAACCTGAAACACGGATTGTGAAGTTTGCATATTCTTCTTTTTCTGGGTGTTCCATAGCATCGTATAATTTGTCTGTACCAAATACGTTTACGTTTAAGTGGTGAGATCCTTGAGAGAAGTAACCATCTAATACGTTTACTAAGTTTTCAACTCTTTCCTCAGCGTTGTGGCCGATTGCATCTGGGTTGATAGTTTGTGTATTTGAAATACCATCTAATGCATATTCGTATGGTAATTTAGCTACAGAGTTTAAGGAAGCTAAAAGACCAGATTGTTCTGCACCGTAGCTTGGGTTTCCGCCTGGAGATAATGGTTCGCCAGCTTTACGTCCGTCTGGTAAAGAACCAGTTGCTTTTCCGTATACTACGTTTGAAGTGATTGTAAGGATAGAAGTTGTAGCTTCTGAATCACGGTAAGTGTGGTGTTTTTTGATCTTAACTAAGAATTCTTTTAATAACCAAACAGCGATATCATCTGCTCTGTCATCATCGTTACCGTATCTTGGGAATTCTCCTTCAGTTTCGAAGTCTACTACTAAACCATCTTCGTCACGGATACATTTAACTTTTGCATATTTGATTGCAGAAAGTGAATCTACTACGTGAGAGAAACCAGCGATACCAGTTGCAAATGTTCTCTTAACTTCTGTATCGATAAGAGCCATTTCAGCTGCTTCATAGTAGTATTTGTCATGCATGTATTGGATTAAGTTTAATGTGTTTACATATAAACCTGCTAACCATTCCATCATAACATCATATTTAGCCATTACTTCATCATATTCTAAGTATTCAGAAGTAATTCCTTGGTAAGCTGGACCTACTTGAACTTTAGTTTTTTCATCAACACCACCGTTGATAGCGTATAATAAACATTTAGCTAAGTTTGCACGAGCACCGAAGAATTGCATTTCTTTACCTGTTTGAGTTGCAGATACACAACAACAGATTGAGTAATCATCACCCCATACTGGTCTCATAACATCATCATTTTCATATTGAATAGATGAAGTTTCGATAGAAATGTGAGCACAGTATTTTTTGAAGTTTTCTGGTAATCTTTCAGAATATAATACTGTTAAGTTTGGTTCTGGAGCTGGTCCCATGTTTACTAATGTGTGTAAGAATCTGTAGTCAGATTTTGTTACCATAGAACGGCCATCTTGACCTAAACCTGCAACTTCAAGAGTAGCCCATACTGGATCTCCTGAGAATAATTCTTGGTATGAAGGAATTCTTGCGAATTTAACCATTCTTAATTTCATTACTAAGTGATCGATTAATTCTTGAGCTTCTACTTCTGTTAAAGTACCAGCTTTAAGATCTCTTTCGATATAGATATCTAAGAATGTAGAGATACGACCAACGGACATAGCTGCACCATTTTGAGTCTTAATAGCTGCTAAGTAACCGAAGTATAACCATTGAACAGCTTCTCTTGCATCTTTAGCAGGTACAGAGATATCAAATCCGTATGCAGCTGCCATTTCTTTCATTTGTCCTAATGCTCTGAATTGTTCTGTGATTTCTTCACGTTGTCTGATTACATCATCAGTCATTTCGCCACAGCCAGTGTTCATCCAGTCTTTTTTCTTTTCAGCCATTAAGTAGTCAATACCGTATAAAGCTACACGACGGTAATCGCCTACGATACGTCCACGACCGTAAGTATCTGGAAGACCAGTGATGATTTTGTTACGACGAGCAGTTAAGATTTCTGGAGTATATGCATCAAAAACACCTTGGTTATGTGTTTTGTGGTATTCAGTAAAGATTTTGTGTAATTCTGGAGCTGGAGTATAACCATTTGTAGTACAAGCTTGTTCAGCCATTTTGATACCACCGTATGGCATAAATGCTCTCTTAAGAGGCTTGTCAGTTTGAAGACCAACAACTTTTTCTAATTCTTTTCCACCTTCGCAGATGTAACCAGGTCCATGAGAAGTGATACTAGATACGATTTCAGTATCCATATCTAAAACGCCACCTTTAGAACGTTCTTCTTTCTGAAGCTTTTGAAGTTCACCCCAAAGTTTATCAGTTGCTTCAGTTGTACCTGCTAAGAATGTAGCATCACCATCAAATGGTGTGTAGTTGTTTTGAATGAAATCTCTTACGTTAACTTCTTCTGTCCAAAGTCTTCCTTCGAAACCATTCCATTGTTCTCTTTGTTCCATGAAAATATCCTCCTTGTGTATTATATCTGCTAGATGATCTATTAGATTCACCAGCTCAAATTAGTAACAATTAATTTATAATCAAACATCCTTTTATATAAGTAGATGTTCTTATCTAGTTAACTAGTTACGTAGATTTTAAATCAAAGATATGTAACGTTATTCAGCATAATCTTTGCTAAATTTTTCACATTCTGTTATGCATTGCACCCCATATCCTCGACATGGCTTTATTATACAAGATGGGTATTAAAAAATAAAGTGTATTTTGCCCCTTATTTCCCTTGTATTCGATTTTATACAATACTAATACCCAATACCCTAACTTATTCTAAAAAAGCCAAAATACGGGGAATTTCCTCCTGTATTCTGGCTTTCTATATTTTTCAAATTAATATCAAATTAAGTAACGGAATAGTTGTGCAACATGGCCAAATACCTTCATAACCAGGTCTTTTTTTGTATCCATTTCCTCTATTTTCAGATGATCAGGAACCTGATATTCGGTCTTGCCGATGACTTTTCTGCAATCTTTTTCCATGTTTTCCATATATTCCGACAGTGACTTTGTTAAATTTTTGCTACTAATTGCAACCATTAATTCCGTATCCATATAAGTACTTCTTAAATCGTAGTTATAAGACCCCACAATTGAGATTGTATCATCAATTACAATTGACTTTCCATGATAGGAGGTGCCTCCATCATACTCATATAAAGAGATCTTCGTATCTAATAGTTTCCCTTTATTAATACGATAATCCGAGGATGCCACGAAATTGTCGCCATTCTCAATGGAATTGACCATCATTGTCACATCCGGAACTTTGCTGGCTACATTCTCAAGCACAGAATACATATAGCCATTACAAACAGCATAAGGCGTATGAATGACGACTCTGTCTTTTGCCTGAAGCATTAACTGCTCTAACTGATACAATACTTTAGGCTCTTTCCCATAGATGCCGATCTCACCGGAGATTAGTGTTACGCTATCCGTCTCCACCGTATCCTTTTCATAATCATAGTCTGAAAAATACTCTGGCTTCTCTTCTAGTAACTGCTTATAATGCTTATCTAGCCTGATAATCTGTTCCTTCACCTTATCATTTTCACGTAAGCTCTCATCATTGCTAAAGCTTTCACAGTACTTAGAATTCCATACAGAATTAAAATAAGCCTCCAATTGATAGAGGGAACTTTCCATTTCCTGAGTCTTGTATTTTGTATTATAGATCAATACTTCTCTATCATAACTTTTCCCTCTTGTTGGATAGTCTCCAATAAAATAATCAAAGGTATTACGTCCTCCAAGAATATAAGCATACTCATCTACTATAATATATTTATCATGCATACGCCCCTGACTTGTCCAAGGGGTAAGTAAATTAATAGGATTATAGAAGCGGATTTCAATATTGGGATGTGATGAAATGGCAAAGAAGAAATTATTCTTTCTCATTCGATACTGACCATTCATTCCATCCACTAAAATAGAAATCTTTACACCTTCATCCGCCTTCTTTAAAAGGATTGAAGCAAGATCTGTCGTACTGTTTCCTTCCCGCATATCAAAGGTAGATAATATGATACGCTCTTTTGCCATATGAAACAGACGAACTCTGTCCTCCCAGGCGGATAAGTTGCTCTCCAGTAGCTTGGCCCTGTCAACAGAGTTCTCTCTATTATAAACTTCATTTACAATGTCAATTTGGTCTTTCGTCTCATCACTGATCTTTCTGTAATGCACGAATGGAGCAATGGCTCCCAAAACCATATATAATATGATTGCAAGTATACATAGGAAGATACTTGCAATCTTATGGCGTTTTAGATGTTTCCACATAACATGCCTCCTGACGGCTTGGTCTTTTACCCAATACCATAGCATGGTACTTTTTCTTATTCAATAGACGTTCTCTTAAGTAATTCTTAAATAACTATGAATAGCATCTCAAACTTACTATGTGCGCATGCCGTTTATTTCATTCTTCTGCCCGTTAACATTCCTTATAATCAAGCAAGGATTGTTTTATCTTCTGAAGTACCTCTTCATAGCTCCGCTCTCCATGATAAATAGAAACAACAAGCTGTTTTCCTTTCCCAACTCCAAGACAATAAATGTCCTCTTTATTCGTCGGAAGGTAGAACACGTAATCCACTCCCTCTTCCTTTCTTGTAGTCAGGACTCCATTGGTAATTGCTTCTTCCTCATGGTATGTCTCCCCAATCTGGCAGACCTGTTCCTTTAAAAATCGCTCTGCCAGCCAGTTCGTCTTCAACTTATAATACCTGCTGTAACACGAAATTGTTTCTCCTTCGCCAGTTTGCGACTCCTCACTGAGCCAGTATCTCTGTGCAATCAACCCACTTGTCACAGGCTTTCCATACATTGTGCGAACACCCAGATTATTTTCTTCTTGGATTTGCTCTAATCTTGGCATAGGGAGTAATACATCTGCATTTAACGATGTCTCAATCACATCTGCTGCATCAAGTTGGAACATAGGAAGTACAACTGTCATTATCCCTGAAATAATGATACCTATTATAACGACTGTATGCGCGCTTTGGATGTATGCAAGCCTCTTGCTTGATCGCCACTCTGTGCTGTCTCCTTCTTTACATTTCAGCCTGCGTCTTTCTTTTGCTATATAGACTGTTTCTATTCCCCATAAAACCGGGAAGCACATGGCTATTAAGAAATATATGTCATATGGCATTTCCTGGCCTAATAACAAAGTTGCCAACAAAAATATATGCTTTTGCTTATCGTAACATAGGCTCATGAGAACTATGAAAAATCCAAGCATCATAAAAAAATATCTGCCATACTCCTTTTTACGCCGAGCAAGTGCTCGAGACTCCATCTCCAAATCTCGATGTACCTCAAACTTCACTTGTTCTCTCATTGCTCCAAAAATATGTATTTCCTTGTAGCGAGCAACTGACTGATAACCTGCCTGTTCTAACTGATCTATATATTCCCGTCCAATCAGATCAGGAGTAATTACTACCCGGTAATCCATTGTCGCTTTCTCTTCTTCTTTAAACTTACATGCCTGCCTTTTGTATTGCTCCAATATCTGCCCATCAGCTGCCATTTTTATTAGATACTCTTCAAACTCTCTGACATAATATGGACTGGGACAACTATGCTGTTTTATCCATCTTTTTATCTTCAATTACATTCCTCCCTCTTTTGTTTCTAAGACCAGAAACAGCGACAAGCTGTCTCTGGTCTTAGTATTACATATTTAATGCCATATATAAGACGACTGCATCCTTAAACTTTCTTGGATTATATCCAGTCTCTCTTGCAATACGGTCTAATTTGTATTGTAAGGTATTCTTATGAAGAAACAGCCGTTTACAAGTTGCTGTCAGTGACATCTCTTCCTCATAATAGATTTGAAGCACTTCCTTGTCCTCTTCAGTCAACGCCGACATTGTCTTTTTCTTGTACTTTTCCTTAATTTCAGGCTGCATGCTTCCGTAAATCATCCCAAGGTCTAAGTCATCAAAACTTGCAAATGGTATTTTCTCTTCCTGTATGCTGGCACTTGCTATCTTTGCTGTCTCATAGGACTTCTTAATCTGGTATATATTTTTTCTTGCTCCCACTGCTACAGTGAGCAATCTGTTATATTCCTCAGCAAATGCCTCTATCTGCTGTCTTTCCTCTTTCATAGACTTTTCCGATAGAATGGCTATATATTCATTTGGATAGTGATAAGAATAAAAGGAACATCCAATGCCCTCAAATAACTGCATTAGTCGTTGCTCGATCAATGATAAATTCATCAAGTTATATCTTGTATTAATCTGAATATATAGAACACGCATCTTTTCTTCCATGTTCAGATTCATCTCTTCTAAACAAAGGGCCAGATACTCATGGTTTACCTTTTGTCCATATAATAACGAATCTATGACGTACTTCATCTTTTCTCGTTTGGTACGATTAAATGATTCCATCTCCTGCTCTCTGATTAACAGCATGGTAATTCTTACTGCCAAATAGGCAAAATGCCTGACAGCCTCTGGTTCACCGCTAATCCCAATTACGGCTATAAAGGTTCCATTATGAAAAATTGGAATATTTACACCCTTTTTAGCTCCCGAAAAACTATTATCTTCAAAAACCTCAATTGTCTCATGACTAATTGCGACTTGCTTTCCAGCCTCATGATACTGCCCAACCCGATCCTCATTGGTACTAGCAAATATGGTTCCATATTCATCAATGTAGTTGATATCATATCCACATACATCCTTAACGGTACTTACAATCTGCTGGGCTACTTTTCTGCTTATTCTTGTTGTCATACTTTTTCTCCCAAATTCAATTATCCTACTCCATTTATATACTATATTTGTACTTTATACTATAATTTTTTACAATTTTAACACAAAAATTGTTCTTCATTACATACAATTTAAAGAAATAACCAATTATAATTACTATATAATATATTCGGAGGAATTGATATGAAAGTAGTAGTAGCAATAGATTCGCTCAAAGGCAGCCTCACTAGTTTAGAAGCTGGCTTTGCTATTCAAGAAGGAATAAAAAAAGTTAATCCTTCAGATGAAGTAATCATTCGCCCATTAGCAGATGGTGGCGAAGGTACTGTCGAAGCTTTAGTAAAAGGAATGAATGGTTCTCCTCAAAATGTAATGGTAACTGGACCACTTGGAGAATCGGTAAACTGTGAATACGGCATTATCAATCATTCCAAAACAGCAATTATCGAAATGTCAGGAGCAGCGGGAATCACGTTAGTCCCAGATAACAAAAGAAACCCGCTTAATACTACAACATACGGTGTAGGTGAAGTAATTAAGGATGCCATTGAAAAAGGTTGCCGTCGTTTTATCGTTGGTATTGGCGGCAGTGCTACTAACGATGGCGGAATTGGTATGTTACAAGCTTTAGGCTATGACTTTTTAGACGAAAAGGGATCCCCAGTTCCTTTTGGTGCAAAAGGTCTTCAAGTATTAGATCGCATTTCAGATGAAAATGTAATCAAAGAACTTGCCGAATGTGAATTTCACATTGCATGTGATGTAACAAATGTCTTATGTGGAACCAATGGTTGCAGTGCCATTTACGGACCACAAAAAGGTGCAACTCCAACCATGATTATGGAAATGGATCGCTGGCTTGCTTATTATGCTGCATTAGCCAAAGAGAAATTTCCAAAAGCAGATGCTAAGTTCCCAGGAACAGGTGCAGCTGGCGGCATGGGCTTTGCATTCTTGACATTTACAAACGCCGTTTTAGAATCTGGAATTCAACTGGTGTTAAAAGAAACTAATTTAGAAGAATATGTAAAAGATGCTGACCTTGTAATTACTGGAGAAGGTCGCCTCGATGGACAGACTGCAATGGGTAAAGCGCCAATCGGCGTAGCTCAGTTAGCAAAGAAACACAATAAACCTGTCCTTGCTTTTGCTGGTTGTGTTACTCAGGATGCAAAAGAATGCAATCAAACTGGAATTGATGCTTTCTTCCCAATTCTGCGTTCACTTTCTTCCTTAGAAGAAGCCCTTCAACCTGACAACGCAAAACGTAACATGACAGACACAGTGGAACAAGTCTTCCGCTTACTCGCAGTAAAGGAGAGTTTATAAAATGACTTATGAATTCACAACCTTAGGGGCAATTATCGGCCTTATATTGGCTATCGTACTAATTATTTATAAAGTACAACCTGCCTATAGTTTAATCTTTGGTGCCTTAGTCGGCGGCCTTATTGGTGGCGGTGGCTTAGTTGGAACTGTTGCTACCATGTTAGTTGGTGCACAAGGAATGATGTCATCCGTTCTTCGAATTTTAACAAGTGGTATTTTAGCAGGTGCTTTAATCAAAACAGGCGCAGCTGAAAAGATAGCCGAAGTGATCGTCACCAAGCTGGGTGAGAAACAAGCTATCTTTGCAATTACCATTGCAACCACTATTATTTGTGCCGTTGGTGTATTTATCGATATCTCAGTTATTACTGTAGCTCCTATCGGACTTGCCATCGGTGCTAAAGCTGGATTTAATAAACCTTGTATCTTACTTGCCATGATTGGTGGTGGTAAGGCAGGTAATATTATATCTCCAAATCCAAATACAATTGCTATTTCCGAAGCATTTGGTGTAGACCTTACTTCTTTAATGTTTAAAAACATTATCCCTGCATTATTTGCAGTAGTCGTTACTGTAATCCTAGCTTCTTTCCTTAAAAAGAAAGCTGGATCTCCAATTACAGAACAAGATTTAGATGATAAAGAAGATAAAGATCTTCCTTCTTTCTTAGCAGCCATTTGCGGTCCATTAGTCGTAGTCATCTTACTTGCACTTCGACCAATTGCCGGAATTGCAATTGATCCATTGATTGCTTTGCCACTCGGCGGTTTTGTTTGTGCCCTTGCAACAGGCCAAATCAAACATTTTAAAGAACACACAGACTATGGTATTAGTAAAGTTATTGGCGTGTCCATTCTATTAATCGGTACTGGTACGATTGCCGGTATCATTAAAGCCTCTAACTTACAATACGATATGATTAACTTATTAAACGCAATGAACATGCCAGCATTTATTTTAGCTCCATTTGCAGGTATTTTAATGGGTGGTGCAACTGCTTCCACTACATCTGGTGCAACAATCGCATCCCAGACATTTGCATCCACATTAACTGCAGCAGGTGTAGCTCCGCTATCCTCAGGTGCAATGATTCATACAGGCGCTACGGTAATCGATTCCTTACCACACGGCTCTTTCTTCCATGCAACTGCAGGTGTAGCACGTATGTCCATTAAGGAACGTCTTAAACTCATTCCTTATGAAGCATGTGTTGGTTTAACAAGTACAATCGTAGCTGTAGTTATTTATTTAATCGGCTTTTAGTTTATCTATCGCCATATAGATAACTATCCTCATAAAGGGAAGCAAGTCCCATTGCCATGTCTTGCTTCTTTTTACGAGGACAACGAGGTATACACTAATCATTACTAGTGTATACCTCGTTTTTTTATTGCTTTAATGCCATTCTGACTCGGCCCGCTTTATATCTGTCTTGTCTTATATAAATACCAATTGTACCAAGATCATATAGAGTACGGTTCCACCCAGAATACTCAAAAGAACATTTCCCTTCCATTTATGAAGAAGGACAATACATAGGATTGCCAAGATCTCCGGTACTCCATAAGGTGTCTGTGTCAATGAGACATCTTTTAAGCAATATACCACCAAAAGCCCCATCATTGATGCCGGGAGTACTTTCCCCAAGTATAAAATGACTTTCGGTGGTTCCTTATGTTCCGGGAACACTAAAAATGGGAGAAACCTGGTAAACATGGTTCCTAATGCAATTGCAAGAATCATAATAAGGGTCTCTAATGGTGTTAATAACACAAATGCTTCCTCCCTCCAAGTAATACTACCAAAATCAAAATCATTGCCGGAATCACCAAATTTCCTGATCCAAATACCACTAGACTGGTCGTGGTTGCTGCCAGTCCGATACAGGCAGGAAGCCGATTTTCTTTCACTTTCCACTGTTCTAAAAACAGCACCACGAAAAGAGCGGTTAGTGCGAAATCCATCCCTTTTGTACTAAATTTAATATAATTTCCTGCAATGCTTCCAAGGAAGGTCCCTGTAATCCAATAAAGATAATCTAATAATGAAATTGCAAAGTAGAAATACTTTTTATTAACTCCAGGCTTTGGAGTCGTACTATATGTAATAGAAAATGTCTCATCGCATAATACATAAATCAAAAATCCACGTATCTTCCCAAGTCCTTTATACTTATCTAACATGCTGATGCCATAAAAGATATGTCTGGCATTTACCAATATGCTCAAAATAAATGCCTGTACGGGATGGAAGCCTGTAGTCAATAATGTGATTGCTACAAACTGCATGCTGCCGCAGAATGCTACTGCACTCATTAAGACTGCCCAGAGTACTCCGTATCCCTTGGTCTGCATTAGAATTCCATAGGTTAGGCCCAATACTAAAAATCCGGTCAGTACAGGAATTGTATGAGGAAATGCTTGAGCAAATGCATGTCTAATTTCCTTATTTCTTTGTTTCATCCAATTTTTCACCTCTTTCCCACATTTTATGTTTTCCATTTCCTAGTGTCAAGCATTGCCATCTTCTCATGACTTTGGCTCATTGTCTGCGTAAATAAAAAACACCTGCCAAGTGAAATGCTGGCAGGTGCGTTTATTATTAGGACATACGCTCTTTGACGTATCCTTTTTTTATCATCTTTTCAATTTTATTATGAATGGTTACACTCACATATCTGCCGCCGTGATAGCAAATTACATCTCTTATGTCATAGGAAAGCAGTTTCTTTAAAGACTCTATCTCCTGTTCTTCATCTAAGACAAAGAAAGGATCTGCAATGCGCAATACTCCTTTTTCACAAGTCAATGCATCTCCGCTGATTAATGTCTTTGTTTCTTCTACATAGAAGGATAAATGGCCTGGCATATGACCTGAAGTATCAATTACTTTTACTCCTCCGCAGATTGGAAGCACATCGCCGTCTTCTAGACATTCCACATGATCAATATACTCCACGGATTTTAACATATCTAGAAATCCTTCGTCTACATTTCTGCTCTCTGCCTGAATAAGACGTAGGGATTTTTCCTTTCCTGTGATGTAAGGAGCCTGTTCCTTAGAACAATACACCACTATGTCTGGATAACGATCTGTAATTTCCTTTAATGCTCCTATATGGTCATGATCATGGTGTGTGATTAGAATTCTTTTCACTTGTTTTATACTTAACTTTTCTTGTACTAACGCCTCTTCTATCTTTTCAAAAAAGCCCGGATACCCACAGTCAATTAAAGTAAGTCCTTCCTCGTCCTTTAAGACAACTGGATAAATTGTGCATCTTACTGCGTCCGCTGAAAATTCCATTGGTAACATGATTACTTGATTCATACAATCCCCTCCGCCATAATTATTATTTTCACAATATACAAATTATAGCAGTTCTTCCCTTGATTATCCAATCCATTTATTTCATTTTTTGTGTTGCACATAAGTACCAGCCATAATATATCCTGCTAATCCTTTACAAATGTAATAGTTCTCATTATAATCAAAAGTGGTCATACATAAATACCCATTTTGGAAATAACCAGAATGGTCAGATTGGAGATAAAACAAACCATGTTAACCTATTCCTTTTCTGATATAGGGTCTGATACCCTTTATGAGCATCTATATAAATGTATTAAAAACGACATTATTTCAGGCGTTTTAAGTGCCGGAGAGAAACTTCCTTCCAAACGTAACTTTGCAAAGAATCTCAACATAAGCACAATTACAGTGGAGAATGCATATGCCCAGTTAATTTCAGAAGGCTACCTGTATTCCGTACCCAAAAAGGGCTATTTTGTTTCCGACTTAACCAATGCCATTACGACAAAACCTATTCTGACTCCAGAGAACTTCACCATCACAACCAATACCAAACACTATTTTGCAGATTTCTTAAGTAACCAGACCAATCCAGATAATTTTCCGTTTTCCATCTGGGCTAAGCTGATGCGTGAGATCATAGCTGAAAAAAGCGATCAGTTGATGAGCAACTCTCCTGCCGGCGGCATTATGGAATTACGACAAGCCATCGCCATTCATCTAAAGCAGTTTCGAGGTATCACCGTATCTCCAGAACAGATCATTATCGGTGCAGGTACCGAGTATCTCTACGGTCTGTTAATTCAGCTGCTTGGATATGACAAAACCTATGCTGTTGAAGATCCCGGATATAAGAAAATCTATAAAATCTATACAAGCAACCATGTTCCCTGTAAGGTTATTCCTGTGGAAGCGCAAGGGATCAATGTAGATGCACTGGAAGAATCTGCTGCGGACATTGTCCATATCTCACCTTCCCATCACTATCCGACCGGCATCATCACTCCAATCAGCCGCCGATATGAGCTGCTTGGATGGGCGTCCAAATCAGACTCCCGCTATATTATTGAAGATGATTATGACTGTGAATTCCGTCTTATGGGAAAACCAATTCCCTCCTTACAAAGTATTGATGTAATGGAAAAGGTCATTTATATGAATACGTTTACCAAGAGCCTTGCCTCCACGATACGTATCAGTTATATGATCCTGCCAAAACATCTGCTAAAGAACTACTATGAGAAACTAGGATTCTATTCCTGTACTGTATCCAACTTTGAGCAGTACACCCTTGCCCAGTTTATCCGTGATGGCTATTATGAAAAGCATATTAACAGAATGCGTAACTACTATCGCAAACAGCGTGATACAATTCTTGAATGCATAAAAAATAGCCCTTTGTCTTCTCTAGTAACGATTACCGAAGAAGACTCGGGACTACATTTTTTAATGCGACTTAACACCACACTCACTGATGAACAACTGCTGCATGCCGCTGAACAACATGGAATTCGCATTTCCTGCCTCTCCCAATACTACCACGACCCAGCAGCTGCACCTCATCACATCCTGATCATGAACTACTCGGGCATCGAACAGTCCAAACTAAAAGAAGCAATCGAGCGATTACGAAAGAGTCTCTTGTAAGAAGGTATTTCTTATTACGGGTGATTTCTTATTCAGCCTGTTGATCTTCCTGATCAATAATCTTCATCTGATTAATATGGCTTTGCGCTATGATTGCTTCTATACGGTCACACAACATCTGCGGATCTTGATCTTTATACTCACCAGTCTTTGTCTGGAACTTAATCAGCTCTGATTTCAATACCTCCGCAGTGGTGCGATACTCCTGCCATTGATCCTTAAAACGGAATAATGCAAGAAGAGAAGAGGCAACCGTAGTAATCGTTGCAAGGACTGCACTATACTGTTTAAAGTTATTTGCAATAAACGTACTGCTTTCCACGCTGTTCATTATGGTCATCGCCAAAGGAGTCACAATACTGGCACTGGAAAATGTATAATAGCACCGTTTATAGACAACTGCCTTCTTGATAAACCAATTAAGTGAATTCATGATACGTTTTTTCATCTTTTCATCGCTTAAGTCTTCATACAGATATACGCTTTCCTGCACCTCGCGCATAGTGTAATCACCTCATATAAATTTCATTCCTACCATTATATTAAGATGATAACGAAAATGACAGTCGTCTACATAAAAAACTGCTCGACAAATTATTTATTTCTCAAGAGCCTTCCATGTACTGTTAATCCAATCAGTAACAGTATGGGAAATACCACCGCAGCCAAAATTCCCATCTTAAGATTTTGTCCGGCTGTACTAGATACCATTCCTACGAAAGTTGGTCCTGAACCACATCCTAAATCCCCTGCCAATGCAAGAAATGCAAACATAGCAGTCCCACCGCCCTTAATTGCCTTTGTGGACAGGCTAAATGTCCCAGGCCATAAGATGCCAACAGAAAATCCACACACAGCACACCCCACAAATCCTAATATAGGAATGCTAGATAGTGAGGTAAGCAAATACCCAAACACGCAAAGAAGCGTACTAAAAAACATAAGTCGCTCTAGTTTGAAATGCTCGCTGTATTTTCCATATAGAAGTCTGGACAGTCCCATTAATGTTGCAAATAATAAAGGTCCCGCCAAGTCTCCAACTGTCTTCGATACGCCAAGACCTGCTTCCGCAAATGCAGATGCCCATTGGCTTACTGCCTGTTCACTTGCACCCGCACAGACCATAAGCACAAGCATTAATAGAAATACCTTATTTTTAAACAGGGTGCCAATGGATAGTTCTTCTTCGCCCTCTTCTATCAATGACGCAATTGGAACAGATGCAAACAAAAACGTATTTACCAGAGGGATGATTGCCCAAAGACAGGCTAATATTCTCCAGTTCTCTATTCCGGCTACCATAAAGAATATAGTTGAAAGTAGGACAACTCCCACATGTCCCCAACAGTAAAAGGAATGTAGCAGGCTCATTGCTGCCTCCTTTCTTTTCGTTGGACATGCTTCGACAATAGGACTTACCAATACCTCAATTAATCCACCGCCAATTGCATAAATTGCTACGGCTATCAACAATCCAACAAAAGCATCCCCCATTATAGCTGGAAGAATCGTTAATCCCACTAAGCCGGCTGCCACCGTGACATGTGCAATAATCATGGAACAGCGATATCCAATCTTATTTACATATTTAGCGCTTAAAAAGTCCACTAACAGCTGAATTCCAAAATTAAATGTTACCAGCAGTGTAACCTTTTCTAAGGAAATACCTAGTTCTGACTGAAATGTCAAGAATAACAACGGTACAAAGTTATTTACGATTGCCTGAACGATATACCCTATAAAGCAGGCAACCAGCGTGTTATTATAGTTTTCTTTCTGTTTCATATGTGCTCCTCTTTCATTTTCTCCATATTATTCCCTCCCAATTTTCTCATTCTCCTATTATACATCATGTCTTTGGCTCGTTGTTTGGGTAAATAAAAAAATCGTATGATAGTCTATTATAAGACCATCATACGATTTCCCTTCATTCTTTGTTTATTCTTATACATCTTTGCATCTGCTTCTTGCTCAGTGGACTTCAGCTCATATCTTGATAAGTGTTCACAATATGCTTTTCCATGGGCAATAAAGATTTTCTCTTCCCATTCCCTGCCCATGTTCTTATCTATAATCTGCTGCTCAAAAATTGGAAGCAGTTCCTCATAAGAAATAAGCGGATTGTCATTTACAATCAACACCACAAACTCATCTCCACCAATACGATATACTTCGCCTGCCAGACCAAAGCTGTTATTTATAATCTCCGCTGCCTCTTTAATCAGCTTGTCTCCCTGTTGATGACCTAATGTATCATTTACTTCTTTTAAATTGTTAATATCAAACATAACCAAGCAGCATCCATTTGTTTCATTAGACTTTGCAAGCTGTTCTAGATGTTCCTTATACGCCGTACGGTTTCCTACTTCCGTCAGGCCATCGAGATAGGCTAACTTACTAATAAGCTCTGTCTGTCTTCCTTGTTCTACTAATTCAAACAGACGGTAAATGGTACCTATACCTAATAGTATGATAAAGATACTAATTCCCCATCTTGTAAACGTAGCACGATCTGTCGCATTTAAAACAACATAACGATAAACATCGATAAAAAGAGAAGCCGCAAGAGTAATCAGCCCTGTCTGCTGCATTAAGTATTCCACATAATACTTTCCAGCCCTGCAAAATCTCCGGTTGATTATTCCTTCTCTAAATAGACATCCAACCATGGTAAGTATTACAAGCATATAGTTTAAAACTGCCCCATTTAATGTCTGATGATAATCTAAAAATCCAACAAGCTGGGATACTGCAGCAAACATAGTATATAAAACAGTGAACGTACAGCCGATACGAACCACTTTGAATTTAAACACTCCATACACTGACTCCATATATAGAAACAGTGGTACTCCTCCTAATATCAGCATCATATTGCTTACAAGCTGTACCGCCGGCTGATTTACAACAAATAACTGAATGATATCGGTCTCTAGCATTGCCCATAATGCAGAAACAACTGAAAAGATAGAAAGGTAAAACAGACTGTTGTCCTTAATCTTCTGGTTTCTATTAATGACAACATTGGTAATCAAATAGATTGTTCCTATTAATATGATTAACAGGCATGCAATCAGTTTCCATCGCATGTCTTTTATAAGTTTGATAATAATTGCTGCACGATCCCCCTGGTAGAACATATCTACCCCAGACCTTTTGTCCGAATACGCCGTCTTTATTCGCAGCTCAATAGTCTTGCCCTCTTGGTCATCTGTCACATTTAACAGATTCCATCTCACTCCTGGCGATTTATTTGAAAATGGTCCTTCGACATCATCTGTACGATAGATGCATTTTCCATCTAATATAGCTTCAACATAACAGTTTTTGCTACGAAACACAATCGATTGATCCTTACTCATCTTGGATGGTAATTTATAAAATACAGAAATGCTTCCGTATTCATTTACTTCATATGTATCGATCCTTGAAGAAGAAAACTTCTCCCCGCTATCAACTACCAAATACTCGTCGATCAGCTGATAATTCCCCAGTCCTATATCAGGCCTTTTATTATTGCTGAATAAAATATTGGCAATTACCATAGCTATCATAACTGCAAATGCAGTAAAATATGTTATTGCTACACACCGCGTATACTTTTTAAAATACTCATCCTTCCGGACATCAAGTACTTTCCTCTTATATTCACTCATAAAAACCCCTAGTTGCCTAATTTTGTAATTTAATGTAATAATTCACAGATTTATTGTATCATAGTTAGAACAAAAATAATAAGAAGATTTTCTTATGATGATTTCTGGCTTATATTCTGCCTTTTTTCAAAAAAAAGCAATACAAATACAACCATAAGGATAAGGTCCACCAGGCCAACTGCTTTCTCTTTATATCTTCTTGTAATCAGATCACCTACGCCTGCCCCTAAAATAAACATTCCGATGATCAAAGAGTAAACTGCTCCCTTTTTTAAGGATATTTTCTCTTTGTCAATTACGTACTCCGATATCTTCTCAGCTGCATTTTTCAAATTACCAGTAAACATTGCGGTCGAATAGGAGTTTCCATTTACCGTACGAAAGCTCTGGATCTGCAATGCACACACAAAGGAAATTATGCTGTTTGCCAAAACATTATGTTTTCCATTGGGAATAAACATAACGGCACCCAAAGCAGCCATCTCTATTCCAAGTGTAATATGGCGCCATAAGAATTCATGTTTTTCTCCATATTTACACTCTACTACTTTAGCCAGCGCTACTCCTGCACAAAAGAAAATAATAGACATAAGGTAATAGACGATCTTTTTGGAATTCCCCTCTGCAATATTGGCGCCTAATAACACCAGATTTCCTGTCTGCGTATTTGCAAATACCTTTCCCCTGGCAACATAAGTATAGATGTCCAGATAGCCACCTACAAATGCAAGCAGCATCGCCGTTACAATTGACTCTGAAACCTTTCTGACTTTCCATGAATGAAACATCGTTCTTTCCTCTTTTTCTTATAGAAAAGAACAATAGCTTTCGCTACTGTCCTTCTCCTCCTTTAGCTTTCTGGAATTAACACGTTGTCAATCACATGAATTACGCCATTTTGAGCCTTAATATCCTTTGTAACGATCTTAGCATTATTGATATATAATGCTCCATTTTTCATTGTGATCTTCGCCTTTTTATTATTTAGCATAGTGATTTCTTTTCCTGCCAGTTTCTCAGCTGCAGATGATGGTACATTTCCTGCAAATACATGGTAGGTAAGAACATCTTCTAGTTTCTGTTTGTTTTCAGGTTTCAATAATTCTTCTAATGTTCCGCTTGGAAGTTTTGTAAATGCATCATTGGTTGGTGCAAATACGGTAAATGGGCCCTCTCCCTCCAATGCATCTACAAGGCCTGCTGCCTTCAATGCTGCAACCAAGGTATTGAACCGCTGATCGTTGGATGCAATCGTTACGATATTCTCTTCGCTTGCGCTTTTTGGTGCTTCCGTTGCAGTAGGATTCTTTGTACCTGGGTCGTTTGTTGCTGTCTGTTTAGAAGAAGCTCCTACCAGCAAGGAAGGACATACTACTGCCATAATTAACAGGGTACTTATTAGATATTTGACTTTTGTTTTTACTTGTTTCATCTTTTTTGTCTCCTTTCCATATATACGAAACTAGGATAACCAAAGACAATTCATTTTATTACAAATCAAACAAGCTAAGCTGCCCATCCTCCTTTGGAAACTCTCTTAAATAGTCAAATACTTTAGAAGTATCTGAGACAATGCCATGCTCCTTGCAGCGTCTGTAGAACAGATCCATCAGCTCTTTATTGTGGTCACTGTTTACCTCGTAATGGTACCCATACTTTGCTTCATACCATGCACGCTTTCCCGGAAAGAGCTGATCCAGCTTATAATAGAAATACTCCCTGTTTCCTTCACGCAAGGTTAACCCCATGCTAAAGCATATAATTCCATAAACTTTGGCTTGAATACAATACTCAAGAATCCCCTCTATATTCTCCTTTGTATCATTAATCCCAGGCAGAATTGGATCCAGCCAGACAACTGTAGGAATGTTGTTTTCCTTTAACACCTGGAGTGTTTCAAATCGCTCCTTTGTGGTGCTGACATTGGGTTCAAGCTTTTTACACAACTCTTCTTCATAGGTTGTCAATGTCATCTGCACAACACACTTTGCATTCTGATTGATCTCCTTTAACAAGTCTAAGTCCCTTAGGATGCGAGAGGACTTTGTCTGAATAGCCAGTCCAAATCCATAGTCCCTGATTATGGTAAGACATTGCCTTGTTAACTTAAGCTGTGTCTCCAATGGAATATAGGGGTCACTCATGGCTCCTGTTCCAATCATGCATTTCTTGCGCTTCTTACGTAGCGCCTGCTCAAGCAGAATTGGAGCATTCTCCTTCACCTCGATATCCTCAAACTGATGGTTCATCTGATAGCATCGGCTTCTGGCATCACAATAGATACAGCCATGGGTGCAGCCGCGGTATATATTCATTCCATTTCCATTGGACAAGATCCCCTTTACTATAGTCTTATGCATCCCTCATTCTCCCTTCCCGCTTTTTCACTTATTATACCCTGTTATCATTGAAAATGTGTAGTAACCGTCGCCAAGCTTTGGATGAAATCAGGCTTTCCTCTAAGCAATGCGTTGGAGTCAATGCAAGATTTCGTTTGTCTACAGTCAAAAGGAGGCAATACAAATGTATTGCCTCCTTCTGATTTACGACTTTGTCGACCTGCTCTTTAAAATGCTAAATTGATCATTCCAAGTACAAAACCAATTAGGGCACCGAGGTTCACGATCACACCTAACTCATGTTTCATAACTGACATAATTAACTCTTCTAATTCTTTTACATCCATCTCATTGATTTTCTTTTCTACAATGCCACAGATATCAAATGCTTTTACAATGCCAGAAATCTCTTTTTCAAGCATTCCTTCATACATATCACCAATCATAACTCTAAGGGCATCCATAGTTTCAATGCCGGCTAATTCAGCAATATGCTTGCCTTCTAGATTTTCTACTTCATCCTGCACTTTGGACTGGATTAAGTCTTTTCCATTGGATGCAATGTAGCTTTCCACTTTCGCTCCAATTGGTCCTGCAAAGGAAGCAATCATATCTGCATTTACAAACATGGCGATCATTCCACCCATTTGTTTCACTGCTGCCGTTCCTTCTGTTACGATCAAATCTGCAATATCAATAGACTGTATTCCTTCTACGATCTTGTCAGAAACATAATCTACTGCTGCCTCTTTCTTTGCTGCATATTTATCTTCGTCCATTGCCATGGCTGCAATCTCGCGAATTGATTTTTCAGTAAGAGTTGTCTGAAGTGCCGTTGTAATACTGCCAGCTACGGCATCCTTCATATTTTCTGAACATAAGATTTCACGAATTTCATCCTCCCCAACTAGGGACTTTCCAACTGCATGACCAACAGCACGGGCTAATGCCGGCTTTCTTTTTGGAATAATACCTGGTGTAAAAGGCAATGTATAGTTTCCAATCTTAACAGGATTTAAAGGACGAAATAACATTTTTACAGCAATATAGTTCGTACAGTATCCAATTAATGCACCTACAAGTGGTGCTGCTAATAATTTGATCCACTCCATTTTAAGTTCCTCCGGTTATCATTTAGTACTTAAAGCATTTAAACATAAAATCGAGGGACCGTCAACCTTTCGTATCTTAACTACTTATTCTCACAATACACAGCAATTGCCCTCGCCATGCATTCTGCCGTTCCATCTCCATACTGGTCAATGTTCTTCTTAAACCGTTCATCCGCCGTATACATCAAACCTAGCCCTTGAAGGATTTCTTTGGTGCACGTATAGTAGCGTTTTGTAATGAACTGCTGCCATCTTGCCACTAACTCCTGTACCTCTTTGCTATCAGAGGGGTCTTCTTTATGCGCAGCGAATGCCTTCATTATATCTGCACTTTCCTTCTGAATGACATCCCAGTCTTCCTTGGAATACTCTTTTGTCTTTTTCTCAGATTCTTTATAGGCATCTGTTGTTCCCCAGCGTTCTTTTACTTCCTTGGCATACTGTTTTTTATGATTTTCAATCTCACTTGTGTCAAACTCTTTAAAACTCATAGTGCATTCTCCTTCCAGTGACTCCTCCACCAGATCAATCAAGCTGTCTAACCGCTTTCTCTTTTCCAGCAATAACTGTTTCTGCTTTCTTAGCGCTTCCTTTTGATCAAAGGATGGATTCGTCATAATTTCTTTGATTTCCTGTAATGGAAATTCTAATTCTCGAAAGAAAAGGATCTGCTGAAGTGTTGCTAGAGACTCTTTTCCATATAACCGATAACCCGCCTCCGTTATGGTCTCTGGTTTTAACAAACCAATCTGATCATAATAATGAAGCGTGCGGACTGTGACACCTGTAAGCTTTGCCACTTCGTTTATTTTCATCTTGCTCCTCTCCTTTCTTAACTATGAAGATACACTATGACGCAATGTCAGAGTCAATACCTTTTACATCTTTTTACTGATGATACCGTAAGCGATCAAGTAAACGACTAGAAATACACAGAGTAACAATGAAATAGTCTGTGCTAAAACTGGATACCAAATCCCTCCGATTAGCATTACTAAGTACATTGCTACTAACATAATGAAAAATGCAGTCTGCATTGCTTTCCTTTGGATTGCAATATTTCTTTCATCTGTGTTTGCAATTCTTGCCTTTCTCAGCTTCTCTTCATCTCTTAACAACATAAGTTTTTTTAAAAAAGCAGGTAACCGATAGCGGTTACCTGCTTTTGACTACAGACAGATGAAAGTCTGATTTCATTCAAAGCTTGTTATTGCTTATGCTTTAATTGCCCATCTCATCTTTGTAGAACGAGCACGTCCATTCATTACGCATTCTTCCGCACTTGGTCGAATGACATCTTTGGACACTTCACTATAAATGCCTGCTTTTTCTAATTGTTTAAAGGATCTCTTAACAAGTCTGTCCTCTCCTGAATGGAAAGTAAGGATCGCAACACGTCCACCCTCTGCCATTACGTCTGGAAGCTTTTCTAAGAACTGGTATAGTACTTCGTATTCATTGTTTACATCAATACGAAGTGCCTGGAATACCCTTTGACAAGTCTTCTTAATTGTCTCTTTACGGTCTGCTTCCGGAACTACTTTAAGAACATCACAGATTACATTATAAAGCTTAGTTGTTGTATCAATTGGATTTCCTTTTTTAATTTGAGAAACAATGGCCCTTGCAATTTCTTCTGCATATGGTTCATCGGAATTCTCATATAACATGCCTTGTAATTCTTCTTTTGAAATAGTGCTTAAACGTTCTGCTGCAGAAATTCCTTTTTGTGGATTTAATCGTAAATCCAATGGTCCTTCGATCTTATAAGAAAATCCACGGTCCGGATTATCAATCTGCATGGAAGACACCCCTAAATCGGCTAATAAGAAATCGAATTTTCCTACTTCTGCTGCCACCTGATCGATGTTTGCAAAGTTTGTTAACTTCACAGTTAAGATGTCTTCTCCAAATCCTTGCTGTGCAAGTCTTTCCTTAGTCTTTGCTGACTCAATTGGATCTACGTCTAGGCCATAGATATGTCCTTTTCCCTCTAAACAAGTAAGCATAGCCTTGGTATGTCCGCCATATCCTAACGTAGCATCTAAACCTTTTTGTCCTGGCTTGATTTGAAGGAAGTCAATGATTTCCTTTACCATGATGGAAATATGCATACCTGCTGGAGTACTTCCCTTTTGAATTACTTTTGCTACTGTATCTGCATATTTTTCCGGCTGAAGCTCTTTATACTTTTCCTTATAGCTTCTTGGATGAGTTCCTTTATATCGTACACGTCGTTTATGTGGTTGTTGTTGCTCTTGATTCTCCATGAAATACCTCACTAATCTGTCTATTTATTGTATATTCAACATTATAACATGCATTTTAGCAAAGTATACCATTGTTTTCTTTGTTCTTATGCCGTTACTCGTTCTACAAACTTATGATCTGTCAGTTTTACCACCACATCTGCCTGATTGGCAAAGTCCTCTGAGTGAGTTACTGCAATCACACATTTCTTATCCTTATGGGCTACCTCCTTAAACAGCTTTACAATATCCTTTGCTGTATCCACATCTAGATTTCCTGTTGGCTCATCTGCAAGGATGATTTCTGCATTGGTAGCAAGTGCCCTGGCTATGGCAACCCTTTGCTGCTCACCACCAGATAACTTATTTGGCTTACGATGAATCTGGCTCTTAGTAAGCCCCATACGAAGAAGCAGTTCCTCTGCCCTCTCCTTTTTATTTGGAATATCATTTTTTGTAATGTCCATGGCCGCCAATACATTTTTAAAAGGACTATAGTAATTTAACAGGTTATACGACTGAAACACAATTCCTATCTTTTGATTTCGATAGCTATTCATTCCCAACTCAGATAGTTCCTTTCCTCTGTACAATACCCTGCCTGCCCTTGGTCTTTCCAATGCCCCTGCCAAGAACAGACTGGTCGTCTTTCCTGACCCAGATGGCCCAACAATGGTATATAGCGTATTTGTCCTAAAGGTAAAGCTTGCCTGATCTAAGATTAAGATTTTCTGCTCTCCACTCATATAATAATAGTCAATCTGATCAAATTGTAATATATCCTCCATACTGTCTCCTCCCTACTCTATATGCATTAAGATACTCTTTGGCTGATATCTTAATACTTTCACTATCATAATTACTGCTCCAAGCATGGTTAGTCCGATTGCACTTAAAAACATCCATCCAATGGATGAGAACGAGATTGAAATACTAAGCTGTACGATGTTTCCCAATAACTTGCTAATAATCCCCTCAACACATACGCTTGCCACAATGCCAAGCATGCCCCCTGCAATGGTTGGTAACAATAGCTCTCCTAACATCTGAATAATAATCTTATACTTCTGTTCTCCCATGGATAACAGGATGCCTATTTCATAATCCCTATCTCTCATGGAAATGGCAACCACCAGTGTCAGAATGACAGCACCTAACAGTAAAATTGCAATCAAGACCACATTGGTAATTACAATGGTAATCCGCAAGGTTCCTGCAATCATCTGGTAGGAGTTATCATCTGCTTTGGTCAGATATTTGTTATCTGCAATCCCCTTTACTTGTTTACGGAAACTACTGTTTAACTCCGGATCCCTCATAGCAAACTGTACCGTTGTCAGATTTTTATTTTCATTTAGTTCATAACAAGAAACTAAATCGGTATAAATGGCATTTTCCAAGTTCATATAAGGCGAATAGATATAATTTGCATTATCAGAGGCACGGTAATAAATACCTACGACTTTTAGCCTTACTTGTTTTTTATTCAAATTCTCTATGGTTATAGTGCTTCCCAGAGTCAGCCCGTTGTCCTTTGCCAAATCTACATGAATAATACAGGCATGATCATCTGACTCATTGATCAGACGTCCTAAAAACAACTGTGCCATGCCATTGGAAAAATCCAGATTGTATTTTGTATCCGTATTCCCCTGAACATATACGTTATAAGGAGGTACATAGTCATACTGCTTTAATGTCTCGTTATCTAATACCATTCCCGAACTCTCCGCCTTCTCCATTGCCTGAGCCTTGTCCCTTGCAAGCTCCTCTTTCTTCCTTTCCTCATTTGCCTCCTGTGCATTTGTAATCTTTGATGTGAAGTCAGTGGCATATGCCAAGGAGCGAATATAGTAATTTGCATCTTTTACATTGTCAGACTTTCTTAACTGCTCTACATCGTTTTCAGAAATCAGGCTAGAACATGCCGCATTGGAGTCATAGCTGGAAGATGTATATACATTCACATTTGTTTCAACAGAATTACGAATTTGATCTACTGTATTTGCTGCTGTTGTCTTAATACAAAGACTGATTAAAATCAAAGCAGACAATACGAGACAGATCAACAGCATCAATATGGTATTTCGCTTATTTCCAATGATACTTTGTATCATACGATCTAAATAATTCAACTCGCCACCTACTTTCTTAGCAACTCTGCCGGTGATTGTCTTAGAATATAAATGACCTGAACCATCATGGAAAGAATGATCACGGCAAAGGTAAGTATGAAATACCAGAGGACACTCTTTCCATCTATAACAAATTCCAAATGGCTAATTGCATTTACATTGGCTGTACTAGACAAGGTAGACGAGTCATCTGTCTTATCGTTATATCCCTTAGAATACATTAAGGAATTGCCAAATACCTTTTTTTCATACTCGTCCCGCTCCCCTTCATATTGAAGATCTACATATTTCGCCTGCGTGGAAATCAGCTTATTTCCATATGCCTTTGTTACTGCGGGTGCCACCACTGCTCCAATGACTGCTGCAATTGCAACCATTACAAGGCTTTCCGTAAGGATTTGCAGGAGAATCTTATATTTTGCTTCCCCAATGCTAATTAACACACCAAACTCCTGTTTCCTCTTTCTTAAGGTAAAGGAGCATGCCAAAAGCAAGATGATAAAGGTCGCTATCTCTAAAACAATACCAATACATTCAATAATGTTTCGAATTCCCTCTAACGGGCCAGCAACCATGGTGTACCATCCACGATCTAACAAGACATAAAACCATTGCTGAAACTGGAACAGTCCAAGCAATGTCTCTGTATATGCCTCAGTCAGCTCTGCAGGGTCTGTCGTATTAAACATTCCCTCATTTACCTCGGACATATTATGATAGCTAATCCCCTCGGCTACATCGGCAATCTGCTCTACACGAGTGGCTCCCTGCAAATACTCAATATACTGGTCAATACAGCTTGATGACTTTAAATATACGATTACCTTATTTATCTCATGGACCGAAATCCTGCTTTGGCCATTATAGGCATCTTGCCAATACGCAATAAAAGTATCATAGGGCATATATATTGTCCTACTGACCTGTTCCAAACGCTCCTCATTATCTGATGTGAATACTCCCCTGATCTGAAAGTCCCAAGCCTTATTAGTTGATTCCTCTAAGACATTCTTACTATAATATGAACTTGTATGAAGCTTCAGAATATCTCCTGCTTTCAAATGATTTTCATCTGCATATGTACTGGAAATCAGAATTCCCTTTAATGTGTCATCTTTGCTTGTGAAATGAGTCCCTTCCTTTAAATAAAATCCACCTGAAGAAAATGGCTCATAATACTCACTGTTCTGAATTGCCGTGACGGTCAGCTTATCGTCGCTTATGCTATCCTCCTCTGCTAACGTGGTTTGCTGCATTTCCATTTGTAACACTGGCACCTCTCCCGGTTCAAAGAACTCCTGATACTGAACCACCGTATTATATTCCTCAATATAGTTCTGGTCGATAATCTTTGGAATATCGGTCTCATTCAGCTTTGTAGCCGTTGTCATAAGATCCGCACCTATTACTACTGGCGGCTGAATCGTTACTGCATTCCCCACAGCCTTTTGCGTAATTTCAACCGTCTTATCAATTGTGTGGTATACCATTAAACAGATTAATGTGATTGTAAAAAGTGTCGTAAAGATTAGCACTAATCCGATGGTCTGTAACTTTCTCTGTCGCAAATTTGCCCAAGCCCTTTGTGCAAATCTCATTTTCCCCTCTCCCTTATTCAGTTTTCGCTAAAGTCCCCTGTATCCCCAATACATCGAAACTTTATACTATTATTCTACTCTGCTATCACATATTTTTCTATGATGTTTGTGTTTCTATTATTGACTTATAACTCCAAAAAAGGCCCTTCCCATTTAGGGAAAAGCCTTTTTTAGCTGATACTCTATTTTATACGACAAACATAATGACGCCAAGTGTCACTAATACAATTCCTGTCACACGATTAAGTTTCTTTGGTTCTGCTTTATTTGCCCATTTAGCTCCAATTCTAGCCCAAATAAACGTAAATACAATACAAAGTGTAAGGATTGTTAAATCTGGCATTCCACCAATCTTAAAGTGAGTCACTGCTCCTGTTAATGCAGTAAATGCCATAATGAATACACTTGTTCCTACGGCAATCTTTAATTCATATCCTAACACGCTTGTTAATACCATAAGAAGCATCATTCCGCCACCAGCGCCAATAAATCCACATACAAATCCAATCATGGATCCACATACAACCGACTGGATAATCTGTTGTTTCTTGCTCTTTGACTCTTGTACATCCTTAGTTGTAAGGATTGGGCTTGTAATAAACTTAACTCCCACCAACAATGTCATGATTTTTGAGAAGCCACCCATTGCTCCATCTGGAAGAAAGGCTGCAATATAGCTTCCAATCAAGGTAAATACCAATACCGAAGCAAGCATGATACTTCCGTTCTTTAAATCTACGTTCTTATTCTTGTGATACGTATAGGCCGATACTGCTGAGGCAAGTACATCAGATGCCAATGCAATCCCAACTGCCTGATATGCAGGATATCCTAAGAAGGTTACTAACATTGGAGATACTACTGCTGCTGCTGACAATCCTGCCAGTCCAGTTCCTAAACCTGCTCCCATTCCTGCTAAAAAGCATACTAAAACAGTAATTATTAATTGGTTCATTTTTCATCCTCTACTAGTTTCTTAACATTATTTTTTCTATCTGTGCTATTATTTCATATTCTGTTTCGATGTACAATCCGCTTAACCCTTATCTATGTATAATAAATCGTTATAATTACTCCAATCATTACAAGTGCCTCCATAATCAGCGGGAGCATTCCATCCACATAACTTGCAGTCCCATTTAGCCGATAATATAGGACATAGCAGACCAAGCTTAAGACGACCGCAATATCAATTATGATACAAAGCACGAGGGCAGTCTTAAAACCAATATGATCAGCTCCATATACGATATTGATTGTGGAAAGCTCCAGCATGCCCCATCCAATGATCAAAAGCAGTTCTGATGTTATTTCTCTGCTAAATGCATAATAGGTAATAAGTAATGTTGCTATATAGATAAGGATACCGCCCCAGATTACTGTCTTTTGTGCAAACAATGATCTTCCACAGGGAATGCGGCTCATTGCTGTAATCATATTAAAAAGTCCCACAACACCTGTAAGAAAGGCAATAATAAGCAAGATTGTACTTATTATCCCATGTTCTCCACCTGGACGAAATGCAATGATCCACCATGCTAAGTAAAAGAAGCTGCAGATTAGAAGAAGCAGATTTCCAAATAGTAATTGTCTCATTTGTGTGTTTAAACTAGGAAATGCCATATCATAACCTCCCTATCATTTTCCCTCTTTAATAAAGCGAATTAACTCCTCAACGTCATCAAACTGATCATAGTCTCCTGTAATTCCTTCTCGATGATACACGATGCCATTCTTCTCATTCCTTTCTAAGCAGTCAAGAAGCTCTTCTGTTCCATACCTTTTTGCAAAAAGGGTAAATGCATATGGCTTATTCTTATGTAATAATCCTTTGTGACAATCTTCCTTGCAAGAGTAGCAGTTGCTTACCTGCCTTTCAATAGAACACTTCCTATTCTCACACCAGTCCTTATCGAGACAGTCTCCTGAATTGCATCCCTGGCAAGTTACATTCTGATTACACAAGCAACAGGCAAGTCCACATCGAGCAATTCCTAATTCTCTTTTCATAGGGCATATCCTCCTGATTTATTATTGTTTTTCCCTCTTCTATTTTAACACTCTTTTATGAGGGTGGAATGGTTTTTTGGGGATTTTTCCAATAGAGGACTACTTGAAAAGATTTACTATTCATAAAAAAAAGAAGCCTACCAATTCGGTAGACTTCCCTTTTTACGGACAGACTAAGCCAGTTCTGTCTTCACTCTGTTTACAATCTCAATCCCGATTTCTTTTCCGATACTCTCTAATAGCTCTTCTCGTTTTTCCTTCATAATACCCTTTCCGTCTTTTGCTAACACATAGATATAAAAGACAGGAAGATAATCTGAGTCAAGCTGCAGAATATCAGAAATACCACTGATGTCCTGCAGGGTAGTGATATTTCCCTTATGGTTAAAGAAATAGATTGGTGCATCTAATCCAATGGAAATGCGTTTAAACAGTGTAGCCGTATCATAGATATTAATCTCTGTAACGATTTCACTGGTCTCTTTATTGACGATATCCCCAACCATTTTCTCAAATGATTGAAGCCCCATGTTCTTGCTCTCTCTTGAGATATAGGATAATACAAATCCTGAGGATCCCTTAATCGTCTTTTCAAGCATTTGACGAATATAGGCTGCCTTATCTTTGTTATTCCCTTGAGAGTCCTGTTCACAAAGTCTTTCGATCTCATCTTTATTTTTCAGCAGTTCATTCTTAACTGCATCATCGATAATTTTAAAATTCTCACTGCGCTTGATTAAGGAGTGATAACGCTTACTGTTGCGTAAGAACTCTGCCAAACGCTGCTCTAAGACAAACTCTGAAGTTCCTTCTTCAATACTCTCATTATGATAGTATCCTGTATAATAAATCTGCTTTAACACGGTCATTAACCAAGAGTCATTCCATTGGGAAAGTGCATTGGCCTTGATTGCCGACTTCTTATCTCCCAGTGGGAACCATAATCCCGAAATATCAAATGGAATTGCTACTTCATGGCTTGGCTCTGTATCCGATACTGTCTCATTAAGATATTTACGTACAAGGTCCTTTACAATCTCTTCTAATAAGAAATCCGTCTTAATTACTCTGTGATGGTAAATGATATCTTTATAACTGTTATATCTTCTCTTAACAAAATCCTCTACTGATGTTACTGCCTTTAATGGTACGCAGAAATAAATCTTGCCGTCTTCCATGATTAACTGCATCTCATTGATAATTCTGCTGTATTCGATCTTTCCAGCATCCATTCCTGAGCTGATTACATCACGAGTAACATAATCCAAACGGTCACCATCTAAGCTGGCATCCAAAATCTTATGAATTTCCTTAAATGCTCCCTCTTCCGCAAAGATACGTTTTACTGTTTCTGCAACCAATACTTCAAATAGATTTTCTGCATATTCTTCGTCATCCTTTGGTACCGGCATAATAATCTTTCTTAAGATACCTTCACTGATCTCGTCTCCCATTTGTTCGTGTAACTTCTTATCACCTTCAAAATATTTAGACATGATCTCTACGAAATTCTTCGCATTTTCCTTTTCATTTACCGGCTTATCTTTATACTCCAAATATACTTTTTTCAAAGCAAATTCGACAATATGACTAAATGGAGGATGTCCGATATCATGTAGCAACGCTGCTGCTCGAATGGATTCAATTAAGATAATATGAACCATTTTATACTGTTCCGGTATATTATTTGGTATTAGGGAATGTCTCAACTTATCTAGTTCCACGTTAGGAATTGCCTCTGGCTCTCTGCCGCCAAGCTTCTCTTTACAAAGTTCCTTGTCATCTGCAATCTCCTTAAAGATTTCTGCATATTCTCGTTCAAAGATCTCAAAGAACTCGTGAAGCATAGGTCCTGTCGTATTGAGTAGAGAATAGAAGAACATGTCCGAACAAAGTTTCATTGTCCCAATAGAATGCTCAAAACGCTTTGTTCGATTTGTTGGAAATGTAAGATATACTGTAGAATTTTGATATACGTCATGAAGACGATTAAACCCGATTGTCGAAACAATTCTTTTTTCATATTCTGTTAACGCAATCAATCCGTGGATTGAATCGTTTAAATAAATGCCTTTTTTCAAGAAAACCCTCCTACCGTTTTTTCTACCCATTATAAAGTATCCGTGAGTAAAATTCTACTAGTAACAACAATTTACGACATATTATGACATTAGATACTATTGTTTCCTACTAAATATTGTTTTATGTATATGTCTAAAATATGCAGAAGGAAGGTTTTTAGTTTCTTATTTGTAAAAAACATTACCCAAAGTAAGTCCTTATTTTAAACAGAGTACACCCAATGTTCCAGGTCCACAGTGGGAAGAAACCACGCCTCCGGCCCTTGTGATCAGGATTTCCTTAAAGTACCCTAATTCCTCTAAATACTGTCTTACCTCTTCAACTATTGCAGGGTCACATCCTGAGTGGGTAATAAACACCCGGTCTTTCTTTGAATGTATTAGCTCTTCTTCCATATCCTTTACATAATCTAGAATGACTCTGCAAAGCTTTCCCCGATATTTCTTTCCTGCCTCCATAGCGCCATTTTTCACTTCAATTTTTGGATGCAGTTTTAATACGCTTCCAGCAAGAGCAGCCACGCTGCTGCATCTCCCGCCTCTATAAAGATATGTAAGGGTGTCTACTACAAAACTGGCACGAACATCTTCCCTCATCTGATTAATGGAAGTTACGATGTCTTGCTTACTCGCTCCCTCTCCAGCCATAATTGCTGCCTCAATTACAAGCAATCCAATTCCTGTGGACAGGCTCTTTGAGTCAATTACATCAATACTGCTCTCTGCATATAATTCTTGTGCTGCCAGTCGAAATATATTACAAGTGGTCGACATTTGCTCTGAGATACAAAATGCCACAATCTCATCTCCATTTTCTACAATGGGACCCATTACTGCAAGCGCATCCTCCAATGCCACTGCAGACGTTTTTGGTGTCGTAAGATTAGCATCTGACCACTGATAGATTTTTTCAGGAGTAATATCCACTCCATCCTTATGCTCCTCTTCCCCTAATAAGATGTGAAGTGGCAGTATAGACACATCGTATCTCTCTATTAATTCCTTTGATAAATCACATGTACTATCAGCTATAATCTTTACCATCCCTGATCTCCTTTCGTAAGAAGTTCTATATAATATCTGCTTTCTAAACTTACTATTTATTCTACCATATAACGAACCAGAAGAAACACGCTTTTCCAGTTCCCACTATAAATTGCTCTGATTTTGATTGGCATTTGTTCTAAGATAGTTTCCAATGTTCGTAATGCATACCAGTGTGACCACAAGGAAAAACCCTGGTATCAGCATAATCCACCAGGAACCTGTGAGAAGTGCCTTTTCTGACAATGAAAGCATGCTTCCCCATGAAATCACCTCCAGTGGAAGTCCGACTCCCATAAAGCTTAATGTGGACTCTGCCACTATGGCACTGCGTACATTCATTACTACCATAAACATAATGGAGGAAATAAAGTTTGGTGTCAGGTGTTTCCATAGAATATGAAAGAAGCCTCCTCCCATACATCTAGATGCGATTACATATTCACTCATCCTAAGTTTCCTTACTTCCATCCGGACTACTTTGGCTATACTGAGCCAGCTAGTAATCCCAATTACACAGGAAATGCTAAATACGGTTGCCTGACCAAGAATAGCCTGCAACAAAATAACAAGCAACAGAGAGGGAATGCTAAGAAGGAGTTCAGCAAGACGCATCATAATCCCATCCATCCATTCTGGCGCAAGTCCGCTAAGCGAACCATATACTATGGCAAGAAATGTGGACAGAAGTGTAGATAGACCCCCAATCAATAATGAAATTTTTCCGCCAGACCATATCATTGAGAAGATATCCCTTCCCATGGTATCCGTCCCAAATAAAAACTCCTGATTTGGTGCCACATTATAATTAGCAAAATCCATATAGGCTGGATTTTTTGTCATAATCCAGTGAGATCCAAGACAGCCTCCTACAATGAAAAACAAGAGCAAGCATGAGAAGATGGGCTTTCCTTGATACCACTTTGTTCTTCCTCTTTCCTCCACAGTGACAACTGGCCTGATACCCACAAGTTCAAACTGTCTATTCTCCATTTTGAGCTTCCCCCCTTATGTTTAATAACTCCATTGTTCTGATACGAGGATCGATCCTTTCATTGATGATCTGAGCGATCATATTGCACAAAATTACAATTACTCCGGAAATCATGCATAAGAGCATCAAAAGATTATAATCATGGTATCTTGCACTTTCGTAAGAAAGAGTTCCAATACCAGGATAAGAAAATACTGTCTCTACAATATAGGTTCCGCCAAGAATATGTGGGACTGAAATTGCCATAAGGCTTAAATATGCCGGCATTACATTTCTAAGACAATGACCAAACATAATAGATTTCTTATTCAGCCCCTTGGACTTTGCAAGCAATACATACTCTGCCCGAACTTCTTCTAAAATCTTATTTCGAATCATATAGGCGTAATACCATAAATGCTCGATTACCACAATGCTTAATGGTAAAACCAGATGCCATGCACGGTCGCCTATATTATTTTCTTCTCCTATGGAATATGCGCCACTGCTTGGAAGCACCTTAAGATATACCGCAAATACCAGAATTAGCAGCAAGGAAATCCAAAACTCTGGAATTGCACTTGTAACTGTTCCAATCTTACAAATAATGCGATCAATCAGACGTCCTTCCTGCCATGCACATAAAATGCCAAGCAATAATGCAAATACAAAGATCACAAGAAAGCCAATACCGCCAAGAAGCAGCGTATTGGTAATCCTGCCTGCAATTACAGTGGTAACATCCATTTTATATTTATAGGAAATCCCAAACTCCCCATGAATAGCATTATTTAACCATCGTACATACTGTACGGAGATCGGGTCATTTAGTCCAAGCTTCTCCTCAGCAAACGCCCGCTCATCAGGGCTCATCTTTTCCACACGGTCTCCATAATAAGAAACCAGTGGGTCCCCGGGAGCAAGTCTGGATACATAAAAGACGATGATGGAAAGGACAACAATGCTTAGAAGGAAGCTTACTGTCTTTCTTCCATAATACACTCCTTTGCTTTTTCCTCTCATTTAGCCTCCTCCTTATTCCGTAATACATAATGCTTGGGTGAGACTTCTTGAAAGATACCGTCACGCTCTAACTGTGTCTCATCATAACATTGTAGTACTCTGGCCCTCTCAAGCCTTGGGTCAGGAATTGGTATGGCTGAAAGCAGTGACTTTGTATATGGGTGTTCTGGCGACTCAAACAGCTCCTCCGTCGGTGCCAGTTCCACAATCTTTCCCTGACACATGACTGCAACTCGGTCACATAAGTATCTCACAACTGAAAGATCATGGCCTATAAATAAAAAGGTGAAGCCATGCTCCTGTTGCAGATGCTTAAAGAGATTGATGATCTGAGCCTGTATGGAAACATCAAGACAAGCAATTGGTTCATCGGCAATTAATAACTCTGGTTCCATGGATAATGCCCTTGCAATTGCTACCCTCTGCCTCATTCCTCCTGAAAGCTCCGCTGGATATTTGTCCAAATAAGACGCATCCATGCCCACGTATCTTAACTGGAACTGAGCCTCATCTCGCAAGCTTCCATGCTTTGATGCTATACGATGGATCTTAAGCGGCTCTGTAATAATATCTGCTACCTTCATTCTCTGATTTAAACTGCTCATGGAATCCTGAAAGACCATCTGTCTTGTTGTCTGTATCATCTTTTTATTCTTACTTGTCTGATGACGATTACATAAATTAACACCGTTATAATATATCTGTCCTTTTGTTGCTTTATAAATATTCATAATGCATCGGGCAAGTGTTGACTTTCCCGATCCAGATTCGCCAACGATACCCATAATCTCTCCTCGATTTACACTAAAGGACACCCGGTCTACTGCAGGAATTATTCTATGCCTATCTAATCGAAAATAATGAGATAAGTCTTCCACCTTAAGAATTTCATCCTTCATCTGCCACACCTCCTACAAAAGACTTGATCTGTGGTGCACGTTTATCTAGCAGCCATGTTGCTGCATAATGGGTATCTGTAATTTGAAACATAGGCGGCATCTTCTCATAATCAATTCCAAGAGCAAATTCATTACGGCATGCAAAGGCGTCTCCTTTGGGAGGATGCATTAATGTAGGGGGCATTCCAGGAATGGTATATAGCGGTTCATTCTTCTTTGCAAAAGCAGGAAGGGACCGTAACAGCCCCCAAGTATATGGATGTCTTGGATCATAGAAAATCTCTTCCGTTGTCCCAATCTCTACAATCTTTCCGGCATACATTACTGCCACTCGGTCTGCAGCCCTTGCCACCACTCCTAAATCATGAGAAACAAGCACTGTGGAGGTTCCTAGCTTCTGTTGCAGCTCACATAAAAGATCCAGTATCTGAGTCTGTATGGTAACATCCAATGCGGTGGTTGGCTCATCTGCAAATAACACTTTGGGATTGGATGCCAGGGCAATTGCAAGTACAACGCGCTGTCTCATTCCTCCTGAAAAATGATAAGGATATAGCTGATACCTTTGCTCTGGCTGTTCAATTCCAACTAGCTCCATTAATTCAATTACCCGCCGATACACCTGCTTTTGATCCATTTTAGGAATATGGACTAGCACTGCTTCTGCAATCTGCCTGCCAATGGAGATGGTTGGATTTAATGCAGACATGGGATCTTGAAAGATCATGGAAAACAGGTTTCCTCGAAGCTTTTGCATTTCCTGTTCCCCGTAATTTGTAATATCTATACCATTGACCTGAATACTTCCACTTTTTATTTTTGCGGTCTTTGGCAACAGCTTCATAATGCTTTTACATAAGACACTTTTTCCTGAGCCTGACTCGCCAACCACTGCCAGCACTTCTTTGCTATTTAGAGAAAATGATACATCGCGAACTGCCTGTGTCTCACCTTGTGGTGTAAAGAAACTGACTGCTAGGTTTTTAACTTTTACTATCTCTTTCATTTCTAATTCCTTTATCTCTATATACGGCGAAAAGGCGTTGAACAGTCAACACCTTTCCCCATATGTCTCTTTTGTTATTCTATGGTCCATTCTGTAACATTCCAGAAGATTCCCACTCCGTGATGTCCCATAATTGTATCCTTATGAATCCCTTTAATCTCCGACTTTGCAACATAATCTGCATCAATATAACAGATCAATGCATAGGCAGGATCTACAGCAAGTTCTTCCTGGAATTTGGCATAGGCCTCTGCCCGAACCGGTTCATCGTCTGATTGGCGTGCCTGTGCTAAATACTTATCCACAGCTTTGTTGGAATAGGAGCTATAGTTTGCACCTTTTTCTGTCCCAAACACTTTGTATGTATGGTCATCCGCATCATATGGACTTCCCCATCCAATCAGATATGCCTGTTGTCCTGCCCAGTCAACTACTGCTGGAACTTCAACCTTTACGTCAATTCCAATTTCTTTTAGCTGTTGGGCTGCAGCCTGTGCAATATCAAGACGCACTTGATCGCCTGCTCCTACGGAAATAGTAAATCCAATCTTCTCATCATTGCGGTAATAGAACCCATCTTCTCCTATGGTACATCCTGCTGACTGAAGAACTTGTTTTGCTTTTTCCTGATTAAATGCATATTTCTCTACGTTTTCGTTATTATAAATGTTTCGTTGTAATGGTCCATATGCAACTTCTCCATGCCCAAGGACAACCGTATCTAAGATGGCCTGACGGTCTAATCCATAACAGATGGCCGGAATAAGGTCTTTATTGTCTGTCCAGTACTGGTTTGCAAAGTTAAACATGATGCCTCGATAATCCGAAGTCTTCATGTTGTACACCGTGTATCCTTGTTTTCCTTCAAAACTCTTTGAGTCTTTTGGTGTAAGTAATGCTAGATCCAGTTCGCCACTCTGCATTTGTAATGTCTTTGCATTGTCGTCAGTAACGATCTTAAACACGATTTTCTCAATTTTCGCTTTTTCGCTAAAATACTCTTCATTTCGTACTAATATAATGGACTGTCCGCTATCCCAACTTTGTACCTTGTAAGGACCACAGCCGACTGGATTACGGAAGAATTCATCTTCCTGCATGTTCTTGCCTTCTAATAAATGCTTTGGAAGTACAGCCATTGTCATATAATCAAGAAATGCCACATTTGGTGCGGTAAGTGTAAATGCAACTGTATGTTCATCGATCACTTTAATTTCTTTTATATCTTCATAATTTGGTGCATTTTCAGATTCATTTTTTGGATCCATAATTGCCTCGATTGTAAATTTCACATCTTCGGCAGTCACTGGTGTTCCATCATGCCATTTTGCATTGTCTACCATATGAAATGTATATGTACAAGTTTCTTTATCAAATTTCCAGCTCTTTGCCAATCCAGGGATTACTTTGTTCTCCCCATCATGAGCTGTCAATCCACTAAAAATAAGGCTATTGATTTCCCCATGTTCATCCATTGCAGGATTAATTCTGGTATAGTCATGGCTTCCATAAACTAATGTATCTTTCTTTTCTGTCGTTTCCTTTGATGTTGATTTCCCACAAGCAGCCAGACTACATATCATAACTACTGAAAGCAACAATGAAATAATTCGTTTCATTTTTGTTTCCTCCTAAACTATAATGACTGTCAAACATCTCGATTATACTATGGGATGATGCCATTTATAAGCTACCCGGGGGGATAATTCTGCTTTCCGCCTAAAAAAAGAATTCCTTTGGCTGGTTTCCAAAGGAATTCTTTCTTAATCGCTTCTCTATGTAAATTACTACTTAATAAACTTTCTGATTGCCTCATTTAACTCATCAATCTTTGCCTGGTCCCCTTCTTGTACTGCCTCTACGATGCAATGGTTTATATGATCCATTAACAGTACCTTTCCTGCATTGTTAATGGCAGACCTAACTGCTGCCAGCTGAATAAGCACCTCCGCACAGTCCTCGCCATCATCCACCATACGCTTCACAACTTCTAAATGTCCAATTGCTCGTGCTAAGCGATTGGAAACTGCTTTTGCATTTGGATGGTTATGACCGTGAGAATGCGTATGAGTGTGTAACTTCCCATGTTCATCCATATGGGTATGTACATGACCGCTCTCTTGTACGTGTTCTTCTTTTGTCATTAAATATCCTCTTTCTAGTATTTATGTTTCATTATGTCACATTTGTTATTCTTATTCCACCAGCTCGAATCCTTTTTCTTCACACCACTCTCTTGCAATCCGTTCGTATTCATCCTCGCGGTATTGATACCAGTTCTGCTCAATTCCTAGTCCATAAATCTGATCTTTAAACCTTTGAAATGCTCCTCTTCCCTGAACTGCATCAAAAAGCCTTTTTTTTATTTTATCATCTGGGAGGATCTCTATAAACTCTTTCATCCGGCGATACTCATTAAATTCATGTCGTCCAGGCAGCTTAATGTATTTTTCATAATTACACTCAAGTTCCTTTTCGACTTCAGGGTTCTTTGTCCCATTAATCATGCCATCACAATATACTATGATTTCCCCTGTCTTGGTATTATAGAAATATGCAAACTCCGAAGCATCCGACTGTAACGCTTCAATAACATCTGTTATCCTTATTTTCATATGCCATTCCTCCATCCCATCACCAATTACACTTGTATATTACCATACTTGTCTCATAATTTACACCGAAATACTTTACGAACTTGAATAGAATTTTCTATTTATTAAAAAACAGCCCTCAAATAAATTTGAGGGCTGTCATGTCAACAAGCTAACTATATTATTCTGCTCTTTCCATTGCTTCTCTGAAATCTCTAGTATCTGAGAAAATTTCGTTTTTCCATGGATTTGTATTCTGTTTCTTTGCACGTTTTAGAATAAATGCAAATGCAATTACGTTAACAATAATGGAGATAATAGAAATTAAGCCTTGTACTTTAGGATCTGCTACTGTAGGCATAGATGCTCCTGTAGCTGCTGCAATTCCGCCTTCTGCATAAACTGCAGAAACCGTTGTAAAACGGCTTGCGTCCTGGAATAATGGGAATACCTGAGCAAACATACACCAGATTGCAAGTGTGTTTGCACGGTTCTGAATCCAGCCACCTTTGTTCCAAAGCGCATTTGCAAATGTTGGCGCAAGCAATAATGCAAGACCACAATACCAAGAATGAGTTGGCAGATTTAAATAAGTATACTGGAAGTTCCATACATCATAAGCAAGGATGTATACCCAGATCATGTCTGGCCAAAGCATATCTTTCTTATCCTTGGATGAACGGATTGCCCACCAGCCTGTCATACAGAAGATATTGATTAAACCAGCTGTACCATTAAGTACGTTCCACCATCCACCATAAAGCCATACGCCTTCGGAGGATTTCCACCATCCACCTGCTAAAGAACCAGCTCTGATTGCTGATTCGAAATCAGATGCAACGGCAATTAAAATGTTGATTGCAACGATAACAAATGGGAATGCCTTAAACCAGTTTACCTTGCCAAGCTTTCCCCAGTGATATTTTAAAATCATAAATCCAATACATCCAGCAGTTGCTGCATAAAGTTTTGCGTAATGGAACCAGCTATTCATATGTACATAAGTGTCGTTGTTTAGCGCCCATTCAGCTCCCATTGCTGCTCCTACATAAATTGCAATAAAGTAAACAGTAAGTACTGCTGGGAGAGCGATAAAGCAAATGATACCGCCTAATTTTGTGCGGCGTGCGATTTCATTCATAAGAACCAATCCCACAAACACCATTACCCAGCCTAAAAGCTGCCATCCTGCTGTTTCACCATAAATTTGAAAAATCATATTCTTCTTCCTTCCTCTTTTGATTTTTAGTCCTTATCGGACCTCTATTTCCTTAATGTTGAATTCATTGCCCTGTAACAAGTAGGTCTTAGGGCTTTGACAGTGGGGACAAATCTTTCCGAATTCAACGGTCGGATATGTCCCTTCACATTCCTGACAATAAGTAATTGCAGGAAGCGTTTCAACAATAAGTTCTGCATTGTAAAATAACGGTCTCTTTGCTGCCGCCCATTTCCAGCAGTTTTTAAGATAAGACTCAATTACTGTGGAAACCTCGCCAAGTTCCAACGTAACCTTGGTAATCTCTTCTACGTTGTTCTCAGCGGCGGTTTTTTCAAGACTGTCCATAATGTGAAATGTAACTCCTAATTCATGCATCTTCTATTTCTCTTTCTTAGCAAATTTAATCTTGATTGGCTGTTTAATCATATTAGGAATAATATACTTTAACTTCTCTTCAGAAGACCTCATCTCAGAACATCCTGGGAGATCACGATGTAAATGAATCGCATCGAATACACATTTTGTAGTACATACTCCACATCCAATACATTTATTTGGATCGACTACGGAAGCACCACAGCCTAAGCAACGGGATGTTTCTGCTTTTACCTGTTCTTCTGTAAAGGTACAGGATAAGTCTCTAAATGTCTTTGCCTGTTCTTGTGCATCGGCCTTTTTCGGAGTCTGTCTTGCCTCTTTATCATATCCGCCAAGACTTAAGTTTTCTTTATCAAGCTCGATAAAGTCACGTCTGTTACGGCCAATGGTAAGTGTACAATGGTCATGTACAAATCTATGAAGAGAAACTGCTCCTTCACGTCCTGCTGCAATTGCATCAATTGCAAACTTAGGACCTGTATACACATCGCCACCTACGAAAATGTCTGGTTCTGCTGTCTGATATGTAAGCTTGTTTGCAATTGCACCGCCATTTGGACGAAGCTCAACTTTTAAGCCATCAAGAAGATTGCCCCATTCAATTCCCTGTCCTACAGAGAAGATTACATGCTTACATGGAACGGTAATCGTATTCTCTTCCTCATAAATTGGAGCAAATCTTCCTTCATCATTGAATACGCTTACACATTTTTTGAATACCACACCAACTACTTTTCCGTCTTCAGTAAGTACTTCTTTTGGTCCCCAGCTATTATTGATGGTTATGTTTTCTTCTAATGTTTCTTGGATTTCTTCTTTGCTTGCTGGCATCTGCTCTCTCGCTTCCAGACAGAACATGGATACCTTTCCGTCGCCTACTCGTGCACCAATTCTTGCTGCATCTACTGCAACGTTACCGCCACCGATGACAACCACATCTCCGTCAAGCGCAAAGCTCTCTTTTTGGCCTGCTTCTCTTAAAAACTCAACTGCTGTGTAAGCACCTTTTGCATCCTGGCCTGGGATACCAGGCTTTCTGCCTGCCTGACAGCCGATTGCAATATAGAAACCTTTATATCCTTGTGCACGAAGTTCTTCAATGGTAATGTCTTTTCCAACCTCGATGCCACATTTAATTTCAACGCCCATTGCCTTGATGACTTCGATTTCTGCATCAATGACGTCTTTTTCTAATTTATATGATGGAATACCATACATCAGCATACCGCCTGGTTTTTCACTCTTCTCAAAGATAGTAGGCTTATATCCTTTTTCTGCAAGGAAATAAGCACAGGAAAGTCCTGCCGGACCACCACCGATTATGGCAATCTTTTCATCAAAATCACCCTTTAACGATGGTACTACCGCTTTTGGTATATAACGAGTCTCTGCATGAAGATCAAGCTCTGCTATAAATCTCTTTACTTCATCGATTGCAATTGCCTCGTCCACTTCTCCACGGGTACATGCATCTTCACAACGACGATTACAGATACGGCCGCAGATTGCTGGAAGCGGATTGTCTTTCTTAATCAATGCCAGTGCCTCTTCATAGCGTCCTTCTTTTGCCAGCTGTAAGTATCCCTGGATTGCAATATGTGCCGGACAGGCTGTCTTACATGGTGCAGTACCTGTATCATAACAGTTGATACGGTTTACATCACGGTAGTTATGTGTCCACATATGCTCGCCCCATTTTTGCTCGGATGGAAGTGGCATCTTAGGATAAACAATTTCTGTTTCATCTTTGGAACAAAGCTTTTGTCCAAGCTTTACAGCACCTGCCGGACAGAATTCAACACATTTTCCACAAGCAACGCACTTATCCTTTTCTACTTTTGCAACATAAGCAGAACGAGATAAGTTTGGCGTATTGAATAACTGGGACGTACGAAGTGCATAACACACGTTTACGTTACAGTTACAGATTGCAAAGATCTTATTCTTTCCATCAATATTGGTAATCTGATGAACAAATCCATTTTCCTCTGCCTGTTTAAAGATTTCTAATGCTTCTTCTTTTGTTATGTAATGGCCACCTTTTTGGCTTTCTACTACGTAGTCGGCCATATCACCTACTGCAATACACCATCCTTCTGGATCATCGGCACAGCCTTCATCAAAGGAGAGACGTGCACGTCGGCAAGAACATGGACTTGCTGCATATTTACCCTCGTACTTTTCAAGCCAGTACGAAATATGTTCTAAATCAATGGAGGTGTTCTCCATCTCGATTGCTTTTTCTACGGGAATAACGTGCATCCCGATTCCTGCACCACCCTCTGGTACGTAGGGAACGATTTTACCAAGAGGAAGTCTTGACATATGTTCAAAGAAAATTCCCATTTCCGGATGTTGTTCAAGAACCTCTGCATTCATGTTAAAGAATTCTGCAGCACCTGGAACATACATAGGAAGTACATACTGTTTTTCGTGTGCTTCATTTTCCCAGTTGAATTCAATAAGTCCCTTTCTAGACATTTCCTCTAAATGTGCTTCCACTGTCTTCTCTTCAAGACCGGTTAACCTAACCATTTCCTTTAATGTTCTTGGTTTACGGACGCCCATCTTTAATGCAACATTTGCTTCTTCATCTGTCACAACTGCTGCAAGTCCCCAATATTCTGGATCATCCTGTGTAATTTTCTTAAGTCCTAGTTTCTGAGGAATTCGATCCGTCACCATCTTACCAAGCTTTGCGATGGGCTCTCTAAATGGCTCATCCTGATTTCCCTTAAAGGATGGGTACTCATAATCCGGATATAATTCCTTATCCAATTCTTTTTTCATAAGTGCGTCTTCCTTTCCCTTTTATCTGACTTAAATACTCTATTTATATTTTCCATCTATATCTTTCTATCTGCTTATGCATTCCATTCATTTACTTGCGCTTTTAACCAGTTAGTCCATTCTTCCATTCCCTCGCCTGTCTTTGCACAGATTGGAATTACCTTAGCATTTGGGTTACGCATTGCTATGTATTCTTCGCATTTTTCCATATCAAAATCAAAGTATGGCATAACATCAATCTTATTGATCAATACAACATCGCAAATGGAAAACATAAGTGGATATTTTAAAGGTTTATCATGCCCTTCCGGAACCGAAAGGATCATTGCATTCTTGGAAGCTCCCGTATCAAACTCTGCTGGACAGACCAGGTTTCCCACATTTTCAAGAATTGCAAGTTCCACATCCCCTACCTCAAGACCCTCGATTCCTTGGCGAGTCATGCCTGCATCCAAATGGCACATGCCACCGGTATGAAGCTGGATTGCCTTTGCACCTGTCTTTGCAATTGTATGCGCATCCACATCAGAGTCAATATCAGCTTCCATAACTCCAATCTTTAAGGTATCTCTTAATGCTTCTATGGTCCTTGTTAACGTTGTTGTCTTACCTGAACCAGGTGATGACATTAAATTAAGCAAGAATACTCCTTTTTCTTTTAACTCTTTACGTAATTCGTCTGCCTGCTTATCATTATCGGCAAATACACTCTCTTTAATTTCTAAGACTCTAACATCCTTCATATGGTATCTTCCTTCCTCATTTGTCATTTCTTTTGTTTTTATCACTAGAACGATATCCACTCTAGAATTATATCAATCGGTTACTTATAGCGAATGCCGTCAATAATTACCTTGACCATTTCTTTCTTTGCCTGCTCATAAGTAATCGAATTTTCAACTAATACTTTCTTCTGCATAAACTGGGTGACGGTGCCTTCGATCATGGTCATAACAATAGGCACAGAAAGATTGCGGATTTTCTTCTCCTGTATTCCTTGTTCTAAATACTGTGCTACCAATGCCCACCCCTCTGATACATATGCCATCAATCGTTTATAACTTCTTGGATACTTGTCACGAAGTTCATAGAGATTACTTAGCCCAATATTATGATATTTCTCAGGAAGTACACAAAGGATCTTCTCGATCTTTATAACCACATCCATGTCCTGATCCTTAGAAACTGCCTCCTGCATTGCTAAGAAATCAGCAAAATAAGTATCCATAATTCCTTCAAATACTGCTTCCTTACTGTCAAATACAGTATAGATGGTCTTTTTGCTAATTCCCATGGCCTTAGCAATATCATTCATTGTGAACTTTAGTCCCTTCTTCGTAAATTCATTAATCGCTACATTAATCACTTCTTCTCGCATCTGTGATCGTCCTTCTTAAATTCTTATATGTACTGTGTTATTTATCGTGACAATTGTTTCTTTTTTTATCGTGGAAACCCGCGCGGTTACTAGGGTTTCCTGGATATATCTATATTAACATGTTTATTTGCTACTTACCATGTATAATTTGTTAAAATTTTATCTAACTTATTTGTGAATTTTTCCAAGATAGCAAAAAATAATGCACAATACGTGATGAATGTTCAATATTCTTTCTAGATGCTCCAAGTATTCAGCAAACTACGACTTTTCTATTAGTTAAAAAAATAGCAGATACCTGCTTTCAGGCCAGTGTGTAAATACGATAGAACTCCCGTACTTGTTTCGTTAGGATTTCAAGTGCTTCCTCCTCCTGTCCTTCCATTCCTGAGTATTTGCTTAACAAGAAGAAGATTGGCGTAAAAAAACTTACCGCCATTACCTTTGGATCTGCCTCAATTAATACTCCCTGATGACTCATTTCTGAAAATAATGCTGTCTGGTATGTAATACTATCCTCAAAGAAAAACCTACGAAACAGCGCATATACCTGTTGGTTCTGATACTGCTCAATATTTCCCATTCTCCAAAACTTTGATAGTAGGTCATCCTTTAAATAAAACAAAAATATCTTTCGGCTAAAGCCTACCAGCCCTTCTTGGTCCAGTTTGGAATAAAAGTGAACCGCCTGTTCAAAATCCTCTCCTCCTGGAAGTCCCATCTCCTTGGTCATTTCCTGTATCCTATGATTGATAGTTTCCATAACGGAGTCTAATATGTCCTGTTTGCTGCTAAAATGTTTGTACAAAGAACTATCCTTAATTCCAACAGCATCTGCAATATTTTTCACACTGGTTCCTTTATATCCCTTTTTTGCAAACAAGGTTAATGCCTCATAGGCAATTCGCTCTTTTGTAGTCATAGTTCCTGCTCCTCCACTATTGATTTCACCTGTTCTTCCTGCTCAAATAACACACATCCCCCAATATGGCTTTCTGTAAGATTCCCATTTTCCTTCAGCTTACAAAACAGTGGTGAACTTAATGCCTCCTTTAAAGATGTGGTCCGCACATTGGTATCTGAGTATGGCGAGAATGGACATGGCTCCGCTCCTCCCCGAGCATTAATGTGAAAGAAGCCTCTTCCTGCAGCAAGACATCCTCCTGATGTTTTCTCATCTCCTGGAAATGCAATAAATATCAGACCCGCAACTTCTCTTCGTAACGTATCAAGCCGCTGCATCATTTCTTTTCTTGTCAATTCATCCAATGCCAGAGCTGTGCTTTCTTGGTCCACCGGCACATACTCCACATATATGATCGCTTTTATCCCATTGGATTTCATCTTATGTACAAAAGCATCCGAAAATACTTCCTGCATATTCTGCTTTGTTACTGTCACTGAGGCACCAAATAGAACTCCACTATCATTTAGCCTTTTCATTGTGTCTTCTACCATTTGATAAATACCTTCTCCTCGCCTTGCATCAGTGGTCTCCTGCTCTCCTTCCATGCTTATGACCGGCATAAGATTACGATTTTTCTCCAATAGTTTTAGAAAGCTCTCATTGATCATTGTGCCATTTGTAAAGATGGGAAAGAGTATATTGGAATGCTTTCCTGCCTCTAGCAAAACGTCTTTTCTGACAAATGGCTCTCCTCCTGCAAGTAAAATAAACTCAATTCCCAGTTCTTCGGCTTGGGTAAATATCCTGCCCCAGTCAGCTCCTGTCAAAATTCCTTCTGCTTCCTTGCTTCCACAATGATCCGTACAGCTGTGATTGGCTCTGGCATAACATCCCTTACAATGCAGATTACATTTGTTGGTTATACTTGCAATTAAAAATGGTGGAATATGCTCTCCCATTGCCTCTGCAGCTTTTCTTTTCTCCCTTGCACGTCTGCTGCTTACCATGTACTTTGTCATAAAGATACTCGTCTTACGATTTGTAAAAGATGCCTTTAGAATACCTTTTACAATATTCCTGACACCATTGCTTAAATACTCCTCTAATGACCTGTTTTCCTCCATACTATTTCCTTCTTTCCTTGGCTAGTAAAGACTTGATTTTGTGCACATTATAGGCTAGTATTCACTAGCTGTCAATATGTGGAATCGATACCATTCCTACTATTTTTCTATAAAGATGACCGCACAAGGTCATGTTCACATGACTTTGGCTTGTTGTTCCCGTAAAAAAAGCAGATAGCTATTTTTAGCTATCTGCTTTTTTTACATCACACGACCATAGGCAATTAGTGCATCACCTGCTTTTATTCCCATACCAACAGTCTGATATAGGACGATGCCATCGTATTCCGCATAGTATGCTTCTACTCGTTCTCCCCAAACATCTTTGATTTCTCCAAGTAAAGTACCTTCTTCAAACTTCTCTCCGGCAGAGTACATTGGATACCAGAAGCCCTCCTGTTCTGCATCAATATAAGTTGCTTGACGCACCTCTTTCTGCTCTACTCTATGGACCTCTTCTTCCGCTAACACACGAAAATGTGCCAAAATATTACGGATATCTTGTTTATACAGCTGGATTTCTTCTTTTGAAAATCTGCCGCCGCCACCTCGTTCAATTAAAATAGCAGGCAATCCTCGCATACAGGCACTGCTATAGGCACCTGTTGTTGCTGTGGATCTAGCACGAATGGAAACATCCATTGCCGAAGCCATTTCTTCAGATACTTTACATACCTCTGGTTCTGCTACCCCTGTAAAATATACAAATGGCATTACTTCTTCAGATGTATCTCCGGCATGTAAATCAATATAATAATCTGCCTTAGACTGTAACTTATCTGTTATGGTTGCTGCTATCCTTTCAGATAACGTTCCATCCATATCTCCAGGAAATACTTGATTTAGATTTTTCCCATCCTCAGGAACTAAAAATCGAACATAATCCTTGCAGGCAGACGGATTTGCCACTAATAAAAAGATTACATTTCCGTGTACTTCCTCTGGACGTAGCTCTCTGGATAACTGCATTGCAGTTTCAATCCCTATATACTCTGCACCATGCACTCCTGCTGTTATAAGAAAGGTAGGGCCTTCTTCCTTCCCACAAATCACCGTTACTGGCAACTTAATACCGCTTCCCGGAATGCTTAGCCATGTATTTTTCTTTTCTCCTGGTCCTGCCACCATATTATCTATCTGTATCATATCTCTAATTCCTCATTTACTATTTATATATATTGTTTATTGTGCTTCAAAGTTAGTTTTACCTAACTATTATACCCTATCTTTTCTCTATAATCAATCACTGTTCTTCCATTCTCAACATAAGCAAAAAAGATAGCTATAAATCAGTCCTTAATAAATGAAGACATAATTTATAACTATCTAGTTTCACTTTACTTTGTTAATTCCTTATATCGTTCCACTGTCTTACTTCTAGACCCACCATATATAAAATAATAGTCAATCTGGTCGCTTCCTTCCGTATACACATAAGGACCATATTTTAAGATATCACAGCAGATAACCGTTCCTTCTGCTGCAATGCCTAATCCATATCCCTTTCCGGATAACAGCAATGGCATGCGAAGCTTTTTCCCACCAAAGGAAACATAACGTGCCTTCTGTCTCATTATTTCTAAGTTATCATCCAAAATACCCTTTGCCAACAAATTCTCAGTAGCAGGCCAGTCAAAATAATTCCATGTCTGTGACATATCCCCTTCGCCTTCAATCTTGCGTGGCAGCTCACTTTTTTCTGCTAACAATAAGGCTCCCGTCCTGTCAAAGAATTGTACTGCCCCAGTCTTTTGTCCTACTTTTACGATCATCTGTCCTACGACAATCTCAATATGTGCTCCCTGCTGCTTAACGTTCCATACAATCGGTATTTCCGGAGCATACTCCCAATATACTGGTGTAAAATCTGGACTCTCTGTTTTTCGAAACTGCACATGTACCATGTCATTTGCAACCGGAGTAATCCGTAGTACTCCATAGCCGCTTATAAACTCAATATACTTCTTTGTCTTCTTAGCATTTCTTAAAGTAATATCAATGGGTCCATGTGGTCTTGGACACAGCTTATTGCTTTCTACCATTTCATTAAACTTATATGGTGATGCATTGACTCGTTCTGCCTCCTTCCTTTTTACAATGGAAGGTTCCTTTTTCTGTGCTTTCTTACGCATGCCCATAAGCTGCTGCTGTTCCTGTCTGCTAAGTGCCTTCTGTCTTTCTAATTCCTTTTGACTGTCTCGCTCTTTTTGCTTTTCCAGTTCCTTTTGCTTTTCCCGCTCTTTTTTTCTTGCCAGTTCAAGCTTCTTCGCCAGCTCTCTTTCCTTTTCCCGCTCTTTCGGCTTCAGTTCCCCATCTTCCTTCTGCATATGGCTGTCCAGTCTCTTCTCGTTCTGTCGTTCCAGAGACTGCATTCGTTTTTCCTCAGATACCGGTTTCTTAATCAGTTCTGTCAGATCTCCCAAATGCACTACTTCCAGTTCATGAAGGGCACGAGTTGCTGCTACATATAAAAGCTTCACATACTGGTCTTCGGCTGGATACTTCTCTGATGATGGATCGTAAATCAACACTGCATCAAATTCCAGACCCTTTGTATACTCCACAGGAAGTACCATGACTCCACTTCCAAATTCGGCTGTCTTAAGATTACTGTCTGTAAGAGATATCTTATCTCCCAGCTTCTCACTGACCATGGCCGCTTCTGCCTCATCACGACAAATTACCGCAATCGTCTCATGCCCTTCTTTCTGCCATTTTAAAAGAGTATTTGCTGCCCTCTGAAGCATTTGCGCTTCCTCTTTGCAAGCAGTCACGCTCACTTCATTTCCATGTCGAATAATTGGCTCTACCGGATAAATGGAGAAGTTTCCATGTCGTAAGATCTCAGTAGCAAAGTTGGAGATTTCCACTGTATTTCGATAACTCTTCTTTAATAATCCAAAGCTGTCAAAAGTACCGGTAAGAATTAACTTCTTTAACTCCTCCCAGTCATTTAAGCCGTATCCATAATGAATATTCTGAGATACATCTCCCATTATGGTATACGTACAGCCTCGTAAGCAATAATATAATGCCTCATAAGCCATCATCCCGAAATCCTGTGCCTCATCAATGATAATATGGCTGGCTTCCCGAATACCATCGGTCTCCTTAATGCGTTTATATAAATAGGCAAGGGCAGCCAAATCATACACATCAAATTCATTTTCCTTGACTGTTATGTCTTTTCCGTTCTTTCTCTGTGAATCTAAGAACTCCTGGTATAAGCTGAAAATACAGCCCTTCCATTCCGGTTTTCCAAAATAAAAACGATAGGTCTGCTCTAGATGCTTCTTCTCCGCCTTGCTATAAGAAACATACCTGCCACACATCTCATTTTCCAGCTTTGAAAGAAGAATTTCATTTAACATATTGATTTTACTCTGCATGGAAAGTCCCGGATGGCTCTCAAGATAGTTCTCAATCATCCTTGCATCCATTAATAATACCCTGTTTTTCTCCAGACGTATTTCCGTTCTTAGAATGACATTCTTTTCATATGCCTTACAAAAGGCCTCTAAATCCTGAAACCAGACATCGCTGCCCTTAATACATGCATGCTCATCCTTTTTATTAAGGGAACCGATACTGTGAACCTTTGGATTCCAATCCTCATATAACAGACGCACAAACAACTGCTCCATTGTCATCTGAGCAATGCCGTATACATCCAGGTCGGGCAATACGCCTGTAATATAATCTAACAAAATACGGTTGCTTCCGATAATGTAAAAGTCTTCTGGACGAAAGTCCTCATAATTATAAAGGATATAAGAAATACGATGCATTGCCACTGTGGTCTTTCCCGATCCTGCTACCCCTTGGACAATCAAATTGGTCTTCGGCGATTTTCTTATAATGGCATTCTGCTCTTTTTGGATTGTGGCAATAATCTCTCCCAAAACTGCCTTCTTGCTTTTTGCCAGATATTTTGTCAAAAGGTCATCGTTTGCAACTACGTCAGAGTCAAAGAAGTCAATTAGCTTATCCTCTGCAATTTCATACGTACGTTTACGCTTTAAATCTATTTGATAGGTCCCTGAATTCTTCACTACATACGTACATGGACCAATGGTATTTTCATAATAGACCGATGCAACCGGTGCCCTCCAGTCAATTACCACTGGCTCTGAGCCGTCTTTGGTTATGCCTACTCGTCCTACATAGTAGGATTCGTCTCCTGCCATCTTAGGATCTCTAAAATCAATACGTCCAAAATACGGTTTCTTTCTTGCTTTCTGACATCGTACCAAGTCCTGTCTGTTTGTCTTCAGTTGGGCTTCGGTATTATTCCACAATGCCAGAGTCTCTTTATCCTTTGCTTCATAGGTCTCAAGCATGTCATGCAGCTCATCAGATAACTCTTTGACATACCCTTCGGTCCGATCAAGGTTTTCCTGTGCCACATTGATAATCTCGGCTAACTGTTTTTCTTCGCTCTCTCGACTTAGGCCGTAGATGAATGTGTTCCTGTTCTCTTGTCTCATCATCTTCTCCCTTTCTACCAACTTCATCCCGTTATGAATATTTTAGCATTTTTTAAGAAAAAGGGGTAGGGTCGAAGGAAATGAAAGGGATTATTGTTCTAGAATCTAAAAAGCCCCATCTAATGACAGGGCTTTTTACTTATATTCTTGTTGTATTTCGATTTGTCGTATTTCACTATTGCTCAAATTGTTCCAATACCTTATAAAGCAATCGATAAAGCTGAATGGCTTCTTCCTGCTCCAGTTTCACACAAGAGCCAATCTTCTTTGGAATTTCAACTGCCAGGTCTTTTAACGCTTCTCCATCTTTGGTTACTGTAACAATCAGTACTCGCTCATCTTCTTTTGCACGAACTCTTTGTACCCAGCCCTTTTGCTCAAGCTTCTTGAGCACTGGTGTCAATGTTCCAGAGTCTAAGAACAGATAGCTTCCCAGCTCCTTCACGTTCATCTGCTTATGTTCCCAGAGGACCATCATTGTTATATATTGAGTATATGTCAGATCAAGTTCCTCTAAAAACGGCTTGTAACGCTTTACAATTTCCTTTGAACAGGCATATAGGGGAAAACAAATCTGGTTTTCAAGTTTTAATGCATCATATCTATCTTCCATCATAAATCACTCCATTTTATTGTATGCAATTTAATTTACCATCTTTTGATTTCCATTGCAATGCCTACTTACTTTCTTTATAAATGTGGCTCCATCCATTTGCAGAGCTGTTCTTTTGGAAGAAATCCAACTTGTGTATCTACTTTTTCTCCCTCTTTTAAGATAACAAGGGCTGGAATGTTACGAATACCATACTGCATTGCAAGATCTGGATTTTCATCTACATCCACATTGTAAAAGGATGCTTTCCCTTCTAACTCCTCTGCAATCTGGTCTAATACTGGTGTAAGCATCTTACATGGTCCACACCATGTTGCTGAAAAGTCTATCACTGCAAGATTTTTGTCCTTTACCTCCTGAAATTCCTGTTGTGAAATCTTCTTTACCATCTTATTTATTCCCCTCTCGTCTTTTTTTATCTACATAAGATACTGCGGAAAGTGCTGCAATGTTTCCTTCTCCGGCAGATTTAATATACTGATATGGCTTTCCTACAATATCACCGCAGGCAAAACAGCCTTCTATGCTAGTCTCCATTTGGCGATTAACAACCACATGGTTTTCTTCTACATGAAGTCCTGGGACCAACTGTCCTGGCGAAACGCTTTCCCTTAGGATAAATACGCCGTCTACATCATAACAGCCATTCTTTGTCTTAAGCTGCTCTACCTGTGCTGTACCTAGGATTTCCATTGGCTGATCCTTTACCACTTGGATCTTTTCGGATACTTCTACTTCCTCCTTATACATTGGGAAATAGTATACTGTTTCTGCCACTTCAGCCATAAAGTCAGCTTCTTCTTCTTCGTTCTTTCCAAATCCAACAACTGCTACCGTCTTGCCTTTATATAATGGTGCATCGCAAGTTGCACAGTAGCTAACCCCTCTTCCAAGAAGCTCTGTTTCGCCCGGATATGGTTTTCCCATAATTACACCGGTTGCAAGGATCACAGCATCTGCTTCGTACATATCATTTGCTGCCTGAATTCCAAAGTAGTCTCCCATCGCATACACTGCAGTCACTTGATGCTCTGTAATGGCAATGTCCATAATATCCAAATGCTTTTTATATGAGTTGCTAAGCTCTTCTCCTGCCACTTCTGGAAGACCAAGATAGTTTTTGATGGTATGGGCTTTCTCTACCTTCATGCTTAACTCTTTCTTTCCTAAAAGCAGGATTTTCTTATTTCGGATTTTCGCCGTAATTGCTGCAGAAAGTCCTGCCGGTCCTGTGCCTATAATGGCAATATCGTATCGTTCCATCTTATGTCTCCCCCTTATGCTGTTAACTTATTGCGCCAATAATTGCTCGATTTCCTTTTCGATGCTCTGTGGTTTTGTAGTTGGTGCATATCGTTTTACTACATTTCCTTTTGTATCAATTAAGAACTTTGTAAAGTTCCATTTGATTTTATTTCCTAATGTTCCTTTTGCCTGTTCTTTTAAGAATTTATATAATGGATGCGCATTTTCACCATTTACATCAATCTTTTGGAACATATCAAATGTTACTCCATAATTAATAAGGCAGAATTCACTGATTTCCTTGTTGTCACCTGGATCCTGAGAAGCAAATTGGTTACATGGGAAGCCTAAGATAACAAGTCCTTTATCACCATATTTCTTGTATAACTCTTCTAATCCTTCTAACTGAGGAGTTAATCCACATTTGCTGGCTGTATTTACAACCATTACAACTTTGCCTTTGTACTCCTCCATCTTTACTTCTTGTCCGTTCATCTTTACCGCTGAATAATCATAAAATGCCATCGTTTTCTCTTTCCTTTCCTGCTTTATAAAAGCTCTTTCATTTTATTTTCAATTACACTCATATCTGTAGTTGGTTCAAAACGCTCTACTACGTTGCCATTACGGTCAACTAAAAACTTTGTAAAGTTCCATTTGATATCTGGCTTTGTTCTAAACTCAGGATCTGCTTTCTCAAGCATGTCCTCTAAGAGTGGGCTTAATGCATGTTCTGGATCAAATCCTGCAAATGATTTCTCATTCTGTAAGAATGTAAATAATGGGTGTGCACCCTCTCCATTGACTTCCACTTTAGAAAACTGTGGGAACTTAACACCAAACTTCATAGAACAGAAAGACACGATTTCTTCGTCTGTTCCTGGTGCTTGATTTCCGAATTGGTTACATGGAAAATCTAACACTACAAATCCTTGTTCTTTATACTCATCATATAACTTCTCAAGCTCTTCATACTGTGGTGTAAATCCACATCCAGTTGCTGTATTTACAATTAAGGCAACCTTTCCTTCATATTCCTTTAGGCTTACTTCTTCGCCCTTTGTATTTTTTGCTGTAAATTCATAACTATTCATATCATATACTCCTATCCATTTATTATTTTAGAGGCAAAACTCTGAACATCTTTTAAATCCTGTTCATTCGGTCTATCTCTATGTAGTAACTTAAAGCTTCCTCTGCAATGAAACTCTCTCTCGTCTACCGGAATGCCACGTTCTTCAATTAGCTGCTTTACCTGTTTATATGTGGATGGCAATAAGGCTGCTGTACTAAAACATATCACGCGATTGATCTTTGCTTTATCTAAGGATGCAATAAACTTCTTTATCTCTTGGTCAACACCAGCTGCATAAACGGAACTTCCTAAGAATAAAACATCTACCGGTTTATCAATTGGATGGCTTACAGTTTCTGCTGGTACTCCGATTATCTGACTTATTGCTGCTGCTAACTTTCTTGTATTTCCTGTTTTTGAATAATAACGGATTGCTGTTTTCATAGTGTTGCTTCCTTTCCTTTTTAATTTTAATCAATTTAATTGCACTCAATCTTTATGAATTGAATTGTACACAATCTATTTTCATTTGTCAATCACCTTTTAAATTTTCTTTAAAGTGTCTGCTTTCTGATTTCAAAAAAATACCACAGTTCAAATTAATGAACTGTGGCATTTCTTTATTCTAGCCTTCTGTCTAGCCATCTATATGTTATTGTGAGCATAATATAATGTATGAGTCTCTATATCGTAAAAATAAATACTATAATGATCGTAGGTGCCATAGCCTGGCTGTTGCCCCTCTTTCGTCTCAATATAATAATAATCTCCCACATTAATTTGGTATGTATTAAAATCATACTCAAAAGAGCGCTCTGCTGTCTTCATCCATTGCTCGAAATTTTCAAAATACTCACATAATCGATCAATATCCTGCTCCGAGACTTCTCTATACTTCTTAGCAAAGTTCTCGTCTTTATTACTATTGTAATAATATTTACAATAGTCGGTGTAATCCTGCATTCCGTGCGGATCAAAATACTCTTCACAGCTGCTGTAACCACGAAGTACGTGTTGGGGTGCTCCGAAATTAAAGACATCTGCCGCCACATATACCGCACCTGCCACAATACATAACAGAAAGATTACAATAACAATGGTTTTATTCTTTTTACTCATCATATTCCTCTTATTTTTGTTTTTTAGTTTACGCATCCTATATTTATATCGTACAATGTAAGCAAGCAATTAAGAAAGGAGAATTAATTATGACTAATTATGATGATACATCGACTTACTCAACTGCATCCGGAAAAAATGGATTGCACTATGTGGTGTTACAAGTTACACTAAAGGAAAAATTTATGGGTACAGGCTCTGGTAACTTAAGTGCACTGGAAGATGTAATAAATGAACAAGCTGCCAAAGGATATCGCTTACATACAATCACTACAGCATCTGCTTCAAGCAGTGGCTTTTTAGGCGGTGACCGTATCCAGGCAACCATGGTATTTGAAAAGCTATTAAACCAATAATATTTCAGAACAAAGGAGGCTTCTTGAAGAAAAGTTTCCTATGTATTAAAGGAAGCCCTAAGCAGGATGACTGCCGAGGGCTTCTTTTTATTCTTAACTATTTAGCTACCTCTATCTTACACACATTCCAGCGTATGATACTTAATACGATATTCCTCACCCTTAACACGAATCTTATCTTCATACATCTTAGCATCTGCTCTATTACAGATTGTATCCAATCCTTCTAAATCGTTATACTCTGCTATTCCAACAGCGCAGGAATAGGGTGTTTCAGACATCCTCTCTCTGATATCACTAATAATCTGCTCCATCTCACGGATGCTTAGCCGTCTGCACAAAATTACAAATTCATCCCCGCCAGTCCGATACAAAGTTGCATGTCTTGGCAGTAGTCTATGTATTGTTGATGCCAATGCTACTATTGCCTTGTCACCTTCAATATGTCCTTTTCGATCATTTAATTGCTTTAAATCATTCAGATCAATAGAAATAATACCACTTAACTGTGTTTTCCATTTCTCTGAATCCAAATAAAACCTTCGTCGAAGCAATGCACCGGTCAGTACATCGCGATTGTTCTGATATGTGTGGAAAAACATATAATAAAATGCAATAAATACGATAATGCAAGATGGAATAATTGCATCCAGTTGATACAATGTCTCCAATGCAGTTCCGATAATGGAGTTTATGGCCATCAACAGTAAGAACAGTGCCTCTTCTTTATGAGCGCTCTTAACTAATCTAAAGGTCGACACAATCAATAAGATCCCATAAATACCACTGATTACAAACGGTGTATATCCCAAAGGTCCTCGGTAAAATTGATTGTTCCCATCATACCCAAACGCTATGTCACAGAATAATGCAGAAAACGATACCACTGCATCAACTACCAACGGAATGGTTATCATCCATTTAATCTTCCTTTGCACCGTCCTAATTGCAATCATCAAAATAAAATACATGGCCATAGGCCGTAAAACATATCCCATTGAAGAACAAAACACTCTCCAAATACTTGGGTCGCTTCCCAACGCTAAGATTGACTCTGCCGCATCAACTACCTCAAGTACCAGCACACATAGTGTTGCCGCTATAAAATAATTATTGATTTTCGAATCAAAGCTGTTGTTATGCTTAATAAAAAAGAGCAAAAAGATACTCATAATGGTCCCTGCATAATAATAGGGCAAAATATTTATCATAGCCCATATTCCTCCTTAGTAAAAATTAATCGCTCTCCCATCATTTAAAATTCTAAAATCACTTGTTACTTATTAGGTTCTTACTATAGACTAATACGTTTAATTATCTAAATTCTAAAAATAAAGCCCTACTGAACATTACTTCAATAAGACTTTATTTTTTAGTTTTTAACTTCCCAAGTGTTTCCATAAATACATTATACTGAAATCCACAAGGTAAATCAATCCATCAATATTTTAATTATTGTGCTTTTTCTATGACTATCACTTTGCATAACATAATACTATTATATAAATGTATAGCTTCTATATTTACTCAATTTTTCTAGTATTGATCTAATTGACTAATAGAAAAAGCCCCTAGGCCCTTGTATATCAAGAACCTAGGGGCTTTTTCTAATTATTCAAATTCAATCGTTGCAGGTGGTTTCCCCGTACAATCATAAAGTACTCTATTGATACCCTTAACTTCATTTACGATTCTTGAAGAAACTTTACCAAGTACTTCCCAAGGAAGTTCTGCGAATTCCGCTGTCATAAAGTCGGACGTGGTTACGGCACGAAGCGCTTGATTTTACTACATTCTCTATATAAATCATTGGTCATTGTTTTAGTAGGTAGCCACTTGCATCTTTATGTAATAGGTGGCTCTCATGTTGCTAAATTAATTCTAACAATAATCTTCATAATTATCAATATAGCTCTCAAATTCTTCTTTACATACATAACTCAAATTGATTAACATGGAACTTTATGGTATATTGGTACTACTATAAGAGAAAGGAGGAAACATATAATGAATTATGATGAATTTATGAATATAATTGTTCAATCTAATCCCTCTGATTGGATATATGATGATGCAAAATCAACATATATCTATAAACCAAATCTCTACATTTCTATTATAGGTAAAGAAATGGATTACTCAGAATCTGGTTTATTTTATGAGGATTGGGCAACAAATCATCCCGATTCAAACGCTCGTAAAAAAGAGTTTGAATTGTGCTTTAATGGAACATGTGTAGATACATTCTATACCGCTTCAGTTGATGGCTCTAGAATGTATATTCCATATCCAAAGTTGGAAAGTATGACAATTACTCAAAAACAATATGCCATTGGAAATATTGTTAATATTCCAAATGAAGGTTATGGATACGACAGTTACCTAAGTCGTTGTGGCATTACAGTTCAATAAAAAAAGCACCCAACCATTAATTAGTCATGGTTGGGTGTTTTGTATACTTACATAATTTATTTTTTCATTAAATACTCAAATAATCCTCTTAATGATGGGTCATTATATTATCTTAACAGACTTATAAATTCATATATATATATTCTTTATACAATCTATTAATAATTCTTACAAATTATATTAAGCTTAACAAATGCTTTCGTATCATAAAATCATACTTTATAGAAATTGCAATAAGCTCGCTCCAATTCTACACAACAAGAACTATTAAAATACTCTGAATGAAGCTTTGCATCAACTTTCTGATATTGCTCAAAATCAGTATATCCAGAAAAATATCTTATCAAAGTATAAAAGACTGAACTTTGATCTCCATAGCTCAATGTCATACATGTCCAATATTCTGTATGACCAATTATTAAAACTTCATACAGTAAATGGTATAAATTAAATTGTGCTTCATTTATATCGAACCAATCTTTACTCAATATGCGCTTTCGTTCCAAGTCATTTTCATATACTTTTCGAATATCCGTTACATGATCTTCTTCTATATCCCTATCATGATACAATCCATATATCATTCTTCCAATAAAAGTTGCTAGCCAATCAGATACCCTAAGCTCTAAAATCTTGTCCGATTTTCCACACCTAACATCTTGAAAATCAAATTTTTTTGCTGCCTCATAAGTTCTCTTTTCTTCATCTATTACTAAGCTTACATCTTCCGATCGAATATGCTTCTCTTCCAGTAAGTTGCATAAACCACCAAAGTTTATAGTATATTGAAAACCATACTCTCTTTCAGGAAGTTCATTAATCTGGGATTCTTTTAATATGTACAGAATATTTTTGAAGGCCTCTATTTCTTTCTCTTTTCGTACAATTTCTTTAGTTGCATCTAAAATACATTCAAAATTATACTCAAGTTTTTCTTTAAACTCTATCATCGACTTGTAATCATGTACATCATAAAGAGTCTTAACAAGTTCTTCATTATGATATGTAAGCATAAATTTAGTTAGTGAGTAATAAAATGAGTTTTCTAATAATCTACCATGTCCTAAATACTCCAATCCTCTCAGTGCTGATCTTAGATACAACTCCATCTTACTTACCATGTTTATTTGCAAAACTGGATTTAATGCATCTAACATCGTAAAAAATTCTGTATAAAATTCCATTGTATTTTTATTAAAAGATCGGATTCCATATATAAAATTCTTTTTCCCTATTGTTGTAGATTTAAGCTCTTGATCATCACTAAGTCCATATCGTTTTTTTTGCCGATCTTCAAATTTCCTAATAATATTTCTATTACTTATCAATTCAGAATTTTTACATCCCCAGAACACACCAATATAATTATCAAGAGCTTCATTACGTAACGTATTGAAATCTCCATTCTCATTAATCCGAATTACTCTATCATGAAAAGATTCATCAAAGAAAAATGTATACATATCTATTGGATAACCTCCTTTTTCATTGTTCAAAATAAGCTTGCATATTTCTACATATATTCATTGTATCCTGTATCAATTATTACAGCAATACATTCTTTATGCTACTCTGTTACATATACCTCGTTGATAATCTATTTCATACTTCCATCTGTATCCTCCAGCAGTCCTATTAATTCCCTTACAGCACTTTGAAATACCAGACTTATGAACCCCGACCGCCTTACTTGCTAAAACAAGAGAATCGTATACTGTAATGAAATTTCCATACTGATCTAAGCATACTACCTTCACAGAATTGGCTTCACTAATCTGCTTCCTTTGATCTAGTGATACAACCTTTCCCTTGTTGGCTCTTCCGATTCGTTCTTTTGTCTTATTGGAATGTTTTCCACCTTTGCCACCTGCACGAAGATTATATCCAAATGCTTCATCCTGTGTTCTTAGCATAGCGATTAATCGTTTCTCTAACTCCTCAGCCTGTTCAGTGGACATAAACTCTCCTACAATTCTACTTTCAAATGCATCTGCTCCATACTTCTGAATTGCACCATAAAACTCTGTACAGTTTCGGTAGTCCGCAAACTGCTTATTTCCACGCCTCGCCTTTAATGACTGATTTGTCATTCCTACATACTTCTTGTTATTATATTTGTTAGTATAGATATACACGATGTACTTTGATTCCTTATGACCTTTGTTCTTCATAATACGTTCCTTTCTAATGCTCCCTAATCACTGTCTCATTGGCATAAAAAAAAGAGATAGGTTTTAACCTATCCCCTCAAACTTGTAATTACCCTTTTTAACTCTTCAACTTCTTTTCTTCTTAACTGTTGAATGGTTTTCCTCATATACTCTAACAATTGATCTCTTTCATTGTTACTTAATGGAGTTTCGCTGTCTCCAACATAGATCATTGCAGAAGGATATGCCGGTTGCTGTTTATGCAGAAGAATACTGATTTCTCTAAGCTCTGTAAATGATAGAATGGTTCTTTCCCAATCATATGGCTTTGCTGTATCGTTAGAAGTATTCAACCATCGGCTATCTCCCTCAACAAATCCAAATGAGATTGCTCCAATCTGGCTAATGTTTTGCAGTAGTTCAATAGAAGGTTCTAATAGAAATTCAAACTCAAATGCTGATTTTGTATCATTCCAATGAAATTCTTTTACCTTCTCCTGCTTATGGTACTGATGATTTAATAATAACAATGGCTCTTTTCCTGTCTCTTTCAGTACCTGACCAAATGCCATTGGTGCTATTCTTTCTTTCATAAGTCCCTTTTTATGAGCAGAATATAAGATTTCTGATTCACTTAAATAGGGGATGCTACCTTTAAGCAGTAGCTCCCCTCCTTCTTTAACACGTATTTCAAACATGCGTATCCATTTTTGACTTCGCTCCATTAATCTAGTACTCCTTCTAAATAATTCAGTCTCTCATTACATTGCTCTTTTATACTATCAAGCTTATGTGTTACAGCTGAATAAAGCCTTAATATAAGCTCTTCTCTTGTTGGTAACTGTAACGTTTCCTTAATGCTTTCTAACTCTTGTGATAGCACCTGTATTTCTTTTTCTTTATTCTTTGCAAGAGATGGATTAACTTGTTCCAAGGTCTCTACAATTTGCATCTGTTTCTGAATCTCTTTCTCTAGTTCCTCCATCCTTACTTTTCGCTCTCCCTCTGGATATGCTTGTTCTAATATCTCTCCCCTTACCAATTCATTGTAAGTTCTTTGATAAGATGCCACTACTAATCCATCACTTAATTGACATATTAAATCATCAGTCTCCGATCTTTCTTTTTCACTATAAATTCCCTCTAAATCAATCAAATCCATATTAATTGCATATCCATCTAATTCCTCATTTAATACTCTAAGAGCCTGTTTAGCGACTTCTACTCCAATAACATTCTTACGAGTCATATCCTTCGAACATGGATTCACTAATCCATTAATACTAAATAGATAATTTTCGATTTCGTTCATTCTTTTCTTTGTGATTCCTTTTTGTACTTTCTTATTTGCCATAATCATGGTCTCCTTTTATTTGTTATATTTATTTTCTTTAGCATCTTTCAATGCACAGTTGCTGATTACCTTTTGGTGGTTACTTCCTCTATTCAATACTGATTGAAATTTTAGAAGATATTGCGTAAATTCATCAAGTTCGATTTCTTTGACTTTTGTTCGTACCTTTTTAGCCATCAGTTTTCCTCCATATCCAAAGCCAAAATTGTCTTTCTTCCCTTTGGTGTTAATCCATAGCTATCAAGTAAAGTTAGAGCCTTAGATGTACCATCTAATTTCAGCTTATAAAACTTATGATAGACCATTAGATTTTGCTTGTTTCTAGCTTCTCTTAATTGCTCATTGATAAACTCAAGTTCCTGCAATAGTTCACATAGAAGCTTTAATGTTAATAAATCTGTGTTAATCAAATTAGGAACCTGATCTAATAGAAACTGAGCCATTTTCTTTGCATATGCCCCATCTACTAGCTTTATAAGCTCATTATTTTCTATCATATCTGTATCAATAGAAGTAAAATATGCTTGTAACTCTTCTTCTTTACTTGTTGTATTAACTACCGCACGATTATAAATTAAATTCTCCATGCTTTTTTCCTCTTTTCTTGTGTTGTTTCAAATGATGCATGATTCTTGAAGTACATCTTTAATCCAACTCTTACAATATCGCTAATTGATAAACCACTATGGAAACTCTCTTGTTCTAGAGCTTCTTTTTCCTCTGTCTCCATTCGTAAACTCACTACTGTATATTTCATATGGACTCCTTTCTTGTTTTACATGTAATAATTAAAAATCTCACAAAAATGCAAGATATTGTACGTAAATGTAGGGCTGCACTCATAATCCGTAAACAAAAAAATAATTGCCCACTACGGACAACTTAGCTCTCCTTTATTTACTTATTGAATCGTTTACTTGCTTGTCTGATTAAATAACGAATATATTGTGACATAGTAAAGTAATTCTGTTCTGCCCCAACTCGTAACAACTCTTTTTCTTCTTGTGACATATTTACAAGAATACTATGCTTTTTTTCAACCATTGAATTATCCTTTCTTTTCCTCTGCATAACGTACGTATCTGACTTAATAGTTCCAACAAATATCAGAACTAATTAAGCAATGTACGTACAGCTATATGCAATGATATAAGTCTTCTAGGGATATATAATTACTATATATCCCCTCACCCTCTTTGTCTTAAGAAGCAAGTTTTTGTCCTACTTTTGAAACTTTTTTTCTGTAGTCCACTACTTTTTCCCCATAGTAAAGTGCAATCTTCTTACATACTTTTAAATACCGTTTCCGGATGCCTGAGAACTGAATATGAAACTCTCCTTCTAACTCTTTCAATGTATAACCTTGATTAATTTTATACAGCAGTTCTACCTCAGATTTACTTAATACTCCTTGCTGTTCTAACTTTTCAATAGCAACTCTTATGTCCAGTGCTATAAGTGTCAATGTATCATTAGGGATAATCTCTGATTCTAGTGCTATATTATTAATTAATGCTTGGACATGCTGCTCATTGCTATAGTCAAGGAAACTCCAATCAATTGTTTCTCCAATATAAGAATTTCTATGAGGCTTCTCAGTATAGCCCATAAGCTGTTTTTTCACCTCTAGCATATCCTTTGCTATTTCACTAGCAAGATACTTATATTTGAACAGTGTAATAGCTTTGGATTCATACTGTTTGTTATAATACTGCTTTAGTTGCTCATACTGTCTCAAGATAGTTCCCATATAATTAGGTGCATTGAGATCACTAGTGGTAACTTTCCAATCATAATTTACATATCGATTTCTTGTATCCATAATCATACTGCCATTGATGATATCTAGGTCTACACCACTATTTTTCTTTTTATTCTTCAGGCTATCATCCAGATTGTAACTGGTATCATTCCGAAATGATTTATCTCTCTCCACATCAGGAGAATTAAGTAAGTACGTTGCCAATGTATCAAGATTTGCATGGGTTAATTTTTTCCCTGCGCTCTCAATTTCAAAGATAAATGCTTTTCTTTCTGTAAATAATAATGTATTATCTAGATTTAGTTTCATAATAATATTCCTTTCCTTATTTGATTGAGATTGTTGTACTAATTAAATTAGATATGTTACGATTCTAAGGAGCTGTAAGGCTCCTTGGTCTATAACCTCTCTCTAATTTTTCTCTATAATTACTCTCTATAATATATGTGGATAAAAAACGCCCTCTATGTTAAGGCAATCTCCTTTGTAAGTAGACAGTAATTCCTTACGTATGTGGATGGTTTATATCAAAATGCTGTAGAAGCATTGTTTCTTAGGTGTAGAAACACTAATTTCACCATCCACTACAATTGTCTTGCAATCATACTCTCTCCTTATACGAATTAATCCTACATGCTCAAGTTCTTTTGAAGCATCTGTGATAATTGATCTAGAGCTTGGCTTGTACCCCATATTTTTTAACAATGTATCTTGGTATACTAGTGTTTCAATATAACTACTGGAACTTCTATCCCAACAAAGCCATAGTAAATTGATAAACATTTTAATTGCTTTACTGCTACACTTCAGAAGCTTATCGTGTATATCATCAATTGGAACACGAACAAATCCTCCTGCTTTATATTGCACTTGTATACAATGAATCGTTATCCCCTTATACTCTCTCACCACAAGAGAAAACTCCGAAGAACCTTGATCGAGTAATTTTTTTAATTCATTTCGGATTCGTTTTTTACTTAATCCTAAGAGCTTATGCATTCTATCTAAATTTCTATCAAACTTTGATAATGACATATATCTAACGTTGTCGCCCGCTTGCATATACATATCTACATTAGATAAAATACAGACAATAATTAGGATTCTAAAATCACAGTCCGTTCTCAATATTAGCTCTTTGGTCGGAATAGGTACGTAGTTTTGAGTGGTATAGAAATGTAAATCCTCATACAGGATTTCTTCTTGTTTAACTAATTGAACTTCTTCGTTTTTCTCATGTGGACTATCCACTTGTGAACATGTAGTATCCTCATTTGAAATGCACCATGTTTCCAAACAATCAGGCATAGTAAAACCGCTTTTAATACTCATTACATTCTCCTTTCACAAGTACTCTTTGCTTTACTGATAGCATCTTCATACTTTAAAATCCTCCATCTTCTTTTCTCTGGTTTTCTATAAATGCTACTAATAACTCTTCTATAACTGAGCTTTGCTTCCTATCACTAACCAAACATGCAATCTTAAACTCCTTCACGAGTTCCTTAGTGAGACGAACATTTAGCATTGTATCTTTTATTTGTTTCATGCTTCTTACTCCTTCAAAATATTCTTTGTAAATCAATATGATTTGCTTTACAATTCATTATCCGAAGCCACTTATGAAAACGTAAAAGGCAAATTAATTTTGGGTATAAAAAAAGAGCAGCCTAAGCTGCTCTCTCTGTAAACTAATTTTTCTAAATCAACTATCATTCACTGTCTAGGCTAGATAAAATTCCTTATTTATTATACAAAGTATTCCATAAAGTAATGCTGTAACATTTAAATGATAGTAATTCTTGTATGTAGAATTACTATGTGCTAAATCATTTCTCAAATTTAACTTCTTTGTAGAAAATAGAATCTGCATTGTTTTTCTAAATGTCTGATTTGTATATCTTTCAAACTCTATTGTTCCTACCAGTTGATTTAATGTTTTAAAGCCTTTAAGTATATCTTTCTCTGATCCTGTTAGGGTTATACCATAACGTTCGAGTAATTCAATGAATCCCTCTCCACAAGCATAAATACTGTTATATAATTTTGAATTTTTTCCAGTTAAAAAGTGGTATAAATCGATATCTTCCACACTCATAGTAATTTCATTTGCATCCATTTTTGCTTTTAATTCCTGTATTTTCTCATTGAAAACCAACAGCTTTATTCTTCCCTTTAGTTCATTTTCGATTAGAGTTGCAAATATTAACGTTGCACCATAAGCAGTATTACGTCCTGATGCCTTAGCATCTATTAACTCATTATATGCTGACCTAAGTAAACTCGACGTGGAAATAGCACCGCAAACGCCATCCTCTACTTGTTTTAGCCTAATATCTGGCTGATCAAATATATTAAAATATATCTGTCCCAAAACATTCGTATAATTTGTAAAATAAACAATTTGCTCATTGGATAAATTATAATTGTAATGATCAACATCTTCTATATCAGAAAAAACAAACTCTGAATTTTGAATCTCATTTTCGCACATATCAATTACATCATTAAGTAACTTAATAGTTTCATTCTTATTTGAAAAAATATTATAGTCAGAAAACTTTCTAGTATTATCCATCACAAACTGATTAGTGTCTGCATAATTTTCTAATACAACTCCTTGTTGCTTCGTAAATACATATTTTTTACTCATATGCTACCTTCTTTCTTGTCCTCTATATTCTTACTTATAATTACAATGCTCTTTTTTCATTGTATAATTGCTTAACCTTGTTCTATTCATTCTCATTCTTAACCTTAAACAACATACCGTTATCAGACAAATATTGTATTCTATACGGATCTAAGTCATTTGTATACTCATCATAACCACATGTCACAATTAACTGGCAATCCTCGTTAAATTCAAGCAAATATCGCTGTAGACGAATTAAATCCTGAATTTCAATACCACCATTTTTCATTGTGTCCATAAGGAGAAATCGTGGATAATTAATCTTTATCTCATCATTTAATGACATTTTAAGAAACGTCAAAAAATAAAACACACGTTTAGGAACACTAAAGCTCTGTTCCCTATAACCTGGAATAATAGGCACATAGTTTCTATCTAATTTCAGGCCATTATAATTTTGATCATTATAGAAATCTGATAAATACTTACTATAGATTTCCTGAAACATTCCTATATTCTCATCTAGTATCTTTTCCTTCTCTTCTTCTAATGCCTCTAATCTTGACTTTTTCTTCTGTAACTCTGTAGACTTTTTATTTATTTCAGATTGTTCTTCTGAAATCTTTTTATAGTACTCATTAATTAACTCTATATTTCGAATCTCTTCATTTAATCTTATTATGTTATTGGAAATCTCATCTATAGAAGTATATCTATTATTGCCAACAGAATTAACTATACTTTTTATGGTATTAATAGTCTCTTCTTTCTGTCTATATGCTACTTCTATTCTCTCCTTGAATCTTTTAATATCCTCTTCGTAGCTGCTAATACTTCTTTCTACTGTCTGGAGACCTTTTACCTTAGACTTAATCATGCTCTTATACTCTTTATCACTATAAATAAACCTACTAAAGTCCAAATATTTATCAGATCCACATATACATCTTTTATTTGACAAATCAACCTTTTCATTACAAAATGGGCATCTATCTTCAGCAATAATATCAATATAGCTGGCTGTAAAAAGAATCTTCTGTAACATTTCTATCTCACTTAGAATATCTTTTTTAACAATCTTACTCTTTGATAAATTACTCTCAGCACTATTTACCTTATCATCATACGAACTAATTATGTATGTATATTCGATTAATTTCTTTTGTAATTCTAATAAGCTCTCTTGTATTCCTTCTCCTAAGGGACTATCCTCTTCTTGAATCTCGTCCCTTATACTAACTAGCCTTTGTCTTTCTTTTTTACATTTTTCTAAACTCATCAATATATTTTCTTCGGAAACATCAATATTAACAACAATCTTATCTTTTATTATCTGTATGCTCTTAATCTCATTTTTTTTGTCCTCAATTTCTTTTTGTATATTTCTTATTTCATTATAGACTTGATAATATTCTGGCATAAAGCTCATCATTAAAACTTCAAATATTGCACGCTTCATTAACTCACTATTTCTAACGTAATTTTTACTTGAGATGCCAAACTCTCCTATTATTGTTCTATTATTTCCCTGCTCATAGTACACATATCTCATCAAATCTTCAAAGTTAAGATAATGTCGTTGATTATATTGCTCCATTTGTACAATATCAATATTTAATTTATTGCAGATCCAATCAGAAAATGTTTTCCCTTCTTTCTCATATAAGTAACCATTTCTTGTTATATTCAATATAAGATATTCTTCTGTTTTAGGATTATATATATTAATAAAGTTATCTCCAATTGCTCGTTTTAATACATATACTTGATTCCCAATTTCAACTTCAAGCGCTACATAATTGTTATTATCTGTTGTTATAACTGTAATGTTTTCTTTCTCTTTTGAGTCAAAATATTTTACTTCCATTCCCAGTGCATAAACTATCAAATATGTAAATGTTGATTTTCCGTTTCCGTTATCCCCCTCCACAACATTAAGTCCCTTTTTAAATTTGTCATTAAAATAATAGTACTTGTCGCCTTCATACTTTAATGATTTTATTACTATTCTTCCCATACCAATACTCCATTCTGCTTAAATAAATTATCTACTACTGTTATATAATTAATTGTTCTGATTCTCGGTACTGTACTTCTAATCTTTCTAATATTGCTTATCTCCGATTTAAAAAGATTATTCTGGGCAAATAATTTTGCAATATCTTCTCTTATAAGTATCACATTCGTTTTGCCTTCTTCTGATTGTAACTGAACCATTTCTTTTTTCTCTAAAAGCAATAACACATATCTTAACATAGTAATATTCTGAAATGAGTTATAATACAGCTTCTCTAGTTCATGTCTTATAGAATTGTTTGCTTGAGTCTTTCCTTTATAGTAATCACCAAAAATTTGTGTTAATTCACTATCACTAATTATTGGGATTAAAAATACTAGTTTTCTGTAATCCTTAAAGTAATTCCTCCCAGTATTATTTAGCTCACATAGAATTAATATAATACTGTATGTAATCATATATAAGTCCTCATTTTCATTATACAGTAAACGTTTTAAATCAAATTCCTTATTCCTCATCTTCTACCTCTTCCTCAAAACAGAAAAAACACTCATCGATAAGTAGCATAACTATTTTTTCAATGACTATCTTATTATTTATACCATAATCATAATCCTGTTTCAGCGATTCAATATCTTTGACAGCACTCTCTTTTAATTCGCTTACAATAGCCTTTAACTCTCCAAACGCATAATTATTCTTATATTTCACTTTATCATCAAAGGTTCGCTCCATACTTTCGTATACGCGATATCGTAAAGCTTTTATCTGATTTTTATCATAATTCTTTAGTTCTGCCCTAACAGTTGTTGCCTCATTATTGAACCGTTTCATAGAGCTACTCTTAACAGAAGAACATACTGCTCTAATTTTCTCCTCTATATTACGAAATTTATCTTCACCCAATGATTCCTCTATTTCGTTCCAGTTTTCATAAACAGAATCTATTCTTAAAGTAGTACCTGTTTTCTCAGATTCATAAAATATGTTTTTCACCATATCAGTATTGATAATTTTCTGAAAAACCTTATCATACGCCATACGCTCATCAATCTTATCCAATAAAATACTTGATATTGATTCGATACTATTTATGTGAGATGCATTAAAAAAACGACTTCGACGAATTTCATTGTGATATGATTCCATTATAGTACTTAAACTATCTTGTCCAAATTGAAACTCTATCTTCTGTAAAAAAGTTTTCCAATCATCATTTGAAAATCTCTTTATCTCATTATAATGTCCAATATCCTTTTGTTCTTTATTTTCTATATCCTCTTCTTTTATTCCGTATGCATCCTTATAGTTTGATATCAAAAATTTCTTTATATATTCTAATACTTCATTGGAATAATCTTTATCTATTAATGCTTTAATTACTCCATTTTTAGGAATAGTTAATCCCAGCTCCTTAATTCGTTCAGTACTCCTCTCTTTCACATAATCTACGTTTGTAAAAAATACAAACACCATCTTACTTGGTTTTCCCAGCTCGATATATTGATCTAAAAAATTAATAAAGGACTTTACTATTTCCTCACTATTAAAACTAAAATTTTTACTATACTCCTTATCCTGTTCTAAGACTTCTTCGCCCTCTTTATTAATAAAAAAATTATCATCTCTAAACTCAGGAATAGCAATTATATTGGTTTGATCATCTTCATAAATTAACTCCAACACTCTTTTAGCTAATCTAATCTTTTGATACCGATATCCCTTATATGTACTACTTGCCTCTCTGTTAATCATAATTAGCACTCCAATTATTCACCTAAATATTTTTAGGTTACTTATATTAATTAATATCATTTATAAATTTAAATGTATTTTTATAACTATTCTAATCTATATATTGTTTATTTACAAGATAATGGATAATACTACTTATTGAGCCAATAATTTTAATTCTTTCTTTACTTAAAACTGCTTAAATATCACTGGTTACTAGATTCTAAGGTGCAATATCGTATCTTACCTTATCAGCAATAAAAAATTGAAGACATAGCAAGATACCTGATTATATCACCGTATAACTGAGTTTCTCGGCTTAAACATCTTCTATTCGTACTGATTTATGTAATCACATTAGTTTTACCATTAACTAGTCTGTCCATTATGTCTATTGTTACTAATGCTTACCTGCTCTCTAGAGCACCAAACTACCACCATGACTGTTATTAAGGTTATTGGTCGCCATTCACCTAGCAGAGTAAAATTACCTGACAGGCCTTGCAATAGAAGTAATCTTGGCTTGAATCCTACTCTTGTTGATTTATTGCATCGGCTCAACTCACCTATCGTTTATAGTGTCACGGCATCACTTTACAACTATTTTCAGTTTTAACGTTGTATAACGATGTATATATTACCACATACTTTATAACGTTGTAAAGTGTTTTAACGTTGTACTTTATTAATTCAATTATTTAACGTTGTATGATAGACTACTAATGAGGTGAAAAGAATGGCCAATAATTTATATAAAACTAGAAAACAATACACAATGACAGTTGATACAAAATTATTTGATACATTGAATGAATTATCAAGACAGACTAGAATCCCTAAGTCAAAACTTGTTGATGAAGCATTAGAATTGTTGTTTGAAAAACATCAGATAGAAATCCTTGTTCAAAATGAAGAATAGCTAAAAAGCCACTTAAGTAAATATATACTTAGTGGCTTTTGTTATATCAATTGATTATTAAATTAATACTTCTTTATCTTTACATTGTCATATTTCTTATGTTTGGGTTTAAAATCCTCCAATGGATTAAACTCATCTACAATATTCACAAGATCAGTAGGATTGAATGCATAGTAACGTTCTAACATCTTCATACTCTTATGCCCTGTGATCCTTTTTAGCATAACTGGTGACATTCCTTTACGTACTGACAAGGTAATAAACGTATGTCTGTACAAATGTAATCCATACCGCTTAACCCCTCTCCTTAGCGAATATCTCTTAACTAATGTCTGTAATACTGTCCTTTGTATCTGCTCCCCGTAGATATTACAAAACAAATAGTCCTCTCTAGATGCATTCCGAACTTGTATCCACTCACTAAGTGCCATATGAAGTGTTGATGATATCGGTATAATTCTAGCTTCATTGTTCTTGGTCACATTTAAAGTAATATAGCCTTGCTCCAAACTTACATCCTTTATTCTAAGATTTCTAAGCTCCTGTGCCCGAATTCCAGTAGAAAGAAATGTGCTAATAATAACCCATGCTCGAAACTCACAAAAGTCATTCGAAGTAGGTCTCTTCAATAAAACCTCTAGCTCTTCTTGCGTATAAATATCTTTAATTGTCTCTTGTTCCACCATATGCGTAAACTCAATCTTCTCTTTGATATATCCCTTCTCTACTCCATATAGAATTGTTGGTGAAACTTTGAATACATAGCTGTTGATTGTTGTCGCCTTGTGAGCTTTCTGTAGATGTAAGTAATAGTTATTAATAAGCTCCTGCGTTACATCGTAACACATTAAATCATATCCAGCAAAATCAAGAAAGTATCTAGTAGCGTACTCATATCCTTTTATTGTAGTCTCTGATAAATTCTTTATTTTACATACCCTAACATACAATTCAAATAGGCTACGGTAGCTTATATTCGTTACTGCATACTCAGCTGACACCTTTCTCTTCCTTCTCTTAATCTCTGGTAAAATAGTTGTTTCCATTGGCTCTTTGTTCATATGGAAGCCTCCTTTATAATAAAAAAATAGGTAGCTATGATTGCCACTTTTTTAATAAAAATAGCTTTCATAACTACCTACTTCTTTACAATTTCCATCGACAAAATCATAGTTTTTCTCTGTAAAATCATGTATACATAGCCCCAATATTTTTTACATTATATCCCAACATATGATATAATGTATTTATCAAATGGAAAGGAGGAAATGCTTATGCCAACTACAGGTGAAAAACCAGGAAAAGGTACATATACTTGTGATAATTGCGATGAAGAAGTAACTTTAGATGATGATACTGATACATTACCACCATGTCCTAAGTGTCACGAAACAGAATATCATTAACTTCCTCGTCAATTTATCTCAACGCTCTGAAGTGGATTTTTATATCGCTTCAGAGCTTCTTCTAAATCACTCGAATTCAATCGTAGCAGGTGGTTTCCCCGTACAATCATACAGTACGCGGTTAATACCCTTGACTTCATTTACAATTCTAGAACTTACTTTTCCGATTACTTCCCAAGGAATTTCAGCAAATTCAGCTGTCATAAAGTCAGTTGTTGTTACTGCACGTAATACACATGCATAGTCATACGTTCTTTCATCACCCATACAACCAACAGATTTCATATTAGTTAACGCTGCAAAGTACTGGCCGATTTTACGATCCCAGCCAGCTGCTGCGATTTCTTCACGGTAGATATAGTCTGCATCTTGTACTAAGCGTACTTTTTCAGCAGTAATATCACCAATGATACGGATTGCAAGACCTGGACCTGGGAATGGCTGTCTGTATACTAAGTATTCAGGGATGCCAAGTTCAAGACCAGTTTTTCGAACTTCATCTTTGAATAAAAGACGAAGTGGTTCAATGATTTCTTTAAAATCTACACAATCAGGAAGACCGCCAACATTGTGGTGGGATTTGATTACAGCAGATTTACCAAGACCGGATTCAATAACATCTGGGTAGATTGTTCCTTGAACAAGGAAGTCTACAGCACCAATCTTTTGTGCCTCTTCTTCAAATACACGGATGAATTCTTCACCGATGATCTTACGTTTTTCTTCTGGTTCTGTTACGCCTGCAAGTTTTTCATAGAAACGTTCTTGAGCATTTACACGAATAAAGTTTAAGTCGTAGTGGCCTTCTGGACCAAATACTGCTTCTACTTCATCGCCTTCATTTTTACGAAGTAAGCCGTGGTCAACGAATACACAAGTTAACTGTTTTCCAACTGCTTTGGAAAGCATTACTGCTGCTACTGAAGAATCGACACCACCGGAAAGGGCACAAAGAACTTTACCGTCGCCAACCTTTTCACGGATTGCTTTAATTGACTCTTCAACAAAGGAATCCATTTTCCAGTCGCCAGAACATCCACACACTTCAAATAAGAAGTTAGAAAGCATTTTTGTACCTTCTACCGTATGCTCTACTTCTGGATGGAATTGCACTGCATATAAGTTCTTATCTGCATTTTCCATTGCTGCAAATGGGCAAGACTCTGTATGAGCACTTGCTGTAAATCCTTCTGGTAACTTAGAAATATAAAGTGAATGGCTCATCCAGCATACAGTAGATGCTGCAACACCTTTAAATAATTTGGATTCGCTGTTTGTATTCACTTCTGTCTTTCCATATTCTCTAAGAGTTGCTTTTTCTACCGTACCGCCCAATAAGTGACTCATAAGCTGTGCACCATAACAGATTCCGAGTACTGGAATACCAAGGTTAAAGATTTCTGGATCGCACATTGGAGCGCCTTCCTCTGTTAAACTGGATGGGCCTCCTGTAAAAATGATACCTACTGGGTTGATTTCTTTGATCTTCTCAATACTTGTATTGTATGCCATAACCTCACAGTATACATTACACTCTCTGACGCGTCTTGCAATCAATTGATTGTATTGACCACCAAAGTCTAGAACAATAACCATTTCCTTCTTCACGTGAACTTCCTCCTAATTGAACATCTGTTGCATTTATAAGTATGAATTTATAATTTACACTATTCTACCCTATTTTTAATAAATACACTAGCCTTAATTTAATTTTTGGTATTATGTCGATTTCTATCACTTTTAATGAGTAGTTTTTTGTACTATTTTTATGAACAAAAAGGGGTATCGCATAAAGCAATACCCCTTTTCTTACAATGCATTTAATTCATCTAGTGTTAATTCATATGCTGGCATAAACTCTTTAAAGAAAATCGTTACTTCTTCTAATCCCATTTCTTCAACGGAGTCACGAAGTGTCTTCTCTGCATTGATGAACTCATGGTTTCCTGCCTTCTTTTCCTCTAAGCACTTAATAAGGGCACTGATTTTATCTGCTGCCTTCATTAGTTTCCAAAGGTAGGCATCTTCCTCATTTTCCTCAAACACAGGCTGATATTCCTCACGCAAGTCTTCCGGAAGCATAGATAGCAGGCGATTTGCTGCTACACGCTCTACTTCCTTAAATGCCACTTTCATTTCCTCATTGTAGTATTTCACTGGAGTCGGCATATCCCCTGTGATAATCTCCGTAGAGTCATGATACATGGCCATCACTGCCAGACGGTTGGCATCAATGTCATTGCCCAACCGTTTGTTGCTGATCACCGCAAGTGCATGGGCAATCATGGCAACCTCTAGTGAATGTTCGCATATATTCTCTGTTCTTGAATTTCGCATAAGAGCCCAACGTTCAATATACTTCATGCGAGACATCATAGCAAAAAACTCATTTCCCATACTTATTTCTCCTCAGCTAAACGTTCTGCATTCATGATGTCTTTCTCAATACATTTCTTAACATAGATGCCTGTATAAGATTCCGAAACTTTAGCAACCTGTTCTGGAGTACCTTTAGCAACTACAGTACCACCTTTATCGCCACCTTCTGGACCAATATCGATAATGTAATCGGCAGTCTTGATTACTTCCAGGTTATGCTCAATGACAAGTACCGTATTTCCTCCATCGGATAAACGACGTAAGATCTGGATTAGCTTATCTACATCGGCAAAATGAAGTCCTGTCGTAGGCTCATCTAAGATGTAGATTGTCTTTCCTGTACTACGTTTGCTAAGCTCTGTTGCAAGCTTGATACGCTGCGCTTCACCACCTGATAACTGAGTGGATGGCTGTCCTAAACGAACATATCCAAGTCCTACATCATAAAGAGTCTCAATCTTACGACGGATGTTTGGCATATTTTCAAAGAAGTGCATTGCTTCTTCTACTGTCATATCAAGAACATCATAAATACTCTTACCTTTATATTTTACTTCCAAAGTCTCATGGTTATAACGTTTCCCATGGCAGACCTCACAAGGAACATAAACATCAGGAAGGAAGTTCATTTCAATCTTAAGGATACCATCACCGGAACAAGCCTCACAACGTCCACCCTTAATATTAAAACTGAAACGACCTTTCTTATATCCCTTAGCCTTTGCATCTGGTGTTGCCGCAAATAAGTCACGGATTTGATCAAATACACCGGTATATGTTGCAGGATTAGATCGTGGAGTACGTCCAATTGGAGACTGGTCAATGGCAATGACCTTGTCTAACTGATCAATTCCAACCATATCTTTATGAAGTCCAGGAATACAACGGGCACGATTTAATTCCTTTGCCAGACGTTTGTAAATAATCTCATTTACCAAAGAGCTCTTACCAGAACCGGATACTCCAGTAACGCAAGTCATAATACCTAATGGAATATCTACATTGATGTTCTTTAAGTTATTCTGTTTTGCACCTTTTACCTTTAGCCATCCCGTTGGCTTACGACGCTCTTTTGGCATGTCAATGCTAATACGGCCACTAAGATATGCACCTGTAATAGAATTTGGATTTGCCATAATCTCTTCAGCATTACCTGTAGCAATAATATTTCCACCATGCTCGCCGGCACCAGGTCCAATATCCACAATATAGTCTGCTGCAAACATGGTATCCTCATCATGTTCTACAACGATCAACGTATTTCCTAAGTCCTTTAATCTCTTTAATGTAGCTAAAAGCTTGTCATTATCACGTTGATGAAGACCAATACTTGGCTCATCTAAGATATACACAACCCCTACTAATCCGGAACCAATCTGAGTTGCCAGACGGATACGCTGTGCTTCACCACCAGATAAAGTTCCCGTTGCTCTGGCCAAGGATAGGTAATCAAGTCCAACATTGATTAGGAAACCAACTCTGGCCTTAATTTCCTTTAATACAAGCTCTCCGATCTTTTCTTGATGAGGAGTTAACTTTAACTCTTCAAAGAATGTCATTAAATCACGAATGGAAAGCTCCGTAACTTCCGCAATATCCTTTTCTCCAACAGTAACTGCTAACGATTCCTTCTTAAGACGTTTTCCGCCACAACATTTACATGGACTGATTTCCATAAATGTTTCATACTCTTGTTTCATTGTGTCGGAACCTGTTTCGCGATAACGTCGATGAGAATTCAATACTAATCCTTCAAATGCCACATCATATACACCAACACCACGCTGACCACGGTAATGAACTTGAACCTTCTTACCATTAGTTCCGTTAATTAACATATCTTTAATCTTATCTGGCAATTCCTCATATGGAGTATCTAAGCTGAACTCGTACTCTTTTGCCAATGCTTCTAATAAGCAGTGAGTATAACTTCCTGGATCGCTGCTGCTTTGCCATCCTAATACCTGAATTGCACCTTCATTTAAACTAAGCGTAGGATCTGGAATCATAAGCTCTGGATCAAATTCCATCTTAAATCCAATACCAAGACAGTCAGGACATGCACCAAATGGATTGTTGAAGGAGAAGCTTCTTGGTTCAATCTCATCAATACTGATACCGCAGTCCGGACAAGAGAAGCTTTCTGAGAATCGGATTGGTTCTCCATCAATGACATCAACCACCATTAGACCCTCTCCAAGCTTTAATACATTTTCAATGGAGTCTGTCAGACGTTTCTCAATCCCTTCACGAATTGCAAGACGATCTACGATAATATCTATATTATGTTTCTTATTCTTCTCTAATTTGATTTCTTCGGATAGTTCATATAGATTGCCATCTATCATGACACGTACATAACCGCTTTTCTTTGCCTGTTCTAATACTTTTACATGCTCGCCCTTACGTCCGCGAACTACAGGAGCCATAAGCTGAATCTTTGTACGTTCTGGTAACTTCATAATCTCCGCTACCATCTGATCTACAGTTTGCTTACTGATCTCTTTTCCACAGTTTGGACAGTGTGGAATACCTACTCTTGCATATAATAGACGAAGATAATCATAAATCTCTGTTACAGTACCCACGGTAGAACGTGGATTACGATTAGTTGATTTCTGATCAATAGAGATTGCAGGTGATAATCCCTCAATGCTTTCAACACTTGGCTTCTCCATCTGTCCTAAGAATTGTCTTGCATAGGAAGATAAAGACTCCATATATCTGCGTTGTCCTTCTGCATAAATAGTATCAAATGCAAGGGAGGATTTTCCCGAACCACTTAATCCTGTAAGGACAACGAACTCATCACGGGGAATGTCCACCGAAACATTCTGAAGATTATGCTCCTTTGCACCCCGAATCTTAATATAATTTTTCTTTTCCATACTAATTAGCCTCTCTGCTGTATTAATCTTTAAGCAGCTTCTTTAACTCTACTAACTGATCTCGTAGAATTGCGGCCTGCTCGAAATTCAAGTCCGCTGCTGCGCTGTTCATCTGTTTTGTAACCTTCTTAATTACACCTTCAAGTTCCTTCTTGCTCATAGATTCCGGATCTTTTTCAAGGGTACTGATTGTCTGCTCTGCCTTCTTAGAGACGCTGATCAGGTCTCTGACCTTCTTCTTAATCGTAGTTGGTGTAATTCCATGCTCCACATTATAAGCATGCTGTATCTGACGACGACGGTTTGTCTCGGTGATTGCACGGTCCATAGAATCCGTTATCTTATCTGCATACATGATTACCCGTCCTTCTGAGTTACGAGCTGCACGTCCTACTGTCTGAATTAAGGATGTCTCGGAACGAAGGAAGCCTTCCTTATCCGCATCAATAATGGCAACCAGGGTTACCTCTGGAATATCAAGACCTTCACGTAATAAGTTGATACCAACCAATACGTCAAACACATCGAGTCTCATATCACGAATAATTTCGGAACGCTCTAATGTATCAATATCAGAATGTAAGTATCGAACTCTTATACCTACCTCTTTCATATATTCTGTCAAGTCTTCTGCCATACGTTTTGTAAGTGTTGTTACTAACACCTTGTTTTTCTTCTTAATCTCAATATTAATCTCGGTGATTAAGTCATCAATCTGTCCCTCTACCGGACGTACGCTGATTTCAGGATCGAGAAGTCCGGTTGGACGGATAATCTGTTCCGTACGAAGAAGCTCATGCTCTTTCTCATATACGTTTGGTGTTGCCGAAACAAACATCATCTGGTCAATCTTGCTTTCAAACTCTTCAAAGTTTAATGGACGGTTGTCCAATGCACTTGGTAATCGGAACCCATAATCCACTAAGGTCGACTTACGGGAACGGTCACCAGAATACATGCCTCGTATCTGAGGAATGGTAATATGGGACTCATCCACGATAATCAGATAATCATCTGGAAAATAATCCATTAATGTGTGTGGAGTGGCCCCCGGCGCCTGTCCTGCCATGACACGAGAATAGTTTTCAATTCCTGAACAGAACCCGGTTTCCTTTAGCATCTCAATATCGAAGTTGGTTCTCTCAGAGATACGCTGTGCCTCTAATAATTTATCTTCACTTTGGAAGTACTTTACACGCTCTTCCAGTTCCACTTCAATCTCTTCAATGGCACGATTTAATTTCTCAGGTGGAACAACATAATGAGATGCTGGGAAAATTGCCACATGCTCTAAGTTACATTTGATTTCTCCGGTAAGGATATCAATTTCTGAAATACGATCTACCTCGTCCCCGAAGAATTCAATACGATATGCACTTTCTGTTGAATTACTAGGGATGATTTCCACAACATCCCCACGTACTCTAAACGTACCACGCTGAAAATCCATATCATTACGTGTATACTGTATATCAATCAGTTTGCGGATTACATCATCACGATCCTTGATCATGCCCGGTCGTAAGGAGACTACCAGGTTCTGATAATCAATAGGATCTCCTAATCCATAAATACAAGAAACACTGGCTACAATAATGACATCTTTTCGTTCTGCCAGTGCTGCTGTCGCGGAGTGACGCAGTTTATCAATTTCCTCGTTTATTGCCGAGTCCTTTTCAATGTACGTATCGCTAGATGGTACATAGGCCTCTGGTTGATAATAATCATAATAACTTACAAAATACTCGACTGCATTATTGGGAAAGAACTCCTTAAACTCTCCATATAGCTGTCCCGCTAATGTCTTATTATGTGCAATGATCAGGGTTGGCTTATTTAGCGCCTGAATAACATTAGCCATGGTAAATGTCTTACCAGAGCCTGTTACACCAAGTAATGTCTCAAACTGGTTTCCCTCTTTAAATCCTTCTACTAACTCTTTTATTGCCTGAGGCTGATCGCCGGTTGGCTGATATTCTGAAACTAATTCAAAATGATCCATGATAACCTCCCTACATTCTTTCTTTTTAGTATACCCATCTTTTTCTATCCTAATTGATGCCTTGATTTCTTTCTTTTCACATCAAATCTATTCTCAATAATTGGAATAATTATAACACATTCAGATAATAGAGACAACAAAAACCGAATATTTGTTCGGGGTAAATCCTGGTGATTTTTCTTTGATTTATGTTAATCTCTGTCACTTATTTACTCCCCAAATAAATAACAGAGGCAAACTCCCTTGTACCGGAAGCTGCCTCTGTCCTATAATGAAACTATTTAATTTTCTTCTGAACTACTTCAATTGCTTTCTGAAGCTGATTGTCTTTACTCATAGGAATTTTGGACTCATTCTCAAGCTCTTTGTCTAACTCTACTGTAATGTCAGGCTCAATACCGGTCCCCTGAATATTACGACCCTTTGGAGTGTAATACTTAGAGACTGTCAGTTTAATTGCTGAACCATCATAAAGCTTATAAATATTCTGAACAATGCCCTTACCATAGCTTGTCGTTCCTACCAAAGTACCAACGCCATAATCCTGTATTGCACCTGCAAATAACTCTGATGCAGACGCAGAGCCTTTATTGATGAGTACTGACATTGGAATATCTAAAGAGTCATTATCCGTTGCCTTAAATGTCTCTCCCTCTCCGTTCTTGTCCTTTGTATACACAAGCGTGCCATCTTTGATAATTCGGTCAAGCATATCAGTTACAGAGGTCAATAAACCACCTGGATTGCCACGAAGGTCAATCACAAGCCCCTTCATTCCTTGTTTCTGTAAATCATCCACTGCCGTCCTGAACTGAGTTGAGGTAACCTTATCAAACTTAGAAACGATAATATAGCCGATCTTATCCTCTAACATCTCATAAGATACGGTTGGGACTTCCACATCCTCCAAAGTAATCTCAACATAGATTGGCGTCGTAGAATTATCACGCAGCACTCCTACCTTTACCTTGGTTCCTGCTGTTCCCTTCATAGAACTGACAACATCATTTAGCTCCTGACCCTTTACTTCTTTTCCATTTACCGAATATAAGACATCATTCTCCTTAATTCCTGCCTTTGCCGCCGGTCCATTTTCAAATGGAGAAGTAATCGTAATCGTTCCTGTCTCCTTATCCTGCGCTACATACGCACCAATTCCACAGTACTGGCCATCTGTAGACTCCATAAGGTCTTGATACTCCTCTGCTGTATAGTAAGAAGAATACTTATCTCCAAGTGCATCCACAAATCCATTATAGATACCATTCTCAAGCTTTTCGGCATCTGCCTCGTCTAAGAAAACATAATCTACGTATTGTTGTAATACCTTTAATTTATCAGATACTTTGGAATAATCAAGAGAGACACCATCATTGCTTTTATTTCCTATTCCTCCATTGGAAAAGAAATACCACGTCGAGGCAATTACTGCTGCCATAATAATAGAAAGAAATACGCCTGTAATAATTCCACGCATAAATGTGGAGTCACGAGAAGTTTCTTCTTCCTCCCACTCTTCTTCCGAATCAAGGGAATAACCTAAGAACGTGGCGATCGGATGCTTTTTCTTATTACGCTCGATCTCTTTTTCCTCTTCCTTATGATCATTTTTTCTTGTCATCTTTCTATCCTTTCTATAAAAAGCGGCAGGAATCTCCCCGCCGCTTTTCTTATGCACAAACTTTCATTGTTCCGTATATCAGACTAGTCGTTATGGCATACTTACATAATTCAACGGATTTACATAAGTACCATTCTTCGATACCCCAAAATGTAAATGAGGTCCTGTCGATACTCCTGTCGATCCACTTAAGGCAATCACTTGTCCTTTGCTTACATGGTCTCCTACAGAAACCTTTAAGGAAGAGTTATGCATATAAACCGTATATAATCCATTTCCATGATTAATCATAACATAGTTACCGGCACTGTAGTGATACTGAGATACTACCACGGTACCACTTCCTGCAGCTACAACACTTGTACCTGTTGGGATACCGATATCAATTCCCTTATGATAGGAACTTGCACCTGCAGTAGGACTTTCACGATATCCAAAAGTAGAAGTAATACGGCCGGAAGTGTTTAATGGCCAGCGTAAGGAAGAGGATGAAGTATTTGAAGAACTTCCATCCGAAGAGGAACTGCTGTTTCCTGAAGATCCTTGAGAATTATTACTAGATGAGTTGTTGCTTGAAGAATTATTATTCTTATCTGCTTCCTCTTTAGCAGCCTGTTCTGCTGCCTCCTGTTTTTTCTTCTCTTCTTCAGCTTTCTTACGTGCCTCTTCTTCTGCCTTTTTACGTGCAGCTTCTTCTGCTTCCGCCTTTTTACGGGCTTCTTCTAACAACTGCTCAACTACTTCATTTTCTTCTTCTATCTGTTGCTGCTTGTTATTTACATCAACCTTGGCTTCACTAATCTTTTTCTTATAATTGTCTAGTTGTGTCTTCTTATTCTCTAATAGTGTATTCACACCATCTTTTTCTAATTCTAATTTTTGCTGTAAAGTATTTAAAGTTTCTAAACTTTCTTTAATTTGCTGTTGTTTTGTAGCAATCAGCTTTACCGTATTATCATAGTTTCCATATAAATTCTGATCATACTTAGAAATCTTGTTAATATATTCTGCACGGTTTAACAACTCTGTAATGGAACTTGCCTGTAACAGCATATCCATATAGTCATCCGACCCATTTTCATACATATATTTAACACGAGCCTTCATGACATCATACTGACCACTTAAATCCGTCTTTGCTAAAGCAAGCTCTTTTTGATTCTTCTCAAGATTTGCTTTTGTATTCGTGATTTGTCCAGATAATGTATCAATTTTACTACTAAGTTCACTTAACTGCTTGTCAAGCTCTTCTATGTAGACTGAAATATCCCCTGTCTGTTTCTCAAGATTTGCTATGTTTTGCTGAATCTGCTGCTTCTCTTTTTCTAAATCACTAATCTTATCCTTTACCTCGTCCACAGTAGTCGCATAACTTTCAAAGGAAAAGCTAAACGTCAATACCATAACAAGCGATAATACAAAGATACGCTTTATGACCTTTTTCACCCTTTATCCCTCTTTTCTTATCCCTATTTTTCATCCTATACAACAATGCAAGCATGCATCCTGATTTCTGTTATAACAAAGAGAAACACTTGAGAATTAATATCTCAAATGTCTCCTTACTGTCAGATAACTTCCGCATAAACCGATACCTAAACCAATCCCTAAGGCAATTGGTACCAAGTCTGCATATATTTGATTCATTGTTAAGAATTCTAATGAAAGTGCGGAGAATTCACTACGCATAAACTTAATCATCATTTCATAACAGAAATATAATATTCCAAGTGGAATTGCGGCACCAATTATTCCAAGAAACATCCCTTCAAAGATAAATGGTCCACGAATGAAGAAATCAGAAGCTCCGATTAACCTCATAATAGAAATTTCTTCTCGACGTACCGTAATCCCCATAGACACGGTCGTACTGATTAAGAAAATAGAAATACCAAGAAGTAAAACAATAATTGCTCCAGAAATGACTCCAACAAAATTATTGAATGTTCCGAATACATCCGCAACTTCCTCGGATTGTTTTACCTTACGTACCCCTTCGATTTTTTCAATATAACTGGCAGCTTCCTTTTGCTTTGTTACATCTTTTAATGTAACTGTCAGTGATGCAGAGTCCTTTAATGGATTATCATCACCAAATGTCTTTACCAAGTCTTCGCTAAGCTCTGACTTAAAGCTTTCCCAAGCATCCTCAGCTGATGTATAGGTAACGCTGGACGTATTCAGTTTTTCCTCCACCTGAACCTGAATCTCTTTGATGCGTTCTTCCTTTATTCCTTCATCAAAAAGAACAGTAAATCCAACGTTCTCCTGTGCCTTGTCCACGTTATACTGTAAGTTCATCAATACAAAATAAAATACACCAAATAAAAACAGGCAAGCTGCAATGGTACCAATCGAAGCTAATGAAAAGCGACGATTTTTAAATACATTGATCATGCCATGCTTAATTCCATGACCAATTAATAAAATCTTACCCATGTGTGTAACCCCCTTTTTGCTCATCGCTAACGATTTCGCCCTTTTCAATGGTGATTACACGTTTTTTCATTGCATCCACAATCTCATGGTTATGTGTAACAACAACTACTGTCGTTCCCATCTTATTAATTGCATCTAATAACTTCATAATCTCCCAAGAATTATTAGGATCCAAGTTTCCAGTCGGCTCATCTGCCAATAATAATAATGGTTTGTTTACAAGTGCTCTTGCAATGGCAACTCTCTGCTGCTCACCACCGGATAATTCGGTAGGATTGGCACTCACCTTATCCATTAACCCTACCATGGATAATACTTGAGGTACACGCTTTCTAATACGTGGTCCCGGCGTTGCAATTGCTTTCTGTGCAAATGCGATATTCTCGTAAACACTTCGATCTTTTAAAAGACGGAAATTCTGGAATACGACTCCCATGGTTCTCCTTAACCTTGGAATTTGTTTTCTTCGAATTCGATGTACAAAAAATCCATTTACATAGATGGAACCGCTTGTTGCGTCAACTTCACGAAACAGCAGCTTCATCAATGTGGACTTTCCTGAGCCACTGGCTCCAACGATAAATACAAACTCTCCCTTATTAATACGTAAGCTGACATTTTTTAAAGCAACGCTGCCGGATTTATATTCCTTTACAACGTCCTTTAAAATAATGATCGGCTCATGTCTTGTATCATCCAGTACTGACTGCTCAGTACCTTCTTCGTTCCCTAACGTTTGTTCCTCTTCTATAATGTCCTCTATTCTTGCCATATAAGCACCCTTCTTAATTTACGTTTCTTCTGTTCACTGTTCCCTAGTATTCAAGGCTTTCCATGTATTTCATGTACTTAACAACCATAAGTGCAATCTTAAATGTAATTGCGTCTTCGAATACACGTAAATCTAGGTTTGTACTCTTTTGTAACTTATCTAAACGATATACTAACGTATTACGGTGAATATATAATTGTCTTGATGTCTCTGATACATTCAGACTGTTTTCAAAGAATTTATTGATTGTTGTCAATGTTTCTTCATCAAACTCATCTGGTGATTTGCCATCGAAGATTTCTCTGATAAACATCTTACATAAAGGCATTGGTAATTGGTAGATCAAACGGCCAATACCAAGGTTACTGTAAGCAACTACATTGCGGTTGCTATAGAAAATCTTACCTACATCAAGTGCCATCTTAGCTTCTTTATAAGAACGAGAAACATCCTTAATCTCATTTACAATGGTACCATATGCAACATGTGCATTTGTCATGGCTTCTGTATTTAACATATCTAAGATTACTTTCGCAGTCTTATTAAGATCTTCATAAGATTCACTTTGTTTTAATTCTTTAACTAAGATGATATTCTTTTCATCTACCGCTGTAATAAAGTCTTTTGTCTTACCTGAGAATAAGCCACGAACTGTTTCTAACGCATTTACGTCTTTTTCATTCTTTGTTTCAATTAAGAATACTACACGTCTTACTTCTGTATCGATGTGTAATTTCTTTGCTCTATTATAAATATCCACTAATAATAAATTATCTAATAATAGATTCTTAATGAAGTTATCTTTGTCATAACGTTCCTTATAAGCAACTAATAAGTTCTGAATTTGGAACGCAGCGATTTTTCCGACCATATATACGTCATCACTGTCGCCTTTAACTAAGATTACATATTCTAACTGATGTTCATCAAATACCTTGAAGAATTGAAAACCTTGTACTACCTGGCTGTCTGCTGGTGAATCAACAAATGCCAATACTGCATTTTCGTAATCATCTGCGTTGTTAATTGTAGATGCTAACGTTTTTCCTTCGGTATCCATAACACAAATATCTATTCTAGTAATGCCTTTAAGTCCTTCGATTGTATTTTGAAGAATTTGATTTGATATCATTACATTCACTCCTTTAGTACCCATCCCGTGGGTGATTGTTCTTTATTTTTCCTATTTTTATGTCAACAATTCCTGTTTTCACATGGGATAATTTCTCCATATGTATAATCTTACTTTTTCCTCGTATATATATGTCACTAATGATAGAAAAAAAGCATTATCCCTAAATAGTTACTAAACATATACATTAATATTATCATTAAATTCGTCAAAAGTAAACAAAGAGTTCCATCCTCCAAGGATTGCGTATCTTGACTTTCTCTAACTTAAAAAAGAGCTGCAGTACTAGTTTCTTAGTACTGCAGCTCCTTTATATATTCATAAAATTACTTACGATTAGTTAGCAATAACTTGTTCAGTTTCTTTATCGAAGATATGGATCTTAGATAAATCAAGAGCAACTTTGATTGCATCTCCTGGTCTAGCAGTTGTACGTGGGTTAACACGTGCAGTAATTTCGAATTGTTCTAATGCTAAGTATAATAATACTTCTGCACCAAGTAATTCGTATACTTTAACTGTTACGTTAAGTACGCTGTCTGGAGAGTTGTTGATGAATACTTCTTCATCTTTAACATCTTCTGGACGAATACCAAGAACAACTGTTTTACCTTCGTATCCACCATCGATTAATTTTTTAGCTCTTCCTTCAGAAACTTTGATTGTATGAGAACCAAATGTTAATTTAACATCAGAACCAGCTTTTACAACTTTAGCGTCAACAAAGTTCATTTGAGGTGAACCCATGAAACCAGCAACGAATAAGTTTTGTGGTCTGTCATATAAGTTTTGTGGAGAGTCAACTTGTTGTACAAGACCATCTTTCATAACTACGATTCTTGTACCAAGTGTCATAGCTTCTGTTTGATCATGTGTTACATAGATGATTGTAGTTTCAAGTCTTTGGTGTAATTTAGCGATTTCGATACGCATTTGTACACGAAGTTTTGCATCAAGGTTTGATAAAGGTTCATCCATAAGGAATACTTTAGGATTACGTACGATAGCACGTCCCATAGCAACACGTTGTCTTTGACCACCAGATAAAGCCTTTGGTTTACGATCAAGTAAATGTTCGATACCAAGGATTTTAGCTGCTTCAGTTACTAATTTTTCGATTTGATCTTTAGGAACTTTTCTTAATTTAAGACCGAAAGCCATGTTGTCATATACAGACATATGTGGGTATAATGCGTAGTTCTGGAATACCATTGCGATATCTCTATCTTTAGGTTCTACGTCATTTACTAATTTATCTCCAATCCATAATTCACCGGAAGTGATTTCTTCAAGACCAGCGATCATACGAAGTGTTGTAGATTTACCACATCCTGAAGGACCTACGAAGATGATGAATTCTTTATCTGCGATTTCTAAGTTAAAATCATGTACTGCTACGAAGCCATTAGGATATGTTTTATTGATATTTTTGAGTGATAAACTTGCCATAATATGTTCCTCCTTAATTGAATTGCTTTTAGTTTTCTATCTGAATTACGTACTTAAGTTGTACCAATTTTGATAGTCTTACTATACACCATTCAATTTTTGAAAACCATATCGCAAATATACAAATAAAAATTTCGTGATTTGTATATTTTGTATACCAAAAAGCCAAAAATGTGTTTTTATCGAAAATATGACTAGATTATCTTTCTATTACTGTCTATATTCAATAAATCCTTCTCCCAAAACTTCCCTGACATCACTGACTATAACGAATGCCTGGGGATCGATTTGTGCAACTAGTTCAATTAATAAGGTTATTTCCTTTTTACTTACTACACAAAGTAACATATTCTTTTCTGCATTGGAATACATTCCTTGTACAGGTATACCAGTAACTCCCCTATTAACATTGTGCATTATTCCTTTTGCAATCATCTCATGGTTGTCAGAAATGATATAAGTGAGCTTTGCAAACTTAACACCCTCTAAGATGTTATCCATGATTTTAGACGTTATATAAACTGCAATAACAGCATAAAGTGCCTTATTAATTCCAAACACTGCTGCACCGATTACTACGATTGCACCATCGATTACCATAAGGATTTGTGCCGCCGTATAATGTCTTAGCTTGGTTTGAAAAATTGACGCCAATAAGTCAGTTCCGCCTGTTGTTCCTCCAAAGGTAAATACTAAGCCTAATCCTATTCCCATTAATACGCCGCCGAAGATACTTGCTAAGACAAAATCTTCATATGCCACTGCATTAGTCGGAATAAAAAATAATGCCACTGTTAGGCTGACAGTGGCGTAGATTGTATTCATAACTGACTTTTTACCAAGTACAATGTATGCTGCCACAAATAACGGAATATTCACAAGGGCGTTTGTTAACCAAATTGGCACTCCCCCTTGAATAAATGGCTCCGTAAAATACTTTACGATGATTGCAATACCGGAAACACCGCCAGTAACCAGACCAAGTGGTGCATAAACCGTGTTGATTGCAACTGCCATAATGATAGTCCCTATCGTGACCATTAGATATTTTATTACGTTATTATTTCTATTTAAAGCTTCCATTCGTGTCTTCACCTTTTTTATTATTATACTGTGCAACTTTTTTCCTAAATATTCTTGCACGTAAGGCCTTATCTTTTTTCCTGCCCATAAATTTCTCATAAAGGCCTTCGAGATGAAGTTTCTTTATTGCCTTTGGTGGCTGTTTGCCTTCAAAAATCATAGCCTCGAGAACGCCGCCCATTCCTACAAACAGTTTTGCATTTACCTGCGTCCTGTATTCCATAATCCACTGTTCCTGTAATGGCGATGGCAAGGTACTGATTAATATATCCGGCGTAACGCCATTAATGACATTTACAATCTGTTCATCACCAAGATGATCTTCATAACAATAGTATCCCTTTATCTTAAATTTAGGGACTTTTCGCTTACAATAGGACGTCACCCTCTTTACCATATCCTCATTTTCGCATAGTAAAAAGATTGACTTTTCCTCTTTCAATCGTTGTGCCATTGTCACAAGTGAATTATAGCTAAGTACTACATTCTTCTCTTCCGCCAGCTCTTCTTGCATGTCAACAATATGCTTTTCACTTGGAAGCACCAAATCTGCATCCTCAATATATTGTCTATATGCTTCATCCTCTTGTGCTTTTAAGCATAATTCCGTCGTTAGCAAAAAGTAGACATTCAGCCTGCTATTGCTTAAATATTCATTTGTTATATTGAGCAGGTAATCCTGTGATACCAGATCTACCTTTACTCCCATAATATCGGTTTTTTTATGCATATGCTCATCCTCTTTTCTGAAACAAAGTATCAAGTCAAAGACACTTTGTCTGCACCAGGAGACCATGCCATACCCTTACGGATACTGCATTGCCCCTGCCCGTGCATCCTTTAGCAGAGCCTCTCTACTTCCTATGCATCCATACTTCCTATAATGATTTGGATATCATACTCACCCTCTATCGTGTTCACTTCAACAGTAGGGCTGTTAAAATACGTCTCAAAGTGTTTTCCAAGGCCACTTTCCTTTACGATAATCTTTGTAGTAGCTAACTTCTGGCCACTATAATTACCGATATTGGCTACCTCATAACCATCTGTCTTCAACGTACTCTCATACTTTGCAGCCAGACCTGAAATTCCAGTACTGTTTAGTATCTGAATTTTCAGACCATCAACAGAAGTCGTTACCGTTTCTGTTGTCTCTGTTTTACTGCTTGTATACGTACTGTCATTGGCTATGATGGATGCCACTAATTCCTTGTTGCTGTCACTTAATTCGTATTTTCCGTCCTCATACTCCTCTTTGATGATGTGAGTATGGATATAGTCGTAATTTGCATTTAAATAATAGGAGGTATAAGGCTTACGTTCTGCTAACTTAAGATTAGACTGTACTTGATCATAATAGTCCATCAAATCATCGAGATATTGACTTGCTTCCGTATAGCCTTCCCATTTTGAAATTAAATCGCTTTTAAATGTATATGCTCCTGAACTGGTCTTCTTAAAATATTGCTCGAAGTCGGTTGTCAGTAAAGCTGAATAAAAGCTGATATCTGTATTTAAAAATTCATTTAAAATTAATGTCTCATATTCATAAGCCACACTCTGTTCAAAATATTGTCCAATATCGGATAATGTAATGATCTGTGGAACTTTGTCATTTGCCTCTAACAATTTTGAATACAATTCCTGGCTCATTTCTACTTTTGTATCTGCCGGTATTGTCACTAAATCAATATTCTTTGTATTCGTGTTAAAGATCTCAAGTACAATGCTTTGTACTTCAGCCGTTTCTTCCGCAACGCTTAACACCAGGTTCTTAGCAATTCCATCTGCCTTTGCCTCCACCACTGTGTTTGCTGACGAATGATTAGTTGATGTATTATTTTTGCCACTACCACTTAAATATAATGTTATCTTATAGCTTGATGCTGCTACTACAATAAATAAGCATAGGTATAAGATTATTTTAAATGTTAAAATAACCATTTTTTTGACTGCTTTCTGTGCTTGCATTGTATATTCCTCCATTAATAGTATATCAAAAACTGCTAGTTTTTACAAGGTAACCCAATATTATAAGATTTTGGCTCGTTTGTAAACGTCTCAAGTTACATTGCTTCTTTTATATCGAGTAAAAATCGTTTATAATTCTAATATCTGTCAAATATATAAATAATACTCATTCTAAATACAAATGATTGGAGACTCAATTCATGAAACAAACCATACTGATTACAGGCGCCTCCAGAGGCATTGGACGAGCAATTGCCAAGCGCTTCATGACTACGGACTATAACCTGGTACTTACATGCCATACAAATATAATGCTGCTTGAAGAGTTAAAAGAAGAAGCAAAGGAAAAAGGTGTCGAATGCCTCATTTTCCAAGGTGATATTGGAAATCTAGATAATGTAAAAATGCTATTTTCCCAAATAGCCGCTACCTTTGACGGAGTAGACCTATTGGTAAATAATGCGGGCATGTCTTCGATACAGCTGATTAACGACATGACCTTTGAAGATTGGAACACTATTGTTCAAACAAATCTAAGTTCTACCTTCTACTGTTCCAAATTAGCTGCTGAATCTATGTTAAAGAAGCATGCCGGAAAGATTATCAACATCTCCTCTGTCTGGGGTGTGGTTGGTGCTTCCATGGAAGTTGCCTACTCCACTACAAAAGGCGGGATCAATGCCATGACCAAGGCACTTGCAAAAGAACTTGCTCCAAGTAATGTCCAGGTCAATGCGATTGCCTGTGGTGCGATTGATACCGACATGAACCGCTGCTTCTCTGAAGAAGACATGCAGTATCTGATCGATGAAATCCCTGCCAATCGACTTGGCGCTCCTGAAGATGTTGCCGACTTCGTATATCAGTTATCTACCGCAAACAGCTACCTAACAGGACAAGTAATCCAATTTGATGGCGGCTGGATCTAACTAGGAAGTTGCATAGCAAGTTTCTAGGAATAAACATATTATAGAGTTTTGCTCGCAAAACTCTCTCCCGCCGAGGCGGAGGACGCTTATGCGTCCCTCTTCCTTTCCGCCGAGTGCGATCTACGCCCTGCTTTTTAGGGCGTTTTTTTGTTTATTCATAGGAAGTTGCACCGCAAGTTTCTATGAATAAACAAAAAAGGTTACCTTGTCTTAGAGTTAAGCAAGGTAACCTTTTTTGTTTTAAGGTTTGTGTTACACATTTAACAGTTTATCTTTTGTATTTTGTAAAAATTGTCTTCTGTACATACTATATATCGGCAGTACAAATGGATACCTTTATAGTTTATTGACACTTTTTCAAATAATCTTTGTATCGATTTTTACATATTACGAAGCATATTACGTATAGATGCACTCATTTGAATCTGTTCTGTTGCAGAAGTATTGTTACTATAATTCTGCGCTGCTGCTTCCTCTTCATCCTGTTCCTTAAAGAAAATACTCATAAACTTAAGGTAGTCATCATAAGAAAAGATATCATTGATGTCTTTTGCCTGTCCACTTTCTTCTAATGAGTGCAAATACGCAGTCAGCTGACTAGAGTTCCCTGCTGCCATTTGTTTCATCAATGTAATCGCGTCCATCTTATCTTCCGTAGCTTCAGATGCTGTAACCGTTCTTGCTGCTTCTGATGTTCCTGTTCCTAAAGAAGTACTTGCCTGTGTGGACATATTTACACTAGCAGCAACCTCCGCTTCCTCTTGTGCCTTTTTCAGCTGATACCCTGACGGTATTGTGTAAGTTCCAGCTGCAGGTACTGCAGAAGAGGACTGACCTGACCCACTTAATGTCGCCTCAGTGGTAGTCGTTTCCGTAGAAGACTGGCTTGATGAAGCACTTCCTGTATTTACGCTTACTTGTTCCTTGCTTCCCGAATATTTTAATACCTTCTTGATATAGTTTTGTGTTTCCTTAAACGGAGGCACTCCGCCATACTTTCTAACGTTTCCGGTGCCTGCATTATACCCTGCTAATGCAAGCTTTACATCTCCATCATACTTCTTAAGCAATCCTGAGATCAGTTTTGCCCCACCCATAATATTTTGCTCAGGGTCATAGGCATCCTTAACTCCAAGTCCCTTTGCAGTCTCTGGCATAAGCTGCATAATTCCCATTGCACCACAATGAGAAGTGCTGTTTGGATTAAAGTCCGATTCCGCCTTGCCGATAGCTTTTAACAGCTTTACATCGACTCCGTACTTATCTGCTGCCTTTTGGAAAATAGCATCCAGACTCTCTGATTCCCCTAAAAAGGATTGAAATGATTTTTGTGAATTATTCTTTACTTGTGCCTTGGATGTGCTTGCCACACTCTCCGTATTCGTAATTGATTTTATATTCATTTTCGTCCCCATGATATCTATCATTATTTTGTCGTATTTCGTCTACTATACATATCGGACAAAGTTCATATTTCTTTACTCTATCCTGCTATTTCACCAATAAAGATTTAACTTCTTCATCCCCTGTCATATCATATACCATTAAGAAGCAGTCATTTGCACTCTCTGCATCACCAGACTGTAAGCATGCCTTTCCTACCTGATACGTAATGGAAACCGTTGTGGCATTTGCCTGTAATGGTATGCCTCTCTCTTGTAGTGCGCTCTGCATCTCTTCGATCGAAAGCTTTACATCCTCTTCCTGTAGTGCCTTTGCAATATACGCCAATTCACTGGCTGCCTGCTGTGTCTCATAAAAGCATTGGCTATACTCATATAACGCCCTTGCAAGCTGTGGCTCATAAGACTCTAAATAATAAAATCCCAGATTGCGATAATAATGAGCTAGGTCCGCTCTTGTACAGCAGAAGTCATATGCCTTCTGTGTCAGTTTCAACACTTTCTCTAAATCATTGTCATTTTTATTGTTTTCGATTAAGCAATAGATCGTGTCCAAATCTACCGGATTCCAACGGTATGCGCGGTTATAGGAAGTCTCTGATTTACGAAGCTTATTTTCCTTGGCATACATGGTTCCCAGTGTTCGATATAAATATCCCATATTTACAGGAACCCTTGTATAAGCTTCCTTGCTTATATAGTAATCATAGTAGCATGCCTCTACCGGATGATTAAAAGAAAGGCAGGTATTAAGCTCCTTTTGGAACTCTTTCTCTGCCTTCTTGATAAACTCCTCTATTGTTTCCTCTGTTGCTGTCTGCTTCTGAATATTATTCATTAACACACGGTATTCATTTAATAATTCCATGATGCCACTCCTTCCGGTGTTCTCTTTATTCTTATTGATATAACGTAGGGAATGTCCCGTTTGTTATACTCTTCAACAATAAATTAAATCTCTACTTTTGCCGTACTACCTAAAACGGCTCTTCCCCCATTCTAGATGAAATTGGGGAAACAGCCGTAGACAGTACTTATTTTTATATTGTCTTAAATACTTTGGATTTATCCTATGCCTTTGTATATACGATACGGAAGACGTCCTGATTATTCACTTTCTGAGTTGCAATACCACTTTCACAGTAGTTATCATTTACATAGAATGACCAGTATGCCTGATCTGTCTCATATACTGCCTTTACTCCATTTACAGTATCCACCATAAGTCCATATTGTCCTTCTGTTCCACTGTAAGTAAGTCCTTCTGTCTCATCCATTACGCCCTGTAATGTATCCTTGTTTGTTTTTACTTCATAAGACTTTGTTTCGCCTTTGTCATCAACAACTTCAATTGTAACATTATACTTAAATACTTCTGCAGTTGCAGTCGCCTGTGGTTCTTTTGTACTTTCTGCCGCATCATTTCCTTTATTGTTAAATGCGAAAAGGCATGCAACAATTACTCCAACTACTAAGATTGCAGCAATGACGCTCCATATTACCACTTTTGATTTTTTTGTTTCTCTCATAACTAGCTCCTTTTTAACTTACTTCTACATTTGATGACGAACAATCTTATATTCATCATTCATACTAAAATATGGACATCCTTTATAATGTCCTTCCATTAGACGACCATAATCGTCTTCATCCATTACTACTACGCATTCATATATTTCATCTTCTTCGTCAAATACATAGTTACTACAATACTCACAATTTGAATTACCTGCCACTATATGCTCTCCTTACTATTCTATTTCTGTTCTCTTATAAAAAGTTCATAATTTTTTCTAACTTGCTTCCAAGGGGAATTTCCTCTAGCTCTTCATGGGAAAAGCACTTTAATACTGCAAGCATCTTAAGGTATACAATCAGTGCCACAAGAAGAGAAACGATCAATCCAATGATCATAACCCTTGTAATCCACATAACTAAAAGATAACTTACAAGTGTAGCCACACCCATTACTGCCGATGCAATCAATGGCTTAATAAACATCTGCTGCATATTCCACTTGTATTCTATATATTTAGTAATTGCCCTGCAATTTAAAATACATACAAGTAATGGGAATGAGATATTGCCTATGATCAATCCATATACACCTAAATCTGTAAATCGTAATAATCCATATACGATTACAATGTGGATGGATAATGAAATTCCGCAGTGGATCAACGGCACGCGCATATAATTGCTTCCCTGCAAGATTGCGGTGGTAATCGTAGATAATGCGTAAAATACCACTGCACTGGATCCAAAGATTAATAAATTACATGCTACTCCACGATAGGTAACTAAACTATGGAAGAGTAATGTAATGATTGGTCTGGCTAATACAGCCAGTCCGATTGCACATGGAATTGCAATTACCATATTCAGTTTTACAACACCATCAATTTTCTTATGAACCTCACACTTATTATCCTGATAATAAGACTGAACAATATTAGGGATTGTAGAGGCTGCCATCGCTGTTGCAATCGCTACTGGTAAATTCACAAGCTGTGAATACTGTGTATTAAACACGCCCTGTAGAGATGTTGCCACTGTGGAAGGGACTCCTTTCATCTCCATAATGTTTCCGTATATTAAATCATCAATTGTATATCCTATCTGATAAATCGTCTGGCTTAAGATTACTGGTATAATCGTAAAGATCAGTACTTTGTAGATATGTCCTGTACTCTCTACATGACTTACGTCTTTACGATTATGTATCTTAATCGACTTACGGTAGAATAAAAAGATAAACATAAAGAAAAATAATGCGGTTAGTGCTCCTCCAAGAGTACCAAGTGTTCCACCTGCTGCCCCATATGCGGAGACGTCTACGCTATTTGCATATACTTTGGTAAATTGATACGTTGCAACTACACTGATGATTGCATTTACAAACTGCTCTGCTATTTGAGAAATTGCAGTCGGTACCATGTTACTTTTCCCTTGAAAGTAACCGCGGAATACGCCTAACAATGCGACAACAAACGTAGTTGGTGCCAATATTCGTAATGGTTTTGCAAGCCCTGGCTTCTTATACATCTGCTCCAGCCCTGAGGCACCCACGAATAACACCGTTGCTGCCACAGTTCCCACGATAATTGCAAATACTAAGGCATGTAGAAATACTCGATAAGCATTTTTATGCTCTTTCTTTGCCAGACGATAAGCTACCAGCTTAGATACTGCAAGAGGCAAACTATAGGATGAGATTGTAAGGGCTGTATTATAAATGCCAAAGGCAACAGAATATAATCCATTTCCCTCTTCTCCCATTAAGTTTGCCATTGGTATACGATAAATAAATCCTATTATTTTTGTTATAATCCCTGCTAACGCTAATATGCTCCCCTGCATGATAAGAGTGTTCTTTTTCTCTTTCGACATAACAGTTTCCTTCCATTGCTACCCAGTATTCAGGGTGATACTTCTATCCTATTATATACGAAAACACTAGGTAATACTAAAGAAATTTATTGTCATGCAACTACTATTTTTATAAAAAAGTACTAATTAGCATAATAATCAAACTTTATTGGCCCGTATTTCCCCTGTGAATTCCTTTTTTATAATCAGAATCTCCTCTTTTCCAATGCAAGCCGTTCCATGAAACATCATCTTGACCACATAAGGCATGTAGTCGATGATTTTAAGGAAACGATTACAATCATAAGAAGGATCATAGTAATTAAGAATAGTGCTAAATGCCGTTCCATGTGTTCCAAACAGAATAGTCTCTGAATTGTGGGACCAAAGAAGCCTCTTCAATCCCTCCATATTTCTCTTCTGTACCATGCGTAAAGACTCTCCGCCTTCTTCACGAAAATCAAAATCTGCCCAGCGTTTCTGAAACATACCATAGACGTTTCCATCTTTTCCTTTCTCACGCTCTCGAAATCGTTCATCGGTTTCAATGATAATCCCATGATCAATGGCACATTCCTTTATCGTATCTATACTTCTTTTATAAGGGCTAGACACAGCATAATCAAAAGCTACTTCATGCAGTACTTCAGTTACCTTTACTGAATCCTTTTCTCCTTCCCTTGTAAGCGGTCTGGTCCGATCATCCGCCCATCCATGGACTGGTTCAGCATGTCGGACAAAATATATGGTAGTCATCCATTTCCCCCCTTGCAGTACTAAGGTACTTATTCAGTCTCTCGATATTAAATCTAGGTGTATAGTTTTTCTTCATATATAAAAGATCTCGTTTAGTAGCACATCTAAAGTTTTCGCTGCTGATCTTTCCTGTAATATCATATATTCCATAGCATCCAATCTCTGTTGCACAGTGTTCACTGCATCGATTAATCATGATTTTGGAATGATTTATATTATTATGTAGTAATTCTGCTAAAAACAAGCATCCTCCTGATAAAAACAATGACTTTGTATCTTCCTTAAAATACTCTTCTAGTAAGTGAATGATCTTAAGATACATTTCCATCAATAGACACTTCCTTTTATGTTTCCGAATCCAGATCCTTTAAATTATCCATAAACTCGATTACCGTATATCCAATAAGTACAAGCCAGAAAACCTTCTGCAGCATCTCTTGCATTGCCCCACTAAATAGTGGTACAAAACAGATTACTAGATAGAATATTGCAAATACAAGATAATAGGTCTTAATTGTTCGAATCTTTGTCATCGTACTACCCCCTCGATATAAAATTATTTCCAATATGATTATACCATTTTTTTACAATACATAGAGCACCGCTTTTATATTTTTAGAAAGTCTCCCACCAGTCAGAAGAAACAGGCTTTGCGAGTTTCTCTAGTTATCGCAGCAACTGTCAAAGTCATGTTCACATGACTTTGGCTCGTTGTTTGCGCAAATAAAAAGACCAGGGTGATTATTTACCATCACTCTGGTCTTATCTCTTCTATGCTTTCGAAGTAAAATGTTGATTTAACTCATGGGAAGTCTCTTTGATTATACCAATGGTATCTGAAAGTTTCTCCACTGACTCGGTCTGAGCAACGATACTATCGTTAATCGTTACGATCATAGCTGAATTTTCTTCCGATGTCGCAACTACGGTCTCTAACTCCTCTTGAATTTCATCAAATTCCTCTTTTACAATCTCAATGATATCATACTCGTCTTTTACAACCTTAGACGCACTTTCTGCAGACTGGCTGATATTTTCTAATACATTAAGCAAATTATTAATTTTATCCTGACTAACCTGGCAAGCATCCACACCATCTGTAATCTTACCGGCAACTTCCTTTGTTACCTCTGTAAGAGAACCTAGAATGTTCTGGATATTCTTAGCTGCACAGGTACTGTTTTCTGAAAGTGTTCTGATTTCATTTGCTACCACTGCAAATCCTCTTCCATGCTCCCCTGCTCGAGCAGCTTCAATGGATGCATTTAAGGATAACAAGTTTGTCTGTGCTGCAATTGCGTTAATCTCATCTAAGATCTTTGTAATTGTCTGCATCTGTTCAAGCAAGCCTTCTGTTGATTGTTTTGCATCTGTTACCGTCTGAGACATGGTCCCCATAGTTTCTTGTACTTCAACAGCTTCCCTATTTCCTGATGAAACAGCAAGATCAACATCTGCAAAGCTTTTTTCAAGCTCACTTGCATAATTATAATTTTTTTCAATGTTCTTATTGGCTGCTGATACTTTTTCACTGATACGAATAATTGAATTACTTGTCTCCTCAGCCACCTGTGTCATTTGATTAGTAGACTCTTTTACAAGTTCTGCCTGACTTGTGACTTGGATTACCTCTTCACTGCAGGCATCAATCTGACTGTCTAATTTGTCACTAATGGACGTTGCAACAGACTTATTCTCTTCATTTAAACGAAGCATTTCTTTTGCTTCCTCAATCTTATCTTCCCCATATGCAGTTCCCATATATACAAGAACACATGCGATTACAAAAATAACTACTTTCGCTACGGCACCGCTTGCTGAAGTTACATCAATAATCTGATATCTAACAATCACGCATAAGCAAACCGCAATAACATATGGTACTGCATAATATTGAATTAACTTTCGATCAAAATACCTTACTGCCATTCCCAATGATATAAAACTTGCCATAAATGCAATACTGTTTCCCCCTACAAGTAATGAATATAGCAATATAGCGTATGCAGGCATTAATACAATACATAATGCTTTTGCATAATATGACACATTCATATTATAAATGATGGTCGTAAGTACGGCAGTACCAAGAAGTACTCCTCCTCCATACAGCATCTTTGCTGATAGGCCATAGCCTAAGAAAGTAGTTAATGTAAGCGATATGGAACAAATCCATACTACCAAAACGTTTCCCTTATGTACGTTTTTCATACGTTTTCACCCTTTTCCTTTGTAGTAATATTGATAAAGTATCAATTTATACTATTGTACTACGTTTTAAAAAAATTACAACCTGAACAACCATACTTTTTTATATACAAAAAAACCGCAAACACAAAGTTTGCGGTTTTTTGAAAAGTACTTCGAAGAAGTACGATATTATCTCTTAGAGAATTGAGGAGCTCTACGAGCAGCTTTAAGACCGTATTTTTTACGTTCTTTCATACGAGGATCTCTTGTTAAGAAACCTGCTTTTTTAAGAGCTGGACGGTAATCTCCGTCTGCTTGTAATAATGCTCTTGAAATACCGTGTCTGATTGCACCAGCTTGACCAGTGAATCCACCACCGTGTACGTTTACTAAAACGTCGAATTTATCAGCTGTTTCAGTTAATTCAAGTGGTTGTTTTACGATTAATTTTAATGTATCAAGACCGAAGTATTGATCCATATCTCTTTTATTGATAGTGATTTTACCTGTACCTGGTACTAAGTAAACTCTAGCAATACTGCTTTTTCTTCTACCAGTTCCGTAATATCTAGCTTTTGCCATTGTTATTTCCTCCTTTCAGCTCACCTAATTAATATTTAATTTCTAATACTTCTGGTTTTTGAGCTGCATTGTTGTGCTCTGCTCCAGCGTATACGTTTAATTTTTTAAGCATTTGTCTACCTAAAGGTCCTTTTGGAAGCATACCTTTAACTGCAAGAGTGATAACATCTTCAGGTTTTTTAGCCATCATTTCCTTTAATGTAGTTTCTCTCATACCACCTACGTAATCAGAGTGATTGTAGTAGATTTTTTGATCCATTTTTTTACCAGTAACTTTGATTTTGTCAGCGTTTACTACGATAACGAAATCACCACAATCTTCGTGTGGAGTGTACGTTGGTTTGTTTTTACCTCTTAATACTTTTGCGATCTCAGAAGAAAGACGACCTAATGTATGTCCAGTAGCATCTACTACATACCATTTTCTTTCAATTGTTGATGGACTTGCCATAAAACTTTTCATGGAATTTACCTCCTTAAAAATTTACATCATTTATCAGTTAATACTTTTGATCTATATATGTTAAAATACCGCACCGGGGCTATTGGTTTAGTATTTTTACGCAAATTAATTAAACTTGTCACAGTTAAATATTATATTACATAAATCTAGATGTGTCAATAATTTTCATTTATCTAAGATTTTTTTATCATATTCACTGTTTTTACTGTTTTTCTGACCCTGTATACTTAATCTCGACTAACATTAATCCCTTTGCAGGTGCCGTCGGGCCAGCCTTAGTACGATCTTTTGCTTCTAATATGCTTTGGATCTCTTCTGGCTTAATTGCTCCCATGCCTACTTGCAATAGGGTTCCCGCAATAATTCGTACCATATTGTATAAGAATCCATTCCCGTTTATTTCAAAGATAATTTCGTCATCAACCTGACTCACATCCACTCGATAAATGGTACGTACGGTCTCTTTTACTTGAGTATTAGCAGAACAAAAACTTTTAAAATCATGGGTTCCAACTAAATAATTCGCCGCTTCTCTTATTTTTCCCAAATCTAGAGTGCGATATACAAAATGTGCATATAATCGTTTGATCGGGTTTGGAAACTCACTAGCCACCACGCGATAACGATATGTCTTTCTGCAATTCTGATATCTAGGATGGAAGTTTGCTTCGACTTCTGTGGAATCCTGGATGCGAATATCCTCAGGCAAACGCTGATTTAACGCATAACTGATCTTTTCCGCAGGCATTCTGCTTGCCGTATCAAATACACAGACATTTCCCATGGCATGGACACCAGAGTCTGTTCTGCTTGCACCTATCACGGTAATGTCTTCTTTTAAAAGCTCACTTAATTTTTCATTAATTACTCCTTCAACAGTAACCGCATTGGGCTGTACCTGCCATCCACAGTAATTCGTACCATCATACGCTACAATTAACTTTACTCGTTTCAAACTCATACCTCATTTTCCTATATTAGAACCATGGAACAAGAATGTTTAGCACTATAAATGCTCCGATATAACATACTAACAGACCATAACCAATATAGTCACGTTTTTTATATACTAAAGGCTTCATCTTTGTTCGGTTTGAACCTCCACTATAACATCTTGCTTCCATTGCCATGGCAAGATCACTGGCACGGCGGAATGCAGAGATAAATAATGGTACAAAGATCGGAATTAATGCTTTTGCTTTTTTTATAAAATTTCCTGTTTCGAAATCGGCACCGCGAGCGGTCTGTGCCTTCATAATCTTATCTGTTTCTTCAAGAAGAATCGGAATAAAACGAAGGGCAATCGACATCATCATAGCAATTTCATGTACCGGAACTTTAATTTTATTTAATGGATTTAGGCCTGTCTCCAAACCATCTGTTAATCCTTTTGGCGTTGTTGTAAACGTCATAAGGGAGGAACCAAGAATTAATAGAATAATACGAAGTCCCATAAATGCTCCAAGACGCAATCCTTCCCATGTCAACGTAAAGATCCACCACTTAGCGATTACATGGTCCCCTGCCGTAAAGAATACATTAAATGCTACTGTAAACAGCAATAAGAATATAATTGCCTTAAGCCCTTTTACAATAAACTTAATTGGTACTTTAGAACTTAAGATGACCCCTCCTAGGAACAAGCCCACAAGAAGGTATCCTGCAAAACTGTCGAATAGGAACAAAGATACAATATATAATAACGTACCAAGTAACTTTACTCTAGGATCAAGACGGTGAATAACGGAATCAACAGGATAATATTGTCCGATTGTAATATCTCTTATCATACTTCCACCTTATCCTTTGTCTGATTAATATAATGATTTGCTTTTGCCCAAGCAAGGATAGATTTTTTTGCTTCTGCTACAGTAGTCGCATTTACATCCACCTGAATGCCTTTTTCACGTAATTCGTGCATCACATAAGTAACCTGAGGCGCTGCAAGGCCAATTTCCTCAAGTTCTTTATATTTACTGAATACTTGCTTTGGAGTTCCATCTGTAAATACCTTGCTGTGGTTCATAACAATGATACGATCCACATACTCTGCAACATCTTCCATACTGTGAGACACTAAGATTACCGTAATGCCACGTTCTTTATGAAGTTTTTCAATCTCACCAAGGATTTCATCTCGTCCTTTGGGATCAAGGCCTGCTGTTGGCTCATCTAGCACTAATACTTCTGGCTGCATTGCAAGTACACCTGCAATGGCAACACGACGTTTTTGGCCACCAGAGAGCTCAAATGGAGATACCTCCCATAAGTCCTCTGCTAGTCCAACTTGTAACAATGCTTCCCTTGCACGTTTTTCAATTTCATCTTCTGACAAACCAAGATTTTTAGGACCAAACTTTACATCTTCGATAATCGTAGTTTCAAATAACTGATGTTCTGGATATTGAAATACCAAGCCAACTTTGCTACGTAATTCTCTCATGTTATATTTGTCTGCATAAATATCATCACCATTATAATAAATATGCCCACTTGTTGCCTTCATTAGACCATTAAGATGCTGGATTAACGTGGACTTTCCTGATCCTGTATGACCAATCAATCCAATGAATTCCCCATCTGCAATCTCAAGACTTACATTGGTAAGTGCCTTCTTCTCATAAGCAGTCTTGGGACTATATATATAATTCACATTTACTAATTTAATTGACATATCTACACCATCTCTAATTTTCTGCTTTTTCAAGTTTAGCAAGAGCATTTACCAGCTCTTCCTTTGTAAGGATCACTTCTGGAAGTTTCATTCCTTGTTTTCTGAGTTCATAAGCAAGCTCAGTCACCTGAGGAACATCTAATCGATATTTCTTCAATGTTTCCACTTCTTTAAAAATCGTACGTGGAGTTCCCTCCATAACGACCTTTCCATGATCCATTACATAAACATGGTCAGCATTAATTACTTCATCCATATAATGTGTAATCAAAATAATAGTTACATTTTCTTCTTTATTTAACTTGCGAACCGTATTAATTACCTCTTTACGACCATTTGGATCGAGCATGGCTGTCGGTTCATCAAGAATAATACATTTTGGTTTCATTGCCATGATGCCGGCAATTGCAATACGCTGCTTTTGTCCACCAGATAACTTATTTGGCGAATGAGTACGATACTCATACATTCCTACTGCTTTTAAAGCAGTCTCTACACGTTGCCAGATTTCCTCTGTTGGGACTCCTAAATTTTCAGGACCAAATCCTACATCCTCTTCAATGACACTTGCAATGATCTGATTATCTGGATTTTGAAATACCATTCCTGCAGTCTGACGAATATCCCATAAATGGTCTTCATCTCTAGTCTCCATACCATTTACCCAAACAGTACCTTCTGTTGGTAACAAGATTGAGTTTAAATGTTTTGCAAATGTAGATTTACCGGATCCATTATGTCCTAAAATAGCAACAAAATCACCTTGTTCTACGGAAATAGATACATTATCTACTGCACGGTTTACTTGTTCTATATTCCCATTTTCGTCATGTCTTTTATATTCATGTACTAAATTTCTTGACTCTATAAAACTCATTCTATTACCCATTTATCTTCTTTCATATAATAATATAGCTTCTAAAACTTATTCACTATTGTACGTTATCTTAATTTCATTTGCAAGGGCTGAGGCCTGTTTATAGTAAAAAAGTGGGTGTCCTAGCATAAACTTAAAAAAAGCCCTAGACATTAAGTCTAGGGCTCAGACTGTAGACAACTAACCCCACCAGATTGGTGGGATTAGTTGTCTTTTTCT
>JAUNJY010000124.1 GCA_030535455.1 bacterium
GTAGTAATCATTACTTGCCAATTTTCAAGCTCTGCTATTTTATACAATGCCTCTCTAGCTGCTCTAATTGCTGGTGGATGTAAAAATGATTCTGGTTCTTCAATCAACAATATTCTAGGCTCAACATCAGTTACTGTCCTCTTTCCTACTTTTAGGTTCCCCGTGTTAGCTAATGCCTCAAGTGCTGACCATAAAAATGCTCTTTGTAAACCATTTCCTTGATTTGCTAATGGATAAAATTCTCCTCTTGCATCTGCTATTCGTACATACGTTCCTGCTCCAATTATTTTATCAACATCAAATTTTCCTGCTTGTGGTTGAATATCTACAGTATGATTAGGAAAGATATTATTTAAATTTTCTTGTACCTTATTAGTAGTTTCATCTAAAGTAGCACTTATCTGTTCCTTTACATCCTTTGCCAGCTTATTTAATTGTGTCATCATAGTGGCTAAATCATTATTTCCAACCTTTACACTTTCTTTCACTGCTGAAGTTAGTATTTCTACTATCTTAGATTCCATAATTGAAGAGTCATCTAATACATTAATTTTTAATGGAGTCGGAATACAACTTGCTATCTTAGTATCCCAGCCTCCCATTCCTCCAGGCTCCCACTTACTTTCTTCATTATTCCAAGAATATTTTTTTCCCTTTACTCCTGCTTTTTCCCATACCCATTTATATTTTATAACTTCTCCATATTCATCATCGCTATATACCCACTTTGTTCCAATTTGCTCTCCATCATGTTGATTAAGTTCAGAAAATACTCCTGTAATTTCTATATGGTTAGATTCACTATTTTTATGAAAATTACTTATTGGTTGTTCTTTTCCCGATTGAGAAAATAATTCATATGCTTGCATAACTGTAGATTTACCAACATTGTTTGAACCAATTAAAACTACTATATTATCAATCTTAATTTTTATTCCTTCTTCATTAATTCCACAATAGTTTTTAACTTGTAACTCACATAGTTTCACCCTAATTCCTCCTTAAAATATTTTATATATATATTCTACCATATTTTCTTAATCTTTTAACATTTCAACGTCACATTACAATTACTACGCTAAAGTTCTCCCATAATTCAAAAATAGAAGCATCTTTATTAGATACTTCTATCGATTGATTAATAAATCTTATTAAATTATTCGTTTTCGCACGTTTATTATCTTTGCATTTAATTATATAATTTTAAACTCAGTCCATACATACGATACGAACTATGGAATTATTCAGCAAAACTGTCTTATATATCACATGTAATCCATACACTTATTTTATAATAGTCCTAATAATCATATATAGTTGATACTTTTTGGAACCTATTACTTATAAGTTTTATGGTTTCTTTTTGAGTGTCACTTTTTGGGTACCATCTTTTAAAATTTCTATTTTGCTGTAAAGACCATTAGTATCTTGCTTTTTAATATACGGACGCCCTAATTTATCGCGACCTTGTTTAAAGACTCCTTGTCTTTCAGTTAACACTTCTGGAAACTGTATTCCTGATATGGCAGGTACAATTTCCTGTTTCTTCTTTTTAGCCATAATATTCACTCTCCTTTCATCCTTACTATTAATCTTTAATTAATTTACGATACTACGTAAATTATAAATAATTTTCTCTTGCCTAATGTTTATTCTAACATCTCCTTAGACTTGTTTAAATATTCACAATTATACTCCAGGTTATAAGTACACTATCAACTTTGCCATATAGTACAATTTATGCCTCTCCATAGCAACCTTATTTACATTTCACTGTTCTTAACCATTTTACTAT
>JAUNJY010000027.1 GCA_030535455.1 bacterium
TTCTTGTTTTGTCTAGTAATTGTACACTCATTACAATCCTCCCGCACTGCAAGATCACCTTGCCAAGAAATTTTTGATACAGTATATCAAATTTAGCAAACATTGTATTACTATTTAAATACTATCACATTTTGTCAACAAAAACAATACTATTTACTTTATTTTGACAAAGTATAAAGGATTTACTAATTATTTTTTTAAATTTAATATAATTTTTAAACAATAAGAACCTCTTCACACTCTTTCTCAGTGAGTATTCATTATATACCATGCTTTTTAGAACGCTTCTTTGACGAATAAAAGCCGGTCTAGAAATTCAATTGGATTTCTAGACCGGCTTTCTCTATAATAAATTAATCTTCTTTGTCTTCTTTTGGTCTTTGTTCAACATAACCACATTGTTGGTCCATACATACTAGCTTATTGCCTTTTTCAAGCAATGTACCACCACACTCTGGACAACGTTTTTCTGATGGCTTTTGCCAAGACATAAAGTCACATTCTGGATTGTTTTCACATCCATAATACTTTCTGCCTTTTTTCGTTTTACGAAGAATAATTTCTCCATCACATTTCGGACATTTCACGCCAATCTTTTCAAGATACGGTTTTGTATTTCTACAATCTGGGAAGCCTGGACAAGCAAGGAACTTGCCATGTGGACCATATTTAATTACCATGTTACGGCCACATTCTTCGCAAATAACATCCGTTACTTCGTCTTCAATCTTATATTCTCCCAATTCTTCCTGAGCCGCCTTAACTGCTTCATCAAGATCAGGATAGAAATTATTGATTACCGTCTTCCAATTTACTGTACCATCTTCAACACAGTCAAGCAGGCTTTCCAGGTTAGCCGTAAAGTTCACATCAACGATGCTTGAAAATGCTTGCTTCATAATCTGGTTAACAACTTCACCAATTTCAGTTACATAAAGATTTTTATTTTCCTTCGCAACATAACGGCGGGCAATGATTGTCGTAATTGTAGGAGCATACGTACTTGGACGACCAATTCCTAACTCTTCTAACGTCTTTACTAAGCTTGCTTCTGTAAAATGTGCAGGTGGCTGAGTAAAATGTTGTTTGGAGTCCATATCTTTAAGTACAAGAGTCGAGTCTTTGCTTAAAGAATTGGATAATGTATTACTATCAATTTTATCATCTTCTGATGTATATACAGACATAAATCCTTCAAAGATAATCTTAGATGCTGCACATGTAAAACGATAGTTATTTGCATCAATCTTAACAGATGTCGTTTCGTACTTTGCTGCTTTCATCTGGCTAGCAACAAAACGCTTCCATATTAATTGATATAATCGGAACAAGTCACGTGATAAAGACTCTTTTAAAACAACTGGAGAATATTCCACGTAAGATGGACGGATTGCCTCATGGGCATCCTGTATTCTCTTCTTCGTATCTTTCTTTTCTTCCTTATCATCTACAAATTGTTCACCATATGAATCAATAATGTATTCTCTCGCACTTTCTTTTGCTTCATCAGAAATACGAGTAGAATCTGTACGTAAGTAAGTAATCAAACCAATGCTGCCTTTGCCTTTAATGTCAACACCTTCATAAAGCTGCTGAGCAAGTCGCATTGTTTTTTGTGTAGAAAAATTAAGTGCTTTTGCTGCTTCCTGTTGAAGCGTACTAGTTGTAAATGGAACTGGAGCTTTCTTTGTACGTTCACTCTTCTTAACTTCGGTTACTTTATATTCTGCATTTTCTAACTCTGCTAAAATCTTATCTAACTCTTCTTTTGATCGAATTGTAATCTTGTTATCCTTTTCACCATAGAACTTAGCTACGATTGGTTTCTTATCGCCATTTACTTGGATATTCGCGTCTAATGTCCAGTATTCTTCTGGAACAAACGCATTAATCTCTTCTTCTCTGTCACAGATAATACGTAATGCTACAGACTGAACTCTACCAGCACTTAAGCCACGCTTCACCTTTGCCCATAACAATGGACTGATCTGATATCCAACAAGGCGGTCAAGAACACGTCTCGCCTGTTGTGCATCTACAAGATCCATATCAATGTTTCTTGGTTCTTTGATGGATGCCTTAATTGCATTCTTTGTAATTTCGTTGAAGGTAATTCGATATACTTTCTTATCCTCAAGCTTTAAAGCTTTTGATAAATGCCAGCTAATTGCTTCCCCTTCACGATCGGGATCGGTAGCGAGATATATCTTGTCAGCTTTTTTTACCTCTTTACGAAGTTTCGCTAATAATTCACCTTTACCACGTATTGTAATATACTTTGGTTCACAATTATTCTCTATATCAATACCTAACTGACTTTTAGGTAAATCTCTTACATGCCCATTTGATGCTAATACTTCATAATTAGCGCCTAAATATTTTTTTATAGTTTTTGCTTTCGCAGGTGATTCCACTATCACCAAATACTTTGGCATATTACCACTCCCTTACTTCTAGTATCGTTCTATTATTATGAATTCCATTCCCCAATCATTGATCAAAGACAAACTTTTTTTATTCGTCGTTCTAAACGAGACAATAATACACTACTTTGATATCCAAATCAAGCATATTATAATTTTTTTTTATTTGTTCATAAATTCATAACATTTCAATACAATAATAAGGTGCTACAAAAACCGAGTAATTATGTATTTTTATGACATTATTTATAAACTCCTAGTATAATAATTTCTTATAGTTTGAGAAATATACCCCTTTAACTCCATGCCAATCAGTATGCTCATCAGCCGTGGAATCGATAATTTTGTCTGCATCGCAATGGTATCAATATGCTTTGGATCCAAGGATAAAATTGTATACACGATTTGTTCTTCCTTAGTCAGACACTCCTCTAACAACGGATTTTTCTTTACTCCTTCCATTAACATTCTTTCTTCGGTCAAATCTTCTTTTTCTTCATATCTTGTTCGATAAAAATCTAGAATTTCCTGTGGCGTCGTAACTATTTCCGCTCCCATCTTTATCAAGTTATTTGTGCCGCTTGATAAGTTGTCCGTTATCCTTCCCGGAATGGCAAATACATCCCGTCCTTGTTCCAATGCCTGGTCCACCGTAATCAGAGATCCACTCTTTAATTTTGCTTCTATTACTAAAAGACCATCACACATTCCACTGATCAGCCGATTCCTTCTAGGGAAATTTCCAGCCTTAGGTACGGTTCCAAGAGGATACTCACTCATTATCCCGCCATTCTTCTCCATCCTCATATACAGATCCATATTCTCTCTAGGGTAGCAATAATCCACTCCCGACCCTAACACTGCCAATGTATAACCCTTTGCACACAAGGCTCCCTCATGGCTATATCCGTCTATTCCTCGTGCCAGTCCACTGACAACCTGTACTCCTGCTTCCGCCAAATGGTAACCAAAATACTTAGCTACCTCTTTTCCATATTGCGAACAGCTTCTTGCACCAACAATGCCAATAGTAAGCACATTCTCTTTGGGAAGCTCTCCATTGATATAAATCCCATATGGCGGATCATATAAAGTACGTAGCTTCTTTGGATACCTGTCATCTTCAATTGAAAGGAACTGATAGCCTCTTCTTGCAATCTCCTCATATTCCTTCTTAATCCGAATGATATCCTTACTCTCAAGCAGATCTAATTTATTATTTTCACTAATTCCCTCAACCAAAGATAATTCTGAGGATGTTGCTTCAAATATCCGTTCTACTGTATTAAAATAGCACAACAGCTGGCTAATCTTCTTATGTCCAATGCCATGTATATTACATATCCAGTACCACAGCTCACTATTAGATAATGAAAGTTCTTTTTCTTCCAATACTACGCCTTCTACTTGCTCCATTCCTTCTCCCCCCAATACTTTTCGTCCACACTGCGATAGCAGACCGCTTCTGAGAGATGCATCTTGTTAATTCGTTCTTCTCCCTCCAGATCCGCAATCGTCCTTGCCACCTTTAAAATTCGATGGTATGCCCTTGCACTCAGGTTCATCCTTTCAAACATCAAGGCAAGAAACTTCTCTTCTTCTTCCTCCAAGACACAAAACTTTTTGATCATCCTTGGCGTGAGCTGGGCATTAAAGAAAATCTTCTCTGACTTGTACCTGTCATACTGTATTTCTCTTGCCTGCCTAACCCTTTCCCATATCACCTTGCTGCTTTCTTCCTTACCTTTCTTCTGCAGTTCCTTGTGATTTACCTTATTTGCCTCTGTGATAATGTCTACACGGTCTAAAAATGGCTTTGAAATCTTGCTTAGATACTTCTTCACCTGATGTTCCGTACAATTGCACAGATTGCGTTCTGGATAATATCCGCACGGACAAGGGTTCAACCATACGTACAATTTAGGTAAAAATAATAACTGTTTCTTCTATATAAATAATAAAAGGAGTGTTAATTATGAAATATAATCTAAAACAAATTATGAAACGTGCATGGGTAATTAAAAGAAAAAATAAAAAGAACTTATTTGGTCCAAGCCTTAAAATGGCATGGTTTGAATTTAAGAAGAAGTTACAAGACAAGCTGCTAAACTCTATGCTAAATGAATTTTGTTCTTTTAAAAGGCCAAAATATTATAGGTCCAATATGTCAACCAAAGCGCTGGTTCGTTTAATAGAGCGCAATAATCTTACTATTCCAAACGAAATCAATGTATTATTATGTTGATTTATGGGTAATTGTCATGGTAATATATATTAAATTAAATTAGGAGGAATAAATGTGAAAACATCAAAATTAGTTATCGGAATACTCAGTATTATAATGTTTGTGATAGTGAGTATGCAGTCTTGCGCTGTAGGTATTGGAAACGCTCTTTCCGAAAGTGAAGAAATTAGCGGATCAGCTGGTTTCTTATTAGCAATCTGTTTGCTTGTTGCTGGTATTATTGGTATTTGCGTTAAAAATAGTACAAAGAAAGGCCCTTATGTGGCAGGTGGATTTTATATATTTGGTGCAATAATAGCATATTGTAACATCGGAACATATTCAGACTTAGGAGTATGGGCATTTATATCATTTGCATTCGGTTTGGTATTTATAGTGCCTAATTTTATTCATAATAGAAAACAGAAACAAGTTAATAATAATGAATAAGTAGAATAATACTAAAATAATAGCCCAGGAGAATTAACTCCATGGGCTATTATTTTTATTATTTGTATAATGATAAGGCTTTCTTTACTGTTCCGGTTCCTACGATACCATCTGCATCAAGGCCGTACTTTTTCTGGAATTCGATCGTTGCAGCCTTTGTTTTTGCACCAAAGTCACTATCAACGTTAAGTCCTGCATCCATTAACTCATTAAGGACTTTTTGCCACCATCCAACATATGCATTGTTGCTGCCAAGCTTGATGTTATGAGCTTTAACTTGTGCATAAGTCTTTGTTCCGGCATCACCATCTACATCCAGCTTGCACTTGAATGCCATATTCAGATAGCTTTGTAATGCGCTTGCAACTTCTTTTCTGGTTCTAATACTTGGAGTATTATCGACTTTAGCATCATCAATGTATACAATATAAAGCTGTTTAATTTCATTTTTCCATGTTGCCAAGTTTCCGACAAGTCTTTCTTCTTTGTTACTTGCTGGATCACAAATATAAACATGTGTTTTGTCATATCCATAAACTGTTACAAAGTGTCCAGAGCTTGTCCATGTTCCTTTTCCCATGCAAGCGATTACATAATGACCATCATCTAACGCTTTTAATGCCTTTGTAATAGCAGCATCATTAGGTTTGTTATAAATAGAATTTCCAGTCAATCGCTCTGATTTTACGCCGATGGATTTTAAGTACGCTACTGGACCACTGTAATATGTCCCGCTGTTTAAGCATTTGTATCCATTCTTAAGCATCCATGCTGCTGTTTCTTTTGGTGTGATACTCTTATCTACTAAATATGCCAAATCAGCTGTAGCCGTCGGGCCGCAACCTGCTGTCTTAATAGTGCATGTTTCTCCTTTTACGGCGTAAGAAATACTTCCCCATCTACTATCACCTTGTTTATAATCCATTGGTTTCTTTAATGTATTCATTATGCTACCTCGCTTTCTTCTGTTTCTTGAACTTCTGGTAAACCTGCAACGCTTGTTATAATTGAATAAATTCCTGCCACTGCTGCAGCTGACAAAGCAACCTTCCAGTCAATATCTGCAACTCCTACCCCTACTGTAATCATAGAAGCGAACGTTTGTGCCATTGTTTTAATTGCTCTTACTCCGGCTGCCTTAATCCATGTTTTTGTTTTTTTGCTCATACTGTTTCCTCTTTTCTTTATATTTATTTATTTGTTCCTCTTTGGTAAGATAGCGTTCATTCGACCGCCTCCTTCCCTCTACTCTAACTTTTTTTCGACTTCACCCAACCTTGCATCAATCTTTATTAAAGTCTCATTGAATTTATCGAGAGATGTCGAAAACTTATCCATTTGTTCATAGTGCCTTTGTTCACGCTTTGCGTTCTCTTCTCTTTCTGCCTTACCTATTTGCCAAATATAATATCCACAAGCAAAAACGCAAGCTACAGGAAATCCAAAGTTTTGTACTAAATTAGAAATATCCATATTTATTCCTTTCTTCACTTTAGTGTATATAAAAAGGCCGTGCTATTACGCATGACCTTAAATTTTATGTTTCAGTATTTTCTTTTGGTTCTTGTTGAGCTACCATTAAACGAAACTCCATTTCTGCTAAAGCAAGCTTAAGTTGTGCATTTTCTTTTGTAAATTTATCTATAATGTAATCTTGAAGTGTCAATTCTCTTTCTTCCATATCTATATTTCCTTTCCTGTTACAATTCTATATAGTTCAGCAACGATCGGTATTAATAAAATAGGTAGTCTTTCGTATTGTATACCCTCTAGACCTCCGTCTTTATTGTAAAGGCAGAATTTTTCTAACCCAGCTTCAACTAAATCTTCTGCTATAAGCCCGTATATACTATCAATCCCACATCCTGCTTCTATCTCATCAATTTCACCATTCAAAATTTTTGAATATGTTTCGCAACTGTATTTATCAAACCATTGCTTAGGCTTTAATTTTAAAATTCTGTAAACATAATCTTTATCTTCTTGTAATTCACCTATGGCCAACTTATACTTGCTTGCCGAGGATATTCTCCCCAATGTTCCGGCAGAAGAAATTGTAACCGTTCCACCACCTGAGAATGTTCTATTATAAATTGCTTCACTCAAAATCTGTCCAAGCCCATCAGCAGTACTTGTAACAAGTATTCTTGCTCCGTTTTTACCGTATACATATGTTCCATCAGTATATCGACTGCCTAATACGAACTGATTATTATTATTAACTTTAATATAATCATAGTAAGTATTATCTGAATGCCTCCATCCAATAGAGATGTTATTATTTACAGTGAGTTTTGTATTAACGGTTGCAGCTCCAATACCTAAATTGTCTATATCACAACTTCCGATTTCTAATCCAGTTGCACGATTTGCAGTGAACCAAGGAGTCGACCATACTACTTGGCCTTTGTTGTTAAAAGAAAGTTTGAATTGTGAAGTATCCTCTTCGCTTCCCATCACAAATTCTCCGCCTGTCATTTTTACGAAGCCAAGTTCTTCAGTTCCTACAAGATATGGTGAATACACGGTGGAACCTTTAATTGTAGAACCTGTAATAGTGCCTGAAATTTCTACATTTGTTGCTTTTAATGTACCGTATGCATCCCACTTAAGATTTTTACTATCAAATGTTCCATCCTTAAGATTAAGATAAGACCCAGCCGAGTTTGCTACATAATTAATTGACTTAATAGCATCCGTTGCAAGTTTTGCTGTAGTTATGCTATTTGCTTCTATCCTGTTTGCATCTAATATTCCTGTGGTTATCTTCCCTGCATCCAGACTGTCAATTGCAGCACTTCCATATGCTTTTCGTTCCCATTGTGATCCGTTCCATCTATATGAACAATTATCTTCACCGGTGTTGAACCATAAATCATTCATCTTAAGCGGTGAAGCTGTTGTACCAGTTGGAACAACTGTAGGAACACCAGAGCTGTTATTCTTACCATCTAGGTAAAATACCATGTTCTTTCCGTTTGCTGTAGCTTGTGCCGCTGCTGCTGAGTCTTTTGCATCGGATATTCCGTTTTCAATTTCTTCTGGTGCCTTAGTGTAATCAGTTGCTTTATTCCCTTTCTCTAGTTGAATATTTGTAACTGTAACTTTCGTCCCTATGTTTAGTTTGGTATGATCATCTACAAGTAATAAACGTTTATTGGTTTGCGAACTGTCGAATACAAAAGTAATAGCATTTAATCCATTTACTATTGTTTTTACATATTTACTCATGTTCATTGCTGCCATTGTTAGGGTAGATCCGCTAGGGAGGCCGCTTACATTAAATGATACAGTGTACTCTTGCCCATATACCAGGTCACTGTACGTCCCAAGTTGGAAATATGTGTCGCCATGACTCACATCATAATTAAGCGTACATGATTTTTTATCAGATGAAATAGTACAGTTACCGCCTCTGCTTATTCCAAATGAAAGGTTTCTTCCTCCGATATTTATGTTATCTATTGCTAATTGTGTATCATTAGCTGCATCATTAACAGAAGCAGACCAGTCTGTCGGTACATTTCCTAGCTCTAGCTGATAACCACATGCCCAGAAATCGCAACTGTCAACTCTATTCTCAATTCTAGGCTCGATTTCTCCAGTCTTTGCAGCTTTGAATGTAAACCATGCTCTTGCCCATTCCTTTGATACAACGCCTACATATTTTGATGTTGGTGAAGGTACTGCAGCATCGCTGCTTTGGACATAGATGCCAAGTTCAGCAACGCCGTCACCTTTTACATAAACAGAGAATGTATATGTTTCTCCTTCTGTGACTTTGTATTTCTTTTTTAAGCCGCCCCATTGACCACGTTTGCGCATAACTGATAAACCTTTGTAAGTTTCTGTTTCGTGCGCCCATGTCGTTATATTAGTCCATGTGCCAGACCAATCTTTTGTGCCATCTAATAGATTTGTTCCGCCTACTTTAATATCATTTACTGCAAGCCATGAGCTATCACATGATTTCCCAACTATTGCACTAGTTCCGTTTGTATATGTGATCTTAGTAGCTGTCCATATAAAAGCACCAGTAGTCCATGTGTGTTTTGTGACGTCATAAGCTGAGAAAGCGCTATCTGCTGGTATGCTTGTGCTACTTGTAGTCTTTGCGTATAATTCTTCTACCTTTGAAACTCCATTACCGGTAGAACCTGTAGCTCCTGTAGGTCCTATGCCACCTGTAACACATATAGGTTTAGTTTCTTTTGTTGTGTTATTATCAAGTTTAGTAATTGTCTTTGTCCACACATATCTACCACTAGCCCATGATACTTTTGATGCATCTGTTTCCCAGGTTCCTCCAGTTTGTGTTGTATTTGAAGTTGATGAATAATAATATACATCTACCGATGTAACGCATACACCTTGTTCTCCCTTTGGTCCTGTGGCACCAGTATCGCCTTTGAACTCTCCGCTGTCTGCACGTTCAATAAGTTCATTAGCTTTATTCTGTGCATCAATTGCTGCTTGCAACGAATTGTCAGCTGTAGAGTTTGCCCCTTCAGCTGCAAGAAGTGCATCCACTGCTGTTCCTGTTACTGTTGTCACTTCTTGCTTTACAGTGGAAATTTGTTCGATAATCTTTTCTAAAGACATAGATAATTTCTTTTTGTTTACTTCCTCTGATTGTTCAAGTGCAGCTGCTCTTAATGTACTTTTAAATCCTCCGTCAAAATGCAACGTATGTCCTGCTATTGCTATGTCATATGTTTCAGAACTAATAGTTGAAATGCTGATAACATCACCAGGTATTAAGTGTGGGAAGCCCTGGCATACTGTTTCGTGCGCCTGGTATACAATAGGCATACCTGCTCTAGAATAAACAGCGTTCAATTCTTCTTGATTTGTTACGTTGTCGCTTTCTATCTCCATAGAAGTTCCTGTATCATCGCCTACTGTATAAGTTGTAGTGATATCCTCTTCTACTTCGTTTCCTTCTTCATCCTGATTGATAACCGTTGTTGTAATATTGGTGATCAGCTTTGAAATTTTAGAAGTCTTAGTGTCCCCTTTTTCAAATTCCGAATAATTGTTCCCATTAATAGAAAAATCTGTGGTAGTTATATTTATGAACGAAAGTTTTCCGTTTTCATCAAATATAGCATTTGATCCAGATAATAAAGCTATCTCTTGAATTATCTCTCTTATTGTTATTCCGTTTAGTTTCTTTTTCCATGATATTGATGGGTAAGTAGAAATATCATTAATCGGAACACCATTGTTGCTTAAAACCAAAATAATGTCTCTAGTGTTTGTACATTCTTCTCCGTCATACTCAACACTACCAAGTGTATACATTAAGTCATAAGCATAAAACTCAACATTTTTATTAGAAATCTTTACTGTGGTTGTATCAATATAAAATGTGCCTAGATTTAAATCGGTTGTAATGCCATCATATGTCATAGCTGCAACAGGTTTAACTTCCCCAGCCCATACCGAAGGTGTGCGTTCTGTTATGTTCATTTTCGCATGAAACACCGCTGCATTTGCGTAACCAAACTTTAATTTGTCGCTATCTCCTATGATTTTATCTATCGAAAATTCTATAATATCATTTAAATTTGTTCTGCTCCCATTCACATCAACATAAGTTGATGTGAAGTCCCTGGAGCTTTCTCTTACTGCATTTTTATAGGTCTGACTGACATTATACAATTTTAAAGACCTCCTTCTACTGTTGTATTGCCGTTGCTGTTGCTGAACGATAATAATAAGTGCCGTCATCCAATTTCCCAATAGGAACTACTGAGAGTGACCCTCTATAGCAGGTTATTGTTATTGTCTCACCGATGTTTAAAGTTAAATTAAAGAACCCACTCTTTATGTATTTTCGAATAAGTGACACATCAGATTGTTTCAATACTCCCCACGTAATTGCTACATTCTTCTTTTCAGCAATTACATCACCTGTCATTAAACCACTTGCGTTTCTTCCAGTATTACTAGACCATATAATTTCATCGTCTACCGATATTGTAGTTGGGCACGGTAATGAAACCGCGCCACTCTGTAGTACTTCCATACCGTACCCTCCTATGCTATAACAACACCCCTAAAAGGGCTTTTCCCTGTGCTTTTTGTTTCTGAATTGACGTTGTTAACAACCGTCTTAGTTATCTTGTTTCCATCTAATGTGATATCTTTATCTGCAATTTCCTTTAGGTTTTTAACAACTTCTTTCTTTCCATCCTTATTATCGGAAATGATCACTTGCATTAACTCTAATAATTTATCAAGTTTTCCGTTATCAGCCGGTGTACTCTTTACATTAGTAAGCATAGGTGCTTGTGGCTGAGGTATTGTCATTTGTCCTGTTATGTCTCTTGCAAGTTGCGTTATCCATCCTGTATTGTTTTCTAACGGCATTACTGCTTCTTTACCTGCTTCACCGGCTATAAACATCTGTTCGCTGTCTACGATACCGCCTTTAGCCAACTTTGGAAGTGAAATACTGCTTAGTGTTTTCATGTTGAAACCGAAGTGCTTATTACCGACACCAGGAACCCAACTTGGTACGTCAAAGCTCATTTTATTTAGGATATTAAACACTCCATTGATTGCGCTGATCCAACCATTCGCCATTTTCTCTAGTACCTTAAGAACCGCATTTACAGGACTTTTTGCAGTATCTTTAATCAGACATAAAACGTTGTCAAACCCATCTCTTATGCCACTAAAGCACTTAGACATGTTCGATTTACTAAATACACTTCCAATAGTATTACGTAGGCTTGTAAATTTATTTTTAACCCATGTGGTTGATGTCGAAACCGTAAGTGATGCAGTACGTGTAATATTAGACGTTGCACCCTTTAAGTTATTCCATCCGTTTTGAAGTGTTTTTCTTGTTGTAGCTATAGAAGCATACACTTTACGTGTTACATTTGCTGTCGCCCCAGTTAAAGTTGTCCATGACTTGTGTAATGTATCTTTAGTTGTTCCCATTCCAGCGTACACGTATCTTGTAACGTTTTTTATTTGGTCTATAACCTGGTTGAATGACTTAATTAGGGCTTCTTTTGTAGTGCCCATTATTACGTGCACTTGCTTTGGAGTTATCTCAACACCAGCCAACCACGAAGCAGCTTCGAAGAACTTATCTTCAACTTGACCTTTAATATCTCCTACTCTTATATCAAGTATAGGAATTTCAAAATTATCAAAACTAGAAAGTATTTTTGATATTCCATCAAATACACCATCTATATCAAGGTTACAAATCCCCTTAAGAGATGTGTATATACCGTCTATTGCCTTCCAACATGATCCACCAGCTTCTATGAAAAACTTAAGTTCATCGAGTTTATTTCCGACAAAGTATGATAGTATTTCACTTAATGGTCCTTTTATTGCGCCTAATGCTTCCCCTATCTTCCCTAGTACACCGGAAAATCCTCCAATTGCATCAGATACACTAGGTGATATAGATGATGTGAAGTCTTTGAAATCTTTTGATAATTTTTCAACGGAAAGTGAACAAAGATCACCCAATCCCTTATATAAATCATCGATATTCTCAGCATATCCACTCCAATCAACGGCCTTTGCAACGTCTGCTAATCCATTCAAAAACTCTGGTATAGCGTTATTAATTGTTACTTTTGCAATAGGTGCAAAGAAATCACGATATAGATTAATAAGACTCTGGAATGAAGCTTCTGCCATTGGTTCTAATGCATTCCAAAAATTATTTAAAGATCCTTTTAATTTAGACCAATCTATATCATTTAGTAAACTAGTTGTTACATCAAGTAATTGAGGTAGTCCACTACTCATAGTCCATACAGATAAAGGCTTCAAGAAATACTCATAAAAGTCTAACATTGCATCGAAAGTGAATATTGTAAGTGGGACAAGTGCTTTATAGAAGCCATCCAGCGAAGTCCTAAGTCTGCTCCAATCTACATCATTCAACAAATCATTAGTTATGTTAAATAACCTTGGCAGACCTTCTCCTAACGTCCATAGCCCAACAGGTATTAAGAAATCATGATAAAAATCATTCAAAGTAGCATAAGAAAAATCAGCAAGTTTCTTTAAGCCTTCATCGTGTAACTTTTTTAGTGCGTTCAATGTAGGCTGGCATGCGTCACTTAATTCTTTGATTGCGTCACTTACCTCATTAATGCCGCTTACAGTACTACTAGTATCACCTATAGGGCTTATAACACCACTTGTTCCAGTGTTTCCTGAACCACTCGAAATGTTAGAACTACTATCATCGTTTAGTTTGTTGATCTTATCAAATCCCATAAGAGACTTAGTGGCTGCTTTTATTTTTTCAGCTGTGTCTTCAGCAGCACTTCCAACATTTTCTATTCCTCCGGTTATGTCATCAGTTGTATCTGTTACGATTGATCCTGTTGACCCGGACTCTTGCGAATATCCAGTTAATGCATATACAAATTCCTTGAACTTGCTTATTGCTTTTGTAAGTGTAGAAATAAATGAGTTCAAAGAAACAATTAAAGGTTTTAATAGTGCTATGAACGCCTGCCCTAATTCTGCCTTTAATGACTGCAAATTAAGTGTTAATAATCTAGTCTGATTTGCCCAACTCATTTGTTATCGTAAAGGCTTTTTATCCTCTACTTCTTATAGTTTCCTATAAGGTCGGCGTACATTTTTAACCATAAAAATAAGACGTATCACTACGTCTTATGGTTATCGAACACTCTTGGGTGGATTATATTTATTCACCACCTACGCTCTACGGTGGTATTCAGCCTTTCGCAATCTGAATACTTACCTCGGTATTAACTTATTGACTTATCCATTTATAACCGTATGCTGTCCTTGTTGGTTCATTAATAACTTTGTGTATGGATTTGTAATTTACATTTAATTCCCTTCCTGCATCAGCTATTCTTTCGAATTTATTTTGTTGACAGCTTTATATATGAAAAATGTTTGCATTAAATCACCTCTCATATATGTCACCATAATGTTTTTATTAAGTCAACTTAGCCTTCACCGATTTTGTTCGATTTTTCTCACGCTACATTACTGTAACGGGCGACAGTTGGTCTATCGCTTGTCTTTGCAAAGTCACCAGAAGCCTTAGAAAGTGCATCAGTAACATATTGGTATTGAAGCATAACTTTTTGTTGTTGTGTCATTCCACTAATATTTCCAGTAATTCCGTGATTAAGTGCATATTGTTTCAGATTTGTTTGGGTCATTACCACACCCAATTCTTTTAATGCTTCTGTTTCACCAGTAAACACACTCTTAAGCTTTGTATAGGCTTCGTCTTGGGAAATATTATAGAAAGACGCTACGTCACCAGTAAGCCCAGTGAGTGCAGTAGACATTTCTACGGCTTTTCCTTCTGTTATTCCCATAGAAGTAGCCATTGCACCAAATGTACCGGTAAACTTCTTGGCCATTGTCTCTGATAATCCGTATGTAGTTGCAGCATTCTTTGCAAACTCATTGACTGTACCGGACATAGATGTAAATACAGTATCTACAACGTTTTGTACTTCTGTAAGGTCACTCCCCAAATCCAAACAATCTTTTACAAAACTACCTACTGCTATTGTCCCCAATATAGACGTTATGCTTTTAGCAATTCCTTTGAAAGATGGAATTGCTGTTTTTTCTGCGGAGCTACCGATTGTTGAACCGATTTTACTACCTATGCCTCTAAAGCTATTATTAACCGAATTAGAAGCGTATTTACTAATGCCGTTTAGTTGGTCATTAAACATTTTTCTATTAATATTAAGTCCCAGGTCAATTTGTCCTACTGTTTCGCTCACAATAATACCTCCTTTCTTTATTTATTTTGTTAATCTACGAACACATTTCCTTGAAAGCTTTTTGCATTGTTTCCCAGTACGCATTGTATTGTTCTGGGTTTTCATTAATCTTTGCATTTCGTTTTAAAATCCATTCACTACGTATTTTCTTTTGTTCATCTGTAAAATCTTTGATTACTTTAGGGTCCTTCTCGCTTCGTATTCCGACTATAGTTCCTAGTGGTGTATCGTTCATAAGACCGCTTAGTAAAGAAGCAAACTCCGAATATGATAAATCATCATCGCCGGAGTTTCTAAGACGTATACCATATTGCTTATAAAAGCTACTCTCTATTAATTCCCAATCGTCAAAAATATCATAGTAGCTTTCTCCGCTGCTATTTGTTGGGTGTTTCTCCGTAAGTACCAGTCGCAATACTCATTATTGTTTGATATACTTCTTTAAACTCTGGAAGTGGTAAATCCATAGCCTCTAGTTCATCAGCGTTTCTTTCACCAATAAGAAGGTCAAGTCCTTTTTTGATAAATGCCATATCGTCTACTGGTTTGCCAGCCTTTTCTTTTCTTTCCACTTCATCAGCCATAGCTTGAACATTAAGTACATTTGTTTTCCTATTATTAATTGTGACTGTAAGCTGTTCTGTAATTGTTAGTTTTGGTAATTCGTTTGTGATTTTCTTTGAAATATCATAAATTTGTGCCATATTGTTTTTCCTCCAATTTAAAAGGCGGCCTATCCGACCGCCTATCTATTCTTGTTTTATTTTTAAGCTGATGCAGCTGGTGTGTAAGATGGTTTACCATCAGATTGAACTTCCCACTCTAAAGCATTTACAGATGTTGAGTCACCACCCATTGATGTTACATTTACCACTACTGGTATCATCAACTTATCTCCATTTGGGAAATTGATACTAAACCAGCTGTTCGCATCTTGTCCATTTGCATATCCAAGGCTTGCTACATAATCATTACCAGGATCACCATAATTTCTTTTACCGCCCAGTGAAACTCCGATTGATTTAGAAGTCATTAACCGTCTTACCCAGCCTTCCTGGTCCATAGGGTTCCATTCTTCAATGCCATTGTCGAAGCTAATATTTAAGCTTTCTGCATCTTTTACTACTACTGTTTGAATAGTTGATGCTGTATCAGCTTCTTTTCTTCCTGCTGTACAAATTCCGAATGTAACTTTATTTGTAGGCATTACGCCTGTCGCTTGTGTTGTTCTTGGTGTTACTGTACTTGTTTCGCTCATTATTCACCATTCCTCTCATAATAAAATAGACATTCAATCACATATTCAAACACTCCGTTTTCATCAGTATCAACCGGTATAGGTTCTTCCTGGAGCATTTCAATAAACTTGATTAAGTGTCCATTCACTTCTACTTGTTCTGTTTTTTGTAATTCTTGATACAACTTAATAGCAGCCGTTTCCGTATCTGTCGGAGAATTAGACCAATGTACCAATAAGCTAATGCTTTTGGTACCGTATGACTTGTTCTCTAAACCACCGATTGGAACGACTGCTTTTCTACTGTCTTTAAGATTATAGATGCCAATTGCCTTTTTAGGCTTGCTATCCATCTTTCCGCAATAGCAATTATTGTCTACTGCAATACCGAGAGTAGCAATGTAATCTCTTATATCTCGCAATAGGATCATCAAACACCACTCTCCCTTCTAAAGAACTGCTTATATGTGTTTACTACAAAATCCTTATTATCACCGTCAATCCAATGTTGTAACCACTTGCCACCTGCATGTATATTTTCTTCCTTGCTATAGTTATACTCTGGATGAAAATATAAACGTCTTGCGTAAGGTGTACTAAACACAAGAGTTACAATGCCATTATTACTTCTAGAGTAATCTACAAAAAAGCTCTCATTCTGTAATGTGCCTTCCCCAAAAGGAACTACTTGCGCTTGCACTACTTCTGTGTGTAGTGCCTCTGCTGTCTTTTCTAAGGCTCTGATTTGTGCTTGAGCTATATTTCTTATTGCTACTCTATCTATTGTCACTCTTGAAGTTGCTCTTCTCATTACATCACCTGGATTTCTGTATAATTTACGGTTTCATCTGGGTTCCTGCATTTTCTTCCTTGGTATATCTGTCTTTCCTCACCATGTACTGTAATGGTACCACCACTTATCACTGGAATGTCTGGTGCAATATCTCCAATAAATAAAGCAACTCCACTAAGTTGTATTAACTTCTTCTCAGCCGTTAACACCGTCTTAGCAGAGTCTTGATAATTGCATTTTCCTTCATATATAAATGAGTCAAGCGGATCACCATACTTATCTACACCTTCTTGTTCAATCTCAACAACTGTATCTGTCTTACAGAACTCTTTCTTAATTAAACATGGGAAATGCATCTTATCACCGCCTTAATGTTGTATTACATAAGCCAGTGGACATTAACTTACTATATGTTGCCTGGCTTATTGCTACACCGTTTCTTATTGCTACATTCCAGGTAGCTCCAAAGGACATTGAAACACCGTTAATGCTATAATTCTGTAGCACGTTCTGTATCATATCATCATTTGTATAATAGAAGTCTGCCAACTCAATAGTGCATTCTTTTATTATCTCTTGTTGATACTCTGTAAGATTATCGAATCCTTGTGCCACAATACGGTTGTAGGTAAGCAAGTCAATGTTTCGGCTTGCTTCCTTCAATCTACGTTCTAGCACATCATCCGGAATGCTATCATATTCTGCTTTGTATTCAGTAAATTCTACATAGCCTTGATATGCCATAACATACACCGCCTATTCTTGATTTTCTTTAGGTTCTTGCTTCTTTCGTGCCTTAGATGCTTTTAATGCTTCTAATTCGTTGACAACGACCATGTAGTCTTCATATGGTACTGTTTTACCTTTACCATATGCAACTAGCTTCCCATCGTCTCCTACAATGTCATAACCTTCGTCAATATAACGCTGCTTTTCAAGTTCTGTAATCGTGTATTCTTTATTCTGCTTAATTGCCTTCATGTTTTCACCACCTATTCAGCATCTACATTCATAGCGCACCCTTCTAACTTCTTATCAAGCATGAATAAGTCACCAAAGTTTCTATTCTGGTATAAATATCCATCTGCTGTTCTAGAGTCTGTACCAGGTGTAAACAACTTGATATAGCTGTATTTATCACGGCACACTTGACAAGAAGGGTGAATTAAGATGAAGTTAATTTGTTTTGCAGAAGATGCTGGAGTGCAACCATTTGTAAAGTCATAAGCTGTTTTCATACGAGCTGATTGAACTGGTTTGATTTCTACATCATCTAAGCTGTGTACATTTCTGTTTACACCATTTACACCGCCATTAACTGCCATTACTCTTTGAATATCTTCCGCTTGCTTTAAAAGCTTTTTAACCTTTGGAGTAACGACAAGTACACGGCCTTCCTCTGGCACACCGGCTTCATCCATGTATTCCATAAGATCATCAAAGATTGATAAGATGTTAGCAGTAGTTAATACCGTATTGTCGATTTTACCATTTAATCTTGTTAATTCAGCGTACAGTTTTGAGTATCTGTAACAGTCCTTTTCTGGAATAGCCTGTTCCGTCTCGAATGTGTTCTGGATATTTGCCACGGATAAAGTAAGATTTGTCTCGTCAATATCCATAGGGTCAACAAAGATTTCAATGTCACGGTCATGTGCTAGTTTCTTTGGTTCCCACCCATTTGTCATAGAACCAGCATTAAACCCAGCCGTTCTTGTGTGATCCTTATAACCTGTTACTGTCATATTAGGAAGTTTGATTGTTTGTGCATTAATGAATTGCACTTCTGGGTGTGATTTTGTAAGGAAGTCTGATGTTAATTCCTTCGCATACTTCTGTTGTAATAATTGCGTGAATTGCGTAGCGTATTCGTATACTGCCATTTGTATTCCTTCTTTCTTCTTATAGTCCGAATGCTGCCTTTAAAGCATCGTCTGTAGTTTGTTGTTGTCCCTGGTTATTGTCTGCACCAATTTTAAAGCCGCCATTTCCTTGGTTACTTGGTTTAAGTGCTGGGACATCTTCTAATACCTTATTAATAGCCTCTTTCACACTGTCTGTACTAATCTTACCGTCTTTATCCTTAACGTTGCTTAAATCAGCCATCTTCAATATGTAAGGTAAAGACTTCATATCAATCCCTAAAGAGACAGCTGTCTTAGTCGCTTCTAGTTCAACTTGTGCTTGTTCGGCTGCTGCTGTCGCTTGTGTTACTTGATCCTGCAACATGGTATTATTCGTTTGTTGTTGTTGCTGCTGTTGCTGCTTGCTATTCTTGAAATCTTCCATAGCTTGCTTAGCTTCCTCCTCAGATAAACCTTGTTGTTGGAAGTAAGACTTTAATACTGCATTTTCTTTCTTTTGCGTAGCCGTGTCTAACATTGACTGGATTTTTCCATAGTCAATATTGCCTTGACTTGCGTTCCCTTCGCTTCCAGGCTCTGTGCCTGCGCCAGGTTCCACAGGCTCTGCAAAGAATTGTAATTTCAAAGGGATAAATAACTTCTTTTTCATACTGTATCTTCCTTTCCGTATAAGTTCGTCAACTATCCGTGTATAATGCCCACGTTGGCAAAAGAGTGTATGGGAGTCGAACCCACCCTACCCGGTCACTCTAATAAAAGGAGGTTTTAATATGTAATATTCTTACGAAGCACATGTGCCGGAATTGAACCAGCATTATACCTTCCGCGGAGATATAAACCTTCATGTGTATTTTATTATTCAATGCCATGTTCTTACGGGATTTGCGTTAATCCTAGGCATGGCATGAAAAGACCTCTTCGGTCAAGTTGCCCTAAAGGGAGTCGAACCCTTGACACATGGCTTATAAGGCCACCGCTCTAACCACTGAGCTATAGGACATAAGCGCCACTCCTTTCTCGGTAAAGAACCATAGCAGCGCATGTATTAAAAAAGCAGCTAGCACAACCTACTAGGAACCACACTCCATAATTCCTTCATTCAGTTTTATATTTATTAGCTGCTATGAAGCCTTTCTATTCTGCTCGCAAAGAGCTGTGTTTAAGGGAAAAATCTTTTTGTGTCACACTTACTACACGTATCTTCGTGTATTGATGTAATACGCCAGTCGTGCCTACAAAACACACGTTTAAATATTTTTATAATTTTATTTAACACAAAAATTCTCCCACTTCTTATAAGCATCAAAATATGTTTCCTGCTTGTCTCCATTGTGAGTGATTTCGTAGTACATACCGTCCGAAACAGTCGTACTAACTAACGCTTTGTTATTCTGTAATGCTTTGCAGCTCCATACTACAAATACATCATCTTCCGTAATTTTCTTTTTGTCTGTCACATCTGCATGTTCATTGAAATATTTCACTACAATTTCTTTACATAGCTTTATAAACTTATCTCCTGGCATCTTCATTCCTCCTATATTTCATACATTTTCCTGCCACATTCATTGCAATATCCAAGTGTTCTAATAGTTCTTCGATGATTGTCTTTGTACCATACATGTCTTACTTTTCCGTCACACTTGCAAGTAGGTCTTTTAAATATTTGCTTAATTCTTTTTAAAATCCCCATCTTATTCCTCCCTTTTACGCAACAAAAAAGGCACCCACGAATGAGTACCTCTTTTTTTCATACTACTATTTTACTACATTGTTTGCGGACAAAAAGGACATAAAAATACCACCTAATCATTTTACTGATTGGTGGTATTTACATTATACACTCTATATCCTCTTGTTTTATTGTTTCTGTATCTACTGATCCATCTTCTCTATCAATATCAGCCTCATAAGCAACTCCTTGTTCGTATACCTCAACTATATACGCTGTTTCACCAGTCTTAAGTTTCACTTTATCAAATAAAGAAATCATTTTTTCACCTTCTTATCAATATGAGCGGTTGTAAGCCGCATTTCATTTTTTTGTTTATCATCTATCCATGCTGTTAATACACTCGCTTTTTTTCCATTTGGTCCAGTCAATTCCATAACAACTTGATACCTATCGCCGTAACCAGTATTATCTTTTTTTACTGCCTCGAATTTTGTTATGTTATTCTTTATATTCTGAATAAGATCATTTGCATTACTTAAATCATATCCTAGCGCTTCTTTAAAAGCCCTAGCCTTATTTTTATCTTTCTCTGGATTGAGCGCATATTGTGTAAATTTAGCTTCTGGTATATTTATTCTATCTGTATTTGGTAATGCATTAATTATATCAGAACTTCCAGAATTTTCAATAGCATTTAACTGCTTAGCCCATACTTTCTCTTTTCCCTTATATTGCTTCTTATTATCTTCGTCTAAAGAGTATTCTGACAGCCTATTGTATTTCTCTACTTGCCTTTTTCTGTATTGCTGTTTAGCTTGCTCGTTGTACCTATCAACCATTTCTTGGCTTTCCTTCTTTGTCACTTCATCAACCGTTGTAATGCCTTCAAAGTATGTTGTATGGCTATCTTTGCATCTAGGGTGATATAACCCAGCTTCTATTGCGCTACTCATTAACATGTAATGGCCATCTTTACTACTTCCAGCAGACCACACATCGTCTATCATAATCTTACCTACAAATGGCTTGCATAAAGGGCAAGGATTACCGCGCTTATTCATTATAACCAAGTGTTCCCCCCACTCCATACGCTTCTCGCCTTCACCAGTAAGATAAGCTCTCTTAGTTGCTGTCTTAAGGCACATTTCCGAATAATCTTTCATGGTATGCCTTGCCCCATTAGAATACTCTATACAATTAATTCCTTTAGAAAGAAAGTCCTTTGTAGCCATATCAACCGCTTTCTCATAAGTCCCGGCTCCTGTATTCGCATATACCTGAGCATTGAATATTATCTTTCTGTATTGGTCATTAGCTTGACGAAGCATTGCAATTTCTGCTTTCTTAAAGTCTTTCTTTGTGGCATTAACAAGCGCATCTAGTTCTCTCGTATTAAGGTTAAAGAATTCCGCATACGTTCCTCTGGCTATCTTCTCCGCCTTATGTCCGTTCTTGATAGCTTTTAAAAGGGCAACTTCCTGCGAAGTATTGCCCTCCTTTCTTGCTATCTCTATCAGAGTATCAATCTTGTTATTGATGTCTATAAACTGGTCTCCGAACTTCTTAGTATTCTCTCTCCTATATACATCTAAAGCATGTAGCTGCTTCACTTGCCATTGTTCCCAAAGAAAGCCCTCATCATCTTCCCAGGCTCTATGGTGCTTTAAGTTCCGGATCATACTTTTTATAAGTTCATCTTCTACAGAAGCAAACGCTTTTTGAATATCGTATATCTCATTTTCGTATTTTGGCATCTAACCACCTACTCAATCTGTGGAATATCAGCAATAGTAAGTTCTTCTACTTCTGCTATCCCTTGTTCTGCCTTCAATCGTCTTACCTCTTCTGCTTTCCACTCTTCATCTCTGGTATCTCCATACATTTCCTCTACACTCGCTTCGATAGACATTACACCGCCTGTCTTTGCTGCAACCACTGTAGTAATTACCGCATCGAATGAAGGACTGTTATATTCTCCGAAAGGAACGTCAATCTCTATGTTCTCTACTTTTGGGCTTCTTTTCTCCATAAATGCTAGCATAGTTTCGTTTGCCTTCATGGTACAGTCTACCGTCTTTTCGATAACACCTGGTAATGCATCAAGAATATTGGCTCTTGTGTATAGTGTCACCTTCTCACGTTCAATTTGTGCTGTGGCCGTATCGTCTTTCATCTTGTTTCCATCAATACCTAATGTCGAAGGACTGATAATTCCCTGTAAGCATAAGTCTAATGCTGTCACATAGGTAGACAAATAACTTTCGTGTGGTATTTCCCCTTGTTCTAACTCAATCTTATTATTTAATCCCTCTGCAAGTGGTGCATCTGTCTTTATATATCTATGATCAAATGAGTTAGGTGCTAATACTTCCCCTGTAATTGGACTTCTAGGCAACATATTCTCCGGAATGTATTCCTTTGTCCTATTCGCTCTTAAAGCATCAATCCATTGTGACCACGCTTCGTCTAATGCATCGAAGTTATCCGTCTTAGTATCAAAAATTGACTTACCTCTGCCTTCCCACTTGCTGCTCTTGTGGAACATCATAGGAACTGCCATCATAAAGTTATCGTCCCATGTTACATCTACCAGGCCTTTGGTTGCCTCAATACTGTCTAAGCTACACTCGCTACCGTTCTTTGTTAGATTGTACTTGATATATCCATAACCGTATGTTTCTTGTAAGATATATTCCTGGTCCTTAACGATATATGATGTCTTAAATACCACTTCACACACTCTTCCTCGTCTGTAATGTATATCAATCTTGTCCCCTGCGTAAAACTCGATAATAGGTAAATCAGATAACATAGGGTCGAAACTAACCTTAAATGCACCGTCACCTATGTATAACGTTTCTGTGACAGCTTTCTTCACAAGATCATCAAAGTTATTTTCCTTTGCAATCTTATCCCATTCTTCCTGTTTACTCTTCAGTTCTATTTTACCCATATCTGAAACTACGATATTAGCCATTGCGTCTACAATATCCCCAGGCAATCCAACATGTATCTTTCTAATCTCCATTCCTGGTGTAGATTTTGCTCCCCAGAAGCTTGTCTCATTTCCTGGTATCTGCGAGTATAGCTGTGACAGTTCTTTTCCGTCACCTCGATACCATAATCTGTTTTTAATCGCATTGCTTTCAAAGTCTAGTGTTTCTTGTATAGCAATCATACTTGCTTGTGCCGGCATAACTCTCAGCCAACTTCTAATACCGCTCTTTATTGCGTCCATTATCCTCATTTACTCTTATCCTTTCTTAGTTCCTATCTTATCTCTGTAAGGTATCCAGGAATATTGACCTGCATTAACACAATGGTCATTTCTATCCTCCGGCGTGTTGTCCTTCTTTTCGTCCCAGGAATACACTTCATATTCTTGTATCGTATTAGTACAATGCTCCAGTACATAGAAACATGGCTCCTTACCGTATTCATCATCATACGATAACCAACCAAGCTGTAAATTGATACGGTCAATTATCATAACCTTCTTGTGTGCATTGTTGAATATATATTGACACTCTGGGTGTTCACGTTTATACTTCGCTAATTCAGTAAGTGTGGCTTGATCCGCACTATCTACGAATACTTGTCTAGCAAATCCCCATTCTTTACGGTTCCTTTCCAGGAAGTCAATATAATTCACTACTGTATCAGAAGGGGCTATCGGTGTTTCGATATCTCTATTGTTGTATACCTTCTCGTCTAGCTGCACACACTTTCCTTTATTCGTAATACCATGGAATACCATCGAGATAGTATCCGGTGAATTACTAGAGTATGCTGTATCCATGCCAGACGTAAAATACTCGAAGTATTCTTCCTGGTTCCTGCTCTTCTTAATGAACTGCTTCGCCCACTCTTTAGAACGAACGTGTCTCTTCCTGCTAAAGTTAACGAATACAAGCCCTGTTGCTCTACCTCTAAGGCCTAGCACTTTATTCTTGTATATCTTGGTTCCTTTTGGATAACTTAACTTCTTCTCTATAATCTGCTCCGGAGACATCGAGATATTATCCTCAAACGAGAAGAACCAATAATCCCAATTCATTTGTGCTTCACACTTCTCCAGATAGTCCATAATCTCGTTTGGTACGTCTCTAGCATATTTACTTAATGGCCTGGACCTATTAACATATTCATCATATACCGGTAAACTAGGATCATCTGGATTAAGCGTACCAACGAAATACTTAGAACGCCCGAATATCTCTCGAATAAAATCCATATCAGCGGTGTTGCATTCATCTACCCATACACAACCGAATTGCGAACCCAGGGCATTCTTCCACTTATCTTTGTTGTCATATCCCAGGACATAGATTATCTTGGTGCCGTTATCCGTAAATAACTTGATATGTGGTAACTTGTTATCCTTGTCACCATTACCGCAATACTGCAAGTTAGGGAATATCTGCATAAGTCCGAAGTCGCTATTGATAATATTCTTTTCAGCAACACCTGTTGTCTTTGCAGCAATAACATGTAACGTCATATCGGACTCGGCTACATTCATAATGAACTTTACTCCGACTGTCGTTGTCTTGCCGGCGGCTGTCGTGCCTTCCAGGAACTCGGCTCTTGCTTCGCTATCTATGTAGTCCCAATACTTATCACTTAGTAGCATCTTTTCACCTACTTACAATCTTTTCCCACATAACGGGCAGTATTTTGGTGTTGTTTTTTGATATGCAAGTTCAGAAACTCTACCACCACTTTTGTGTGTCTCTTTTACCATTCTTATTTTGATTTCATAATATATGTCATTGTCGTTGCTCTTTGTATATTTCAACTCTTTGTAATCTTCGCAAAATTCGCACTCTTTTTTTCTTAACATATATCCACTTCTCCTATCTAGCACCATAGATAACGAATGATACCTGCATTGCTTTCAATCTATCATTCATCTTTGCTATCGCTTCGGTGCTGCTGTTTGCTTCTACTGTTTCAGTTTCTAATTCGTGATTGATCATGTAATCCACTTTGAACTTCTTCATTTGTTCATTCTCCTTTTCTTTCATCTCACTTTCGTCTTTCTACAGTGGAGCACTTTTCTACCAGTGCTTTCTAACCATGCGATAATTTCTTTCCTAGAGTTAGATAATAGCCCATTATGTCTTATTATCGTTCCTGGCTTTCCAATGCACGTCACACTATATCCTTTTAATGTTTTTCTCTTCATCTTTTCCCCCTTCAACTATTCGCAAAACTTGCGTTTTCTGAATAGTATTCATAGTTTTATTCGTTTTTCTAGGTAAATCGCCTGCTTTTTTAATACATTTTGAATATTATTCATATTATTTTGAATATTTAATCGTAATAATGATGCATATTATTCATTCAAATTCCATATTATGATGCTCTCAACTATTGCGAACACAATAATTAAAGCTATTCCTATTACTTCTCTACTCAATCTTTCCCCTCCGTTCGCTTCTCTGTTTCAATAGTTCACTAAGGTCCTTACTTCCCTTATTGCTATCTTCTCCGCTGTCCTTGCCTAGCATTTCTAAGCGTTTGTTGTCATAATCACGCTTTCTTCTGTCTGCCGGGTGTACTTCGAAGTACTTATCTAACCAATCGAACGACTTACCTTTATCAACTAGCTTGATAGAAACACCGTTCTGGCCTTGCGTTACTTCCTTGATAAGCTGAGTATCTACTTGATCCGAACTATTTAGCTTCATGTAACTAACGTCTGTTACCACTTCTTCTCCGTTGTCGTCAACTATAGGTACACCGCTCTTTGTGTATATCTTCTCTTTCTTACTCCCGAACTCTACATATTCGCCCATATCAGCGAACACTATACGCATATGGTAATCAACTAAATCGCTCATTACATCATCTACGCTTAGAAGTAAATTCTCCATCTTGATACGCCTTAAAACGTCTAATTCAGCCTTGATTTTGGGGTTTTTAAGTAATCTATGTCCCTCTGTTCCTGCTGTGTTGTACGTTCCGCCATATGCATTAAGATAGCTTTGTACTGCATTCTTTGTCCTGCTGTAGCAAGCACAAAATAACTTTTGTTTATCTGTCAGTTCACAGTTACTTAATACTTCCCTTACCTCTTTGTCTATTGGTTCATGCTTCTTATCCTCTTTACGTTCATCTTTAACCGAACGTTCGCTTTTCTTGTTCGTCTTTTTACCCGAACGCTCGCATTGTTCGCCTTCCCACTTGTAAGTACTCTTCCACCGTCTTACTGTGCCTGCTGGTACATCTAACTCGTTCGCTATATCTACTAGCTTCTTGCCTATCTCATATAGTTCTTTTGCCTTCTGCGCCTTCTCATTTGCTTTTGCCATTTTATCACCACCATTTTTATAAATTAAAAAAGCACTGCCACGTTATATGACAATGCTTTTTTCAGTAAAGGGTTTTAAATTTAACATGAAACTCATTTGGGGGTATGTAACTTCTTATTACTCTATTATCTTATCACGTTTTAGTTGGACATTTCGGACATGTTTATATAGCGTTCAAACTGTTTTCTACATGCATCACCATTAGTTTTCATTCTCATGCCTACCGCTGTCCATGTGAGTCTATCTATAACCTTGTACCGGATAATTTGTCTTAACCAGCTGTCATCTACACTCTTAAGGAACTCTTCTACATCTGCTTCCTTCTCCATGATTTCTATCTTCTTCTCCTCATGTAATCCCTTAAGCCGGTTCAATGCCTTTAGCTTTCTTTTTACCAGGCCTTCATCTACTCCTGCCACATGCATATTAGATGATACATAGGGGAAGTGTTTGGAACTTCCCTTAACTATGTCCTCAACGATAGTACTCTTTGCTTCTTCAAGCTGCATCATAGTCTTACTTATTCTCTTTTCAATATCCCTACGTTCCTCACACAAGCTCGTGTATTGCTTTAGTACTGTAATATCCATTTATTCTTCCTCCTGTAGTTTAATTAGATACGTTTCGTACCACTCCGCCTTCTTTATGTCCTCTTCCCCATTCTTCTGACCTGATCTAAATCTATACTTGAATGCATTGCACATACAGAAATGTTTTACCGCTTCTTTTCCAAACATAGCTCTCATTACATCTATGCACTCATTTGGTCCCTGATAATGGTTAGGGTGATTTACATTGTCTTGGTTGTCTTGTTTTTCCTCGATTGCATTTAAAACATCATGTGAACTTTTTATTATTATTTTGTATGCTGTCTCATACTCTTTGTCTAAAACCGGTAAGTACCCTTGCTTTCTACATTCATTAAACAAGCAGCATGATTTACTACAGTTTCCTTGTTTCGAGCAATATGCTTTTATTGTTGCTCTCATTTGTTCTACTCTATCCATTAAAATTCCCCTTTCTCGCCTTTTCTCATGCATGTATATGTACATACATTGAATTTCTTCTTATTCCCTGCTCTATTGACTTTATACCCCCATTGCTTCGAAGGCATATAGAACGCTTTCCCACATATTGGGCACACATTAAATACATCTAACCCCTTGGCTCTTTTCTCAGCTGCCTTTGCTGCTTCTTTCTCAAAAGGGTACTTCCCTCTTACTGTTGTTGAACGTCTAGGACTTATGCCTTTCTTCCTTGCCAACTTCTGTCTATGTATCTCATTCCTTAATGGCTTGTAAGAACAGTTCGCTTTTACCGCTGCATCAAACATACTGTACCCTTGTTGGTAGTATATAACTCCTTGCTCAATTCTCTTTCTCCCTGCTTCTGTACATTCCTCTGGTAGCGGCTTAACTCCTTTTAGATTATTATCCAAGATAAATCCCCCTATGGTTGACTGGCTCACTCCATACTCGGCCGCAATCGCAACCTGTTTCATTCCAGATTGCAGTTTCCTTCTAACTTCTTCTTTATCAAACATGAACTTTCCGTTCTCATTTTTTTCTACTGTTACATTACTCATTTCTCTTCCACTCCTTAATAAAAATTAGACTTTTCTCCATATGGTTCTACCAGATATTCAAGCAATAGCTCTCTTTTATCCAGCCTTATGAACTTTGAAATAATGAACGATATCTCTGCCGCCATCTCCTCAGCATTCAAACTTCTAATATGTTCTGCCCTTGATTTTGCCATTTCCTCAGTCTGTTTCCTTAAGTCGTTATGTGACAAGTTTGTTTTTTCGTAATCTTCAAGGCATGATATTCTGAAATTTACAAATTCCTTTAACTTCGCTATTTTATCTGGTCCGAACTCGAAGTGATCTTCTAACAATGTCAGCATTACTACATTCAACCAGTCTAGCCCTTCTCTTCTTCCATCGTTCATTGCTTTCTCTAACTGTCTTTCTAGTACATCTACACTAACATTGTACGTTTTCTTCTTAGCTGCAGCTTTCTCCTGCCTTCTTCTCTCTGCTCTATTCATACTCATTTATTTTTACCTCGTATATTTATTTTAATTGTAATCTGTGTTACACTACTAATTGCGATACATAATGCTCCCTTGGCTCAGTTCCCCAACTGCCAAGGGAGTTTCCCTTTTACTTTAGTAATTCATCTATTGTCATTTGATGCACATCTTTCACTATAGGCATCCAACATCTTCCTGGCTTCAACTCCTTAAGCAACTCTTCTGATGCAATCCAACAAGGAATCCATCCTGTGTTATACTCGCTCCATTCATAGCGCTTGTTACTTCGGCATCCATATTGAAAGCAACCTCCTGCTTCTCTTTTTCTGTTTTTATCTAGCATTGCACAATTAGCACGACTCTGTTTCACTATCATTTATTTCCCCTGCTTTCATGTATAAACTCTGACACATTACATATACTGAAATATAATTCAATATTTGGAGGAACAAATAAGGTATGTACATCAAAATATATCTTGATTTGACACCTATTATTTATCTTTTAATTTGGTATTTATTAAAAGACAAATAATTCGTGGTGCTATGGGATGTTTCCTATAGCATTCCTCCTCAATAGAATTCACAAATAACGGTACGCCTTATTTCACCAATTTCTTTAACGCTTCCAGGTTATTCTCGATCGTATCAGTCATTGTATAACTACAATAGGCTTTTCCATACTTCTCTCTATAAGTATCAATAATTTCTTGAACATTGTATGTATACCCACACTTCTTGATATACTCTTCAATTCTCTGCCTTGGTGATTTTGAAATCTCCTCTTGCAGGCGTTTCTCTGCTTCTTCCCTGGTCAAGAATACAGTCTTTCCTATATCCTTATGGCAGAAATACAATTCTTCGCTGTCATACTCAAACTCGTTCGTATTACAGACTGTTAGCACTGTACTTTCATCAATTATCTTGTCTTTTAAATCAACACAATAAACTACGTCACCAGGAATTAATGTAAGTCTTACTAGCCTTCCTTCTTCCTCTAGTTGCTTGTACTTCTTTAATTCAATAGCCTCCTTTACTTCGTCTTTCAACACTTCTTTGATTGCTTCATTAAGCTTGTATTTATCCCCTTCTCTCAATGCGATCCCTGCTTCATAAGTTGCAACTATCTCTTTTAGCTGCTCTGGTGTGTAGCCCAAATCCTCATATTCTTTTAATTCTCCCATGTACAACAATACTTTTTGTAAGAATGTTTTCCCTACATATACCTTATCTCCTTGCTTCATGGTAGATATTCCATGCTCTAAATTAGCTATTCTCATTTCAATATTTTCATTCTCTGGCAGCTTGTACTTAGCTTCTGCATCTTTATTGATTTTCTTCTTTGTTACCGCTTCCATCGTTCTTCCTCGTCCTTTCTGTACTGCTTTTCTATGCTCTCCAGCTTATCCTTAAATTCTTCCAGATACTCCATATCTTGAACTGTTTCGTAATATCCACCAACCGTACAAGGACTTTCTCCGTACTTTTCTCTAAACTTAATCGTATTTCCTACTGTACATTCGCCCATTCCATCCTCGAAGTTGCATGTTCCATAACACATCTATTCTTCCTCCGCTTCCAGGTCCGATCTAACCTGCTCTATTAAGTTTTCTATCTGTATCAACTTGTTTACTATCTTTCTGTTATGTCCTTCCTCATGGCCATACGCTATCTCGATAATTGCAATTCTTCGCTTTGCCGCTGCAAGGCTTGTACTCATATGTAGCTTATCCATACTATTCCTCCTTCTTGAAATCACTTCTAACGGCTTTATATATAACCGGTATAAATAGCATCAATATAATTGTGTCAACAATATTTTCTTTTAGTTCCCCATATATTGCCCACTCAAGTCCATACCAAATTAGCGATATGACTATAATCGTTTGCAGCGTATATAGGATTGTTTTGTATTTATCCAATACTCTTACCTCCTAAACGTTATATTCTTCCTTTATCTCTCTAACCGCTTCTAGTACAATCTGCACTCTATCTGCCATTCGTCCTGGATCACGAAGCACTAATTCTTTTACTTCTTCCTTTAGCTTTTCTCTTGCTTCCTTATGCTTCTTCATATCATGATCAAATTGATTGAAATTTCCGAAGTATTTAGAGTCTGCCGCTCCGCATCTTGCTACTCTCTGTACTCTCATATTTCTCCTTCCTTAAGGACCGTTTAGTTAACTAGTCCCAGTCCTCAACGTCACTTATTTCAATTAACTTGTAATCATAGTCCTCTAACTGTATTTCAATATAGTCCTCTGTGATAGTTTCAATATAAACGTCTGTAAGCTTTCTTAATGTCCCATCTTCCCAGAATGTTAACCAATCAAAACTTTCTCCTTCTTCCATGCATTTTGCTGTGTCTGGATTATATACACCATAATTGCAATATGACTGAGCCATCGTATTACCTCCCTTCTATCATTCCTCTAAGTTGATGCATATTGTAAGCTGCTTGCTTATCTCTCATGCTTTCCTCTGGGAAGTGTATCTGGTAACATGTTTCCTTTATCCGGTTGCAAATTCGTTCATCATAGTCCAGGTCCTTCAATGCGAAATTAGACGTATAAATTGTCGTTCGCTCGTTTATGTAGCGTTCGTTAATGATGTAATAAAACTTATCGTTTATCCAGTCTTTCGGCTTCTCTGCCCCAAAATCATCTATTACAAGTACTTCCGCAAGAATTAGATCATCGACCAACCGGCTCTCCGTATACTCACTGGTCTTACTCCAAGTTTTCTTGATCTCTTCCAGGATGCTTGACGAAGTAGCAAACTTAACTGTAACACCGTTCGCCATTAATACGTTTCCTATGGTTGCAGCCATTCTTGTCTTACCGCTTCCCTTTGTATCGCTATGAAGGAAAAGTCCCTTTGCTTTCTCCTTGTACTCAGCTGCATACGTTCCACATAGTTTCTTGATTTGTTCCATCTTCCCAGGATCACTATAGATATTCGTTTTGTAGTTATCGAAGGTGGCATCCTTGTACTTATCTGGGATATTAGCAAACTTCAATATCCTTTTCTGTTTTTCTCTTTTCCAGCAATTGCATCTTACCGCATCACCGTTTCCGTTAATAGTCCAGTACGTTCCCTGGCACTTAGGACAAGTTGACTGGCTCAATTCCTTCGTATTCTGCACTTCCGAACATATCCCATTCGCTTGTAGCTGGTTTAGCTGTTCCTCGAACGTCATTTCTGCTTCCTCCCTTGTTATCGTAGTTACCTTCAAGTATCTTCACAAAATTAGAATCCTTCATCATCCAGTCAAAGTTAGCTGTCCAGTTTCTATTATTAGAACCTTTCATAAAGTCGCTTGCTTCTGCTTTCGTAAATACTTCCTGCATATCTTCAATAGAGTATTTATGCAATCTAGCCTTAATAGCCTTCTTACGATTATCTGATAAAGATTTAAGTCTAGGGAACGATATGCAAGTGTCGTTATACATATCAGCTATTTGCTGATAGTTAATACTCTCTTTCTTATTCTTATCTTTATCTTCTTCTTTATCTTTATCTATTGCGTTACTCTCCGTTACTGTCGCATTACATGTAACGTTACAATTGTCTGATAGTGCTAATTTTTGACGTTCTCTATAATTAGCCACTCTTATTCTGTTTTGTTCCCTTATCTTGTCCATGCCATCGATGTTCTGGTGCTTGTCCCAATTAGGAATAGTAATGACATTATTAACACGTTCTATCATCTGGAAGTTCTCAAATGTTTCTAATGCTAATCGAACCGTATTAATAGGTCGCCTAAATACTGTTGCAAGCATTTCATCTGTATAAGGAACTTTGCTGTTCATCATGAATACTCCATTGTTGTTGCTTCTTCCTGCAAATGCTAGCAGCTTAAACCATATAACGATAATAGAGTCATGTTCTGGTAAGCCTTCGATAAGAAGCATCTTTTCATCACTGAATATATCAGTTGTAATCTTGATCCATTTAATGTCTGCCATCACTCGACCTCCGTTAATGTAACTTCAATCCTTGGATTGTTTTTATCTACTGCAAAGCTATCAGAAAATCCTATGATCTGTTTCCAGCCATCGTTGGCGATTATTCTTGCTTCTACTAATGCATCTTGTATAACCTTGTGTGAAAACCCGCTTATGTTGTCCTTATCTCGCTTCATATTTGGCTCACAGAAGCAATATTCGATATTGATAGGCTTATTTATACATGTACCCCTTAATTGGTGTCTTAAATGCCAAATTATGAGTTCTTGCGACTGTTGTTTCATTTCATTGCCTTTATGTCTATTGGAGTTCATTGCCGCTATGTACTCGTTGAGCCCTGGCAAACGTCCATCTATAGTAAATTTATATTGCATTGTTTCACTTCCTTTGTAAGTGGGCGGCCTGACGTAACCGCCCTGGATTAAATAGGTCATGTTGCACTGTGATATGTTAAATGACCATTGGTGTTACTATGTAGCCCGTTAGACTGGTTTACAAGTTTCTAGTTTAATGTCGTCTCGGACAAAAATTTATTCTAAAAATATGACTTGCTGTCCTGCACTTATACGTGAAAATGCTCTTATGAATGCTTCTTTCGCCTTTTCTTCGTTTTCATATTTTCCTAGAACTTCAAAATTACACATAGTGCTTTCATATGCTTTGATACATTTATCATCAACATAGATACTTTCTACGCTTGTTGTATCGACTATCATTTTTCTATCTTTTGACATTACTAACATTTTAATTTCTCCAATTCTTCAATCGATTTTTCATCTTCATAAATAATTCCGTATACATGATATTTGTTTGTGAAGTACTCAGCACCAATCTTATGGTATTCTGTATGATGGTTTCGGCATAAGCACATCTTGCGGTGCTTGCTATCATCTATCTTCTTTCTGTTACGTCCTGCCCCTACCGCATCAACGTGATGTAAATCTGCATGAGGTAATCCGCACACGCAACATATCTTCTCTTTAATACATTTATACATTGCATGGTCTATATCATCTGTCCTGTTAAGCAATGTATCTTGTAACTGCACTCCATTCTCCAGACAGTAATCTAAAATACTATTTATGTACTCTCTAGCGGTATCCATGCTGCAATTACTTAGAGAAAAGTATTCGCATCCAGTACGTGCTATATGGAAGTACTTAAGCCACTCTTTCTGCTCCTCTGGAAGATAACCGGTAAACTCACATATATCTTTTACTGTGGCATATATCTTCTTACGCTGTTCGTTTGAAATATGTCTACCATCATCGCAACGTATCTCTACATGCTTAAGCTGCTTATTTTGTATCCTCTCTTCCAGGTCTACACCCGGGACATAGACTTTAAGCCATGTCCCTTCTTCATCGGTGTAATATCCTTTTAGTTTAGAAGTGTAGTGCATTGATTATCACGTCCTGTCTGGTAATGCTTCAAGTCTTGACATTGCAGATTTATAGTATTTCATAGGAATATCTTCGATTTTTTCAACTCCGCACATCTTTGCTACTGCTTCATTTGAATATCCGGTTCTGTCTGCTTGCTGTTTAAGAGTTGTTGCCATTGGTACTGATATTTTACTTTCGCCTGTTACTTTAGAAGTTTCAATGCTTAATTCTCTGTCCGGATCATCCATTTCCTCAGTAGGGATGCAGAATACTTGAAATAATGCGTATTTATAAGCTACTGACATTGCCTTATTACTTGCTTTATCTCCAGAGTCCATAGCTTCACCGATTACAATAGCAGGAACGCTACTACCGTCTTTTGTAAAGAATGTATATTTTACTTTCATTACAGAGTAGATTAATTTATTCCCTTTAGCTGTTACTCTCTCTTCTCTGTTATGCTCCAATACTTCCGGTGTAACAAATACCCCATGTTTTGACAGTAAAGGTTTCATTGCATTCATTACAGCATCAATTCCTCTAAATGCGTAATTTACATTAGTGTTTCTATCTTTCTTTTTCTCTACTGCTCCAAGTTCGTCCATAATATCTGAAATAGCTTTGTAGATCATTGGTGCTTCACTCATACTCTTTTCCCCCTTATTTAATTGCTTCTAAAATTTCCATTGCAATATCACACATATAGCTATAATCATCACTCATAAAATGGTTTGTTAGAATTTCTGCAATTGCACTAATTTCTCTATCTTCCTTAACTGTAATATCTTCTAACGGTTCAAGTTCGCTAAGTGGTTCAAGTTCTTTCGTCTGTGGTTCAAAGTCGAATGGAATATCGTCAACTACTGGTGGAAGTGGATCTTGTGGTTCTAACTCACCTAGGAAGTTAACTGGATCGTTTTGAACGATTGGTTCGGGCTCTACGATAGCAGCATTTACTTTTTGGGTTTGCTCCTCTGCAATTCGCTGTCTTTCTTCTTCTCTAGCCTTTGCAGCTGCTTCCTCTGCAATTCTCTTACGTTCTAACTCTTCCTTGCGAACTCTTTCAGCTTCTTCACGTCTAACTCTTTCAAGTTCTTCCTGGTGCTTACGTTCTTCGTCTTTCTTACGTCTTTCTTCTTCCTGGCGAATGATTTCTGCTTTCATACGTTCGTGTTCCTGGATAATGTTAATTGCATCGTATAACTGTTTCGTTTTAAGATATTTCTCAATAGCTTTGTCTGTAACATCACTGCCAAATGCTTGAATTGCTTCGATATCCTTTAATCTTCCTTCAATGTATGTATCAATAGCAGTTCTAATAGACTTCATGGAAGTGCCTATATTACTTATCCATTTAGGATCCCAGCATTCATCTAGGCAAACATATTCGTTCCCTTCTGCTTTGTCATTAAAATAGTTCTGAATTGCAATTTTACGTTCCTGACGTTTCTCTTCTTCGTATTCCTTGATTTGTTTATCAATAGGTTCAACTGCTCCGTTGATAATTTCAATCAATTCCTTCGCTTGCTTGTCAAATTCTTCGTAAGGGATCATATGAGCTTTCTTCACTTCTTTACGTTTAGTATCTAGTGCTTTTGCTACCTTGCGAAGAGTTGCAACGTCATTTCTTGCAGAAACAATGTTACTATTGTCGTACACGATACCTTTATATTGATCCATTTCCACTGTTAAAGCGCTTTTGATTTCCTCAAAGTTAGCACTGATTACCGCTGCTTGTTGTTTTACTACTACGTTTAAATCGTTCATTATTATTTTTCTCCTTTACTAATACATGTGTAAGTTTCATAGTTTCCAATTCTAACAAGGCATTTACTACAATAGCCTTCTTTATTACATAAACATTCATCATGGATACATCTTGTAGGTTCCGGTTTAGTTGCTTTCATCAAGAACCCCCTGCAAATATGTTTCAATTACTCTGATCTGGTTTAGCATTACCAGTTTTCCGGATGCTTCCGTTATATATAGATGCTTAATACACTCTGGAGTGTTCACCCATGCCGGTGGATATACAACCACTGATAATTCACCGTCAACACTCCAGTAATTACAATCAACTTTGGTATTAGATGAACCGTTGTTGATAAGTTGAACTAAATCAAATATTTTTGAGTATGGCTTTTTCTTTTCTATTTCGATAACAGAGCCAATGCTTACGCATTCATTGTTTTGCATTATCTAACCAACTCCTCTCTAAAATCCATAATGCATTTGTTGCATAACTTCATTCCACAAAGTTCTACAATAGCATTACTCTCTTTATGACAACACGCACACTCCATGTTTGGGTTATAAGGCTTTATGAAAATACCGCCGTCTTGTGGGATGATTTCGAAGTCCGCTCTATCGTATGGTTCCATTCCTAAAGTCTTTCTAATTTCAACTGGTAATACAATTCTTCCAAGTTTGTCTGATTTTCTTACATATGTTGCTTTTCTCATTTACTTTCCCTCCATTTACATTTATAATTTATACGAATAATTTTTCTTATCGGTCGAAGTCGTCTCCACACGCTTCGGCCGTTACTAATGAAATTAAATAGCTTGCAATCAGCATAATGATATAAACAATAGCTTCACTTGCTGCCTGTTCTACAGTAAGAACATCGCTGTCTAACCCACCAATTGCAAATAACATTAATATTATTGACGATGTCATAGTTATACAAGAAACTGTATGTATTAATTTCTTTGTCATTAGTACACCCCCATCGCTTCAAGTAAATCTTCATAAAGATAACCTATAATAAGTTCGCTAATACATCCGATTGCTTTTAACTTACATATAATTTCTATTGCAATTCTGCTTAATACTACATTGCTTGTAGTTACATCTGCTGTTCCTACTTCTGTTTCGATGATTACTTTAATCATTTTTTCGTGATGCTGTGGAAAGTTAATCCTCTCTCTTATTGCTTTTAAAATTTGTTCTTTCATGGTTTTTCCCTCCTATTACATTCTTGCTTTTAATTCGTAATATTCACTATCATCAACATAATCTAATTCATGCAACACATGAAGCATGCCTTTGATTAACATTGTGTTTTCTCTTTCACATTTTGTTTTCATGCCAGTCTTACCATGATCTACATCATATCTGATACGTTCTACCAACTCTTTCGCTCTCTTGCTTTTACTCATACTTTATACCTCCTAAGAATTTATTAATAAAATACTGTTGCCCTTTACCAGTAACCTTTGTAGTTTTATTGATACTTGTATGCCCATCAGAATGGCTAATTACGGTTTCTTTAATATCAAATAGCTTTAATTCCATAGCCTTTTGTGTAGGACTATTCCAATCTGCTCCTTGACGTTTGATTAAGTAACCATTATTTCTTAACCATTCGAACAATCTCTTTTGCCCTATCTCAACACCATTCTGTTTAAGCAGCTTTGCTAAATCTCCGACAAGGATTGATGTATGGCTTGTACTAACTGCATCAGCAAATAATGCTTTCGGTTTCATTTCCTCAATCTGCTTTCCGAACTCTGCTAATTTCCTGTCTGCAAGTTTTAGAGCCCTTGCCATTACCTTATTAGGGTCATTCCAATCTTTTTCTAACTGGATGAAACGCTGTCTAATTTCTTTCCCTGTTTCGGTCCTAGACATCATACAAATGTGTTTAGACATATCCAATGTCATTTTATAATCTTGTAAATCCTGTGTAATTCCATTTTGATTAGGGGCGGACTTACAGGTACACCCCGAAAAATCTTCTCCTTCAATAAACCCATCACTATTTGTTTTGAACCATTCACTAAATCTTTTCTTAATACCTAATCTTTCATGTAACCGTCTAGCTGAAATAAGAATTTGTTCCTCACTTTCAACCACTAAAAATTTTGGATCACTATCTTCATTAAATCTTTTAATGCTCTTTGTTTGTAATTGTTCCATACTATTTCCTCCTTTTATTTTCTGTTTGCTTTAGATATTATTTTCGCCTGCATAATATACAGCTCTTTAGTTTCTTCATTCATTGGAACTATGTAGCCTTTCAAAGAGGTTCTTCTCTCTCCGTTTTTCATGACATGAATAATCATAGTCACACTCCTTTGTTTTTTTATCATGTTATGATAATTTTATGATAAAAAAATATCGATTTTCTCATCATTACTTAAATCCAATAAGTCTGATAATTTACTTATTTCATCATACCAAAATCTTTTTGATCCATTCATCTTATTGCTAAATGATGCTGTACTTATTTCAATTGCATCTGCACATTGCTGGTAAGTCAATTGTCGTTCGACAATCTTCCCCTTTAGTTTGTTAAAATTCACAAAATTACTCCTTTCTCCAATGTTTTTATCATATTGTGATAACTTGTGACTTAATATTATCACCGTGTGCAAATTATGTCAACAACTTTTTTAAACTTTTTTATAATGTCATGATAATAATATTGAATGTCATTATAAAAAGTGATAATATCACTATAAAAGTTAGATTTAGAAAGGTGATAAATAAATGGACATTTTCGAAAGATATAAATTAATGAATAATAAAGAATATGGATCATCAGATAAAGAATATGTAGACGAAGAAAAAACATACAAAGCAATACCTTTAAATGATAAAGAATTATGTGTTCCAGAATATACATCAGATTATAATAGAGATTTAGGTAATAGAATACGATATAATAGAAAGCTAAAAGGTTTGACAATAAAAGAACTTGCAGATAAAGTTGGACTACATTTCTCTACTGCGCAAAAATATGAAGCTGGAAAAATTAAGAATGTTGATATTTCATTGATACAGAAATTTGCGGATGCATTAGATATAGAAGATAGTGTTTTATTAGGTTGGAATGATGAAAACAAAGAAGCCAGCAAAACAATTGCTAGCTCCTTAGATATTAACACGATAGATTATAAGTTTATGAAAATATACTCCTCTCTAACTGATCAGCAAAAAGAAGCTTTATTCGTAATTGCTTCACAATTAAAGAAAGACTAATCTTGTTTCGTTTTTAATAATTCAGAAACGATGGTGAGAAGTTGTGAAATCACTTCCTGGTTGTTTAGTTTATCAATCATTTGATGCAAAATGCGTTTAGAGTCTTCTATGTTCATATCGCTCCCCCTTATGTATCGAACGTGTGTTCTGTTTTTATTCTAATATATAAGTGTTTTAGTGTCAATATGAACAATTATAAATGATGCTTGCTATAAAGAGCAAATGGTAAATAATTCATTTACGTCAACCTCTAATGCATCTGCAATAGGAACCAATGTTATTAATGTTGGATGTTGCTTATTGTTTTCAATAGCAGAAATAAACCCATTACTAACTCCACTCTTTTCTGCGAGTTGTCTTAATGTCAACCCTTTTTCTAGTCTAATCTTTTTTATATTATAAACTACTGTTTTTTGCATATATAATTCTCCTTATCAGAAGAATTATAGCATGATTAAATTACTTATTTTGCTTGTTATAGCAAGCAATAAAGGAGGTACTTCATTTGAATAATTTAGTTGGAATATATGTTAGAGTCTCATCACAAGAGCAAGCTATTGAGGGACATTCTATAGAAGAACAACTGGATAGATTAAAAAGCTATTGTAACGCAAAGGGACTAACTATTTATAAAAATTATGTAGATCCAGGATTTACTGGTTCTAATATAAATCGTCCAGCATTGGAAAACCTTATAGAAGATGTTGAAAACAAAAGAATTTCAACAGTTCTTGTATATAAGTTAGACCGTTTAAGCAGATCGCAGAAAGATACACTGCATCTTATAGAAGATATATTTTTACAGAATAATTGTGACTTTATCAGTATGACTGAGAACTTTGATACATCCTCTCCATTTGGGAAAGCAATGATAGGTATACTTTCCGTGTTTGCACAACTTGAACGTGAACAGATTAAAGAACGTATGGATATGGGGCGTGCAGGACGCGCTAAATTAGGTCTATGGCGTGGTGGTTCTAATGCTCCTATTGGTTATGACTTTGTGGATGGGAAACTTATTGTTAACGAATATGAGGCAATACAGGTGCGTAAGATATTCGAATTATTTCTAGAAGGAAAATCATTTGGCCAGATTTCAAAATATATGAAGTCACATTATACAAATAAATATAGTAATTACAACTGTAAAAACACTCTAGGAGCCATAATAAAGAACAATTTGTATATAGGTAAGATAAAATACAACGACGAGGTTTATGATGGCATACATGAGCCTATAATCACTTCTGAGACATATGCTAGGGCAAATGATAGATATAAAATGATTTCTGATAAGTGGAACTCACAGGAACGAAGCCCATATGCTGGGAAACATCTATTAACTGGTCTTATATTCTGCGGCAACTGTGGCGCACGATATTTTACCACTACTACTAAAAGAAAAAATGCACCTGCTTATAGTTATTATAAATGCTATTCAAGAGACGGTAATAGAGAAATGAAAAAGATGGACGGTTGTAAGAACCCAACATATAGACAAGATTTGCTTGATCAAATGATTTTAGATGAAATATCAAATCTGCACTATAATAATGAATTAATCGAAGAATTATCAATTTCATCGCAAAAAGAAAATAATTTAACAAAAGAATTAAATGCAGTTAAAAAGCAATTAGAAACAATTACAAATAAGATAAATAAATTACTTGAATTATATTCAATCGGTGGTGTCCCAACCGATATGCTAAGTACACAAATAACTACTCTTGCTACTGAAAAAGAAAAACTGGAACTTCATATTCATGAATTAAAAAATAAGAGTATAAAAGACAGCATGCTTACAGTTAATGAAGCAAAAGAATATATTAATTCTTTCTATTCTACCATTGAGGTTTCTTCTTTGGAAGAAAAGAAGCATGTCGTAAATATTTTGATTAATAAAATTATTATAATGCCTAACAAAGATATAGAGATACATTGGAACTTTTAAGGTTCCTTGTATCATATATTTTTTACCTAAACTGATTATATAGGTTCATTGCACCAACCAGCATAAAGTTGGTTGGATAAGTATAGCTTCCGTGTATTCTGGCAATGGTCACCGTACGGTCCTCCAACGGCTGTCGTAATAGTTCTAGCGTACCTTTTCGAAACTCCGGAAGCTCATCTAAGAATAAGACTCCCCCTGTGGCCAGGCTGATCTCTCCAGGCTTTACAGTCTTTCCCCCACCAACCAACGCAGCGTCCGTAATCGTATGGTGCGGAGCACGAAATGGCCTGCGTCCTATTAATGACTGATTTTCATCTAAAAGTCCGCTAATACTGTAGATTTTGGATATCTCAATACTCTCCTCAAAACTTAAGGATGGCATTATTGTAGGGATGCGTTTTGCCAGCATTGTCTTTCCCGCCCCCGGTGGGCCAATCAACAAAATATTATGTAATCCACTTACCGCAATTTCAATTGCACGCTTTGCCATGCTCTGTCCCACGACCTCGCTAAAATCATACTCTTCCTTCTCTTCTGACTCCTTAAATATAGATGCCATATCTGCATAACTAGGCTCAATCCACTTGCGGCTGGTCAGATAGTCTACGACGTCAGAAATATGGCTAACACCAATTACTTCTACACCGTCAATTGCTGCTCCTTCTAATGCATTAACATTTGGTACGATACATCTGGTAATTCCATTTTTCCTAGCACTATATACTATAGGAAGTACTCCGTTCACCTTCATAACGCTTCCGTCCAGACTTAGCTCACCAATGATCAGGGTTTTATTAAGAGAAGTATCTGATACGATACCAAGAGCTGCTAAAATAGAAATGGCAATAGGGAGGTCAAATGCTGTCCCCTCCTTACGAACATCCGCCGGTGATAGATTTACCGTGATACGCTTAGGAACCATATGATAACCTGCGTTCTTCATTGCTATCCGAACCCGTTCCTTCGCTTCTTTCACTTCACCTGCCAGATATCCTACCATTGAAAAGATTGGAAGCCCATCAGAAACATCTGCTTCCACACTAATTACCGCACCTTCAATTCCAAGTACTGTTCCACTATATACCTTACTAAACATAACTTCCTTTCCTAGTTCTTTCATATGCCAAGTTCAGTATAGCAAACACTAAAAACATGCGTAACCAGTTTGTAATCAATTCCAGATTAATTGTAAAATAATATGTTCACACGACTTTTGCTCATTGTTCGTGTAAAAACAAAGTATCTTCGACACTCATGGCTTCCCTTCCCTCAATCCCCCAAGAGAAGACACTTTGTCTGCGGCGAACTCGGTCGCACTAGCAACATCTTCCTCTCGAGTGAGTGCGCATCTTGGCTTTCTGTTTTTTAGAAATCCTTTTTTCACTCTATAGGGAAGGACTCGCAGAGAACTTTTCTATAGAGCAAAAAAGCTGCAACCTAATTAACTACGGCTGCAGCTTTTAATTAACTCTTTGTATCAAGAATTTTCTTAAGTTCGTTCATAAATGTATTTACATCTTTAAATTCACGATATACGGAGGCAAAACGTACATATGCAACCGCGTCCAACTCTTTTAATTTATCCATAAGAATTTCACCAATCTTATAACTTGGGATTTCTTTTTCTTCCATATTAAAAATGGCAGTTTCAACTTCATCTACTAATGCATTAATTTGGTCTACTGAAATTGGTCGTTTATGACAGGAACGAAAAACTCCTGCTTCTATCTTAGTACGATCATAAGGTTCTCTAGTATTATCCTTTTTAATAACGACTAAAGGAATTGATTCCACTTTCTCATACGTTGTAAAACGTTTCAAACAAGTGTCACACTGTCTTCTTCGACGTATTGTGCTGTTATCATCTGCAGGTCTTGAATCAATTACTTTAGTATTCTCTGTTCCACAAAACGGGCATTTCATATAACATCCTCCTACGTATCGCTACTTCTGTTTGCACATTTTTCCATTCTTACTTATAATTAAGTATAATTTATTATCCACTTCTGTCAAGTATTTTCCACGATATTTATGTATTTATCATACTATTTTATCATATTTTGCATTTTGTAAGTACATCTTCCAAATTAACATCCACTAAAATGATATCTGGACCAATTTGCCTTATACTCGCCCAATCAATTACATACTCCGTATCCCGACCTAAAATCCCCCATACCTTACATGGTCCTGGAACAATGATCTTTAAGATGCAACCAGTTTCGATATCTATCTCCACATCTCCAACAAATCCAAGCCGTTCGCAATTACATGCATTAATGACCTCTTTTTGTCTTAAATCATAAATCCGCATACTTGCACCTGATTTCTTTCCACTTATCCATTATCAGTATATGAAACCACTTACTTGTCCTATTCAAGCAAGTCAGCCTGTTAGCTTAAAAGCTTAATTAATTCCTCTCTATTTCAAAACCTCCGGTATAATAATACCGGAGGTGTATATCATACTTTTAATCGATTTTTTTATAACTAATGGGATAGATAATTTTTCATATTTTTCAAAGCGCTTTTTTCCAATCGGCTAACTTGAGCCTGTGATATATCTATCTCTTTTGCAACCTCCATTTGCGTCTTTCCTTCAAAAAAACGAAGCTTGATAATATGATGTTCTCGGTCTGGCAGCTTGTCCATGGCCTCCTTTAAAGATATTTCCTCAATCCAGCTTTCTTCTTTATTTTTCTTATCACTAATCTGATCCATGATATAGAGGGTATCACCGCCCTCGGAATATACAGGTTCATACAAAGAAACAGGATTTTGTATTGCGTCTAATGCAAATACAATATCCTCGCTGCTAATCCCAATCTCTTTTGAAATTTCACCTACTGTAGGCTCTTTATCGTTACGTTTCATTAACTCTTCCTTCGCATATATTGCCTTATATGCCGTATCTCTAAGTGATCTGCTAACACGGATCGTGTTATTGTCTCTAAGGTACCTTCTAATCTCACCGATTATCATAGGAACCGCATACGTAGAAAACTTAACATTTTGCGTGATATCGAAGTTATCAATTGCTTTCATCAGGCCAATACAGCCAATTTGAAATAAATCATCAACATTTTCATTACTATTTGAGAATCGTTGAATAATACTAAGAACTAGGCGTAGATTTCCTTTTATATATAGTTCTCTTGCTTCTTTATCACCTTTTAAAATCCTTTGAAATAGTTCGTCCTTTTCATTGTTTTTTAGTAGTGGTAATTTTGATGTATTTACGCCACAAATCTCAACCTTATAAAGAGCCATCTTGCGACCTCCCAACATACAATTCCTGATGTGTAGTAACTATACATTTAATGATTTACCAGTTAAAACAAATTTATACTGTTCCTCATTTTGTAAAAATTACCACAATTTCAGCAAAGGCCGCTATAACGTTGATTTTTCCTTTATAATTAGTTTTTGGTATATTTTGTTATTTATAAATACTCTTAAATCAGTCAATAATTAATATGATGTTTCCTAAACTAAAAAAGACTCATACATAATACTCATGTATGAATCTTTTTTACTCTTATTCCAACCGAATCATTTCCTTACGCAACCTGTTAATAATCTTCTTTTCTAATCTGGAAATATAAGATTGAGAGATTCCCAGCAAATCAGCAACCTCTTTCTGTGTACGCTCATTACCGTCTTCGGTATTCAGACCAAAACGTAATTGAACAATAATCCGCTCTCGCTCCGATAACTTAGACAACGCATTATTAAGCAGCTTGCGGTCCACTTCGTCTTCAATATTCTTATATATGATATCTTCATCCGTCCCAAGGATATCTGATAATAATAACTCATTTCCATCCCAGTCAACGTTTAATGGCTCATCTATAGAGACTTCCATCTTCGTCTTATTATTCCTTCTAAGATACATTAAAATCTCATTCTCGATGCATCTAGAAGCATAGGTTGCCAGCTTAATATTCTTATCCGGATTAAAGGTATTGATTGCCTTAATCAGACCAATCGTACCGATTGAGATCAAATCCTCTACTCCGATGCCTGTATTATCAAATTTCTTAGCTATGTATACGACCAGTCTTAGATTATGCTCTACTAGTAATGATTTTGTCTCCGCATCTTTATCCGTTCCCAATTTACTAATAGCACTTGCTTCTTCAACCGGATCCAATGGAGCTGGAAGGACTTCGGCACCCCCGATATAATGAACATCTCCACGTTGCTTAAATATTAAGTTTCTAAAATCAGGTATGATTCGAAATTGAAATTTGTTTGGTATTGAAATTTTTAAAAGCATACTATTTCCTCCCACAATAATTATCTATTCAACCATCCGAAGCGCTTACCATTAACTTTCTTTTGAGGTATCCTACATTAATTCTTCATGTAAAATTAATTGATAGTCTTTCTTCGATGATAATGTTCCTTCATATACACAAGCAATTACATCATTGTGCTTATGATGTTCGTTGTTTATCTCAACTTCCATCTGATCTAACACTAGTGCATACATTGTTCCGTGCTCTTTTCCTATCGAGCGATATGGTATCACTTTAACTCGCGTTGTATATTCTAATAATTCTTTTGTCATAATCTGTTTTAATAATGTCTTCTCGACTATGATTACTGGTTTATTTGTTAATGGTTCTCGCAAATGATTCCCCGTATCTAATAATGCTTTTGCTGTTATCGTCTGATCTTCCAGAGCAATGGACACACTAAAGATATTATTCATTCTCTTACGAAACGTATTCAAATATCGGATCATAATTGGCAGACAAATCAAAAGCACTCCAACCGCAATTCCCAAGGCAACGATACTGATTGATTGTTTCCCTTGCGTTCCTAACAGTTGATTTATATATTTTATAAACGATGTATTAAAAAATAGGCTGCAAAGTATGCCACCTAATAAAACAGTTACGCCATACAGATATAAAGCCAGCATAACCAGCTTCCGTATATTTTCAACTTTAAAACATATCAGGATCATTACGACCCCTGTAATAAAATAACTTATTAATATACGCAATATAGGTAATAGACTATTACTAACTAGTAATACACAACTGATAACGGCACCTGTAATGCTTCCCAGCAATATTCTAAGCGCTGTTGTCTTTGTCTGGGAAACCTTTGATACAATCATCAGAAGGATCAAATCCATAGTAAAATTAATGACAAAGTATAAGTCGATATATACTACTATATCCAAATTACACCCCCAGGTTGTCTATAACACTATCATTATTATATACTGAATACAAAATTAAATTTGTCATTTATTGGAAATTATATTATAAAATTTGCCCCCTAAAAACTACATATATTCCTTTTCTTAGAGCTTTATTTAATACTATATTCTGAATATGTCTATAATTTTCACTAATTTATCAAATAATTATCATTTTAGTATGCATAAAGTTATCTAGAGTTAGTCGAAGCAAGTCGCTTGTTCTTAAATTCATAATATATATGATTTTTCAAACATATGGGCAAACAATTGCCATCTCAAACACACAATATCTGTTCTTCTCCCCTCATCCCTTCGTTTCCCTGATTTTTTGCAAAAGAAAAAAGGCTGTACTTATTTAACTACTAAATAAGTACAGCCTTTCAGCTTATATCTCTATAGACTATTTATGTCTGTTTTTTTGTAAGAATTCAGGAATTTTAATTCCATTATGGTCTTCTTCTACGTTAGAAGCTACAGGTTTTACTGGTGTAGAAGCTGGCTTCATAGAAGGATTGTGACTTACAGTTGTTGCTGCAACTTGACTAGCTGCCGTATTCTGGCTCATTGCTGGTCTTTGGTACGCTGTTTGAGTTTGAACAGGCGTAGTTGGAGCTACATTTGGTTTATATTGATAATTTGGTTTTACATTATTATTTAAGAATGATGTTGGCTTTGCAGGAGCTTGTCCAGCACTCTTCTCAAGACCAGTTGCAATAACTGTAATTGTACATTCATCTGTACGAGTCTCGTCATACATTGCACCGAAGATGATATTTGAATTTTCCCCAGCTAATTCTTGAACGAATGTAGCTGCTTCATTAGCTTCGATTAAGCTGATATCACCTGATACGTTGATAATAACATGAGAAGCGCCTTCAATTGTTGTTTCAAGTAAAGGACTTGTGATTGCTTGTTTGACAGCATCTGTGCATTTTTCATCACCTTTGCCGACACCAATACCGATATGTGCTACGCCCTTATCTTTCATTACTGTTTGAACATCAGCGAAATCCAGATTGATTAAACCAGGAACGTTAATTAAATCTGTGATACCTTGAACACCCTGTTGTAAAACTTCATCAGCTTTACGAAGAGCGTCTGGCATTGTTGTTCTACGATCAACAATTTCAAGTAAACGATCATTAGGGATCACAATTAATGTATCAACATTTTCTTTTAACTTTTCAATACCGCCAAGTGCATTGTTCATTCTTTGTCTTGCTTCGAATTTGAAAGGTTTTGTTACAATACCTACAGTTAAGATACCGAGGGATTTACTGATTTCAGCAACTACTGGTGCAGCACCTGTTCCAGTACCACCACCCATACCACAAGTTACGAATACCATATCGCAACCTTTGATAATCTCAGTTAATTCTTCTCTGCTTTCTTCCGCAGCTTTTTCACCCATCTCTGGCTGTGCACCTGCTCCAAGACCTTTAGTTAATTTCTCACCAATTTGTACAACTGTTGGTGCTTTACAAGTTTTTAAATGCTGTTTATCAGTATTAACACATACAAATTCAACACCAATAATATTCTCTTCAATCATTCTATTAACAGCATTATTACCTGCGCCACCTACTCCGACAACAAGTATTTTTGCAGATGAATCTGAATCATTATTTCTAATTTCTAGCAAAGTACTTCCTCCTTCTCTAAATAAATTCCCTATCGCTTTTAGCCCCCTCAATGAAGACATCTATGCTTTAATTGAATCTAACTTGTCTAATATTACATAATATATGTGACTATATTCTCAGATAATACCTTATATATACATATAATATAGTTTTTCAATAAAATAATCAACCCTTTCTTTAAAATATTTAGCGTATTCTTGCTATATTTAAAGAATTATTTGAATTAATTATTTATTTCATTTCTTTGAAAATTGTTGAACTCTGACCAGCTTTAAAATCTCGCATATCAAGTTCTCCCTTTAAGCCAATTAATTTAGGCATCATGTTCACTAATTCTGCAATCTGATCTTCGTAGCTTGTCCGATTTCCCAATAAAACTTGGATCTGATCTGCGTAAAGCTTTACGTTCTGACTAGGATCGAACATGACCTCATCAATCGTCACTTGATATTTACTGATTAACTGTGATAAATCCATGATCTTTTTAAACACTTCATTATCTTTAACGGCAAGTGTATCGTAAATATGCATCTCTGAGAAACTGACACCACCATAGAGTGTTATGTCACTCAGCCTATTCGATGATATTTCCAATACCTTGCCGTCTTTGTCAAAGTAAATATATTCATTCATATATTCAATACAACCTACAATAGGTTTTTCATAAAGACGTATCTTAACAGAATTCTTGTTTACATATTCAACTGTTACCTTCTGGATAAAGGGAATTTCAATCTGCTCACTAAACTTATGATCTAAGCAAAACAGTACAGTATTATGATCCCACCCATCCGTCTGAATATACTTCAATAATTCATCTTTTGTATAGTAGGCACACTCATCAATTTCAATGTTCTTCAGACTAAAAGAAAAATAAAATAGCAAAAGCATTATAATTATCATTCCAAAGACCACTGAAATTTTCTTTAACAGAGACCATCTTCTAAAAAATCTCATTTGTACTCTTCCGCCCATATACCCTCCTATTGTTTCTTTTAAAGCATTCTAGCTTAACAGTTCTAATAGATATATTATATAATACACGCGACCGGTTAAAGACTACTCTCAACCTTACGAATGTCTGCTCCCAAATTTGCAAGATCCTTGGATATATCCTCATATCCTCGTTCAATATATTCTATTCCACTAATTCTGCTAGTTCCATTTGCTATCAAACCTGCAATTACTAATCCTGCGCCTCCGCGCAAATCATAAGCTCTTACATCGCATCCTGTAAGAGCTGCTACACCATTCACCTGTGCAGCTTTACCGCTTACATAAATGTCAGCACCCATCTTTGCAAGCTCTTTTACTGTTTTATAACGAGACTCAAATATATTTTCTACTATTAAACTTGTTCCTGAGGCAATCGTAAGTACTGACATGATTTGTGACTGCATATCTGTTGGAAATCCCGGATATGTTTCCGTCTCTATGAGTGGTACGGCCCTTGGCTGCTGGCTGGAACAGATATTAACATAATCTCTGCCAACGCCAATCCGACACCCCATTGTCCTTAAGGTGTTGATTACCGTTTCATTCTCTTTACAACAATTGCCTCTCAACGTAACGGAACCTCCAGCGCCAGCAACGGCTGCAAGATATGTTCCCATTACAATTCGATCAGATACAAGCGTATATTCAACGTCTCTAAACTCTTTGACACCTTCAATCATTATAGTTTTACTGCCAGCACCAGAAATTCTGGCACCCATTTTAACAAGGAACAGGCAGAGTTCTGTTATCTCCGGTTCCATTGCAGCATTATCTATAATTGTAATTCCATCCGCCTTTACAGCAGCCAGAATTACATTTTCTGTTGCTCCGACACTCGGTGATGCAAGCGAAATCTTTGCTCCCGTTAAATGTGAGGTACTACAAAAAATTATATCTTCACTATGAATGACTTGCACATTCATTTCTTTTATCGCCTTCAAATGCAGATCAATAGGCCTTGCGCCAATTGCACAACCTCCTGGATATGATATGGTGACGTTCTTGTTTCTTCCGAGCAAAGCTCCTAATAATATAATGGAAGACCTCATTGAACTTACATACTTTTTATCGACTGAACTATAATTCATTTCTGTCGCATCTATGGTAAGTCCGTCCTGTTCCCACGTCACTATACATCCGATACTTTCCAAAAGTTTAATCATATGATAGACATCTATGATTTTAGGACAATTCTTTATTCTTGTTATACCATTATGCAATATTGATGCTGCCAGAATAGGTAATACAGCATTCTTCGAACCTTGAATCGGAATTTCTCCCTGAAGATGCCTCCCACCAATAACTTCTATAAAAGCCACTTGGTACACCCCTGACAATTGATATCTATACAAACAGTATATGTCCGGCGATAATTTATGTGCATTACATACTATCTCTCAAATTTTATCTGGTTACTAACACTTAACGCAATTCCCATCTCTGCTAAAAGAATGGCAACAGAGGTACCACCATAACTGATAAATGGTAATGGGATACCGGTTGATGGAATTGAATTTGTTACTACAGCAACATTTATAATAACCTGAATGGCAATATGAGCAAGCACACCAACGCAGATCAATCCACCAAATAAATCAGGCGCACTGATTGCGATAATAAATAATCTCCAAATTACTAAAACGAATACTAAGATTAACATGATTGCTCCGAACAATCCAAGTTCTTCGCAAATAACCGAAAAGATCATATCATTATGAGACTCTGGAATAAAGCCCAGCTTCTGCATACTCTTACCTAATCCAACTCCAAAGATACCTCCTGAGGCAATGGCATATAGACCTTGTAAAATCTGATATCCTAATGGTTCTGTTTCTACATTGAGCCAAACTCTGAAACGAGTCGCTCTAAATGATTCAAATGCAATGAACGCAGCTACTCCTAATGAGCCTGCAATCCCTACAACGATATAATAAAGCTTCTTTCTTGTCGCTACAAAACAAATACAAACGATTACTCCAACGATAACAATACCTGTACTTAAGTTTTCAATTACGATTGTTGCAATCAATGGAGACATCCATAAGATTATTCTGAGAAATCCCGTAAACTTATTCAGTTCCTTGGCATTTTTCTGTACCAGGTATGCCACGAATAAAATCGTTGCCACCTTGGACAGCTCAGATGGCTGGAACGTCCCTAATGGCCCAAGATTGATCCATCTCTTTGCACCATTGATTTCCATTCCAAATTTTAATACAAACGCCTGTAGACCAATACAGAGTATGTATAATGCCTTAATTGGTATTATCTTAATTATAGGTAACGGTTTTAAGAAAATATGATAATCCAGTTTGGACATGACCAACATTACAAAAACACCTAAGGAAACAGAAATAATCTGCTTCCTTAGAAAGACTGTTGACACACCATATTTTACTTCACTCGTATAAGCACTCGTGCTATAAATCATAATCAGACCAAAGCCTGCTAAAAATAGCGTTAGAAATAATAAGCTGTAATCGTAATAACTATGAAATTTATTTCTTTTGCCCTTATCTCTATCATTTCTCGTCAAAAAGTCTCACTCCCAGCTTATCTATATATGAGTTCTCAAGTTTAACCCAGACAACTACTTCTTCATTTCCATAACAAATTCTTTAAATTGCTCGCCACGTTCTTCGTAGTTCTTGAACATGCCCCAGCTTGCACAAGCAGGAGATAATAATACGCTCTCTCCCGGTTTTGCCAGGCTTGCTGCTTTCTCTACTGCTTCTTTCAGGCTGTCTACAAAGATAATGTCAGTAAAGCCATTCTTCTTTGCACATTCTGCAATTAATTCCTTTGTCTGGCCAAGAAGAATTAGATACGTTACTTTTCCGTCAAATGCTTGAATCCATTCATCATACGTTGAATCCTTGTTATAGCCACCGCCGATTAAGACAGTCTTTCTATTCATTGCCTGGATTCCCTTGATTGCTGCATCCGGATTCGTTCCCTTGGAATCGTTATAATATCTAACTCCATCTATTTCATCTACATATTCAATTCTATGCTCTACTGCTATAAATGATGTGATCGACTGATAAATCGTATCTTGATCCACTCCCATTGCCATTGCCATTGCCACGGCAGCCATAACATTTTCAAAGTTATGCTTTCCTAGGATCTTAAGATCATTTACGTTGCAGATCGCTTCTGAAACACCATTTACTGCATGATAAATTACTTCGTCTTTATAATACATTCCGTTTTCTAAGACGCGTTCACTGCTGAAGAACACTACTTTACAGTTTAATGTCTTTCCAAATTCACGTAACGTCTCATCTTCATAGTTAAGGACACAAGTATCCTCTTCTGTCTGATTTTTCGTTACATTTAATTTTGCCTGAACATATGCTTCCATTGTATGGTGACGATTTAAATGATCTGGAGATAAATTTAAGATCGCACTCACTTTTGGTCGGAATGTGTCTACAGTTTCTAATTGGAAACTGCTTACTTCTGCTACTGTGAAACTATCTTCTGAAGTTTCAGGTACCATGCTTGTATAAGGAAGGCCGATATTACCTACTACAAAAGTCTTTTCGTTGTAAGCTTTTAAGATCTGGCCTGTTAATGCTGTTGTTGTAGTTTTACCATTTGTTCCTGTGATTGCCACTACGCTTCCCTTTTCAAACAGGTATGCAAGCTCAATCTCGCCAAGGATTGGTTTTCCCATATCTCTTAACTCATTCACAAATGGTAAATCTGTTGGGACCCCTGGGCTTAATACGACTGCGTCGAAAGCTTCCATTTCATCTTTCGTAAGTTCTCCGATAATCACATCTGCTTTGATGTCCTCGGGAATTTGGTTTAAAATCGTCTCTTTATTAAGTTTTTTATTTCCGTCTAATAAAGTTACTCTTGCGTTGTTTTTTCCTAATATTTTAGTAGCAGCGATACCACTGATGCCAGAACCTACTACTAAGACTTTTTTATTTTTCAGTTCCATATTATCCTCCCAGGGTTCTTTTATTTTTAACTATTTATCTTAACTTAGTTAAGTCCCATAAATCCAATTAAACACATAATCGTAGTAACAATTGAGAATACGGCTACTACTCTTACCTCTGACCATCCACATAATTCAAAGTGGTGGTGAATTGGAGCCATTTTGAAAATTCTCTTTCCACCAGAAATCTTAAAGTATGATACTTGGATCATAACACTTAATACTTCTACGAGATAAATAATACCAACGATTAAAATGAAGATTGGCATTTTTAACATAATTGCTGTGGATGCAACAAAGCCGCCTAATGCTAAGGATCCTGTATCTCCCATAAATACTCTTGCTGGGTATACGTTGTATACTAAGAAGCCAAGCAAGCTTCCTGCAACAGCACATGTGATTGGAGAAATTCCTGCTTTCATCACTACAGCTACGATCGTAAAGAAAGTTGCTACTAATGTAGTAACGCCTGATGCTAAACCATCAAGGCCATCGGTAAAGTTTACACCGTTTACGGTACCGATCATAACGAAGAATACAAATGGTACAAACAGATAAGAGATATTAAGCATCTTTCCGCCGCCAAATGGGATGATTAATTCAGTTCCCACATTTGTATAGTTCATCACATAAAATACAAAGACTCCAGTTACAATTAACTGACCTAACATCTTTTGCCATGCTTTTAAGCCTAAGTTACGTTTCATAACTACCTTGATGTAGTCATCTAAAAATCCAATGATACCAAATCCTACTGTTGTAAACAGGATTGGAATGATCTTTGGATAATCTTTTATAAAGAATAAAGACGTAAGGATTACGCTGATTACGATAATCAGTCCCCCCATTGTTGGTGTTCCTGTCTTTTTCTGATGGGACTGTGGCCCTTCTTCGCGAATATACTGGCCAAACTTTAATCTCTTTAAGAACGGGATAAAGATCGGACATAGACATACGCTAATCACAAAAGATATAATTGCTGGAATCAAAAATTCAAAATTCACTTTTTTCACCTCATATATTATCTTACGTTTCTTAACTGTTTCAACATGAGTAATTAATCCCACGTTTCCCAGTGAAACCAATCATTTAATTATAGACTATTCCAGGTATAGAATCAAGTCGCTATTTTTGTCAACAACGTCGCCTTCCAAAGGATATTGCTCGGTTACGACATCACCTTCGGTGGAATAATAAATGGATTCTATTCCAAGTGATTTAGCCAGCTCTTCGACCTCCTCTTTCTTCAAGCCTATAAAGTTGGGAACGGTAATTGTTCCTATATTATTTTCTTGTTTTTCTTCTTCTGTATAATCAGGTTCTATCCCCAAATAAGGAAGTACATTATCAAATACTTCAGCAACGACTGGAGCTGCAATGGTACCACCATAATATAATCCTTGAGGTTCATCAATCAATGCAATGGCCAATACCTTCGGATTGTTTGCTGGAGCAAATCCTACAAAAGAAGCAATATACTTTCCATTGCCACGAGGTAGTTTTTCACTGGTTGCTGTCTTTCCACCAATACGAAATCCTGGCAGGTAGGCACGCTTTCCTGTTCCAGTAGCTACAACTGCCTCTAGAAGTTCCTTCATGGTCTGACTTGTTTCTTTACTGATGACATTCTCTGTGGTCTTGTATTGGAGCTGTTCTGATGTAGTTCCGTCTTTTGATTTCACTGCTACACCTACATGAGGCGTGATCTTAGTTCCTCCATTGATTACTGCACTGACACTGGTCAGAAGCTGTAATGGGGTAATCTGGAACCCTTGACCAAATGACATGGTTGCAAGTTCTACTGCTTTTACATTTTCTTTCTTATGCATTATTGAATTTGCTTCGCCAGGAAGGTCAACTCCTGACTTATTAAATAATCCCAGCTGATTGAAATATTTATACATATTGTCAATTCCCAGCCGTTCTCCCAATGTCATAAATACCGGGTTACAGGAATTTTTAATTCCATCTACAAATGTCTGCGATCCATGACCGCCTTTTTTATGACAACGGATCATTCTGTCTTCTACCTTTTTATAGCCTGGACAATAGAAATTATCTGTCAGCTTTACTACGTTTTCTTCTAATGCTGCCGTAGCCGTTACAATTTTAAACGCACTACCTGGCTCATAGGTATCGCTGATGCACGCATTTCTCCACATCTCGTTTAACAGATCTGTCTTTTGCTTCTCTGTTAGCGACTCATCCGCATTATAATTCAGGGTATATGGATCATTCAGATTAAACTCCGGATAGTTTACCATAGCCATTAGCTCTCCGTTTTGCGGATTCATAACAATAATCTTTACACTCTTGGCTTTCTTCTGTTCATACACCTTCGAAGCGACTTGCTCTGCATATTTTTGAATATTTACATCAAGGCTTGTTACCAAGTCTTTTCCTGCAATCGGCTCTACTCGATCCTCTGCAGCACCATCTATTTCCACTCCACGGGCCGTCGTCAGGGTAAGAATGTTCCCATCAGTCCCTTGAAGATATTTGTCGTAAGCAACTTCAAGCCCTACGATTCCCTGGTTATCACTTCCTGTAAATCCAAGGACCTTACTTGCCAGGCTTTCAAATGGATAATAGCGTTTGTAATCTTCATCGACCATAACGCCATCTAAATCATATTCTCTTATCTTATCTGCAATTGTCTTGTCAACGTTTGTCTTAATTCTTTCTATACTTGAATTCTTTTCGACACGTTTCCTTACCTTTTCTTCTGAAAGTCCTAATTCCTTACTTAGCACTTGAATGACTTTATCAGAATTTGTTATTTGGCTATGTATTACACTGATTGTGCACACTGGCTTGTTACTGGCCAGCTCAACTCCATTACAATCATAAATCACTCCACGCTCGGCCTTGATCGGGCGCTCTCTTTCATGGAGCTTGGTTGCCTTCTCCCCGTAGTACTCCGATTTGAAGATCATCAGATAGGAAAGTCTTCCGAGGAGGGCTACTACCATCGCTATAATGATTACTACAACGATTAAAATACTTTTTCTATTATAGGTTCTACTTTTCTCCACAGCATATCCTCATTCTTCTTATTGGTTCATTCTATTAAAAAGAGAATAAGGATATGTGTGTTTATAAAATTTTCACGTTTATTAACTGACTAAAAAATTTTCCTCAGACAGCAAGAAGTGTAGTCCTTAAGCTTTGCTTAAAGACTACACCCAGACTGTTATTCATCTTCAGGAAGAACATCGTAATCATAATCACTTCCGTTGTAATCATCATTTTCATTATTTTTCACTGGTTCTTTAGTTGATGCAGGAGTTGCCGTTGGTGAAGCTGTACTCTGCGTCTTATCTTTATCCTTATTTGCATCATCTGTGGACTTTACTTCTACTGTTGGATAAATGTTAAGGTATGGGAAGATATCTTTCATAATGTCTCTTGCAAGTTCACAAGCTAATGCACTTTTTGAAGCATTCCCTTCCCCTTGTGGCTCATCAATCGTTACATAGACAACCACTTTAGGATCGCTTGCTGGAGCATATCCCATAAAGGATACTACATAATTTCCTTGTCCACGTGGAATTTTTTCTGCAGTACCAGTCTTACCGGCAATTTCATAACCTTCGATGTCTGCAGATTTTGCAGTTCCTTTTACTACGGTCTGTCTCATATAATTACGAACAAGTTTAGATGTTTCTTCTGAAATAACCTGTCTTGTATATTCACTTTTTACATTTCGAACTACAGAACCCTCTTCTGTTGTAATCTGTTTTACAACATGAGGTGTATAGTAATAACCGCCATTGATTACAGAAGAAAATGCGGAAATTACTTGGATCATCGGTACAGACATACTTTGTCCAAAACTACTTGTTGCTAATTCTACCGGTCCCATATTGTCTTGGTTATAAACCTGTCCAATACTTTCACCAGAAAGATCAATACCGCTTTGTTTTCCTAAGCTGAAGTCAGTCTGATATTTAATAAATAAGCTGGACTTCATCTTTTCTGATATCTGCATGATCGCATCATTACAAGAATAAGCCAGTACTTCTTCTAATGTAATCTTGCCGTGACCATCACGTTTTGCACATTTTATTGCTCTTGTATTTTTTGCAACTACCTGTTTACCATCGCAGACAAATGTACTATCTTTTGTGATTATGCCTTCATCCAATGCTGCCGCAACTGTCAATGCTTTGATTGTGGAACCTGGTTCAAAGTTATCACTGATTGTAGAATTACGCCACAATAAGTTTCTTGCGTCTAACGCCTCGTCATCAGTCATTTTTTCCACTTCAGCTTCAGAATAAAGGGAACTTAAATCCGTTGGATTATTTGGATCGTACGTCACGCTTTCTGCCATAGACAATACTTCTCCACTATTTGGATCCATTACGATAACGGAAGTATTCTTACTTCCAATTTCTTCGTTAAACTTATCAATATGATTTTGTACGATTTTTTGAATATTTATATCTAAAGTAGATACTACATTGTAACCATTGGTTGGTTGTTTTACAGTATCCTCTACATCATTGTCCGAATTATAGTATCCATATGTAGCACCATTGGTACCATTTAATTCATCATTATAATAACCTTCAATGCCATAGCTTCCCACATTGCCTTTAAATGTAAAGCCAAGTGTCTTGCTTGCCAATGAGCTGTATGGGTATGTCCTTACATAATCATCCTCAAACCAAACACCTTTGATATAGGCGTTGTTATCCATTATCTCTTGAAACTCTTTCATTTCATCATATGAGTAGCCTTTTTGATATACATAATATCTAGATTCCGGTTTCTCTTCCAACAATTTTCTGATCTTTTCTTCGTCTACATTAAAGACTTTCTTCAACTCTCGGATCGTTGGTTCTACATAAGCCTGTTCGCCCTTTTTTTCAGCCAGCATGGATGCTGGGTCAAGGATCAGGTTATAGACCTTAACGCTCTTTGCCAATACAGTACCGTTTGTATCAAGGATATCGCCTCGTTTATACGGTATCATTGAATAAGTATAGGATTGCTGCGATAATACCGATTTTTTGTATCGCTCGCCATCTCTTGAATTTAACCAGAATAATCTACCGATTAATATAATAAATAATACTATTACAATACAAAATACAAGCAAAAGGCTTGCTTGCATTTTATGATTAAACCTTCTCTTTTTTGCCTTTTCATCGGCATTTTCATTCTTGCGCACTTTAACCACCTGCTTATTTCTTCTTAATGTTATCTAAAATCGTACTGCTTTCCCCTTCAGGAATGTCTCCGTACTGTTTTACATAATCTTTCTTTGCAGAATCATAGTTAATGATCTGGTTATCTTCTGGATGTACCATGCCAAGTCTATCCATGGCCTGTTTTCTTATATAGTCGAGATCGATGCTTTCTGCACTGTCTGCAATTGCTCCATTCTCGTCTTTAATTGTAATAACTTCTTTTTTTAAAGAAGTGATATTTTTGTCTAATGCTCTTATTTGCTGTTGTGCTTGCAAATATTGAACCGCCGTATAAACGGTAAATAGTAATGCTACTGAAAAGAAGATTGCGGACACTCCATCAAATGATTTGTGTCTTTGAAGGCGTCTTTGCGTAGCTTTGCGCTCATTCTTCCTTCTTCGCTCGTACTCCTGACGCTGCTCTTCTCGTCGAGTATCAAAATCTGGTACTTCTTCCAGTCTTCTAACGGTATTTCCATCATAGTAGCTTCTATGATACTTCCTTGCTGCACTCATCTTACTCACCCTTTTCTATAAAATAAAATTCACATCCCATAACATAACTTCTCCCAGTTTTATATAGCATGACCTGTAAGCCATGCTATACATTACTTTTTAAACTCGTTCAAATACCCTTAATTTTGCACTCTTTGAGCGAGAATTTACTTCAAGTTCTTCTTCCGAAGGCAAGATTGGTTTCCTTGTAATCACTTTCCCTAATGATTTCTTGCCGCACACACAGACTGGAAATTGTGGTGGACAAGTACAAGGATTTTCACATTCTCTAAATATAGTCTTTACGATTCTGTCTTCTAGTGAGTGGAATGTAATAATACAAATCCTTCCTCCTGGGTTTAGTAATTCTACCATATCCCTTAACGTATTTTTAAGTACGTCTAATTCTTTATTCAGTTCAATACGAATAGCTTGAAATGTCTTTTTGGCTGGGTGTCCAGTATTCATGCGGACTTTCATAGGAATTGCTGCCTTAATAGCCTCAATTAGTTCAAATGTAGTCTCGATTGGCTTTTCCTGACGCATACGGACAATATGCTTGGCAATATTTTTTGCGAATTTATCTTCTCCATAATCTCTGATAATACGATATAAATCGTACTCGCTATAGTCATTTACAATGTCTCTAGCAGTCATATCATTACGGTTGTCCATCCTCATATCTAAAGGGGCATCTTCTCTGTATGTGAATCCTCTCTCTGCCGTGTCTAACTGATAAGAAGAAACTCCAAGGTCAAGCACAATGCCATCCACCTTATCAATTCCTAAGTCATTTAAAACTTGTTTCATATTACAGTAATTGCTTCTTACAATCGTTACGATGTCACCGAATTCTTTTAATCGTTCGCTGCTTGCACGGATTGCATCTTCATCTTGATCAATGCCGATAAATCTAGCACCAGGTTCTAATTGCTTGCATACATGATAACCATGTCCTGCCCCTCCTAAAGTACCATCGACATAAATCCCGTTTTTCTTTATATCTAAATTATCAATTGTTTCTTCTAGTAACACTGAATAGTGCTTAAAATCCATTAAATTTCCTCCTAAAAACTCAAGCCAAAGTCGGCCATGTGCTCTGCTACGTCATCCATATTGTCATATGAGTTGTTGGCTTCCCAACGTTCTTTACTCCATATTTCAACTTTATTTAGAACACCTACAAAAACAATATCTTTGTCAAGACCGGCATGCGCTCTTAATTTGGACGGTATCAAAATCCTACCTTGTTTGTCCATTTCGCATGTTGCGGCTCCTGCTAAGAAGAAACGTTGCAATTGTCTTGCATCTTTGTTCCCAGGAAGTCCTTTTAACTGTGAAATGAAGTCAGCCCATTCATTATTAGGGTACACAAACAAACAACCATCTAAACCTAGAGTAACCACAAATTGGTCACCCAATTCGTCTCTAAATTTGGCTGGTACGATTATTCTTCCTTTAGTATCTATTGAATGATTGTATTCCCCCATGAACATAGCTTGATTCTCACCTACTTTATGTGATACTTCTTATCGAATGTGCATTTTCTAACCACTTATGCATCACTTCACACCAC
>JAUNJY010000084.1 GCA_030535455.1 bacterium
ATGGCAAGAATTAAAGGCGGAATGAACGCTAAAAAAAGACATAAAAAAGTGTTAAAGCTAGCTAAAGGTTACAGAGGCGCTAGATCTAAACAATACAGAGTTGCAAAACAATCTGTTATGAGAGCTATGGCTTCTCAATTCGCAGGTAGAAAAGAAAGAAAAAGACAATTCAGAAGATTATGGATTGCTCGTATCAATGCAGCTGCAAGATTAAACGGTCTTTCTTACAGCAAATTTATGTACGGTTTAAAATTAGCTGAAGTAGAAGTTAACAGAAAAATGTTATCTGAAATGGCTATCAACGATGCTGCTGGTTTCACAGCATTAGCTGAATTAGCTAAATCTAAATTAGCTTAATTTCTTTATATAAAGAATGTAAAAACCTTTATGGTATCCTTTGGGATATCGTAAAGGTTTTTTTATTGGTAGGAAACTTTTTTTCGAACAACATCCTATCAATTAAAAAGCACCCTTTGTTCTTTACGCCCACAATGAGCCAAAGTCATGTGAACAATGTGATTTACGATGATATACAGAAATTTACGGAAAGTGGAACACCATAACAATAAGTGTATCTGCTTCCACTACTTACCACTTTAAAGCAGTAAAATTGTATATACAAAGGAAACTGACAAAGTTATACTAGGAGTATCAAATTACATTATTGAGGAGGACGTGTTATGTACAGTTTTAATAATGACTATAGTGAAGGTGGACATCCATTAATACTAAAAGAGCTTTTTTCTACAAATGAAGATCAAAGTGCTGGATATGGTTTGGATGAACACACAGAAAAGGCAGTAAAGTTGATTAAGCAGAAAATAGACTGTGAAACAGCGGATGTACATATTTTAGTGGGTGGAACACAAACAAATTTAATAGCGATTTCTTCTTTTTTACGTCCGTATGAGGCAGTAATTGGAGTGGAAACTGCACATATTGCAGTTCATGAGACGGGTGCCATCGAGGCAACTGGACATAAAGTAATCACGGTTCCAAGTGTAGACGGAAAGATGACTACAGAACTGATTGCATCAGTATTGGAGAGACACAAAGATGAACATATGGTAAAACCTAAGATGGTTTATATTTCAAATACTACTGAAGTGGGGACTCATTATACAAAACGAGAGATCAAGAAGCTATATGAGTTTTGTCAGGAAAATAACTTGTATTTATATATTGATGGTGCCAGAATGGCAAGTGCGTTGGCAACAGAAGAGAATACCATGTTTTTATGTGATTATCCTGAATGCTGCGATGCTTTTTATATTGGAGGAACAAAGAACGGAGCATTATTTGGCGAGGCATTAGTCATTGTAAATGATAGTTTGAAAGAAGGAATTCGTTATTCCATAAAGCAAAAGGGTGGACTATTGGCAAAAGGAAGACTTCTTGGAATACAGTTTGAAGCATTATTTAAAGATGATTTATATATGAAGATTGGAGAATGGTCCAATAAGATGGCAAGACGAATGAAAGTAGGAATTTCCACTCTTGGATATCCGTTTTTATATGATTCATATTCTAATCAGCTGTTTCCTATTTTTCCAAATGAAGTGGTAGAGCAGCTAAGTAAAGAGTTTCTATTCTCTATTGAAACTAAGGTTGGAGATGACCATTCCTGCATCCGCTTAGTTACCTCTTGGGCAACGAAAGAAGAAGAAGTCGATCACTTCCTATTTTATTTATCAGAACAAACAAATAAAGAAGTATAAAAAAGTAGTAGATAAGCTTGATAATAGATGGAAAATAATGTTACTATAGTGTTTATCGTAAGATAATTTGTGTTATTCGAGGTGATGAAATGCGTATAGGAGCATTAGAAGCTGGTGGAACCAAGATGGTGTGCGCAGTAGGGAATGAATTTGGCGAGATTGAAAGTCTAGTAAAGTTTCCTACTGGTACGCCAGAAACCACAATGCCACAAATGATTTCATATTTTAAGCAACAAAAGATTGATGCACTTGGAATTGGGTGCTTTGGACCAATTGACTTACATAAGGATTCAGATACCTATGGTTGTATTACAAGTTCGCCTAAAGAAGCTTGGCGTAACTATAATATTCTGGATAGATTTTTAAAGGAATTGAATTGTCCCATTGGATTGGATACGGATGTCAATGCGGCGTGTCTTGGAGAAATGGAGTATGGAGCTGCGAAAGGGTGTCAAAATGCAATCTACATTACTATAGGAACCGGAGTAGGAATGGGGATATGTTCAGAAGGAAAACTAATTCATGGCGTTATGCATCCTGAGGCGGGACACATGTTTATAAAACGCTTATCCTCCGATTTGTTTGAAGGGACCTGTCCTTATCACAAGGATTGTTTAGAAGGGCTTGTAAGCGGTGGTGCTATTGGTGCAAGATATGGAAAGAAGGCAAGTGAGATACCAAAACATGATATTGCTTGGAAATATACTGCGCATTATATTGCAGAGGCAATTGTCAATCTTATCTTAACTCTGGAGCCTGAGCGCATAATTCTTGGCGGAGGTGTAATGGAGCAAGAACAGCTGCTGCCGCTTATCCATAATGAGGTAGTTACTTTGCTTCGTGGATATTTGCAGATTGATCAATTACAGAAAATTGAAGAATATATTGTGCGTCCAGGGTGTGATGGCAATCAAGGTATACTTGGAGCGCTGTTATTGGGAAGAAATGAATTGTAAAGGTAACGAGGTTGACTTATTGGAACTAAGACTTTATAATCGTAGACGTGAGCTAGATAAGGAAAATCTTTGTACTCACAAATCATATTATGGACGAGTAAAAAAAAGAAAGAGTTGTTTAGATGAAGAATTTAGGGGTAATTGGCGGATTAGGCCCGATAGCGACAGCCTATTTTTTAGAACTAGTCATTAAGATGACTGAAGCTAGTTGCGATCAAGAACACTTAGATATGATTATTTATAATTATCCATCTATTCCAGATCGAACCAGCTACATACTTGGTAAAAGCGAGAAAAATCCACTGGACAAGATGGTCGAAGTGGGGATTAAGTTACATAATGAAAATGTCAATTACATAGCTATTCCGTGTATCACAGCACATTATTTTTATGAAGAACTGCAAAAGCAGGTTCAGACACCAGTTATTAATATGGTGAAGGAGACTGCAAAGTATTTGAAGCATCATAATGTGCAACGTGTAGGGATTATGGCAACTGATGGAACCATTCAGTCTAAGCTGTTTCAAAAAGAAATTGAAGAGCTGGGCATGGAGGCGATTATCCCATCAAAAGAAAAACAATTGCTTGTTATGGATGTGATCTATAATGAAGTAAAGGCAAATAAGCCGGTAGATATGAGTAAATTTGAGTCCGTAAAAGAGTTTTTACAGAAGAATGGTGCGCAGGTCATTATTCTCGGATGTACAGAATTGTCCTTGATTAAGCGGGATAATATTGTCGGACCTGGATTTATTGATGCAATGGAAGTGCTTGCAATGCGGTCTGTAAGCCTTTGTGAATTACCGGTAAAGCATGAGTTTGATAACTTGATTACAGTGTAATAATGTAGAAGGAGACTTAAAATGCAAACGAATGTATTAGAGTACTTAGAAGCTACAGTAAAAGAAGTGCCTGAAAAAATCGCATATGCAAATGAGGCATATGGAATTACATTTCAAGAAGTTTATGATAATGCAAGGAGTATTGGTTCTTATCTCCATGCAAAAGGATTACATAGTGAGCCGGTAGTGGTATTTATGAGTAAACAGCCGAAGACAATTGTAGCTTTCTTTGGAACTGTATATGGTGGAAACTACTACGTACCATTAGATGACGAGATGCCGGCATTCCGGATCGAATTAATTTTAGAGAAACTGACTCCAAAGGCAATTATTTGTGATGACGTTACTTGTGAAATGGTTAAAAAATATAATGTGGATGCGGAAATCTTATTATATGACGAGATTATTAAAGAGCCGATTAATGAGACAGCACTTTTAGAAATTCGTAAAAAACAATTAGATACAGATCCTATTTATATTGTATTTACGTCAGGATCAACAGGGGTGCCGAAGGGCGTAATGGCTTGTCATCGCTCTGTGCTTGATTATATCGAGTCATTGTCTGATGTTCTTCAGTTTAATCGAGACACAGTATTTGCAAACCAGACACCATTATATTTTGATGCATGTCTGAAAGAACTGTATCCAACCTTGAAGTTTGGAGCAACTACATATTTAGTGCCAAAAAGTTTATTTATGTTCCCAATCAAATTAGTAGAATTTTTAAATGAACATAAGATCAATACGATCTGCTGGGTGGTGTCAGCACTTACCATGGTATCTGCATTTAAAGCATTTGATAAAGTGGTGCCGAAATATTTACATACGATTGCGTTTGGAAGCGAGGTCTTCCCAATCAAACAATTTAATATATGGAAGAGTGTATTGCCAAATGCCAAATTCTTTAACCTATATGGACCAACAGAGACAACGGGGATGTGCTGTTACTACCCAGTAGAGCGAGAATTTGCATTGGATGAGGTGCTTCCGATTGGAGGACCATTTAAGAATACGGAAATTCTCTTGTTGGACAAAGAGAATAAGCCGGCTAAAGATGGAGAAGTCGGAGAAATCTGTGTAAGAGGAACATCTCTTACTTTGGGATATTATAAAGACTGGGATAGAACAAACGAAGCATTTGTTCAAAATCCGTTAAATGATAAATATCCTGAGCTGATTTATCGTACCGGTGACCTTGGCAAGCGAAATGAATATGGAGAATTAGTGTTCGTATCGCGTAAGGATTATCAGATTAAACATATGGGACATCGTATAGAGCTTGGAGAAATTGAAGTCAATGTCAATATGTTTGATGGAATTAAGAGTTCTTGCTGTATATACGATAAGGAAAGTGGAAAGATTGTATTATACTATGTTGGCGATGTGACCAAGAAAGAACTTACTGCTTACTTAAAAGATCGTTTGCCACGTTATATGATCCCGAATCGTATTGAGCAGTTAGAGAGAATGCCATTAACAAGTAATGGGAAACTTGATCGAGTAACACTAAAACAAAAATTTATGGAAAGCAAAAAGGAGAAATAAAGATGGATGAATTATTAGAAATTTTACAGGAATTACACTCAGATGTTGACTTTGAAGATTGCGATACATTAATTGATGATAAGATTTTAGACTCTTTTGACATTGTTACATTGATTTCTGAGATTAATTCCGAATTTGATGTTGCAATTCCAGCTGAGGAAATCATTCCTGAAAACTTTAATTCTGCAAAAGCATTATGGAGCTTGATTGAACGATTAGAAGACGAAGAATAATAGGGGTTTGTTATGCTATTTACATCATATGAATTTTTAGCGTTTATTGCCATAGCATTTGTAACTTACTATATTGTGCCAAAGAAATATCAGTGGAAAGTACTACTTGGATTTAGTTATATATTCTATGCTCTTAGTGGTGTAGAATATATTGCTTACATACTGGCAACGACCATATCGACTTATATAGTCAGCCGAATTATTGATGCAAAATACGAAGAACAGTCCGCTTATCTTGCTGCAAACAAAGGTAAGATTGACCGTGCAGCCAGAAAAGAGTATAAGGCATCCATAAAAAAGGTCACCTGGAGATGGCTGGTAGGCTGCTTGGTATTTAACTTTGGCATATTAGCAGTTATCAAATATGCTGATTTTACAATTATTAATTTTAATTCAATGTTACATACCTTTGGAGCAGATACGGAGTTTGGGTTATTCCAGTTTGCGCTTCCATTGGGAATTTCCTTTTATACGTTTCAGACCATGGGATATATTATTGATGTATACCGTGGAAAGTACAAGGCGGAGAAGAACTTTGGCAAGGTAGCCTTATTTGTATCCTTCTTCCCACAATTAATTCAAGGACCAATCAGCAGATTTGACGATTTGGCACAAACCATGTTTAAAGAACATGCCTATGATGCAACCCAGGTAAGCTATGGCTTGCAACGTATTATGTGGGGGTATTTTAAGAAAGTCGTAGTTGCAGATCGTCTATTGGTTGCGGTTAAGACATTATACTCAGATGCGTCTGTATATACCGGAGCATATGTCTTAGTTGGCATGATCCTGTATGCAGGACAGATATATGGTGATTTTACTGGTGGTATTGATATTACCATTGGTATTGCAGAAGTGTTTGGAATTAAGGTGAAGGAAAACTTCTTACAGCCATACTTCTCAAAGAATATTGTTGAGTATTGGAATCGTTGGCATATCTCACTGGGATCTTGGTTTAAGGAATATTTATTCTATCCAATTAGTGTTTGTCAGCCAATGTTAAAATTATCAAAGAATTCTCGTAAGAAGTTTGGAGATGCAGTAGGAAAACGAATTCCAGTGTATATTGCGACCATCGTTGTATGGTTTATTACAGGCTTCTGGCATGGAGCTGCATGGAATTTTATCGTATGGGGATTAATGAATTGCCTTGTAATTCTTATTTCAGAAGAGTTGAAACCGTTATATGAGAAGTTTCATGCAAAGTTTCCTACAGTAAAACCAAAGTGGTGGTATCGTTTCTTTTGTATAATGCGAACGTTCCTGCTTATGAGCTGTCTGCGTTCGTTTGACTGTTACCGAGATGTTCCGCTTACCTTCCGTATGTGGGGCGAAATGTTTACAAGGTTTAATCCATCCATATTTGTGGATGGCTCCTTACTTCAGATTGGACTGACAAGTTCCGATTATGTGGTTGTGGCAGTTGCAGTCCTGTTATTAATTCTTGTAAGTAATCTTCAATTAATAGGAAAAGGCAGTGTCCGTGACCAGATTGCAACGAAACCGCCGGTAATGCGCTATATGATTTATTATGGGTTATTCCTTGCAATCATTATATTTGGTGCATATGGTATTGGATATGATTCCAGTCAGTTTATTTACAATCAGTTCTAGGAGGCAGCCATGAAGAAAAAAGTAATTAGATATGCTTTGGTATTTGCATTTATAGGGGTTACGCTATTCCTATTACAGAGATTATTAATGCCAAAGTATGTAGATGACGTAGTAGAAGGTTCACTTATTTCAGAATACTACAATGAGACTACCAATCATGATGTTTTATTTGTAGGTGATTGTGAAGTGTATGAAAACTTTTCTCCGATCAAGTTATGGCAGGATTATGGAGTTACTTCTTATATTAGGGGAAGTGCTCAACAGCTGATTTGGCAGTCCTATTACTTATTGGAAGATGCACTTCGTTATGAGAAACCTAAAGTGGTAGTATTTAATGTGTTATCTATGAAATATGATGAACCACAGAAGGAAGCATACAATCGAATGAGTTTAGATGGTATGCGCTGGTCAAAGAGTAAAATTGATGCAATCAATGCTTCAATGTGTGAAGAGGAAAGCTTTATGTCATATGTATTTCCATTATTACGTTATCATTCCAGGTGGAGTGAGATGAATGCCAATGATGTAAAGTATATGTTTTCTTCCAAACAAATCTCACATAATGGCTATTATATGAGAGTGGATACAAAGGCAGCTGAAAATGTACCTACTGGTAAAGCATTAAGTAACTATCAATTTGGCGATAATTCTTATAAGTATCTTGATAAGATGGTGAAATTATGTAAGGATAACGACATTCAGTTGGTGTTAATAAAAGCACCAAGCTTATATCCATATTGGTATGAACAGTGGGATGAGCAGATGGAGAGTTATGCAAAGCGTAATAATGTGCAATATATCAATTTCCTCGACTGTACAGAAGAAGCTGGAATTGACTTTAACAAGGATACATACGATGGTGGCCTTCATATGAATTTGGATGGTGCTGAGAAGTTAACCGATTATTTTGGGAAATGGTTAACGGACAAGTATGAGTTAACGGACCACAGAAATGAAGATGAATATAAATCGGTGTATGAGGAAAAAATTAAGTTTTATGAGGATATGAAAGCAGACCAGTATAAAGAGATAGAAGAGTATGGAAAAGTCGTTAGTTATTAAATGAAGAGGAAAGAAAGGCAGATGGATTTAATGAAAAGGATTATTGGAATTGTTTTAGCGTGTACAATGATGTTAGGCTTAGTTGCTTGTGGAAGCAGTAATTCCAAAGAGGAAGCAAAAGAGGTCTCTTCTTCCGCTAAGGGATATGTATTTACAAATAACAATGTTGATGTTGCCATGGATGTAAAGGCAGATGATGTAATCAAAGCGTTGGGTACAGACTATAAGTACTTTGAAGCTGCCAGCTGTGCATTTGACGGGCTTGATAAAACCTATCAGTACGGGAGTGCATTTGTAGTAGGGACTTATCCTAAAGATGGAGTAGATTACATTAGTTATGTGTACCTGAAAGATAACACGGTTTCAACCAAAGAGGGTGTTAAAGTTGGCGATACCATTGATGCAATGAAGAAAGCATATGGGGATGCAACTGCAGATGAAACAGGTGGATACGAATATAAAAAGGATAACATGTCTTTAAAATTTATTACTGTGGATGGAACTACTATTGATGAAATTGATTATTCCTCTAATGCTACAAAGACAACTACAAACTAAGAATGACCGATAAGATGCAGCAGAAAGAAGTTTTTTCTGCTGTATTTCTTTATTTATGGAAGTGAAGTATTTTTAAAATGGGATAAAGGAGAGAAGATTGACGCTTATGAAAAGAAAAGGTTTAGTCTTAATGTGTGCATTTGTGCTTGCAGGATGTGCAGGAAAATCTGAGACAACGACGACGCAGGCTCCAGTAATAGCTGAGACAAGCAATACTGCCTCATCAGAAGCAGGAACAACGACACCTGAACCAACAAAAACTTCAGAAGTTCCAGTAATTCAGATGGAAGCTCCAGAAGCAAAGAAATATAGTCTTGAGTATAATGGGAATAGAATTTCGGTAGATGATGATGTAACAAACGTAATGTCTGTACTAGGTGATGTAAAGACTGAGAAGAAAGTGAAAAGTACTGCATTTGTAGGAGAAGAAAAGGTTAGTACATATGATGCAGTGACCTTAGTAACATATCCAGGAGATACAAAAGATTATATTGAGTGCATATCGATAAATAACGATAGCATAGCCACTGCAGAAGGGATTAAGATAGGCTCCTCAGAAGATGAGCTTAAAAATGCATATGGAGCTACGTTGGAGAAAGGAAAGAATGGAATCTATACTTGCACAATAGACAATACCAAGCTTCGATTTATTGTATTAAGTGACAAAGTAGCTGCAATTGATTTATTTTCCAATGTGAAGAATAAGAAGTTAACATCAGATAAGGTAAAACCTGAGGTTGTAAATGCATTTGAAGTAACGCTGTATACAGATCAGAAAGAGGAAGATGTGGACTTTTATCATTATGTGACAGCTTCGGACAATGTGGATGTTAATCCTAGAGTGGTTGCAGATTACTCTGCTGTAGATATATCGAAAGAAGGCAATTATGAAGTCGTTTATTATGCATATGATTATGCGGGCAATTACTCTTCGATAACGACAACGTATACAGTTGCAGAGAAGGAAGCAAATTATACGGAACCAGATAAAGTAGATAAGTTAGCGGACCAGGTAATAAAGAAGATTATTCAGGAAGATATGTCTACACAAGAAAAATGTACTGCAATTTATAACTGGGTACGTAGTAACTTTAGTTATAGTAATACATCGGATAAGATTGATTGGGTGCAGGCTGCAAACAATGGATTGAGAAGGAAGACCGGAGACTGCTTTACATATTATTCTGTTGCACAAGAGCTGTTATACCGTGCGGGAGTACAGAGTATGCGTGTACAGAAAAATCCAGGATATAAGAGTACGCATTATTGGAATTTAGTATATGTTCCTGATCAAGGGTGGTATCATTTTGATACGACACCTAGAGTTGGTGGCGGTGATAACTTTAATCTAGTAACGGACAGCTGGTTATTAAACTATTCTAAAAATCATAGTAACTCACATGATTTTAATTCAAGCAAATATCCAGCAACACCAACAAAGGCTGTAAAAAAATAAAGGAAGTGGGCATTGCCCACTTCCTTTATTTTTGCAATTCTTGCATCTTAGCATGTTCAAGTACTAACTCATCATGTAAAGCAAAAGAGGTCCAAGTACTGTTATGTGGTGTTAAGATTGCTTTTAGAGGAATGCGAATTCCCTCTTTTCTAAGTGAAGCTAGAAAAATATCTAATCGCGCATTTGTTAGCCCTGCCATAACCATCATTTCATCCTCGAAGGCAGCAGGGGGCTGGCCGGTAGGTGTTGTATCCACAGTTGCAGCAGAAGCGTTTGAGGATAAGAGATCTTTGATTGGCAAATGATATTGTTCTTGATTGATTACTTTGATACGGATACCTAAGCGTAATAGAATAGCTTTTAACTTAGGAGCATATGGTTTGTTTTTTATATTATATAAGAGGATAGTCTCTTTGTTATTTAGTTTTTGCATAGTGTTCCCTTTCTGATTTAAAATGTATTGGTAATATAAACGATATACATATACTATTATATCCGGTTATTTTAGGAAAGGCTATTAAAAATATATTATTGTGTAAATAGTATGAATATTATATAAGTGCACGGTACATCCTAAGATTATAGAAGGTAGTCAACAGCACAAAAAGGAATTATTGATACAATTATGCGAATTGTCGAAATTTTTGAAAAAAAGATGAAAAAACCGTTGACAGTGTCTTTTTATAGTGATATACTAAACAAGTCGCTTCGACAAGAACGACAAACAGAACATTGATAACTGAAC